>JAKFDH010000115.1:0-40443 GCA_036676245.1 Massilia sp. | reverse complement strand
GAACAGGACCGTGAAATGACTCTGCGCCGATGATAGTGCTGCAACCAGTGTGAAAGTAGGTTATCGTCAGGCTAGTTATAAGAGAAAAACCCCAGCAGAAATGCTGGGGTTTTTTTTCGTCTGGCGCTTGAGGTTAAAATACCGTCAATGCGCATCCTCATTATCGAAGACAACCCCGACATCGTGGCCAACCTGTACGGCTTTCTGGAGCCGAGGGGGCATGTCCTCGATTCGGCCAGCAATGGCTACGGCGGGCTGGCCCTCGCGTCCCAGCACGAATACGATGCCATCGTGCTAGACATCATGCTGCCCGGACTGAACGGCCTCGAGCTGTGCCAGAAACTGCGCGCCGACCTGAATGTGGCTACACCGGTCATCATGCTCACCGCACGCGACACGCTGCAAGACAAGGTGGCCGGATTCGACAGCGGCGCCGACGACTACCTGGTCAAGCCGTTCTCGCTGGTCGAGCTCGAAGTGCGGCTCAAGGCGCTGGTGCGCCGCGCCGGCGGCAATGTCGGCACCGATCCAATCCTGCGTGTCGGCGACCTGACCTTCAATGTACAAACTTACGAGGCCTATCGCGCCGGCCAGCCGGTCCAGCTGACCAAGACCGGCTACACCATCTTGCGCTGCCTGATGAAGGAATCGCCGCGCATCGTGTCGCGCGCCACCCTCGAACACGCCGTCTGGGGCGACGATCGTCCCGACAGCGACGCCTTGCGCGCCCATATCCACGCCGTGCGCCAGGCGCTCGACAAGCCGTTCCCGGCGCCCATGCTGCTGACCGTCGCTGGTGTCGGCTTCCGCATTGTCAATCCCAATGCGCCGGTCTGAATCCCTGCGCCGGCGCATCGTCGTCGCCTTCCTGCTGTTCGCGTTCGGCGCCTCGCTGCTGTTTGCCTTCATCGCGGCCGTCGCGGTGGAGGGCATCGAAACACACCTGGTCGACAATCGCCTTCAGGAGATCGCCACCTGGGCCTCGCCGCGCCACGCGGCGAAACTTCCAGTGGATATGCCGGCTGGCTTGAGTTTCCATCACGGCGACGAGATTCCCCTGTCGCTGCGCGGCCTGCGCCATGGCACACGCGAGATACACGTGGACGGCATCGGCCTGCACGTACTGGCCGGACGCGACGCACGCGACGAGTTCGTCGTTGTCGACCACGAGAGCGATTATGAAAAGGTGGAACTGGTCGTCTATTCGCTGTTCCTGGCGGGCTTCCTCGGGTTCCTGCTGCTGTCGCTGATGCTGGGCAGCTTCGTGGCGCGCCGTTTCGTCACGCCGATCACATTGCTGGCGGACGCGGTCAGCGCGGGCGGCAGTGAGCTGCCGCTGCTGGACGGCAAAGACGAACTTGGCGTGCTCGCGCGCGCCTTCGCCGCCCACTCGCTTGAGCTGCGCCAGTTCCTCGACCGCGAACGTTACTTCACGGGCGATGTCAGCCACGAGTTGCGCAGCCCGCTGACGGTCATCATGGGGGCGGCCGAGATCCTGATGGCGCAAGGCAGCGCCGACGCCGCCACGCGAGCGCCGGCCGAGCGCATTTACCGCGCCGCGCGCGAAGCCTCCGAGTGCGTCAACGTCCTGCTGCTGCTTGCACGCGCGCCGGACTTGGCCGAGCAACCGCTGGTCAATGCCGGCGGCATCGCGCGCGACGAAACCCGTCGCCACCTTGCGCTGGTCGAGGGCAAACCGGTCCGGCTGTACTTCGGCGGTGGAGAGGATTTCGAGTTGCGCGCGCCGCGCGAGCTGCTGGCCGCCGCGGTCGGCAACCTGATTCGCAACGCCTGCCAGTACACGGACGCCGGTGAAGTACGGGTGCACCTGGGCCGGCGCTGCATCATCGTGGAAGACAGCGGGACCGGGCTGCCGCCGGCGGTGCGCGCAACCATCGACGACCAGCTGGCGCCGGCGCCATCGACCGGATCCGCCGGTACGGGCCTTGGACTGGCGCTGGTCAAGCGCATCTGCGGCTACCTGGGAGCTACGCTGGAATTTGCAGACCGTCCTGGCGGCGGCAGCGTTTTCAGGATCGTGTTCGCCGCATCCTCACAAAATCCTCACACGCCGCTGACAGGAAGCTGAAGCCGCCGGCCGTATCGTGCACGGCAGGGCCGCCAATCCATGGCGGCCGCGCACGTCACGGACAGCCTCTTGAAATACCGCCAGCCACGCATCTCCGCGCCTCTCCTGATCCTTGGCGCTTCTGTATTTATCGCCATCGCCTACAACCTGAAGTTCTGGACAGCCTTTGTCGATGCCACCGGCGGCTTCAGCCTGTCCACCCTGCCGCTGCATGCCGGCTGTTTCGTGCTGCTGGTACTGGTGCTTAATGGCTGCCTGACGCTGTTCAGCTTTCGCCCGGTCGCCAAGCCGCTGCTCATTGCTCTGTTCATGAGCGCCGCGGCGGCTACTTACTTCATGGGACAGTACGGCACCGCGATTGATCGCACGATGATCCAGAACGTGATCGAGACCGACCTGAACGAAGCGCTCGAGCTGCTGAACTGGAAGCTGGTCGTCACCATGACCTTGCTTGGCATCGTCCCCTCGCTTGCCGTGGCGCGCACCAGGGTGGATTTCAGTTCGGACAGGCGTGCGCTGGCATTCAGGGCGGGCAATGCCGCCGGCTCGCTGGCCCTGGCCTTCCTGCTGCTGCTGGTCTTTTTCAAAAGCCTGGCGCCGGCGCTGCGCGAGCATCGCGAACTGCGCTACCTGCTCACGCCCACCAACTACATCCAGGCTGTGAATGCCTATGTCAAGGCACGCACCTACACGCCTGCCTTGGTGGCGCCGCTGGGCACGGACGCCATCAAGGGCGCGGCCTGGGCCGGCAGCAGGCGCCGCACGGCCACCATCATCGTCGTCGGCGAGACGGCGCGCGCAATGAATTTCTCCCTGAACGGCTACGCCCGCGCGACCAATCCCAAGCTGTCGGCGCAGCCTGGCCTGGTCAATTTCAGCAAAGTGACATCGTGCGGCACGGCCACCGCGGTGTCGGTCCCTTGCGTGTTTTCGGCGCTCGGCCACGACCGCTACTCGGATGCCAGGGCGCGCGGGCAGGAAGGGCTGCTCGATGTACTGTCGCACGCGGGCTTCGACGTACTTTGGCGCGACAACAATTCGGGCTGCAAGGGCGTGTGCGACCGCGTGCGCTACGAGAGTCTCGCCGATCCGGCGCCCGGCGACCCATACTGCGACGGCGACGAATGCTTCGACGAACGGCTGCTGGCCGGGCTGCCGGCGCTGTTCCATGGGGCGACGCGAGACCTGGTCGTCGTGCTGCACCAGAAGGGCAGCCATGGCCCCGCGTATGCCAGGCGCTATCCCCGCCAGTTCGCGAAGTTCGGCCCCGTCTGCGACACAAGCGAGCTGCAGAAGTGCGACCGGGAGACGATCGTCGCAGCCTATGACAACACCATCCTGTACACCGATCACTTCCTCAGCGCGGCCATCGACGTCCTGCGCGCAAGCGCCGAGCAGGAAGGGATCGACACCGCCATGCTGTATTTCTCCGACCACGGCGAATCGCTCGGCGAAAGCAATATGTACCTGCACGGGGCGCCGTGGATCATCGCGCCGCCAGAGCAAATTGCGGTTCCGATGATGCTGTGGATGTCGGACGGGTTCAGCGACCGCTTCCACATCGACCGCACCTGCCTGGCGGCTCGCGCCAGCCAATCCTTCTCGCACGATAACGTGTTCCATTCGGTGCTCGGCATGCTGAACGTGAACACGGCCGTGTTCAACCCGCGGCTGAACCTGTTCGGCGCCTGCACCCATGGCGCCTGAACGCTTGCTGGCGCCGCGTGCGCTGGCCGTGATCGCCGCCGCCCTGGTTGCGGCGGCGCTGTCGATCCTCTGGCTGGGAGCGTGTACCGACGTCGACCTGGTCCTGGCCGATGCGATGTTCGATCCGGCGCGGGGTTTTCCGTGGCGTGAAGCGTGGGTTGCCACAACTTTCAGCCACGGCATCGTCAAGGCGGTGCTGGTGGTGATGGCCATGCTGTCGATCGCCGCCGCCGGCTGGGACCTGGCGCGGCCCGTCGTCCGCTGCTCGCCGTTGACCCGGCTGCGGATGCGCGCGCTCGCGCTGTCGGCGGTCGCCGTGCCGCTGGTGACCGGCATGCTGAAGAAGGCCAGCGCCTCGCATTGTCCATGGGACCTGGCGCGCTATGGCGGCGCGGAGCCGTATGTGCGGCTGCTCGATGCACTCCCGTTGAATGTGGCGGCGGGCCATTGCCTGCCGGCGGGTCACGCGTCGAGCGCCTTGTGGCTGGTAGGCGCTTGCGTCATCTGGCTGCCGCACAGCCCGCGCAAGGCCCTTGCCGCGGCGTCGGCGGCGTTGGCACTGGGTTTCGCGCTGGGCTGGATGCAGCAGCTGCGGGGCGCGCACTTCCTGACCCACACCCTGTGGTCGATGTGGCTGGCGTGCGCGCTGGTTACCCTGCTCCTGGCCTGCCTGCCCCGATTTTGCACAGGGCCTGGTACAGCGGCAGCGCCGCTTCCGCAATCCGGTCCAGGCTCTCCTCGCGCAGCTGCGCCGTATCGACGCTGACTTCGGTGGCCAGGCCTGCCCAGCGCAGCAAGGCGGCATTCGCCTGTGGCGTATCGAACATGCCGTGCAGGTAACTGCCCATCACGCGCCCGTCGCCAGACAGCGCGCCCTCGGCGCGGCCTTCGATGAAGAATGCGGGCTGCGTCAGCGCGCGGCCCTGCGACACGCCCATGTGGATCTCGTAGCCGGCGACCGCCGCTTCGGCGAAGGCACAGGTTCCGCTGACCTGCGCCAGCCGCTTTTCCCTGGTCAGCACGGTATCCATGTCGAGCAGGCCAAGGCCTTTCGAGGTACCGGCCGCGCCTTCGAGCCCGTGCGGATCGCTGACGGATTTACCCAGCATCTGGAAGCCGCCGCAGATACCGATCACTTTGCCGCCGTAGCGCAGGTGCCGGGCAAGGTAGTGGTCCCATCCCATCGCGCGCAGGTACTCCAGGTCGCCGCGGGTATTTTTGCTGCCGGGGATGATCACCAGCTCGCACGGCGGCATCGCCTCGCCTTGGCGCACAAAGATCAGGTCGACGTCCGGATGCACGCGCAGCGCGTCGAAATCGGTGTGGTTGCTCATGCGCGGCAGCGAGGGCACCACGATCCGGAACGCGCCGCGGCCCGCCTGTACCGGCTGCACCGCATCCTCCGCGTCGAGGAACAGGCCCATCAGGTAGGGCAGCACGGCCAGCACCGGTTTGCCGGTTTGCGCTTCGAGCCATTCAAGGCCCGGCTCGAGAAGGCTGATGTCGCCGCGGAAGCGGTTGATGACGAAACCGACGATGCGATCGCGCTCGCTTTGCGACAGGCACGACAAAGTGCCGACGATGTGCGCGAACACCCCGCCACGGTCGATGTCGGCCACCAGGATCACAGGGCAGTCGACCGCCTCGGCGAAGCCCATGTTGGCGATGTCGCGGTCGCGCAGGTTGATCTCGGCCGGACTGCCGGCGCCTTCAACCATGACATTCTCGTACTGTGCGCGCAGGCGTCCGTACGATTCGAGTACGGCGCCCATCGCCACGGTCTTGTACTGGTGGTAGTCGCGCGCATCCATCTCGGCCCGCACCTTGCCGTGGATGACCACCTGGGCGCCGATATTGCTCGACGGTTTGAGCAGCACCGGATTCATGTCGGTATGCGGCGCCACGCCGGCGGCGATCGCCTGCAGCGCCTGGGCGCGGCCGATCTCGCCGCCATCCGCGGTGACGGCGCTGTTGAGCGCCATGTTCTGCGGCTTGAACGGCGCCACCCTGGCGCCCTGGTCCTTCAGCACGCGGCACAGGGCCGCGACGATGGTGCTCTTGCCGGCATCGGAGGTGCAGCCCTGCACCATCAGGGTATGGAAGGGAAATCGGGTCATGGTTGTTGGCGGCGCTGGCGCGCCTGCTCCAGTTTTTCGCACAAGGCGGCAGTACCCGCAATCATGCGCGGGCCCGAGCGATTGAGCAAGTTCCCGTCGATGCGGAACAGGTTCCCGCGCCGCACCGCGGCCATGCTGGGGAAGGGCTTCCACAGGTTGACGCCGCCGTCGCTCTCGCTGCGCTCGGCGCTGGAGAAGATCGCTTCCGGGTCTTCCTTCAGCACCGCTTCGATGCTGACCACCGGCGCCGTGACCTTCATGCCCGCGAAGATGTTCTCGCCGCCGCACAGGCGCACCGCGTCGCTGACGATATGGCCGCCGTTCAGTGTGTACAGCGGCTTGTCCCACACCTGGTAGAACATGCGCACCGGCGCGCGCTTCGCGTACTGGCTGGCGAGCGACGCAAGCCTGGCGCGCAGCTCCGCCGCGGCGCTGTTGGCCACCTGCTCGGTCCCGAGCAGCTTGCCCAGCCTGACCAGGCTGTCGGCGATGTCGTCGAGCTTGCGCGGCTCGCTGTGGAAGATCGGGATTCCCAGCTGGCGCAGCTGGTCGATCTGGCGCTCCGAACTGCCATGCATCCATACCACGATCAGGTCCGGCTTCATCGCGATGACGCGCTCCATGTCGATCTGGCGATTGCTGCCGATATGGGGGATGCGCTTGGCCGCCTCCGGGTAGTCGCTGTAGCTGACGGCGCCGATGATCTTGTCGCCGGCGCCGGCGGCGAACAGCATTTCGGTGACGTGCGGCGCCATCGCGATGATGCGCTGCGCCGGCCGCGCGACCGTGACCGGCCTCCCGTCGTCGTCGGGCACCGTGATGCCGGCGTGGGCTGCCTGCGCCAGCAGCAGGGCGAGGGTGGCAATCAGTGTCTTCATCGTTATCTCCGTGTCCAGTCGGTCAATGCGGCTTCGAGGCGAAGCCAGGCGGTTTCGTCCGGCGGCAGGCCGATGCGGATGCCGCGCGCGGCGTGCAGGAACAGCCGCACCCAGATGCCCCGTTCGGCCATGTGCTGCCAGAACTGCTCGGCCTGGGCTTCCGGCCACCAGCGGAACAGGGCGGTTCCCTGGGACGTGATCCCGTGTGCGCCGAGCAGTTCGAACAGCCGCTTGCCGCCTGCATCGAGCCGTTCGCGGGTCCGGGCCTGCCATGCACGGTCGCGCAGGGCGGCGCCGGCAATCTGCTGGGCCGGTCCACTGACGGCCCATGGCCCGAGCGCGTCGTCGAGTTGCGCCAGCAGCGTTTCGTGGGCGGCGACGAAGCCGAGCCGCACGCCCGCCAGTCCAAAGAATTTGCCGAACGAACGCAGTACGAGCAGCCCTGGCTGGCCTGCATGGGCCGCAACGCTCAGCTGCGGGGCGGCATCGCCAAAGGCTTCGTCCACCACCAGCCACCCGCCGCGCGCGGCAAGCTGCGCCGCCCAGTCGAGCAATTGGCCGGGTGCGATGGTGGCGCCGGTCGGGTTGTTCGGGTTGCAGACGACCAGCACGTCGCAGTCGTCGACGGCTTGTTCCAGAGCGTCGTAGCGCACCTCGCGCATCCTGTGGCCATGGCGCTGCCAGTGGTGGGCATGTTCGGCATACGAGGGCGAAGCCACCACCACCCGCGAAGGCGGGCGTAGGCGGGGCAGGGCCTGGATCGCGGCCTGGGTGCCGGCGACCGCGAGCAGCTGCGGCGCGCCGTAATAGGCGCAGGCGGCGACGGCCAGCTGCGGATCCGGTTCCGGCAGCCGGTGCCAGGCATTGTTCGCCAGCGGCGGTACCGGATACCAGTGCGGATTGAGACCCGCCGACAGGTCGATCCAGTCGGCCGCGACGTGCTCGAAGCGCCGCGCGGCCGTGCGCAGGTTGCCGCCATGTTCAAGCATATGATTTCTCCATCAGATAGGCGCCGGCGCCGGCGCTGGCGGCGAGCGCCAGCCAAAGCACCGTGGTGCGCGCCACCAGGCGCCAGGCGCGCGCGATATCGCCGGCGCCAGCGGCACGGCCAATGCCAAGCGGCGGGCGCTGCTCTGCCACGCCGTCGTACACGGCGTGCCCGCCCAGTGCCAGCCCGATCGCACCGGCGCCGCTGGCCATCACCGGGCCGGCGTTCGGGCTGGGCCAGGCCCCGGCCTGGGTACGCCAGCAGCGCCACGCAAGGCCGCGGTCGGCCGCAAGCAGCACGTACGACAGGGCGGTCAGGCGCGCGGGCAGGTAGTTCAGGCAGTCATCGATGCGGGCGGCGGCGCAGCCGAACTGCAGGTAGCGCGCGCTGCGGTAGCCCCACATCGCATCGAGCGTGTTCGCGAGCCGGAACAGCAGTGCTCCGGGACCGCCGGCGACGGCAAACCAGAACAAGGTGCCGAACACGGCGTCGTTGCCATTCTCGAGCAGCGATTCGGCGCTTGCCTTGGCCAGGTCCGCCTCGCCCGCAGCGACGGTGTCGCGGCTGACGATGCGCGCCGTGAGCAGGCGTGCCTGTGCCAGCTCGCCCCGCCGCAGCGCCGCCGCGATCGGCAGGTTGTGGTCGCGCAGGCTGCGCAGCCCAAGCGCGAAGTACAGCAGGGCGGCATGCACGGCCAATCCCCAAACCCCGGCCAGCCAGGCGGCAAGCGCGGTGGGCGGCAGCACGGCCAGCGCCCAGGCCAGTGCACCGCCCGGCAAGCGGAAAGCGCCTCGGTTCAGGCGCCGCTCGATAGCGCCCGCCATATTGCCGAATCCGATCAGCGGATGAAAGCGCCGCGCCTCGCCCAACAAGAGGTCGAGCAGCACGCCCGCGCCCATCAGCAGGGCGATTTGCGGCACGGTCAATCCGCTCAGCATGGCGCGCGCTTGAGGTACAGCGGCAGCCCGGCAGCCACGAACAGCACGTCCCCGCAGGCGGCCGCCACGGCCTGGTTCAGGTGGCCCGCCTCGTCGACAAAGCAGCGCGACACCGCGCCCAGCGGCACGATGCCCAGGCCGACTTCGTTCGATACCAGCACCACGCCGCCGTTCCCGCCGGCCAGCGCGGCCAGCAAAGCCGCGCGCTCGTCGTGGAAGCGCTGCGGCAGCTCGACTGCGCCGACCTCCGGGAACGGGACCTCGCCGGAAAACAGCAGGTTGGTCAGCCACAGGGTAAGGCAATCGACCAGCACCACGCGGTCCTCGGCGCGCCAGTGCCTGATGGCGTCGCCCAGCGCCAGCGGCTCTTCGACGGTTGTCCAATGCGCCGGCCGCGAGGAACGGTGGTGGGCGATGCGGGCCGTCATTTCGGCGTCGCGGCCGTTGCGGGCGGTGGCGATATAGATCACCTCGCGGCCGGTTTCGATCGCGATCCGTTCCGCATGCAGGCTTTTTCCCGAGCGTGCGCCGCCCAGTACGAGGGTGTTGTTCATGGCGCGCTCCGCGAGAACATCGCCGCCACGGCTTCGGGGCAGGACGGGAAGTAGGCGTGGAAGTAGGACGCCGTCAACGATCCCACACGGTGCACCGCTTCCCCCTGGGAGCCCGATGGGTGCTTGACCGTGTGCGCGTCCGGCGCCAGCGAACTTTCCAGGCGCGAGTAGTGGAAGGTGTGCCCGCGCAGCAGGCCTTGCGGCGTGGCCAGCGCCTGCGAGCCGAGGCCGGCCAGGCGCGGCTGCATGGTCACGCTGCCCGGCAGGAGGCCGGCCATCGACCATATCGCGCCCTCCTTGTCGGCCAGCGTCTGCGCCATCGCCATCATGCCGCCGCACTCGGCGAGAATCGGCACGCCGCCGGCATGGCAGGCGCGGATCGAGTCCTGCCAGCGCTGCGCGCGGTTCAACTGCAAGCCATGCAGTTCGGGATAGCCGCCTGGCAGGTAGACTGCGTCGGCCGCCGCGGGAACCGGTTCGTCCGCCAGAGGAGAGAAGAACACCAGCTCGGCGCCCAGCCTGCGCAGCGCATCCAGGTTGGCCGGATACAGGAAGGCGAAAGCGGCATCGCGCGCCACGGCGATGGTTTTTCCTGCCAGCAGCGCCGGGCATGCAGCCGGCGCAGGCGCGGTGGCGAAGCCGGTGCAGGGTATCCGCTCCCAGGCCGCTTCGTCGAACACGAGCTGGCTGGCCAGTTCGTCGAGCAGGCGGTCGAGGCCATCGACCTCGTCCGGCAGCACCAGGCCGAGATGGCGCTCGGGCAGTGGTACGGCCTGGCGCGCCAGGGTGGCGAACAGGGGAATGTCGCGCAGCGAATCGCGGACCATCGCAGCATGCCCGCTGCTGGCGACGCGGTTGGCGATCACGCCCGCCAGTTCGACCGGCCCGTAATCGCGCAGGCCAAGCGCCAGCGCGCCCGCCGTCTGCGCCATGGCCGAGGCATCGATGACGGCCATGACCGGAATGCCGAACTCGCGCGCGATGTCGGCCGACGACGGCGTCCCGTCGTACAGGCCCATCACGCCTTCGATCAGGATCACGTCGGCTTCAAGCGCCGCCTGCGCCAGCTGCGCACGGCACTGTTCGGCGCCGACGATCCACAGGTCGAGCGAGAGCACCGGCGCGCCGCTGGCGCGTTCGAGCAGCATCGGATCGATGAAGTCGGGACCGCATTTGAACACGCGCACCCGCTTGCCGCGCGCAACGAGCGCGCGCGCCAGCGCCGCGGTGACGGTGGTCTTGCCCTGGCCGGATGCCGCCGCCGATACCAGCAGCGCGCGCACGGCTACCATTCTGTGCCCGCCTGCGCAGCGATACCGGCCTTGAATGCGTGCTTGACGACGGTCATGTCGGTGACCGTGTCGGCGATGTCGATCAGCGCATCCGGCGCGCCGCGCCCGGTGATGACGACATGCTGCATTGGCGGCCGCTCGAGCAGGTCGGCGATGACGGCATCGACGTCGAGGTAGCGGTACTTGAGCGCGATGTTCAGTTCATCGAACAGCACCAGCCCGATCGAGGGATCGGACAGGAACTGCTTCGCCAGGGCCCATGCTTCCTCCGCCTTGCGGATGTCGCGTTCGCGGTCCTGGGTTTCCCAGGTATAGCCTTCGCCCATGGCGTGGAAGCTGACCTCGTCGGGAAAGCGGCGCAGGAACTTCTCTTCGCCAGTCGACATCGCCCCCTTGATGAACTGGACCACGGCCACCTTCATGCCATGGCCCATCGCGCGGATCACCATGCCGAAGCCGCTCGAGCTCTTGCCCTTGCCATTGCCGCAGTTGACGATGATGATGCCGATCTCCTTGGTTGCCTCGGCGATCTTCTGGTCGATGATGGCCTTCTTGCGTTCCATGCGCACGCGGTGGCGTTCGTTGATGTCGTTCATGCGAATTCCTCGGTTGGGATGAAGATGCTGCGCTCGCCGTGCGGCACGACGGCGATCGGATGGCCCAGGTAGCGGCTCAGGATGGGGCCCTGCATGACCTCGGCGACGGCGCCGGCCTGCCATCCGCCGTCGCCCATCAGCAGTAACGCGTGGCTGCTGGCCTGGTGCGCCAGGTTCAGGTCGTGCCCGACCATGACGGCGGTCTTGCCTTGCGCGCGGCACAGGCGCGCCAGCAGGCGCATGACGCTGACCTGGTGCGCGATGTCGAGCGCGTTGGCTGGCTCGTCGAGCAGCAGCAGCGGCGTGTCCTGCGCCAGCATGGCGGCGATGGCGACGCGCTGGCGTTCGCCGCCGGACAGGGTGCGCACATCGCGCGCCGCCAGTGCGCCGACCTCCATCGCATCGAGCGCAGCCATCGCCGCGGCGTGGTCGTCGCTGCCTTCCCAGTAACGGTTGGCGTGGTAGGGATGGCGCGCGGCCAGCACGGTCTCGAGCGCGCTGTAGGCGAAGGCGTCGCTGCGCGACTGGGCCAGGTAGGCGCGCTCGCGCGCCAGCTCGGCCAGGGGCCATTGCCCGAGCGGGCGTTCGCCGATCGACACTGTGCCGCTGTCGGGTGCGCGCAAGCCGGCCAGCGTGCGCACCAGGGTGCTCTTGCCGGCGCCGTTGCGGCCGATGACGGACCAGCATTCGCCCTGGCGCACCTGCCAGTCGAGCCCTTCCACCAATGTCCGCGCACCGGCCTTGAGTGAGAGTTGGCGTGTCGTGATCATGATCTGTGCAGCCGGTGCAGTTGGTACAGGAAGACCGGGGCGCCGATCAGTGCAGTGACCACGCCCACCGGCAGCTGCTGCGGCGCGAGCACGGTGCGCGCCAGCGTATCGGCCAGGACCAGGAAGCTGCCGCCGGCCAGGGTGGCGGCGGGAATCAGCAGCCGGTGGTCGGGCCCGCAGGCAAAGCGCAGCGCGTGCGGAACGATCAGCCCGACGAAGCCGATGCTGCCGGCGCTGGTGACGGCGCTCGCGGTCAGCAGGCCGGAGCAGAAGAACAGGCCCTTGCGCACCGCGCCGACCCGGATTCCGAGTGTGGCCGCCGCCTCCGCGTGCAGCGCCAGCACGTTGAGCGAACGGGCGCTGCGCAAGGCGAACAGCAGCCCCGCCGCCAGCACTACCCAGGGCATGGCCCGCACCGGCGCGCCGGCCAGGTCGCCGATCATCCAGAAGATCATGCTGCGCAGCCGGCTTTCGGGCGCGATCGACAGCATCAGCGTGACCAGCGCCATGCACAGCGAGGACAGGATCACGCCGGTCAGCAGCAGCACCGAGGTGTTGCCGCCGCCGGCGCGCAGGTCGCGCCGCGCGAACAGGTACAGCATCATCGACACCGCCACCGCGCCGGCGAAGGCGCTGGCGTCGACCATCCACATCGCGCACATGAACAGCAGGGCGGCAAGCGCGCCGACCGAGGCGCCGGCCGAGATGCCCAGCACGTAGGGATCGGCCAGCGGATTGCGCAGCAGCGCCTGCATCATCACGCCCGCCAGCGCCAGGGCGGCGCCGGTGACGAATGCGACCAGCGCGCGCGACAGCCGCAGGTCGACCAGCGTGGCCGCCAGCGACTGCGCCTCTCCGCGCGCCAGTTCGGCGAGCGCGCCCGGCATGGCCGACAGCGGCACCGGCACCGAACCGACGCCGGCGGAGAACACCACGCTGCCCGCTGCCATCAGGCACAGGCCGGCGATCAGCAAGGCCGCGCGCCGGCGCAGCTGGTCGGGTTGGCGCGGCATGTTCACAGGCTTTCGAATTTCAGGCCGAGGAAGGCCTGGGAGCCGGCCGTGGCGTAGTTGCGGGCCAGGTCGTAGCGCTTGTCCGCCACGTTGTTCCAGCGCGCCAGCGCGGTCCAGCCGGGCGCCAGGCGCCAGGAGGCGAACAGGTTGACCACACCGTAGCCGCCAAGCTGGTTGCGGTTGGCCGGGTCGTCGTAGCGCTTGCCCGACACCTGCAGCCCGATTCCGGCTTCGAACGGGCCGCTGGTATAGTCAAGGCCGAACCTGGCGTGGCGCCGCGCGCGCCGCACCAGCTGCTTGCCGGTGGTTTCGTCGCGCGGGTCCTGGAAATCCATCGACGCCCGCGCTTCATAGGCGCCGAAGCGGGTCCGCGCGCCAAGCGTCAGGCCGGACAGGGTCGCGCGGTTGACGTTGTAGGCGCAGCCGGATGGATGGGTCGCCGGTTCGACCGGGCAGCGCGTAGTGTTGACCAGCAGGTCGCTGATGCGATTGCGGTAGAAGACCGCGTTCGACTCGGTGGCGCCGTGCCGGTAGGCGACGCCGCCTTCGACGTTGCGCCCGCTTTCGGGGCGGTTCGACGCGACGCCGAAGCCGGGGAAGTACAGCTCGTTGAAGGTCGGCGCGCGGAAGCTGGTGCCGGCGCTGGCATTGGCGCGCAGCGCCGGGGAGATGCGGTAGCCGTAGCCGAGGTTGCCGGTCAGCTTGCCGCCGTACTGCGAGCTGTCGTCGTGGCGGGCGCCGGCCAGCGCCGTGTGCGCCCCCACACGCAGGGAATACGATGCCGCCACCGAATCGGTCTTGCGGCCGGTCGTCAGCGCCCTGGTCGACGACGAGATGACGTCTTCCTCGCGCCGCTCCAGCAGCAGCTGCGCCAGCCCGGGTCCGGCGGCGATCTCGTTCAGCAGGGTATAGGAAGTCTGGCGGGTTTCGATCTTGCTGTAGCCGGTCGCCGACGCATTGGCCCAGTTCGCCGATACATCGTCGGCGCGCGCCGCCTGGGCGCTGATGCGCCAGCTGCTGCCCACCTGGTGGCGCGAGAACAGGGCGACGTTGTCGAGATCCTGCACGCTGCGCGCGTCGAAGGCGGAGGCGCCGGCATCGTACTGTGCCCGCAGGCGGCTGTGCAGGAACAGCATGCCGAGTTCATGGCCGCTGGCCGGCGTGTAAGCCAGCTGGCCGCCCGCGCTTTGCCTGCGGTAGCCGTCGTTGTCGGGATTGAACGATGTGCTGGCGGGGCGGGTGGCCGAAAAGCCTTGGTCCTGTTCGCGCGCCGCGGCCAGCGCGTAGCTGAAGGCGCCGGCGGCGCCGGCGATGCCGGCCCCGAACTGGCGCGCCTTGTCGCTGCCGGCTCCCGCCGTCGCCGTCACCCTGGCGTGGCCGGCGCCGCGGCGGGTGAACACCTGCACCACGCCGCCGATCGCATCCGCGCCGTACATCGTCGCCAGCGGACCGTAGACGATCTCGATGCGCTCGATATTGGCCAGCGGCAGGGCGGTCCAGTTGGCCGCGCCGGAGGTGGAGGAGCCGATGCGCACGCCGTCGACCAGCACCACGTTCTGCTTGCCGTCGGCGCCGCGGATGAACACCGATGCGTTCGCGCCCGGGCCGCCGTTGCGCGATACTTCGATGCCGCGCTGTTTCTGCAGCAGGTCGATGACCGACACCGCGCCCGAGCGCTGGATCTCGTCGGCCGTGATGACCACGTGGTCGCTGAGGACTTCGGCGGCCGGCTGCGGGCTGCGGGTGGCGGTGACGAGCACCGCGGCCATGGCCGGATCAAGGGCGCTCTGGGCGTGGGCAAGGGGCGTGCCGAACGTGCTGCCGATGGCTAGCGCAAGCGTGGACAGCGCCACGCGGCGTACTGCTGGAAAGGTCATGTCAAATCTTCGTCAGGATGCAACCGGCCGACTTCCCCGTGGGCCAGATTGAACAGAAATGCGCGAGCGGAGACGAGGATCGATTGAACGGGAATGCGGCGGGCCCGGTCGTATCGCGAACATCCCCGTTCGCACACTTCCACCTGCTTTGGCCGGTATCCGGGCTGGCAAGTTTGGCCGCTTCACCTTCCCATGCGGCTTGCGCACAGTGGTTGTTCGAGGCGGCTCGTCGCGATTGCAGCGACACTTGCTTACCGTTGCGGGGGCAGCACGCGTTGGCCTGTGGAGGCATCGCGTTTCCCGTTTAACTGCCTGCATGGACATGCAGGCGGGCACCAAAACGGGTCAATTATACACAGTCGAGCACCACTACTTCGCCGTAGCCGATGCGGTGGGCGCGCGCGGCCGCTTCCGTGGCCATCTCCAGCGGCGCCAGGCCGCGGTGGCAGGCGGCCAGCAGGCGGATGGTGCCGGCGTGGCAGACCACGACCGCGTCGCCGCGCACCTTGGCGCGCAGTTCGCTGTAAAAGCTGGCGACCCGCAGCGCCATGTCGTGCACGCTTTCGCCGCCGCCGGGGCGGTAGTGGACGACATCGAAGGCCCAGGCGTCGATGTCGGCGCGCGCGATGTCTTCCCAGCGCCGCATTTCCCAGGCGCCGAAATTGAGCTCGGACAGGCGCGCGTCGAAGCACACCGCGCCGCCCAGGCTGCCCGCCAGCTGGGCGCAGCGCCGCAAGGGACTGGAGAACAGCGGCACGCCGGACGGCAGCTGGGCGCGCAGCCGCGGCAGCTTGTCGTCGTGTTCGATGCGGTTGACGGCGAGGTCGGTCTGGCCGTAGCAGATGCCCTCGGCCACGGTGGGCGCGAAATGCCGGACCAGGTACAGGCGCGCGCTCACCGCACGCTCGCCAGCACGGCCAGGTAGAACGCCACTTCCGTGACCTGCTGCACGGCGCCGAGGCAGTCGCCGGTGAAGCCGCCGATGCGCCGCACGAAGCGGCGCGCCATCCAGGCCGTGGCCAGCGCCGCCGCCAGCAGGCCGCCGGCGATCGCGCCCCAGCCAAGCTGGCCGAAGGCGCCGAGTGCCACGGCAGGCGCCGCCGCGCACACGGCGGCGATGGCGAATTCGGCCCCGCTCATCTTTTCCGCCAGCGGCTTGGCCTTGCCTTCGTCGCGCGCGTAGTCGAGCGTGAAGATCAGCGCCGTCGCCGCCAGCCGCGACAGCGGATGGGCCAGGAACAGCGCCGCCGCCACCATCGGCGACGGCAGCGCGGCCAGCACCGCGACCTTGAGCGCCAGCAGCAGGCCGATGCCGACTGCGCCATAGGTGCCGATGCGCGAATCCTTCATGATTTCCATGACGCGCTCGCGCGTCATGCCGCCGCCGAAGCCGTCGCACATGTCGGCGAAGCCGTCTTCATGGAAGGCGCCGGTCAGCAGGATCCCCGCGGCGGTCGACAGCAGCGCTGCGACGGCCGGCGGCCACAAGGCGGCTGCAGCGAGGTAGGCCAGCGCCGCGAAGGCCGCCACCACCACGCCGACCAGGGGAAAGTAGCGCGCGGCGTGCTGCAGCCATTCGCGCTCGAAGCCGACCCAGCGCGGGACCGGCAGGCGCGTGAAGAACTGCAGCGCCACGAAGAACAGCCGGAACTGGTGCAGGCAGCTGGCGGCGAGCGATGCCATGTCAGTCCGACTTGCCGCTGACCTGGGCCGATTCGAAGGTCGCCATCTCGCGCAGGAAGCTTGTTGCGGCATGCAGCAGCGGCATGGCGAGCGCGCAGCCGGTGCCTTCGCCGAGGCGCAGGTCGAGGTTCAGCAGGGGCCGCGCGTCGAAATGCGCCAGCATCCGGCGGTGGCCATTCTCGCTGGAGCAGTGCGAGAACACGCAGTAGTCGAGGATGGCCGGCTGCAGGCGCGCGGCAACGAGCAGCGCGCTGCTGACGATGAAGCCGTCGATCAGCAGCACCATGCGCCGTTCGGCGGCGCGCAACATCGCGCCGGTCATCATGGCGATCTCGTAGCCGCCGAAAGTGGCCAGCACATCGAGCGGTTCGCGCACGGCGGCGTGGCGCCGCATCGCCGCTTCGACCACGGCCAGCTTGCGGGCGACGCCTTCGCGCGACAGGCCGGTGCCGGCGCCGACGCAATCGGCGGCCGGTACGCCGGTCAACCTGTGCATCAGCGCGGCGGCGGCGGTGGTGTTACCGATGCCCATCTCACCGAAGCCGAGCACATTGCCTTCCAGCGCGTCGACCAGCTGCATGCCGTGTTCGAGCGCGCGTGCGCAATCGGCCGCGCTCATCGCCGGGCCGTGCGCGAAGCTGGCGGTGCCCATGCCGACCTTGCGGTCGACCAGGCCCTCGCGCGGCCCGAACATGTGATTCACACCGGCGTCGACGACTTGCAGCGCGCAGCCGTTCTGGCGCGCGAATACATTGATGGCGGCGCCGCCGGCCAGGAAGTTTTCCACCATCTGCCAGGTCACGTCCTGCGGATAGGCCGACACGCCCTCGGCGACGACACCGTGGTCGCCGGCGAAGACGATGATGGCCGGCTTGGCCAGCGCAGGCGCGGCGCTTTGCTGGACCAGGCCGATTTGCGCGGCCAGTTTTTCCAGCAGGCCGAGGCTGCCCGGCGGCTTGGTCTTGCCGTTGATGGCGGCCTCGAGGCGCGCGGCCAGGAGCGGGTCATGGGTGGGGACGATGTGGGGTAAATGCATGGGCGGGATTCGATAGTAAAGTGGTATTAAAAACTGGCGTTAAGATAGCACAGTCGAATTTCGCGCCCTGCGGACGCCCCGTGGTGGCACAATTGGACAGTCAATATTGTCATTTGAAAAACAGGGAGCCCATGAACGAATACGTGGCGCGTGATGTCGTGCTGGCCCGGGCCATCGAGACCGCCGACACCGGACGCGAGGTCTTCAGCGAAGACGACCGTATGTATGCCAGCCGCAGCGCGCGCGAACTGGCGCAATGGCAGGCCGCCGACAAGCATATGCCGGTAACGAGCGAGCATTTCCTGCAGCAGCGCGCCGAGCAGCTGCTCAAGCGGCTCGGCGAACGCCACCCGGCGTTTGCCGCCTTCCTCCAGCGGCGCGGCGTGGGCGGCGCGTTCGCGGCCGCGCTGCCGCTGGCCGCGCTGGTGCTCGGCGCGGGCCTGGACCGGATTACCGATCCGCACCGCGTCGACCTGCTGTCGGCGCCGCTGCTTGCCATCGTCCTTTGGAACATGCTGGTCTATTTCGCCCTGTTCGCCTGGCTGTTCGTCCCCGAACAAAGCGGGGCCGCGCCGCGCGGCCTGCTGCGCATGTTCGGGGCCGGCAAGGCCGCCGTGCCGCGCAAGCTGCCGCGGGTGCTGGCCGACGCGCTGGGCCGTTTCATCGCCGAGTGGGGGCAGCTCAGCGCCCGGCTCACCGGCGCGCGCATCGGCCGCACCTTGCACCTGGCCGCCGCCATGTTCGCGCTGGGCGCCTTGCTGTCGCTGTACGCGCGCGGGCTGCTGTCGCAGTACGCCGCCGGCTGGGAGAGCACATTCCTCGACGCGGCGCAGGTGCGCCAGATCCTGTCGATCGTGTTCGCGCCGGCCAGTTTCGTGTTCGGACTGCCCGGATTCAGCGTGGCCGAGATCGAGGCGCTGCGCTTCACGCCCGGCCAGGCGGCGCCGTCCGCCGGCGCGCGCTGGGTGCATTTGTACGGCGCCACGCTGGCGTTGCTGGTGGTGCTGCCGCGCCTTGCGCTGGCCGGCTTGGCCCACTGGCAGGCGCGCCGCCTCGCCGCGAATTTTCCGCTCGACCTGGAAGTACCGTACTTCCGCAAACTGGGCGACGCATCGGGCGCCGTCGCGCCCGGCGTGCTGCGGGTGCTGCCCTACAGCTTCACGCTGGACGAGGTGCGCCAGAAGAACCTGGCCGAAGTGGCGGTGGCGCTGCTGGGCGAGCAGGCGAGCGTGATGCTGCGCCCGGTCAGCGCTTATGGCGAAGACGCGGCCGACCTTCTGCGCGGCACCGGCCTGGACGACCCCGGCGTCACCATGACGGCGGCGCTGTTCAACCTGTCGGCCACGCCCGAAAAGGAGAACCACGGCGCCTTCCTCGACCAGCTGGTGCGATCGAGCCCGCGCGGCATTTGCGTGCTGGTCGACGAATCGGCCTTCGCCGAACGGATGGGGACCGGCGACAGCCGCCTGGCCGAACGCATCGCGCTGTGGCGGCAGTTCTGCGCCTTCCACCGCGCACCTGCCACCATCGTCAACCTGCTCGCCCCGCAGCGCCGGCCGTTCGATGCCGCCGGCCCCGCCGTCTCGAGGGCGCCATGAGCAACGATCCGGTCACCATCCAGTTCGCGCTGGTTTCGCACACCAACAACGGCAAGACCACCCTGGCGCGCACCCTGGTCGGCATGGACGTGGGCGAAGTGCGCGACGCGGCCCACGTGACGGTGCTGGCCGAATCGCATCCGCTGCTGGCCAGCCCCGAAGGCGATTCGCTGCAGCTGTGGGACACGCCCGGCTTCGGCGATTCGGTGCGGCTGATGCGGCGCCTGGCGATGTCCGGCAATCCGATCGGCTGGTTCCTGCGCGAAGTGCTGGACCGCTACCGCGACCGGCCGTTCTGGCTCAGCCAGGTGGCGCTGCGCACCGCCAGGGAATCGGCCGACGTCGTGCTGTACCTGGTCAACTCGGCCGAGGACCCGCAGGATGCCGGCTACCTGCCGGCGGAAATGAAGATCCTGGAATGGCTCGGCAAGCCGGTGGTGGTGCTGCTCAACCAATTGGGGCCGCCGCGCCCGGCGCCGGAAGAACAGGCCGAGCAGGCGCGCTGGCGCCAGCACCTGTCGCGCTACGAGATCGTGCGCGAAGTGCTGGCGCTGGACGCCTTCGCCCGCTGCTGGGTACACGAGAAAGTGTTTTACGAGGCCGTCGGCCGGGTCGTCGATCCGGCCAAGCGCGATGGCTATGCGCGCCTGCTGGCGAGTTGGGAGCGCAATAACCGCGACCGCTTCGACGCCGCGCTGCGACTGACGGCCCAGCTGCTGCAGGAAAGCGCGCGCGACAGCGAGGCGGTCGAGACGGAAGACGCGGGCTTCCTGAAAACGGCGATGAAGGCGGTCGGCCTGGGCAAGAGCGCGGAGCGCCAGCGCCAGGACAAGGCCATGGGCGTGCTGGTGGCGCGCCTTGAACAACGGATCGGCGCGGCCACGGCGCAGCTGCTGGCGCTGCACAAGCTCGATCCGGGCGCGGCGGGCAAGGTCAATGCGCGCGTGCGCGGCAATTTTGCGGTGCGGGCGCCGCTCGACAAGGCCCAGGCCGGGCTGCTGGGCGCGGTGGTCTCGGGCGCGGCCACTGGCTTGTCGGCCGACTTGATGGCCGGCGGGATGAGCTTCGGCGCCGGTGCGCTGGTGGGCGGCATCGTCGGCGCGTTGACGGTGGCCGGCGCGGCATGGGGTTTCAACACCAGCACCGACCGCAACCACGCCACGGTGCAGTTCGCGGACGCCTTCCTGCAAACGCTGCTGGTCGGGTCGATCCTGCGCTACCTGGCGGTGGCGCATTTCGGCCGCGGGCGCGGCAATTTCGTCGAAGGCGAGGCGCCTGCGTTCTGGCAGGACGAGGTCGAGCGGGCACTGGCCGCTGCCATGCCCGACCCGGCGCCGGCCTGGCAGGCGGCGCGCGGCGGCGATGGCGCACCGGTCGAAGCTGTCGTCAGGCGTGTCGCCCGTTCCACCCTGGAACAGCTGTACCCGGGCATGGAACAACTGTCCCAAATCTGAACAGCGGCGTGTGGCAGCCGGCGGCCATGCCCCGCACCGGCGCGTGGCATGGCATTTGCTCCTACCTGATTATTCTTAAACCAATCAGCAGGAGACAAGCATGAAACACACGATCCGCACCGCCGCGGCGGTGGCCGCACTGGCCGCCGCAGCCCTCACCAGCATCCTGGCGCAAGCGCACGGCAACGTGACCCCGCAAGGGGTCGACACCACCGGCCTGGCTGCGCTGGGCGACAAATGGCGCGACGAGAATCCCTACCGCGGCAGCAAGGTCGCGCTCAGGATCGGCGCCTCCGCATACAACCAGAACTGCGCGCGCTGCCACGGGCTGGAAGCGATCAGCGGCGGCATCGCACCCGACCTGCGCCTGATCGACCGCGACTGCGTCGGCCTCAAGAACGAGACCAAGAAGGCGGCCTGCTTCAAGGAGACGGATAACTACTTCCTTGCCTCCGTCCGCAACGGCAAGGTGCGCAACGGCGCCGTCTACATGCCGCCGTTCGAGGGGATCTTCAACCAGGAAGCGATGTGGGCGATCAAGAGCTATCTCGAGACGCGGCGCGAAACCAAATAAGGAGATGCCATGAGCCAGCTCCTTTCCCTGCGCGCGCGCGCCACGCTGGTGTGCGCGCTGGCGTTCCTGTTCGGCGCGCCGGCGGCGCGCGCGGACTGGCAGAAAATCCAGCAGTCGGGCAGCCTCAAGGTCGCCGTCTACAAGGACTTCGCCCCCTTCTCGGACAAAGAAGCCGGCATCGACGTCGACCTGGCCCGCGCGCTGGCGAAGCGCCTGGGCTTGCAGCTCAAGCTGCTGCCGTTCCCGGCCGGCGAGGAACTGGGCGACGACTTGCGCAATATGGTCTGGAAGGGGCACTACCTGGGCTATGGCCCGGCCGACGTCATGCTGCATGTGCCGGTCGACACGCGCCTGATGGCGCAGAACGCGAAAGTGAAGATCTTCGCGCCCTACCATGTGGAGACCATCCGCCTGGTGCGTAGCGCGCGCAGCGTGCCCCAGTTCGATGGCCTCGATTCCCTCGCCGGGAAAAGGATCGGCGTCGAAAAGGTGTCGATCTCCGGCATGGTGATGCTGGGCGAGGGCAATGGCAGGTTCCGCGACAACGTGCGCATTTTCCCGACCGCGCAGGAGGCGCTGGAAAACCTCAAGGCCGGCGTACTCGACGCCGTGCTGGCCAACCGCTCCGAGATCGAGGCGGCGCTGAGGGGCGATCCAGGCTTCCCGCTGCATGACATCGCCTTCCAGCGGCTGCCGCGCTCGGGCTGGGCCGTGGGCCTGGCGGTGCGCGAGGAGGACACCGACCTGGCCAGGCTGCTGCAGGCCGCGGTCAATGACATGGCCGCCAGCGGCGAGCTGAAGGCGGTGTTCGCGAAGCACGGGGTGCAGGTCGTCGCGCCATGATGCGCCGCGGCCGCCTTGCGCTGGCCGCCGCGCTGGCGCTGTTCCACATGCATGGCGCCTGCGCGCAGGAGTACCCCGCCGGCGCCATGCTGTCCGTCGAGATCGTCGGCGCCGCGCCCTTGCCGGGCCTCGGCATCGATCGCAGGCTGCTGCCCTATCCGGTGCAGACGGCAAGCGGCAGGGAGATCGGGCAAGGGGGCGGCACCAGCCTCAATGAATTCATGTCGCGCACCATGAACGGCGTGAACGCGAATGAGGTGTCCGGCAGCCCGCTCCAGAACGACATCACCTACCGCGGCTACCGGGCTTCGCCGGTGCTGGGCAGCGCACAGGGCATGTCGGTGTTCCTCGACGGGGTGCGCGTCAACGAGCCGTTCGGCGACGTCGTCAACTGGGACATGATCCCGGAAGCGGCGATCGGCAAGCTGCTGCTGGTGCCGGGCGCAAATCCCTTGTTCGGATTGAATACCCTGGGCGGGGCGCTGGCGCTGAGCACCAAATCAGGCCGCAGCCATGCCGGCGTGCAGGCCGAAGCTTCCACCGGCAGCAACGGGCGCCGCCGCGCCGACCTGGCCGCGGGGGCGAAGTGGGGCGAGGGCTGGCACGGCTTTGCCGCCGCCACCGCATTCCGCGACGCCGGCTGGCGCGACGAGTCGGCCGGCCGGATGGAGAACGCCCTGCTCAAGCTGGGCCGCAGCGGCCAGGCCACCGACTGGCAGATCACTGTCCTGGGCGGCCGTAGCAGCCTGCTGGGCAATGGCCTGCTGCCGGATGGGCTGTACCGGGACAAGCGGCGCGCGGCCTACACTTTCCCCGACCAGACCCGCAACCGCCTGCTGCAAGCCATGTTCAATGCCGAACATCGCATCGATGCCGTGACCGAGCTGGCCGCAACGGCCTACGCGCGCCACAGCCGGCGCGACAGCGTCAATGGCGATGTCAGCGAAGACTATGGCAACTATGTCGAAGACTGCCACGAAGGCTTCGGCGCGGACGGCGCAGCTGTCGATGGCGGCGATTGCGCGCTGACGCGGACACAGGGTGCGGCGCTGCATCCCGGCGTGCTCAATACGACTCGCACCCGCCAGCGCGGCGAAGGGGCCAGCGTCAATGCCAGCGCGCTGCGCGCCGGCCACCGGATCGACGCTGGCGCCACTTTCGATGCCAGCCGCAGCGCGTTCGCCCAGTTCGAACAGCTGGCCACGATCAACGCGGCGCGCGGTGTGCTGGCCGATCCGCGCGAGGAGGCCGTGCCCGCGTCGTCGGTCGTCGGCCGTTCGCGCGCATGGGGCCTGTATGCGGCCGATACCTGGACGCCGGTGCACGGCACCAGCATCACCGGGTCGGTCCGCTTCAACCACGCGCGGGTGGCCAACACGCTGACCACCGAGCGCGGGCCGCAGGCGCCGGAAAGCTTCGCTTACCGCCGGTTCAACCCGGCGCTCGGCATCGCGCATGATGCCGCGCCCGGGCTGACCGTATTCGTCAATGCCGCGCAAGGCAACCGTGTGCCGACGGTGATTGAACTGGGCTGCGCCGATCCGGCCCAGCCCTGCCGGCTGCCGGTCGGCCTGCAGTCCGATCCCTACCTCAAGCAGGTGGTGGCGCGCACCCTGGAAGCGGGCCTGCGCTGGCAGCGGGGCGGTACGGCTGCCAGCGCCTCGTTCTACCGCACGCGCAACCGCGACGACATCCTGTTCTTCAGTTCGGGCCCGACCCGGCAAGGCTACTTCGCCAACTTCGAGCGCACCCGGCACCAGGGCGCGGACCTCGACTGGCGCCGCAGCGCCGGCGCATTCTCGGCGCGGCTTGGCTACAGCTTCCTGCAGGCCGTGTACGACGCCGGCGGCGCACTGTTCACCGGTGCGCGCACGGTGCGGGTGGTGCGCGGCACCAGGCTGGCTGGGCTGCCGCGCCACACGCTCAAGCTGGGAGTGGAGTGGACGGCGCGGCCCGCGCTCACCTTCGGCCTGGATGCGCAGGCCGTATCGCGCCTGCCGGCACAGGGAAACGAGGATGGCCTGGCCGGCGATCCTGAGGTTGGCGAGGCGCCCCATGCGGCCGACTGGTCGACGCGCGGTTATGCAGTGCTCAACCTGCGCGCCACCTGGCAGCCGTCGCCGCGCTGGACCTTGTCGGTACGGGTCAATAATGCGCTCGACCGGCGCTATGAAACCTATGGCGCGGTGGCGGCCGACCTGTTCCCCGGCGGGCGCCTCGCCGCGCCCCATGACGGTCCGGTGGAGGCGCGGCAGGCGCGCTTTGTGGCGCCGGGTTCGCCGCGCACGCTGGCAGCGAATCTGCGCTATGCCTTCTGAGCGTGATCCGCCAGGTAGTCGTCCGTCGCCGCAACCGCGGCGTAGCCGGATGCCAGCGCCGCCATGAAGGCGGCATGGACCTGCGCCGCAGGGACGATCTGTCCGCAGAATTCGAGGTCGCGCGTTGCGCAGGCATCGTGCACGACGACGGCCTTGTAGCCGAAATCCGAGGCGGCGCGCGTGCTGGCGTCGATGCACATATGGCTCATTGCCCCGATCACCGTCACGGCCTCGATTCCCTTCTCGTCGAGCAGCGTTTTCAAATTTGTGCCGAGGAAGGAATTGGGATAGTTCTTGACGACGACGGGCTCGTTTGCAAGCGGCGCGACCGAGGCATGAATCGCGACACCCGTCGTTCCCGGCACAAAATATGGCGCATCGGCGCTGGCGGATTCGTGCCTGACATGGACGACGAGTTCACGTCCTGCCCGGGCTGCGGCGATAACGCGGGCTGCATTGGCCAAGGCGCGTTCAATCTCCGCTAGCGGCAGTTTCCCGGTAGGGAGGTATTCATTCTGAAGGTCGACGACGAGGATGGCGCGTTTGCTCATGATGGTGGATTCCTGAATTTAGCTTTGGAAAAGACATTGTGCGCGCATCGTCTCCCGGCTAATATTGACCCGAATGCCAACTATCGAAACTTTTGGGCCAAACTGGCCAGCAAATCACCATGTCGAGCCGAGTCCCCCTTGTGGCGCTGATTGTTTACGCCGATTTCAGTCCCTTCCACTTTGCCGTGCCCTACCTGGTCTTCAACGCGGCGTCGCCGGACCGGCCCCTGTTCGACCTGAAGATCGTGGCGGCCGGTGCGGGGCCGATCGCGGCCGAGCGGGCATTGACGGTACAGCCGGACGGCGGCCTGGAACTGGCGGAAGCGGCAGACATCCTTGTCGTGCCAGGCTGGCCCGATCTGAACGTGCCTCCCGGGCCCGGTTTGATCGATGCGCTGAGGCGTGCCCACGCACGCGGTGCCCATGTCGTCGGGCTTTGCTATGGCACGTATGCGCTCGCCTATGCGGGACTGCTCGATGGCAGGCGCGCGGCCACACACTGGATGGCGGAACAGGATTTCCTGCGCCGTTTCCCCGGCGTGAAGCTCGATATGAATGCCCTCTATGTGGAGGAGGACAAGCTGATTACGTCCGCAGGCACCGGGGCGGGGCTGGACTGCTGCCTGCACATTGTGCGCGAGTACCACGGCTCCAGGACAGCCAATATGGTCGCGCGCATGATCGTGATCCCGCCGCACAGGGAAGGCGGGCAGGCCCAGTTCATCGAACAGCCGGTGGCGGTGTCGACCCAGGATGCGCAGATCAATCGGCTGCTCGACTATTTGCGCGAACATCTCGGCAAGCAGCACACCATCGATGAGCTGGCGGCGACTGCATCGATGAGCCGGCGGACATTCACGCGCCACTTTGCCAAAGCGACCGGCATGACGCTGGTCGAATGGCTGGTCAACGAGCGCCTCAACCGCAGCCGCGAGCTGCTCGAGGCGACATCGATGCCGGTGGAAAGAATCGCTGAACTGGCGGGGTTCCAGACGCCGGTTTCATTCCGCCAGCATTTCAAGAAGCGTTTTCAGGTCAGTCCCAGGGACTGGCGCCGGGTATTCGGACAGAAGGCCGCAATGGCGTCCGGCTAGAACGCGTACTGCGCACTGGCCCCGACCATGAAGGTGCGGCCCGGGGCGGCTTCGTAGTAGCGCTTGTTGGCGTCGCCCACGATCACCGAACCCACATACTGCTTGTCGAGCAGGTTATTGATGCGCACGTACTCCTTCAGCTGCCAGCCGCCGAACCCCTGCCTGGCCTGGACCCTGACGTTGGCGATGCCGTAGCCCGGCGCCGGCGTCTCGGCATTGGCATCCTCCGCATACACCTTGCTGCTGGCGAGGCCTTCGACCGCCGCGCTGAAAGCCCCGCCGCTGCTGTTCCAGGCCAGTTCCGCGAACATGTTCGCGTTCGGCACGCCCGGCAGGCGGCTGCCTGCCTTGACCGCGCCGAACGGCTGGTCGTATACCGCGCGCAGACTGGTCAGCGCCAGGCGCGTGCTGAAGCCGGCGCCAAGTTCGCTGTCGAGCGATACTTCGGCGCCGTGGCGCGAAGTCTTGCTGGCGTTGCGGTAGCTGGTGCGCCCGCCGATGGCGGTATCGACCACCAGTTCGTCCGTGGTCCTGACCCTGAACACCGCGGCGTTGATGCGGGTATGGCTGCCCAGGTAAGCCTTGACGCCGGCCTCGGCATGGGTGCTCTTCGCCGGCGCCAGCTTGAAGTTGAAGCCTGCGCCCCTGCCCGAGTAGAACAGTTCATTCAAGGTCGGCGTTTCGAAGCCGCGCGCCGCGCTGGCGTACAGGTTCAGTGATGGCGTTACCTTGTACAGCAGGCCCAGGACCGGTGTCGTGTTGCTGTATTTGACGCCGCCGCTGTCGTTGCCGTTGCCGAGATAGCGGTCGCTGACATCGACCTTCATGCGGCTGTGGCGCACGCCCGCCGTCACGGCCCATGCGCCGCCCTGCCATTCGGCCTGCGCATACGGGTCGACGCTGGAGAGCACATCTTCCTCGTCGCGCCGCAGCCTGCCTTTCAGCCCGAACTCGTTGCCGATGAAGTTCTCGTAGCCCTGGCGGTCATCGGTCGAATGGCCGTAGTCGATGCCGACTGTGGCGCTGAGCTTGCCGCCGCCGAGATGGCGCACGCTGTTCCAGCTCAGGTCCGCGCCGTGGAAATCGCGGTCGAAGTCGACCACGCCGCCGGACTGGCTGACGGGCGTCTGCACGAACTTCGAGAATGCCTGGTACTGGATGACCTGGCGGTTGCCGCCGTAGGCCATCAGCTTCAGGCGGTCGTCGCCGAAGCGCTGTTCGAATGAGAGGCCGGCCTGATGGTGCTCGATGCTCTTGCGGGTGTTGTAGCGGTCGGCGATGGTGCGCTTTGGCGTCCGGGTATCGGTGGCATCGATCTCGCCGGCGCGCGGATCGCGCCGCCAGGTGGCCAGCGTCACGCCCAGCGGATCCTGGGTGTCGTCCTGGGTCAGCGAGCTGGCCACCACCGTCAGCTTGCTGGTGGCGCTCGGCGCCATGGTCAGCTTGGCGAAGGCCTGCTCGCGCGATGCCGCGCTATGGTGGCGGTAGCCGTCGGTCTCGAAACGCGACACGTCGACCACATAGCCGATGCCGCCCGACTTGCCCTGCGCGTTCAGGTCGCCCTTGCGGGCGCCGTCGCTGCCGCCGGCCAGGTTCAGTTCGATGGTGGGGCGCACGCTGCCTTCACGCGTGAACAGCTGCACCACGCCGCCCGAATGGTTGCCGTACAGGGCCGAGAACGGGCCGCGCAGCACTTCGATGCGCTCGGCCATGTCGAGGTTGAAGGTCGCCGCCTGGCCCTGGCCGTCCGGCATGGACGCTGGAATGCCGTCTGTAACGAGGCGCACGCCGCGCACGCCGAAGGCGGAACGCGCGCCGAAGCCGCGCGACGAGATCTGCAGGTCCTGCGCATAGTTCTGGCGGTTGCCGGCCACCAGGCCGGGCACGGCGCTGAGCGCCTCGGAAGCATTGACGCGCAGCTGGCCGTCGCGGATCCGGGCCGCGTCGATGACGTCGATCGCGGCGGGCAGGTCGAAACTGGTGTGCTCGACGCGGCTGCCGCTGACGACGACCACGTCCGCCAGCGGGACGGGCGCGCCCTGGGCGGCCGCGTGGCCGGCCAGCGTGGCGCCGCCGGCTGCGAACAGGGCGGCGATGGCGTTAAGACGAAATGGCTTGTTCATATGATCTCCAAAGGTTCGATGACGTCGCCCGCTTCGATGCTTTCGGCAGGTCTGTATCGAACGAAGTAAGCAATATACCTGCCAGCCGCGAGTTCTGCTTGAATGGCACGGCGCTTGCATCGTGGAGCCTGTGCGCGCGCGCCCCGCACGCGCTACCCTACAAGGATCCTCGATGAAAACCATGCAAAACAAGAGCCTGCAGGCGCTGCTGCTGGCCGCCTTCCTCCAGGCTGGCGCCGTGTGCGCCGCGCCGTTCGCCTTCGTGCCGAACGAAAAATCCGGCTCCGTCAGCGTGATCGACACCGCCACCGGCGCCGTGGTGCGCGAGTTCGCCGCGGGCAAGCGCCCACGCGGCATCGCCGCCGATCCGGGCGGACACACCCTGTATGTGAGCGACGCCGCCAGCAGCACGCTGCTGGTGCTCGATATCGCCACCGGTACGCCCGCGGCGGCGCTCCCGCTGGGCAAGTCGCCCGAGGGCGTGCATGCATCGGCCGACGGCAGGACGATTGCGGTGGCGGTCGAAGAGAGCAACAGCGTGACCCTGTTCGACGCCGCCACCCGCAAGCAGCTGGCCGACATCAAGGTCAGCGGCCAGAACCCCGAGCACGCCGTGTTCAGTCCGGACAGCAGGTGGCTGCTGGTCAGCGCCGAAAACGCCGAGCAGCTCGATGTGATCGATGTCGCCGCCCGCCGCCAGGTGGGCACGATCGCGGTCGGCCTGCGTCCGCGCGGCATCGGCTTCTCGCCCGACGGCTTGTTCGCCTACGTCGCCTGCGAACTGGTCAACGCAGTGTATGTGATCGAGCTGGCCACGCGGCGCGCGTTCGCTTCGATCCCGGCCGGGAAGAACGCCAATGGCATCGCGGTCCACCCCAGCGGCAAGCAGGTGTATGTCTCGAACGGCACCGACGGCACGGTGATGGCGATCGACACCGCCAGCCGCGCGGTGGTCGCGACCATCGCGGTCGGCAAGCGGCCGTGGAACATGGCGCTCACGCCGGACGGCACGCGCCTGTATGTGGCCAACGGGCGTTCGAACAGCGTCTCCGTGATCGACACGGCCAAGTCCGAGAAAGTGGCGGACATCGCGGTCGGCGAATTGCCATGGGGCGTATTGATCCGTTGATTGTTGTGACACCTGTACCAGTTTGGAACAGCTGCGCCGGCCCGGCGCCTGCATAGCCCCGGGCGGCAGTGCTGGCACGGGGCTTGCGAATACAAGGCTGTGTACTGAACACCCCGTTGCCCGCAACGGATCCATCACCACTTCAACAGAATAGAGGACGACATGAATCTCGCAGATATCAGCAAACTCGGCGTAGCCAACCCTTTCAAGACACGCTATGACAACTACATCGGCGGCAAATTCGTAGCGCCGGTCAACGGCCAGTACTTCGCCAACATCACGCCGATCACCGGCCAGCCATTCTGCGAGATCGCGCGCTCGACGGCGGAAGACGTCGAGCTGGCGCTGGACGCCGCGCATGCCGCCAAGGATGCCTGGGGCCGCACTTCGCAGGCCGAGCGCGCCAACATCCTGAACCGGATCGCCGACGTGATGGAGCAGAACCTGAAGCTGATCGCGACCGCCGAAACCATCGACAACGGCAAGCCGATCCGCGAAACCATGGCCGCCGACATCCCGCTCGCGATCGACCACTTCCGCTACTTCGCCGGCTGCATTCGCGCGCAGGAGGGCTCGGTCGCGCAGATCGACCACGAAACCTACGCCTATCACTTCCACGAACCGCTCGGCGTGGTGGGCCAGATCATTCCATGGAACTTCCCGATCCTGATGGCCGTGTGGAAGCTGGCGCCGGCGCTGGCAGCCGGGAACTGCGTGGTCCTCAAGCCGGCCGAGCAAACCCCGGCATCGATCATGGTGCTGGTTGAACTGATCGGCGACCTGCTGCCGCCGGGCGTGCTCAATATCGTCAACGGTTTCGGCCTCGAGGCAGGCAAGCCGCTGGCTTCGAACAAGCGCATCGCCAAGATCGCCTTCACCGGCGAAACCGGCACTGGCCGCCTGATCATGCAATACGCCGCGCAGAACCTGATCCCGGTCACGCTGGAGCTGGGCGGCAAGTCGCCGAACATCTTCTTCGAGGACGTGATGGAAGCGGACGACGACTACTTCGACAAATGCCTCGAAGGCTTCGCCATGTTCGCGCTGAACCAGGGCGAGGTCTGCACCTGCCCGTCGCGGGTGCTGATCCAGGAATCGATCTACGAAAAATTCATCGCACGCGCCCTGGCCCGGGTGGCCGCGATCAAGCAGGGCAACCCGCTCGACGCCGGCACCATGATCGGCGCGCAGGCGTCGCAGGAACAGTTGGAGAAGATCCTGTCGTACATGGACATCGGCAAACAGGAGGGTGCCGAGCTGCTGGCGGGCGGCGCGCGCAGTGCGCAGGCGGGCGACCTGGAAGGCGGCTTCTATGTCACGCCGACCGTGTTCAAGGGGCATAACAAGATGCGCATCTTCCAGGAAGAGATCTTCGGGCCGGTGGTGTCGGTGACCACCTTCAAGGACGAAGAGGACGCGCTGCGCATCGCCAACGACACCCTGTACGGCCTGGGCGCCGGGTTGTGGACGCGCGACGGTTCGCGCGCTTTCCGCGTCGGCCGCGCGATCCAGGCCGGCCGCGTGTGGACCAACTGCTATCACCTGTATCCGGCGCACGCGGCGTTCGGCGGCTACAAGCAGTCCGGCATCGGACGCGAGAATCACAAGATGATGCTCGACCACTACCAGCAGACCAAGAACCTGCTGGTCAGCTACAGCCCGAAAGCGCTCGGCTTCTTCTGAGCGGCGGCGCAACCACGATGAACCATGCGCTCGCCCGTGTCACCGCCACCGCGGCGGCCCTGGACATGATCGCCGCGCTGCGCCGGCAGCATGGCCCGGTGATGTTCTTCCAGTCGGGAGGCTGCTGCGACGGCAGCGCCCCGCTGTGCTTCCCGGCGGGGGATTTCAATCTCAGCGACACCGATGTCTATCTCGGCAACCTGGATGGCGCGCCGTTCTACATGGGACTGGAACAGTTCGAGTACTGGGAGCATACGCAGCTGATCATCGACGTCGTCGATGGCAACGGCGGCATGTTCTCGCTTGATAACGGGACAGGGCGGCGCTTCCTGACGCGCTCGCGCCTGTTCACCGACGAGGAAAACCGTTTGCTGGGCGCCCATCCGGCGTCCGGCCGCGGCAAGTAGTTTCTATCCAAAACAAAGAGGAGATGACTGTGCATAAAAAATTAATGGGGACCCTTGCCCTGCTGGCGGCGCTGCCGCTGGCCCACGCCGCGGATGTCACCAATGCGATGCTGGCCAACACGGCCAAGGACCCGAAGAGCGTGCTTTCGTTCGGGATGGGCACGGAAGGGCAGCGCCACTCGCCGCTGACCCAGATCAATACGAAGACCGTGTCGAAGCTGACGGCCGCGTGGTCGATGTCGTTCGGCGGCGAAAAGCAGCGCGGCCAGGAATCGCAGCCGCTGATCCACAACGGGAAGATGTTCGTCACCGCGTCCTATTCGCGCATGTTCGCGGTCGACCTGAAGACCGGCGCCAAGCTGTGGAAGTACGAGCACCGCCTGCCGGACGGCATCATGCCGTGCTGCGACGTCGTCAACCGCGGCGCGGCCCTGTACGGCAACCTGGTCATCTTCGGCACGCTCGACGCCCAACTGGTCGCGCTCGACCAGGACACCGGCAAGGTCGTGTGGAAGGAGAAGATCGACGACTACGCCGCCGGCTACTCGATGACGGCGGCGCCGCTCATCGCCAGGGGCCTGCTGCTGACCGGCGTGTCGGGCGGCGAGTTCGGCATCGTCGGCCGCGTCGAGGCGCGCGACCCGATGACGGGCCAGCTGGTGTGGATGCGCCCGACCGTCGAAGGCCACATGGGCTACAAGTACGACAAGGACGGCAAGCCCACCGAAAACGGCATCTCCGGCACCCCCAACAAGACCTGGCCGGGCGACCTGTGGAAAACCGGCGGCGCCTCGACCTGGATGGGCGGTACTTTCGACGAGAGCACCGGCCTGGCCTACTTCGGCACCGGCAACCCGGCGCCATGGAACAGCCACCTGCGTCCCGGCGACAACCTGTATTCGTCGTCGACCGTGGCATTGGACGTGGCCACCGGCCAGATCAAGTGGGCCTATCAGAACACGCCCAACGATGCCTGGGACTTCGACGGCTCGAACGAGTTCGTCACCTTCGACATGGACGGCAAGCGCTATGGCGGCAAGGCCGACCGCAACGGCTTCTTCTATGTAATCGATGCCAGGGACGGCAAGTTGAAGAACGCCTTCCCGTTTGTGAAGAAGATCACCTGGGCCACCAGCATCGACCTGAAAACCGGCCGCCCGAACTACGTGGCGGAGAACCGGCCTGGCGATCCGACCAAGGGCGAGGGCGGCAAGAAGGGCAGCACCGTGTTCGCCGCGCCGGCCTTCCTGGGCGCGAAGAACCAGATGCCGATGGCCTACAGCCCGCAGACCAAACTGTTCTACGTGCCGGCCAATGAATGGGGCATGGACATCTGGAATGAGCCGGTCAGCTACAAGAAGGGCGGCGCCTACCTCGGCGCAGGCTTCACCATCCGGCCGCTCAATGAGGACTATATCGGCGCCCTGCGCGCGGTCGATCCGAAGACCGGCAAGATCGTCTGGGAGAACAAGAACGTGGCGCCGCTGTGGGGCGGTGTGATGAGCACCGCCGGCGGCCTGGTGTTCTACGGGACGCCGGAGGGCTACCTGAAAGCGGTCGATGCGAAGACGGGCAAGGAGCTGTGGAAGTTCCAGACCGGCTCCGGCGTCGTCGCGCCGCCAGTCACCTGGCAGGACGGCGACACCCAGTACGTGGCCGTGGTCTCGGGCTGGGGCGGAGCGGTGCCGCTGTGGGGCGGCGAAGTGGCCAAGAAGGTCAACTTCCTCGAGCAGGGCGGCTCGGTGTGGGTATTCAAGCTCGCCAAGTGACAGGGCAAGGGACGTTGAGGGCGTAACCGCCAGCGGTAGCGGCCAGCAGGGCGTGTCCCCGTGCCTGGTCCGGCGGTTCTTTTTTCTGGCGGCTTCGGCCGCCAGTTTTTTTTTGCGCCGTGTTCCCGCCGATACAAAACAGAACAGCGGCGCCGCGAACTGGTCCGATCCGGCACACAATCGCAGGCAATTCGCAGCGTTCTCCCATGCGCGCGACTGGGCACGTTAATTGCCATCCATTGGGTACATCGATTGATGTGCCATCTAACTAAAACAATGGAGGAGAACCTGATGAAGAAGATTTTCGTATTGAGCGCGATCGCCGCGGCGAGCCTGCAGGCTGCACACGCAGTGGATATCAAGGCAGGCGACTGGAACGTCGGCGTCGGCGGCATCGTCAACGCCTACTACACCGCGGTGTCGTGCAAGGGCGCCAGCGTGGGCGGCCTTGCGCTCGGCGACAAGGGTATCGGCTGCGGCGGCCAGGGCGACCGCACCACCATCGGCAATGGCTTGCTGCCGAACGGCCTGGTGACCTCCGCATCGAGCACGCAAGGCGGCTACGACGTCAAGGCGCTGATCGGCATCTACAACTCGACGTCGACCGACAGCGCCATCGGCCAGAACAGCACGGTCGACGTGCGCCAGGCCTTCTTCACGTTCGGTAATGCCGACATGGGCACGGTCAAGCTGGGACGCGATTACGGCATCTTCGGCGCCCCTGCCATCCTGAACGACATGACCCTGCTGGGCGCGGGCGCGCCGGTGCAGGCCACGCAGCGCGGCCGCGTCGCGCTCGGCCACATCGGCGCCGGCTACACCTACCTCGGCAACTACGGGATGATCATGTACAGCGCACCGAAGTCCGCCTCCGGCATCGGCTTCGACATCGCCGTCGTCGATCCGGTGTCCGATACGCCGATCCTGTCCGGCCCCGCCTACACCGGCAAGACGAGCCCGCAGGTCCAAAGCAAGTTGACGTATACGCAGGACGGCTTCAAAGGCTGGATCGGCGCCAAGGTACAGAAGTTCGAATCGCTCACGCCAGGAGTGGACGACCTGACCATGCGCGGCGTCGAAATTGGCGGCATGCTCAGCGCGGGCGATTTCGGCGTGCTGGCCAATGTCCAGGGCGGCACGGCGCTCGGCATCCTGTCGGACGCCGACCAGGGCGACGTCGACTCGATGAACTACTTCGTGCAGGCTACCTACAAGGCCAGCCCCAAGCTCAAGATCGGCGTTGGCTACGGTGTCAGCGAGAACGACGACAACCGGACCGGCACCGGCGGCCTGAAGTCGAACGCCAACCTGACCGTGGGCGCCTACTACACGCTCAACAGCGTGATCACGCTGGTGGCAGAGGCAGGGCAGACCCGTTCGAAGGCTTTTGCCGGCGGCACGGCGCGCATGAACGGCGTCGCGCTCGGCGGCATCATCTTCTTCTGATCGACGGCGGCGCGGCGTGGGGATCATCCGCTACATCGCCGCGCTGCTGCTGTGCTGCGTACTTGGCGCGCCGGTATGTGCCGGGGTGCTGGCGCAGTCGGATGTCGAACGGCGCTTCCCCGCGCCGTACATCGTGGGGCCGAAGGAGGCCGGCTTGCCGGTGTGGCCCATCTTCAGGCAGAACGGGACGGCGACCGAACTGGCCGGCTACGCCTTCGAGTCGATCGACCTGGCGCCGATTCCCGGCTTTGCGGGTGTGCCGATGAATTTGCTCGTGGCGATCGACCCGAAGGGCGAGTTTATCGACGTTAGCGTGCTGTCGCAGCACGAGCCGGTGTTCCTCGACGGACTGGGGGAAGAACCGCTGTTTGCGTTCGCGCGCCAGTACCGCGGCCTGTCGCTGCGGCAGGACATCGCCGTTGCCAGCAAGGCAGGGCGCGAACGGGGGGCGGACGCGAACCATGCGTGGCTGGACGGGGTGGCCAAAGCCACGGCATCGGTGCGCATCCTGAACCAGAGCGTGCTGTCGGCTGCGCTGCAGGTCGCGCGCAAGAAGCTCGGCTTCGCACAGGGCCGCGACCCGGACCGGATCGCGCGCATCCGCGCCGGCCTTGAGCAGCGGCTCAGCGTGCCCCAGATGCTGGACGCCGGCCTGATACGCCGCCTGCGGGTGCGCAATAGCGACGTCGAAAAACTGTTCGCCGGCGGCGCCGGCGCCGGACTCGATCCGCAAGCGCTGGCCGCGCCGGACGATGTGTTCATCGACTTCTACCTGGCCTGGGTATCGGTCCCCGCGGTCGGCCGCAGCTTGCTCACCGATGCGAGCTGGAACAAATTGAAGAACCGGCTCGACGAGGGCGACCATGCCTTCCTGGCCATGTCCTCGGGCCGCTACAGCATCACTGGCGACGATTTCGTCCGCGGCAGCGTGCCGGACCGCCTGGCGCTCACGCAGGACAAACTGCCGATCGGCCTGCGCGACCTCGACATGGACCTGCAGCTGGCCGACCCGCGCGCGCTGCAGGTGGACAGCGTGACCGTCCTGCGCGTCATCGCGCAGGCGGGCCTGGATCCGGGCGGGGCGCTCGCGTTCTCGCTGCCGGTCACGCGCGCGAAAGGCATTGTCTACCCCGAGCGGATCAGCAAGGACATCGCCCTCGGCTACAAGCTCCCCGCCGAATACCTCGTTCCCGCCGCTGGAGGGAGCAAGGGCTGGCGCGCCGTGTGGATCGACCGCCTTCCGGCACTGCTGTCGCTGGCGGCGGCGCTGGTTCTGCTGGCGGCCGCGCTGGCCCTGCAACAGCGCCTGGTACGCGACGGCCGGCGCTTCGCCTGGTTCAGGCGCGCCTATTTGCTGTTTACCGTGGGCTACATCGGCTACTACGCGCAGGGACAGCTATCGATCGTCAATATCACCGCCGCCGTGCAGGCGCTGGCGGCGGGACGCGGCCTCGGGTTCATGCTGTTCGATCCGATGACGGTGCTGCTGTGGGCCTTCGTCGCGATGACGCTGCTGGCGTGGGGCAGAGGCAGCTTTTGCGGCTGGCTATGTCCGTTCGGGGCGTTGCAGGAGTTTACCGGCAAGTTCGGCCAGTGGATCAAGCTCCCGCAGCTGATGATCCGTCCGCGCACCGACGCCCGGCTGAAATGGATCAAGTATGCCTTGCTGGCGTTGATGCTGGCCAGCGCGCTGCTGGCGCCGGCCCTGGCCGACATGCTGGTCGAGCTCGAGCCGTTCAAGACGGCGATCACGCTCAACTTCAACCGCAGCTGGCCGTTCGTCGCGTACGCGGTGGGCCTGCTTCTTCTTAGTATGGTCTCGTACAAATTCTTCTGCCGCTACCTATGTCCTTTTGGGGCGGCGCTGGCGCTGTTCGGCCGCGTGCGCCTGTTCGACTGGATCGCGCGCCGCGCCGAATGCGGCAAGCCATGCCAGACCTGCCGCCACCGCTGCGAGCACGGTGCGATCCGGCCAAATGGCACGGTTGTCTATGCCGAGTGCTTCCAGTGCATGGACTGCGTGGTTATTCACGCAAGCGACGAGAAATGCGCGCCGCTGATGCTGGAGCTCAAGCGCCGGCCCGCCATTCCCATCGCCCGGGTGGCCAATTGATGAAGAGGAGTCCGACATGAAACGCCGTACATTTATCGCAGCTTCGCTAGGCACGGCGGCCGGCGCCGCCGGCCTGTACGCGGCAGGACATTTCGCGCAGCAGGGCACCGTGTTCACCGGCGCTGCGCTGGCATTCGGCACCGTCATTTCGGCGACGGTGGTCCATCCGGATGCGCGCGCCGCCGGGCGGGCGATCCGGGATGCGTTGGCCGCCGCGCAGGGCGTCGACCGCCTGATGAGCATTCACAGTGCAGCCAGCCAGGTGTTCCAGCTGAACCGCGACGGGGTCCTGGAGCGGCCGGATCCACGCCTGTTGGCCGTGCTGGTGCAGGCGCGGCGGCTGTCCGAGCTGTCGCGCGGCGCCTTCGATATCACCGTGCAGCCCTTGTGGCGCGTGTTTCGCACCGCGGCCGACGCCGGGCAGCTGCCGGGCGAGCGCGCGAAATTCGAGGCCAGGTCGCGCGTCAACTGGCAGCGCGTCGTGGTCAGCCCGGAGCGGGTGGCGTTCGACAAGCGCGGCATGGCGGTCACGCTGAACGGGCTGGCCCAGGGCTATGCGGCCGACCTGGCGCTGGCCGCGGTGCGCGCGAGGGGAATCGAACATGTGCTGCTCGATACCGGGGAATTCGCCGCAAGCGGCAGCCGCGGCGACGACCGGCCCTGGATGCTGGGCGTGCTCGACCCGCGCGACGCGGCCACGGTGGCGGCCACATTCCGCCTGGAGCGCCGCTGCATGGCAACGTCGGGCGACTATGCGTCCACCTTCACGCCCGATTGCGTGCATCACCATATCCTCGATCCGGCGACCGGCAATTCGCCGCAGGAGCTCTCCAGCGTGACCGTGCTGGCGCCCACCGCGATGGAGGCCGACGGCTGGTCGACGGCGTTCATGGTCATGGGCGAGCGCAAGGCGCATGCGCTGGCGGCCCGGCTTGATGGCGTCGATATCATGACCATCAACAAGCGCGGCATCGTATGGAAGTCGCCGGGCTTCCCGAAGGCGGCCTGACATGCGCGCGCGGCTATTTAAGGTTCGGCACCTTGCGGTAGATGGTGTTGCGCGATACGCCCAGCGCGCGCGCCGTGGCCGATACATTGCCCCCGTGCGCCTCGAGCGAGCGCAGGATGACGGTCTGCTCCATCTCTTCGAGATTGGCGCCGTTGGCGATCATCTTGTCGGTCGCCGCGCTGGCGACGTTCGACCTCTCCAGCTCGATATCGTCGAGGAAGTCGTCCGGCATATGGCGCATGCCGATTTCGACGTCGTCCCCGGCCATGATGATGGCGGTGCGCAGCAGGTTGGTCAATTGGCGGAAGTTGCCCGGCCATTTATGCTGCCTGAACATGTGCAGCAGCTCGGGCGACACCGAGTACTTGCTGCTGTTCGATTCGGTCGCCAGGATCTTCTTGACGACGACTTCGAGGTCGGTGCGTTCGCGCAGAGGGGGCAGCTTGACCACCAGGCCATTGAGGCGGTAGTACAGGTCCTCGCGGAACAGGCCTTTGGCGATGCGCTCGCGCAGGTTGTGGTTGGTGGCGCAGATCAGCTCCACGTTGACGGTGATCGACTTGCCGCTGCCGAGCGGCGTGACCATCCGTTCCTGCAGTACCCGCAGCAGGCGCGCCTGCAGGCCGAAAGGCATATCGCCGATCTCGTCGAGGAACAGGGTTCCGCCATTGGCCTGCAGGATCTTGCCGATCGAGCCCTTCTTGCGTGCGCCGGTGAAGGCGCCGTCTTCATAGCCGAACAGTTCCGACTCGATCAGGGTCTCGGGGATCGATGCGCAGTTGACGGCGACGAAGGGCCCCATCGCGCGCGGCGAATCGTTGTGGATCGCCTGCGCCAGCAGCTCCTTGCCGGTGCCGGTCTCGCCCATGACGAGGATGGGAATGTCGCGTCCGAGGACCTTGTTGACCTTCTCGATCACCAGTTCGAGCTGCGGGTCGCCGGTGTTCAGGTAGCGCAGGCCGGACAGGCGGCGGGTGGCGTGGGCCGAGGCGGCGGCGTGGGGAACGCCGCTTGCGCCGGCGATCTCGTTGTTCTCGGTGAGGGCGTGTACGCCGTTGGCCAGCCGCAGTTCGGCGCGCCCGTAGACGCGCACGCCGCTGTGCATGCACAGGTTCAGCAGGCCGGGGGCGGCGGTGCGGTAATGGTCGAACAGCGACGATACCGGAATCCCGAACAGGGAACTGAAGGTGTGCGACTGCAGCGCGGCGAACGACAGGCCGAGCTGGAACATGCCGTTGCGGTTGGCGGACAGGAAGCGGCCGCCGGGCGTGAACGAGGCGATCCCCTCCATCAGCGTGCCGACGAATTCGGGCCGCGCGTGGAAATGCAGGGTGATCGCGTCTTCGAAGGTGGCGGCGAACAGCTGGTTCTCGATCATCAGCGCCGACATCCGCACCAGCGCCATCGTATGCTTGTGGAAGCTGCGCTGGTCGCCGGAGACATCGAGTACGCCGACCACATTGCCCTGGTGGTCGGTGATGGGCGCGGCGGAACAGGTCAGGAAATGGTTCGCGGCCAGGTAGTGCTGGTCGGCGTGGACCAGGGTGGCGGTCTTCTCGGCGATCGCGGTGCCGATGGCGTTGGTGCCCCGGCGTTCCTCGGACCAGGCGACGCCCGGCATGAGTGCCACCCGGTCGGCCTTCTCGAGGAAATCGGCATCGCCCAGCGAATGGACGATCATGCCCTTCGCATCTGTGAGGATGACCATGTTATGGGTGTTGATGATCTGCTGGTACAGGGTCTCCATCGCAGGGACCGCGTGCGCGTACAGCATGCGGTTCTGCTCGATGAGCAATGCGAGGTCGGGGCGGGCCAGGGGGTTGAAATCGGGGCGCGCGGCCGGGCACAGGCCGTAAGACTGCGAACGCGCGTGCGAGGTCTCTATGATGCGCGGCATGTTCTCATCCCATTGCGCGGGGGCGTTCGCACCCGCGACTGAAGCTTGTCGATCCATATTGCGTGTCTCCGGTTGGCCCTTGTGCGAGGCTCTCTGAATGGAATGAGTTGTTCCATAATGTAGCACCTGTCCCAAACGTGAGCAAAACAATCTCACGCATTCGCGACGGCGCTATCTATAAGCCTTTATAAGCAAGCTTGGTGCCATCGCCGGCACCGGTGGCGAAGTGGCATATCATATTTTCCTCGCAGCCTTAATGGACTGACCATGTAACGTCTTTCATTGCTGTTCGCGGCGGCGGCGTGCTCAAGAAGCTGAAAGCCGATGCGCCCGGCGTGAAAGGAAACCTGCAGGCCGAGGCGCGCAGCACCGCAAAGGCAGCAGGGTGCGATTACCAGCTGTCCTACGACCTGCGCCACCTGGCGGTGGTGGCCGAGGAGAGCGGGGACTTGAACAAGGCGGCTGAACTGGCGGCGGAAAGCCTGGCGATCCGTCGCCGCATCAAGTTCGAGGTGTACCTGCCTTATTCGCTGCTGCATTCGGCCGACCTGGCGCAGAAGCGCGGCGACGCGAAAGCGGCCAGCAGCTTCCGCGCGGAAGCCTTGAAGATCGCCGAGCGGCTAGAGTTGCCGGCGCAAATGGCGGCCGCGCGCGGTGCGATCGCCGGCGCTAAATAAGTCGGCGAAAAGGCCTTGCCAAGCGCGAGGGCGCTTTGCTATAGTTCGCCTCCGCCTGAAAACGTTAACGAAATCAAGTAGTTGACGAAGACGGTAGAAAAAAGAGGGTTGACGAAGTTTAGCGAATGCCGCATAATCTCATCTCTCTGCTGCTTACGAACACAACGCTTCGTAAGGCTCAGCAAGAAGCAGGTCCGAACAAGTTCTTTAAAAATTAACA
>JAKFDH010000114.1:0-52078 GCA_036676245.1 Massilia sp. | reverse complement strand
ACGCCCCTGTGTAAAATATCGTTTTAATTCTTACACCAGCAGAGGTTTGACCGCCGCCTGTCGATTATATATTCAAAATGAAGGACTTAGAGAGAATTTCTGGGAAGACAGAGCAAATGAAGACGCAAAATGATGTCGTCCCGCCAGGTCCGCAAGCCCAATTCGTCACGATCACCGAAGAAGAAGCCGGGCAACGAATCGACAACTACCTGTTGCGAGTCTGCAAAGGTGTACCAAAAAGTCACATTTACCGCATCCTGCGCTCGGGGGAAGTGCGCGTCAACAAGGGCCGTATCGACCAGCTGTACCGGCTGGAGCAGGGCGACGTGGTCCGGATCCCCCCGGTTCGTGTTGCCGAAAAGTCAACAGCGGTGGTGCCCGGCGCGGAATTCGCGATCCTGTTCGAGGATGCCCACCTGCTGATCATCGACAAGCCCTGCGGTACCGCGGTGCATGGCGGCTCGGGCGTGTCCTACGGCGTCATCGAGCAGCTGCGCGCGGCGCGGCCGGACGCCAAGTTCCTCGAACTGGTGCACCGGCTGGACCGGGAAACCTCGGGCCTGCTGCTGATCGCCAAGAAGCGCTCGGCCCTGACCAACCTGCACGAGCAGATGCGCGACGGCCTGACCGACAAGCGCTACCTGACCATGGTGTACGGCGACTGGAAGAACAAGCGCCAGCACATCAAGCTGCCGCTGCACAAGTTCACCACGGCGGAAGGGGAACGGCGCGTCTGCGTGCAGGCTGGCGGCATGGAGTCCCATACCGTGTTCAGCCTGCTGCGCAAGTTCGATAACTTTGCCTTGCTGGAAGCGGAGCTGAAAACCGGACGCACCCACCAGATTCGCGTTCATCTGGCATCGTCCGGCTTTCCAATTGCCGGCGACGACAAATACGGCGATTTTGCGTTAAACCGCGTACTCTTGAAAGCCGATGCGACGCGCGGCGCGCTCAAGCGCATGTTCCTGCACGCCCACCAGATTACCTTTACCCACCCCGAAAGCGGCAAGGCCACCACGATAAATGCGCCCCTGCCCGCAGAACTCGAACGTTTTTTGCTAAGCTTGGGGAAATCTTTATAAACACAGCGACCGTTGCTCCTGCCTTATCGATGGCGGGGGCTGCGCCTGGACCACTTACAGGAGCCTGCCGCCACGAGTGGCTGGAACACATGGCACGAAAGCAATTTGATCTGATCGTATTCGACTGGGACGGCACTCTGATGGACAGCACGTCCGCCATCGTGCGCTGCATCCAGGCCGCCGCGCGCGACCTGGGCTTGCCGATTCCGCACGAAGACGCCGCCTCGCACGTGATCGGCCTCGGCTTGCATGAGGCGATGCAAGCCGTCTTGCCCAATATCGACCCCGCGATGTACCCGCGGATGGTTGAGCGCTACCGTTTTCATTACCTGTCGAAAGACCACGAACTGGTGCTGTTCGACGGCGTACGTGACATGTTGGCCGAACTTTCCCAGGAAGCCTACTTCCTGGCGGTGGCCACCGGCAAGAGCCGGGTGGGCTTGAACCGGGCGCTGAATGCGGTCGGCCTGCTGTCGCTGTTCGATGCCACGCGCTGTGCCGACGAAACCTTCTCCAAGCCGCATCCTGCGATGTTGCAGGAACTTACGCGAGAATTGGGACAAGATCTGCGCCGTACGGTGATGATCGGCGATACCAGCCATGACCTGCTGATGGCCAACAATGCCGGCGCCGCCGGCATCGCCGTCCAGTATGGCGCGCATCCGGCCGAGCAGTTGCATGCCTGCAACCCCGTGTATTCGGCCGAATCGGTGACCCAACTGCACCAGTGGCTGACCGAGAACGCCTGATGGACAAGGACAGGAACGCGGAACAGGACCGGGCGCCCGAAGTGCTGCTGTGCGCGTCCGACGCCGTGGTCGAGGGCGGGCGCGGGGTCCGCTTCCCGGTGCTGGCCTTCGGCGACGCCGCCACCGGTTTCGTGGTCCGCTATAACGGCAAGCCGCATGCCTACCTGAACCGCTGCGCCCACGTGCCGATCGAGCTCGACTGGGCGGAAGGCGAATTCTTCGAATCGAGCGGCACGTACCTGATGTGTTCGACCCACGGCGCCATCTATGTGCCGGACAGCGGCCAATGCGCCGGCGGTCCGTGCAAGGGCGGCCGCCTGCGCCCGATCGCCGTGCGCGAAGCCGATAACCAGATTTATTGGCAGCCTGATCAATTCATCAAGCCGCCGCCCGACCCGACCCACAAACAATAACAGGCGAGCATCGCCCCAACCATCCATGAGCGACATCCACGACAACGACCAGGGCGCCGTACCGCCGGCGCCGCCCGCCGCCCCCGCCGCGCCGGTGCACAACTGGGAGCGCGAAACCCTCGAAAAGCTGGTCTTCGCCAACATCCGCGAGCAGCGTGCGACGCGCCGCTGGGGCATCTTCTTCAAGCTGCTGGCCTTGGGCCTGGCCTTCTTTGCGCTATGGGCTTTCTTCGATTTCAATTTCAGCGGATCGGACATGGAAACGCTGGGGCGCCACACGGCGCTCATCGAGATCAACGGCAGCATCGAGGAAGAGGGCAGCGGCTCGGCCGACGTGGTGCTGCCGTCGCTGAACAAGGCATTCTCGGACAAGGGCTCGGTGGCGGTGGTCCTGCGCATCAACAGCCCGGGCGGCAGCCCGGTGCAGGCCGGCATGATCGTCGACGAGATCCAGCGCCTGCGGCGCGGTTATCCGCACAAGCAGCTGTATGTCGTGGTCGACGAAATCTGCGCCTCGGGCGGCTATTACATCGCCGCCGCGGCCGACAAGATCTATGTTAACAAGGCCAGCATCGTCGGATCGGTCGGCGTATTGATGGACGGCTTCGGCTTTACCGGCACCATGGAGAAACTCGGGGTCGAACGGCGCCTGATGACGGCCGGCGAAAACAAGGGTTTCCTCGATCCCTTCAGCCCGCAGTCGGACAAGCACAAGGCGCATGCCCAGCAAATGCTCAATGAAATCCACCAGCAATTCATCGCCGTCGTGCGCGCCGGCCGCGGCAAGCGCCTGAAGGAAACGCCGGACACCTTCTCCGGCCTGTACTGGAGCGGCGCGAAGGCGGTCGAAATGGGCTTGGCCGATGGCCTCGGTTCAGTCGAGAGTGTCGCGCGCGACGTCGTCAAGGTCGAGGATATCGTCGATTACACGGCGCACGAGAACCTGCCGGAGCGGGTGCTGAAGAAATTCGGGGCGGCGGTCGGCAGCGGCGCGGTCAAGGCGATGCAGCAAACCCCCCTGCCAAAATTGCAATGATAAAAGGACGATATTTTCCTTGAATGTTCGGGCAAGTGTTCTATATTGGACCTGTAGTTCATTCCAAGGGGGGCCGATATAAAAAGTTCGAAGTGTTGGCAGCATTTTGTTTGAAGCGAACTACTAATCCGCATCACGTATGCGGCTCAGAGAGAATTTAATTCCTCGCATTATGTCTCCTTCGGGAGACTGGAAACGGCGGCGCAATGCCGTCGTTTTCATTTGTGCGGCCGCTTATGCCGGGCCGCGCATCAGTCGATGGCGCAGCCGGAGTCGAGCGCCTGGCCGGCTTTGCCGGCGGCGGCCGGGTCGGCGCCAGCAAACCCGCCCCCGATCCACCATGCGTGCAGGTTGCTCTGCATCTGGGCGTACCAGCGCGCCTGCACCGTGCGCGGCGTGCGGCTGGCGAGCATCGACCGTGCGATGAGCAGGTTGGCTTCCTGCAGCGCCGCGTCGGCCAACGCGGAACGCGCAAACGGTAAGGTTTCCATCGGCGCTGCCATGCGGGGCCAAAAGTCGTCCTGGCCTGGTGGTTTGGTACCCATCTGTCCCTCGCTTTCCTTGTGGTTGTCTGGCTGTTTCTGAGTTGATTCCGACCATGCTTCCCTAGGTGTACTTACCGATCCCGTTAGGCATATTCCTAATGAAGTTTCAGTGTATCAACGAGACATTTCAGAAACTTGATCTGCGTCAAACGTGCGCCTTGCGCCGCCGCAGGTTTCCAAAAATCATGGGGGGTGGGGACAGGAAGCGCGCGGCGGCTGCGGGGCGCCGCCTTTGCGGGCCATTCGCCATCTGTTAAAGTTGCGGCCATGAGCAAATTATCACTGGACCGCATCCTGCAATCGCAGGGCTTCGGCACCCGCAAGTACTGCCGCGCCCTGGTCGAAGATGGCGACGTGCTGATTGACGGCAAGCCTTTCACCAACTACAAGACCCCGATCGAGACGGATGGCCTGGTGCTCAACGTCTTCGACGAAGACTGGGCCTACCGCGAGCACGTCTACATCGCGCTCAACAAGCCGGTCAATGTCGAATGTTCGCGCAAGCCCAGCCACCATCCCGGCGTGCTGACCCTGCTGCCGGAGCAGTTCACCTGGCGCGACGTGCAGCCGGTCGGGCGGCTCGACCACGACACCACCGGCATGCTCCTGATGTCCGACGACGGCCCTTTCATCCATGCCCAGTCCTCGCCCAAGCGGCACGTGCCGAAGATCTACCAGGCCACGACCCAGGACCCGGTGACGGCGGCGCTGGTCGAACAGCTGCTGTCCGGCGTGCAGCTGCATGACGAGCCGGCGCCGCTGGCGGCCGTCAGCTGCGTGCAGCGCGGCGAGCACCTGCTCGAGATCGTGCTCGAGCAAGGCAAGTACCACCAGGTCAAGCGCATGCTGGCCGCCGCCGGCAACCATTGCAGTGCCTTGCACCGTTCCGCGATCGGCGGCCTGGCGCTCGAATCGCTGGGCATCGCCGAAGGCGAGTGGTGCTACCTCGACCAGGCCCAGCTCGACCTGCTGGCGCCGGCCTGAACCCCTGACCATTCCGACCCCGATGAAACTTGCCACCATCAATGACGGCACCCGCGACGGCCAGCTGGCCGTCGTCGCGCGCGACCTGAAGACCGCCCACCTTGCCGACGGCATCGCCCCGACCCTGCAGGCGGCGCTCGACGACTGGGCCTTCATCGCGCCCCAGCTGGACGAGCTGTACCAGGCCCTCAACGGCGGGCGCGGCCACCGCAGCTTCGAGTTCGACCCGGCCACATGCATGGCGCCGCTGCCGCGCGCCTTCCAGTGGGCCGACGGCTCGGCCTATGTCAATCACGTGGAGCTGGTGCGCAAGGCGCGCGGCGCCGAGATGCCCGCCTCGTTCTGGGAAGACCCGCTGATGTACCAGGGCGGCAGCGACGACCTGCAAGGGCCGATGGCCGACATCGCACTGGCGCATGAAGAGTGGGGCATCGATTTCGAAGCCGAAGTGGCCGTCATCACCGGCGACGTGGCGATGGGCGCGACGCCGGACGAAGCCTTCCAGCAGATCCGCCTGCTGATGCTGGTCAACGACGTTTCGCTGCGCAAGCTGATCCCGGACGAACTGGCCAAGGGCTTCGGCTTCCTGCAAGCGAAACCGGCCACCAGCTTTTCGCCGGTGGCTGTCACCCCGGACGAACTGGGCGAGGCCTGGAAAGGCGGCAAGGTGCACCTGCCGCTGCGCTCGACGCACAACGGCAAGCTGGTCGGCCAGCCGAACGCCGGCATCGACATGGTGTTCAATTTCCCGAAGCTGATCGCGCACCTGTGCAAGACGCGCAATGCGCGCGCCGGCACCATCGTCGGCTCGGGCACGGTGTCGAACAAGGATGCCAGGGCCGGCTATTCCTGCATCGCCGAGAAGCGCTGCCTGGAAATGATCGCCGACGGCGCCGCCGCCACGCCCTTCATGCAGTTCGGCGACACCATCCGGATCGACATGCTCGATGCCGACAAAAAGTCCATCTTCGGCGCCATCGACCAGAAAGTCGTCCAGGCCGCCGCCAGAACGCGCTAGCCGCGGCCCTGGAACGCCGTCATCAACTGCCCGACCAGGGTCTTGATCAGCGCCGCCTCGTCCGATGTGATGCCCTCCGGCGCCGGCTGGACGCGGTCGCCGTAGAACACGCCGATCGCCTTGCTGCCCTGCATCAGCGGCAACAGCATGATGCTGCGCGTATCGGGCAGCAGTGTGCGCTGCCATTCGGGCAGCAATTTCATGATGCTGCTGCTGGCCGTTTCCTCGATCATCAGGTCGGCCTGGTTCTCCATCGCCAGGTGAAAGATGTCCTCGGCGGTGGCGGCGGAAAAGCGGAAGCGCGGCTTGCGCTCCGCATGCTGCTCGCCGATGGCCGCCAGCGCGCGGTACACGCCGGCCCCGGGATCGAGGGTGCACACGGTGGCGAAACGAAAACCGAGGCTGCTGTACAAGGTCTCGAGCACCAGCAGGACCAGTTCGCTCGGCTTGTACTTCGCGCTCCCCATCATCTGCGTGGCCACCTGCACCCCGACCAGCAGCAGGCCGCGCGCGCCGATCGGCTTGCCGCTCTCGTAGCGCTCGCCCGGCTTGATGTCCGGCGTTTCCATTGCCGCCAGTTTCAGCACATTCGGCAAGGTGCTGCGCGGCGCCGCGGGGGCGGGCGGGGCCACGGGCGGCGCCAGGTTCAGCGCCGCGATAATCTCTTCCAGCTCGCGCCCGACCACGGCGAACACCTGCTTGAGCCGCTCGGCATCGAGCTGCAAGTGCTTTCCGTAGCGCCGGAGCAGCGCCTGTGCCTGTTCGGCCGTGACCCCGGCCGGGCTTGCCCGCATCGCCTGCGCGGCCTGGCCGCTGAAGGACGCCACCTGGCGCAGCGAGTCGGCGCGCGACTTGGCCGGCGTGAGCTCGCTCGGCGGCAAGGGCTCGACCGCGTGGACTATCGTCTCGGGAAAGTTCCAGGCGCGCAGCACCGTCGCGGTCAGGAAGTCGAAGCTGCACCCCATCGTACGGATCGCGGCCTGGGCCTCGGACACGCCGGCCGCGGTCTGGCGCAGGATGTCCTGGTACAGCGGATGCTCGTGCGAGGCGATCAGCAGCCGGCCCAGGCTCCAGAACAGCGAGGCGATCGACGCCTCCTCGGCCGCCGCCTGCAGCGGCGACTGGCGCGCGATCTCGCGCCCGACCAGGCTGGCGCATAGCGCCTCGACAATCTCCTTGCGCACCGCCTCTGCGTGTTCGCTGTTGGCAAGGTTGTCGACCAGCAGCAGGGCCAGCGCGGTGGTCTTGACCGTGTCGAAGCCGAGCACGAAGATGGCGCGCGAAATGGTGGTGATCGGTGCGCTGACGGCGCTGCGATAGAAGACGGTGTTGGCGATGCGCAGGATCTTCTGCGTCAGCGCCACGTCCGCCAGCACGTAGTAAGCCAGATCCTGGGTGCCTTCATCCTCCGACGTGGCCAATTGCACAACACGGGCGACCGCGATCCCCAGCGACAGCAGGTCGCCATCCTTGCTGAACGACTGGACCAGGCGCGCACGGGTGTGGGCCGGCGAATCCTCGGGCAGCGGGGATGGCGGAACGGTCGGCATTGTGTATTCCCCCATCGAAAATAGTGTTGCCTAATGATAGGTCAGGGCGCAGGCAGGTGCAAGGCGGGCCTCGCCGATGGCCCGAGCGCGTCGATAAGACCCCCCTTTCCGCCCCTGTTCGGTCGATTATCCGGGAGCAAGATCGCGAATAATGTCTACTGCCGAACAAGGAGTGGACGATGGCGGAAGACAGCGACGCAGAAAAGACAGAACCCGCGTCAGCCAAGCGATTGGAGCAGGCCCGTGAAGAAGGCGACGTGCCCCGATCGCGCGAATTGGCAACTTTTACAGTCTTGATGACGGCCGGCTGCGGCCTCTGGTTCGCCGGCGGCGGCGTCGTGCGGCAGCTGCACGCCACCATGGTGGCGGGCATGTCGCTCGACCGCGAGCAGGTGTTCAACAGCGACGTCCTGATCAACCGCGTCGCCAGCGACATCGGCACCATGATCCTCGTGTGCCTGCCGCTGGCGCTGGCCGTCATGGTGGTGGCGCTGGCCTCGCCGCTGCTGATCGGCGGCTGGCTGTTCAGCAGCAAGGCCTTCACCCCGAATTTCATGAAACTCAACCCGGCCAAGGGCCTGTCGAACATGATTTCGACCAACGCCCTGGTCGAACTGCTCAAGGCGATCGCCAAGACCATCGTGGTCGGCATCGTCGCCTACCTGGTCGTGATGAGCCAGAAGGAAGCCGTATTCGGCCTGGCCGTCGAATCGGTGCGCGGCGGCAGCGCCCACATGGTCGACCTGCTCGGGTCGGCCTTCCTGTTCATTGTCGGCGGGCTGGGGCTGGTGGCGGCGATCGACGGTCCCTACCAGGTTTGGCACTATGCCAACAAGTTGAAGATGACGCGCCAGGAAGTGATCCAGGAATCGAAGGAATCGGACGGCAACCCGCAGGTCAAGGCCAAGATTCGCCAGCTGCAGCGCGAGATGGCCAAGCGCCGCATGATGGAAGCGGTGCCGACGGCGGACGTGGTCGTCACCAACCCGACCCACTATGCGGTGGCGCTGAAGTACGCCGACGGCCAGCGCGGCGCGCCGCGCGTGGTGGCCAAGGGCAGCGACGACGTGGCGGCCAGGATCCGCGAGATCGCGAAGGAAAACAAGGTCGCCATGCTGGAAGCGCCGGCGCTGGCGCGTGCGCTGCACAAGCATACCGACATCGGCGACGAGATCCCGGAAGCGCTGTACTCGGCGGTGGCCGAAGTGCTGGCCTATGTGTTCCAGCTGCGCACCTTCAACAAGGTCGGCGGCAAGTATCCGGACCGTCCGACCAAACTGGCCGTGCCGCCCGAACTGGACCCGCACCACCCCGCATCGCAAAAGAAGACACCCGAATCGCCTGACGGAGCAACACCATGAACAGCTTGAAACTCCCCGCCTGGATGGTCGGCATCAAAGGGGGCGGCAACGCCCTGGCCGCGCCGATCATCATCATCCTGCTGCTGACGATGATGGTGCTGCCGCTGCCGGCCTTCGTGCTCGACGTGTTCTTCAGCTTCAACATCGCGCTGGCCGTCATCGTGCTGCTGACCAGCCTGTATACAGTCAAGCCGCTCGACTTCATGGCCTTCCCGACGATACTGCTGGTATCGACCATGCTGCGCCTGTCGCTCAACGTCGCCTCCACGCGCGTGGTGCTGACCGAAGGCCATACCGGCGGCGCGGCCGCGGGCAAGGTGATCGAAGCCTTCGGCCACTTCCTGATCGGCGGCAACTACACCGTCGGTATCATCGTCTTCATCATCCTGACCATCATCAACTTCACCGTCGTCACCAAGGGTGCGGGCCGGATCGCCGAAGTGGGCGCGCGCTTCGCCCTGGACGCGATGCCGGGCAAGCAGATGGCGATCGACGCCGACCTCAATGCCGGCCTGATCGGCGAAGCCGACGCCCGCCGGCGCCGGACCGAAGTGGCGCAGGAAGCCGAATTCTATGGCGCGATGGACGGCGCCTCGAAGTACGTGCGCGGCGACGCCGTGGCCGGCATCATGGTCACCGTGATCAACATCGTCGGCGGCCTGCTGGTCGGCATCCTGCAGCACGACATGGGCTTCTCGACCGCCTTGCAGACCTACACCCTGCTGGCCATCGGCGACGGCCTGGTCGCGCAGATCCCGTCGCTGATCATCTCGACCGCGGCCGGTATCGTCGTCTCGCGCGTGGCCAGCGAGCAGGACATCGGCTCGCAGCTGGTCAACCAGCTGTTCGCCAAGCCGGAAGTGCTGTACATCACTGCCGCCATCATCGGTGGCATGGGCCTGATTCCCGGCATGCCGAACTTCGTGTTCATCCTGCTGGCCGCCACCCTGGCCGGTTCCGCCTACCTGATCAACAAGAAACGCCGCGCCGCGCCGGTGGAAGAGGCAGCGCCGCCGCCGGCCGCCGCCGCCGCCGAGCAGGAGGAAGCGAGCTGGCAGGACATCATGCCGGTCGACACCCTGGGGCTGGAAGTGGGCTACCGCCTGATCCCGCTGGTCGACAAGACCCAGGGCGGCGAGTTGCTGAAGCGGATCAAGGGCATCCGCAAGAAGTTCGCGCAGGAAGTCGGCTTCCTGGCGCCGCCGGTGCACATCCGCGACAACCTGGAACTGAAGCCCTCGGCCTACCGGATCACGCTGAAGGGCGTGGAAGTGGGCAATGGCGAAGCGCTGAACGGGCAGTTCCTCGCGATCAATCCGGGCATGGCCAGCGGCACCTTGCCGGGGCTGGTGACGACCGACCCCGCCTTCGGCCTGCCGGCCACCTGGATCGACGCCAGCTTGCGCGACGAAGCGCAGGCGATGGGTTACACCGTGGTCGATGCCGGCACCGTGGTGGCCACGCACCTGAACCATTTGATCACCACGCACGCATCGGAACTGCTGGGCCGCGCCGAAGTGCAAGCCCTGCTCGACCACCTGGCCAAGGATGCGCCGAAGCTGGTGGAAGACCTGGTGCCAAAGGTGGTGTCGCTGTCGACCTTGCAGAAAGTCTTGCAGAACCTGCTGATCGAGGGCGTGCACATCCGCGACATGCGCTCGGTGATCGAGACCCTGTCCGAGTATTCGACGCAGACGCAGGACCCGAACGAACTGACGGCCGTGGTGCGGGTGGCCTTGGGCCGGGCGATCGTGCAGCAGCTGTTCCCGGGCACCAACGAGCTCAGTGTGATGACCCTGGACAACCGCCTCGAGCGCCTGCTGATGCAGGCGATGGGGGCGGGCGGCGAGGCCGGCATCGAGCCCGGGCTGGCCGACACCATCGCCCAGCAGGCCGGCGCGGCGGCGCAGCAGCAGGAGCAGATGGGGCTGACGCCGGTGCTGCTGGTGCCGGGTCCGCTGCGCGCCTTGCTGTCGCGCTTCCTGCGCCGCGGCCTGCCGCAGCTCAAGGTGCTGTCGCACAATGAGATTCCGGAGACCAAGACCATTCGGGTGACCAGCCTGGTTGGCGCCACCTGATAGGTCAACCCCGGGATCAGACGCAACCCCGGGGTCAGACGTGCGCCGATGCGTTGTCGTGCGCATTGACCCCGGGGTCAGACGTGCGTTGATGCGTGGGCCGCCGTTTTGAGGGCGGGGTCAGACGTGCGTTCCTTCTTTTAGCAATAATGCGACTCCATGTTGCCTGGAAACGGCCATTGGCGCCGATGCCGCTCTCACTATGACGCGAGCTGGTGGTGGTCCTGTGACGATATCTTTAGCCTTTTTGTTTTTATTAAGAGCGAACGCAACGAATTGATAACGGCATTCGCACTGAGATTCGCATTTAAAGCGGTGCGCGCGTGGCGGGTTGAATTGATCTGGTCTATCCCGGCATTTGCGCCGCTTTTACGCCAGCCGTCCCGTGGTTGAGGGCGCGCTTTAAAGCCCGCAATGCCAAAGCGGGCGTGGCCTTGTGCTGGCGCGCACTGCGAAAGATGCCGTTTCGATATGACGCAGGTCTGACCCCACGTATTCGGGGCCGCCTGCCGCAACAACGCACGTCTGACCCCACCAGTTTCAGCGAAACCAACGCAACAACGCACGTCTGACCCCGGGGTTAAAAGCGGCGGCACCCGCCGCGCTTGGCTAGGCCCGAAATGACGACCTTTTGCCCCCCTTATCCCCCGATGGTTTCCGCCCCGCATCGTCAATAATGGTTCCTGTGTAAGGGGTAGTGCCTCATGTGGAGAGCACGCCCCGGCTGGACCCCAGGAGTTGGCGATGAATGTCAAAAAATTTACAGCAGGTACGGCGCGCGAAGCGCTGCGCAAAGTCCGCGATGCCCTCGGCCCCGATGCCGTCATCCTGTCGAACCGCCCGGTCGACGGCGTCGTCGAAATCCTCGCACTGGCCAACGACGATGTCGCGTCGATCTCGTCGCCGTCGCACGAGTCCGACATGGCCCAGCCGCGCCCCAGCCTGCACATGCCGTCCGAGTCCTACCAGGCGCGCCGCCCGGCACCGCAGCAGGACTATGCACCCCAGCCGCAGCCGGCCCCGTTCAATATGTCCGAGATGTCGTCGATGATGCAGGCCGCCATCGCCCACGCCAAGGAAAGCGCCACCGCCGAGATGTCCGGCATGATGAGCGAGATCCGCGCCATGCGCGGCTTGATGGAAACCCAGCTCGCCGAGATCGCCTGGGGCGCCACCCAGCAGCGCGAACCGAACAAGGCCGCGGTGCTGCGCGAATTGCTGGCCGCCGGCTTTTCCGCCAGCCTGGCCCGCTACCTGGTCGAGAAGCTGCCGGCCGGAAAATCGGTCCCGGAGAGCATGCAATGGATTAAGACGGTCCTCGCGCGCAACCTGACGACGATGGCCAACGAAGACGCGATCCTCGAAAACGGCGGCGTGTTCGCCCTGGTCGGCCCGACCGGCGTCGGCAAGACCACCAGCACCGCCAAGCTGGCCGCGCGCTGCGTGATGCGGCACGGCCCGGACAAGCTGGCCCTGATCACCACCGATGCCTACCGTATCGGCGGCCACGAGCAGCTGCGCATCTACGGCAAGATCCTCGGCGTGATGGTCCATTCGGTCAAGGACGAGGCCGACCTGCGCATCGCGCTCAAGGAACTGCGCAACAAGCACACGGTCCTGATCGACACGGTCGGCGTGTCCCAGCGCGACCAGATGGTCACCGAGCAGGTGGCGATGCTGTCCGAGAGCGGCGCCGACGTCAAGCGCTTGCTGTGCCTGAACAGCACCTCGACCAACGAAACCCTCAATGAAGTGGTGCGCGCCTACCAGGGCTCGGGCCTGGCCGGCTGCATCATGACCAAGCTCGATGAAGCGGCGTCGATCGGCAATGTGCTCGACGTGGTGATCCGCCAGAAGCTGAACCTGTTCTACATTTCGAGCGGCCAGCGGGTGCCGGAAGACTTGCACCTGGCCGACCGCGCGATGCTGGTCGAGCGCGCCTTCCGCGCCAGGCGCGACGGCGCCACCCAGTTCGCGGACGATGAATTGCCGCTGCTGATGTCCTCGACCAGCAATGCCCACAATGACCGCAGCCTGCGCGAGGTTTCAATTGGCTAATTTCGATTTCGACCAGGCCGAAGGCCTGCGCCGGATGCTGCAGGGCGCCAAGCCACGCATCGTCACTTTCCTGTCCGCCACCCCCGCCGACGACAAGGGCGCGATGCTGGTCAACCTCGGCGCTTCGCTGGCGCGCGCCGGCAACGACGTGATGATCGTCGACGCCTGCGACACCGACTACGGCGTCGCCAGGCGCCTCGGCGTCGACCAGGGCGCCAGCCTGCTCAACGTGGCGCGCCAGGAGTGCGGCCTGAACCAGGTGATCAACCAGGTGCCGCAGGGCTTCGGCGTGGTCAGCATGGCGCGCGGCAGGAGCGGCGCGCCGATGGCCGCCGACGAGGCGCGCCGCCTGGCCAAGAGCTTCGATGTGCTGGTCAAGCAGACCGGCATCGTCATCGTCGACGGCGAATTCGGCCGCCACGACAGCTTCCCGGTCCCGATCATGGCCAGCGCCGAAATCGTGGTCCAGGTCTCGACCAGCGCCGCCTCGATCACCGCCGCCTATAGCCTGATCAAGCGCCTTTCGCAACAGTTGGGCCGCCGCCCGTTCGGGATTCTGGTGACCAATGCTTCCGAAACGGAAGCAAAAGTGGTATACGATAATATGGCGAGCGCGGCCAGCCGTTACCTCGCCGTGCAGCTGACGTCGATGGGCTCGGTGCCGGCCGACGAATACCTGCACCGCGCCGCGCGCCTGGGCCGTGCCGTGGTCGATGCCTTCCCCTTGGCAGGGGCATCGGTGGCGTTTCGCCGCCTGGCCGGGCGTTTCGCCCGGTCCGGCATGCCTCAACTCGGTCGGACAGGGGGAAGCACCCATTTTGGCTCTTAATACTTAATAGTGAACATGTACACGGTCAAAGGGAAAGCGGACAAAAACCAGCTACTGACGGAGCACATGCCGTTGGTGAAGCGTCTCGCCCACCATATGAAGGCGAAGCTGCCCCCGAGCGTGGAAGTGGATGACCTGGTCCAGGCCGGCATGATCGGCCTGCTCGACGCCATCAGCCGCTACGAGGAAACCCACGGCGCCCAGTTCGAGACCTATGCCGTGCTGCGCATCCGCGGCGCCATGCTCGACGAGCTGCGCAACTCCGACTGGCTGCCCCGTTCGATGCGCCAGAACATGCGCAAGATCGAAACCGCGATGAGCACCCTGCAGCAGAAGCTGGGCCACCCGCCGACCGAATCGGAAGTGGCCAAGCTGCTCAAGCTGTCGCTGGCCGACTACCAGGACATGCTGTCCGACGGCGGCGGCCACCAGCTGGTGTACTACGAAGATTTTCACGACAACGATGGCAATGACAGCTTCCTCGACCGCTATGCGGTCGACGACGCCGATCCGCTGCGCAGCCTGCTCGACGGCGACTTCCGCCAGGCCGTGATCGACGCGATCGACGCCTTGCCCCCGCGCGAAAAGATCCTGATGGGCTTGTACTACGAAGAAGAATTGAACCTGAAGGAAATCGGCGCCGTCATGGGCGTATCTGAATCGCGCGTTTCGCAGTTGCACACCCAGGCGGTGGCGCGATTGCGGGCGGCACTACGGGAGCAGGCATGGACTGGGCCAGTGTAATTGGGATCGCCCTCGCGCTCGCGGGGCTGCTGCTGGGCCATGGCCTCGAAGGGGGCAAGTTCGCTTCGCTGCTGCAGCCGGCCGCGTTCGCGATCGTCGTGATCGGCACCTTCGGCGCGGTGCTGCTGCAGACCGAGGGGCCGACCTTCGTGCGCGGCGTGCGCATGCTCAAATGGGTGTTCCAGCCGCCGCCTTCCCAGCGCGCCAAGCTGGCGCGCGAGATCGCCGTGTGGAGCTTGCACGCGCGCCGCGACGGCCTGCTGTCGCTGGAGCAGTACATGCAGGGCACGCGCGACAAGTTCATCCAGAAGGGCTTGCGCCTGGTGGTCGACGGCATCCATCCGGACAAGCTGCGCGGCATCCTCGAGGTCGAGGTGTCCGCCTACGAATTCGGCCAGCGCCAGGCGGCCCGGATCTGGGAGTCGGCGGCCGGCTATTCGCCGACGATCGGCATCCTCGGCGCCGTGCTGGGCCTGATCCACGTGATGGAAAACCTGACCGACCCGTCCAAGCTGGGCAGCGGCATCGCGATCGCCTTCGTGTCGACCGTGTACGGGGTCGGCCTGGCCAACCTGTTCTTTTACCCGGTCGGCAATAAGCTCAAGAGCATCGTCGCCGAAACCGTGACCCAGTACGAAATCCTGGTCGACGTGTTCTACGACATCGCCAGCGGCGACCATTCGCGCGTCATCGAAGAGCGCGTCAACAGCCTGCTGTCGCGGCCGTAGGCGGGAGGGGCGGCGATGGCGCGCAAGAAGTTCGACGAAACCACCGAGAACCACGAGCGCTGGCTGATCTCCTACGCCGACTTCATCACGCTGCTGTTCGCCTTCTTCGTCGTCATGTACGCGATCTCGGTCGTCAACGAGGGCAAGTACAAGGTGCTGTCGGTGGCATTGGGCGACGCCTTCGGCGGCCAGCCGCAGTCCACCCCGCGGAACGCCGATACGCCGCCGCTCATCACGCTGCCCAATGCGCTGCAGAAGAAGCGCGCCGAGGCCCTCAAGCGCGAACGCGAGAACCTGACCAGGCTGGCGCGCGACCTGAGTTCGACCCTGGCGCCGCTGGTGCGCGAGGGCAAGGTGCGGGTCACGCAGAACAGCCGCGGCATCAGCGTCGAGATCAATGCCAGCGTGCTGTTCGATCCGGGCGAGGCGACCCTGATGCCGGAGTCGGACGAGGCGCTGCGCGCGCTGGCGGTGCTGCTCAAGAACGACCCGCATGCCCTGCATGTCGAGGGCCATACCGACATCATGCCGATCAAGAATGCGCGCTTCCCGTCGAACTGGGAATTGTCCGCCGTGCGCGCCAGCGCCGTGGTACGCTTGTTCATCGAAAACGGCGTCGATCCGTTGCGCCTCACGGTGGTCGGCTATGGTTCGAACATCGCGGTGGCCAGCAACGACGATCCGATCGGCCGCGCGCGCAACCGCCGGGTCGCGGTCACCATCCTGTCGGCATTGCCGGATACCACGACCGAAATCCCGACCCGCTGATCGAGTGCCCTGGGAGCTGGACGATGAAACTTCACTATCTGGCCGCGCTGGCCTGCCTGGCGCTGGCCTGCCTGGCGCTGGCGACTGGAGCGCAGGCGATGGACGCTGGCATGGCCGTTGTCAAAGAGAAGGTCGAGGTCAAGGCCGGCGACGGCAAGGTGCTGGTCAGGCTGACGGCCGAAAACACCAGCGGCAAGCTGGTCTACCTGCCGCGCGCGCTGTATGCCGACACTGAGCTGTTCCACTCGCCGTTCGAGATCGCCAGCGGCGGCTTCAAGATCGACTACATCGGCCCGATGGTCAAGCGCGGCCCGCTGACGGCCGCCGACTACCTGGCGCTCAAGCCGGGGGCCACCCACAGCCACACGATCGACATCGCCGGCAGCTACGCCTTCCTGCCCGGCACCAAGCACTACGAGCTGCGCTACCACGGCGCCTACCTGGCCAACATCGCCAACCTGATCGCCGTCACGCCGCTGCCGCCGGCCAGCGCCAAGTTCAGCTATACGGTGAAGCCGTAGCAGGAATCGCGCAATTCCCGTCCTCGAAAACTTCAACACCTTCGCAGGGGCGACGTTGAAGCTTGTATTGAGCGTTTCACGTTTGCGATTTCTGTAGCGCCGCCCATAAAAAAAGCGGACCCGCAGGTCCGCTTCTTTCATTCCAAGCTTGATTATTGCAGTGCCGGGGTGTTCTCGCTGAAGTATTCGTGCGAGTCGGCGTTGTCGACCGCGTCGGCCGGGCTGCTGATCGCCAGCGCGGCGGCGGCGCTCTGGCCGTAGGCGTGGTCGTCGGTGCCGGCGACGACGGTGAAGTGGCTCATCTCATGCACCAGGGTGCCGCCCTTCGAGTCGGTGCCCGTCATCGGCGCGCTCCAGAACGCCTTGCAGACGTAGATCTTGTACGGCTGCGAAGGATACACATAGGCGTAGTAGGTCTTCTTGCAGCCGCAATCGACGGTCACCGGCTTGTTCGCGAAGGCATCCTTGATCGCGACGAAGTGCGTCTTGACGGTCGACTGGCGGCCGGCGTCCAGCGGGCCGAACCACTTGGTGTAGCGCTGGCCCGGGGTGGTCGTGTTCTGCATGTAGGCATCGGCGCCATTGGCCATCGTCGCCGCGGCCGACATGGCCTGGGTCACGGTCGCCTGCTGGGTGGCGGTGCACTTGCTGAAGGCGAGCGAAGCGGCCATCGACACCGGCGGGTCGATCGGCGCCGCCTTGGCGCTGCCGCGCGCGTAGGCGCCGTCGATCCACAGCGTGACGGCCTGCGAATCGAGTTCGCCGATCTGCTTCTCGGTGGCGACGGTGCTGGTGCGGTCCAGGTTGGCCGCGAACAGGTTCATCGACTTGGCCTTGTAGCGGATCGAATATTCGCCGGTGATGCTCATGTCGTAGGACGAGGACAGTTCGACCTTGGCGCTGTGCGATGCACCCGGCTTGAGCAGGTAGTAGTCGCTGGCGGTCGGTGCCGGACGCTTGTAGTGGGCGCCCTCGTAGGCCACTTTCTGGCCGTCGCGCGTCACCTCGAACAGCGCTTCTTCCATTTCTTCGCCAAACGGCGTGTGGTGCTTGAGCACGAACTGGTTCTGCGACGAGGTGTTCGTCATCGTGACCTTGATGACGACGTCGTCGTTCTTGGTCAGGCGGGTTTTTTCAGGGGCGATCGAAACGGTAATGCCATTCGAGGCGGCTTGCGCATGCATGCTTGCGGCGGCGACCAGGACAACACTTGCTTTTGCCAGGTGATTCCAGTTCATGTAATTCTCCGATAGTTGCGTCATTATGTTTTTTGTTGAGCTTGCCACAGGCCAAGAGTTGTCTAGTCAAGCGGCGAGCTCATCGGGTATCCTCACACAAAATCGCGCGGCCTGTAAATGTCCAAAGGCCCGTTTTCAAAAATATGTTGAGTGAATTCCCACACTTTAATTCCGCGTGGAAATTAACCAGTGAATTAATGAACAGAGTCGCGGATTGTGTTCATTTCTGGACAAAAAAACGGCCGCGTTCGCGGCCCTTGCTCAATTCAGCGACGGCGTGTTTTCGCCGAAATATTCGTGCGAATCGGCGTTGTCGACGGCCTTGCCCGGATTGCTGATCGCCAGGCTGGCGGCCGCGCTCTGGCCATAGGATTTGTTGAGAAAGCTCAAGCCACTGACGCACATCATCCACAAGCACGCGGGCCAACGTTTCTCAAGGAAACGCCAATCGCTTCGGCGGGCGGAGATTTTGAACATGAAGCGCCGGAATGTTAAAACCTGGACATGCGGAAACGGCGGAGAAAGCAGAACGGCCGCTCGCGGCGGCCGTCGGTCAGGGGAGGCAGGTGCGGGAAGCTCAGCCGACGACGTAGCGGCGCGACGGGCCGCTGCTGGTGGCCTGGCCCTTGGGGCCGTACATCGCGGCGTCGCCGCCGCTGGTCGGCTGGCGCATCGCGTGGATGATGTTCTGGTTGTGGGCCAGCTGCTTGTTGATCAGCATGCCGTTGACGCGGTTCATTTCCTTGGCTTCGGCGGTGGTGGCCAGCAAGGCTTGCCACAGGGCGGCGGCGTCGCTGTCGCTGATGCTGTCGAGCCAGGCTTCCATGCCCGCTTCGCGCGGCGCGAAACCGGCTGCGCCGAGCGCCTGGTGGCGGGTGCCGGCCAGGGCGGCCATCTGGGCGATCAGGGAAGACTTGCGGGGAGTCACTTCGGTCAGGCCGTCCGTATCTGCGCGGACCAGGAAAGCTTGTTCCTGTTTCATCACCTCCAGCAGGGAGGTCATCAGTTGGTGTTCTTCGCGCAGGGTAGAGAGCGGGCTGTTGCTGGCCATGATGTTTATCTTTTACGTGAATGCAGCAGGTCGCGCACCGTTTCGAGCAATCCGTCTGCCACTTTTTCGGAGTTAACCTGGAACTGGCCGTCCGCGATAGCAAGCTTGATGCGCTCGACTTTCTTGGTGTCGAACACGGCGCCGCTGCCGCCGACCGCACTGGCCAGGGCTTGTCCCTGCGACGACAGGCGCACATTGTCCGACGTTGCCGTCGTCGCTGGCGCCGCCGCCTTCCCGGTGCCCTTGGCACCGGCCGCCGGCGTATTGCTTACCGGAAGGCCAGGGGTATTCTTGATCGTGTCATTGATTTTCACAGCAGTTCCTTCTCTGGTCGGAGCAAAACACTCCGGGGCATGCGTAAGTAACGGCGCTTTGGCCTGAAACTTTAGACATTTCCTTGAGGTCCCAGAAAACTTGACTAAAACACCACCTCGACCATGCCGCCCGCCTTGGCCACCCCGGACAGGATGGCGCCGGCCGGCGTGCGTACCTGGACCACCTGGCCATCGCCGGCGTTGCCGATCGCGCGCGCCTCGGCCGATACGGAAAAACCGTTGCCGCGCGTTACCACCCGCACCAGCTGGCCCTGCTGCACCACCGGCTTGCTGCGCAGCGTGTCCGCGCGCAGCGGCGTGCCCGACGCCAGCGACACGGTCGGGCTGCGGCCGATGGCCTGCGCCATGTCGGTCAGCACGCCGTTCGGCAGCGCGGCCAGGTCGCCCCTGACCATGGCCAGCTGCGCCGCTTCGAGCGGCTGGCCCTGCGCCAGCGGCGTCGCCGCCGCCACGTACTCGGCCTGTACCGACACCTGAGCCTGAATATACACCGTCCACGGCGTGGGCGACGCACAGCGCAGCCCGACCGTGGTCTTGCCCCAGGCGCGCGCGCCGGGCTGCTGGAAGGCCTGGGCGGCGGGGCAGGCCGCCAGCTGCATGCGCTGGTCGAGCGCGCCCATGGTGATCGTGACCGCACCGGGCAAGCCGGCGCTCTGGGTTTTCAGGTAATCCTCGGCCAGGGTGCGCAGCGCGCCCAGGTCCTGGCGCGCCGGCGCCGGCGCAGCCTGGGCCAGGGCGGGCGGGGCGGCGAGCAGTAACAGTGAAATGAGCAGTGCTTTCATGGGGGCGGCCTGTGGGAATGGGATCATCTTAGGCCAGCGGCGCCGCCCCTGAACCGGGGAATAGCCCCGGATTGCCCATCCTTATCCTTCGATTGACCGGACCGGGCCGCACGTATGATCGATCCTGTTACCACCAGATTCCCTATGGGATCACCAGGAGCCTGACATGATTGGCAAACTCGACGATTACCTGCGCTTCAACGAAGCCGCACTGAGCCTGCGCTCGACGCGCCAGCAAGTGCTGGCCTCGAACATCGCGAACGCGGACACGCCCAATTACAAGGCGCGCGACATCGATTTCGCGTCGGCCCTGCAGGCGACGCTGGCGCGCAGCACCCCGCCGGCCGGCGTGCTGGCGGCCACCGCGCCCGGCCATGTGGGCGGCAGCGCGCAAAACGGCGACATCCTGCCCGACGGCACCCCGCTGCAATACCGCGGCACGGTGCAGGGCGCCGTCGACGGCAACACGGTCGACATGGACGTCGAGCGCAACCAGTTTGCCGACAATGCATTGCGTTACGAAGCGGCCGTCACTATGCTGAACAGTCAGATCAAGGGCCTGATGGCCGCGATCCAAGGTCAATAATCATGTCCCTATTTAATATCTTCAATGTGTCCGGTTCGGCCATGAGCGCCCAGGCGCAGCGCCTGAACACGGTCGCCAGCAACCTGGCCAACGCCGACAGCACCACCAGCGCCACCGGCGAAACCTACCGCGCCAAGCAGGTCGTGTTCGAGGCGGTGCCGACCGCCGGCGGCGGCACCGGCGTGCGCGTGCAGCAGGTGGTCGAGGATGCCGCGCCGCTCAAGCAGGTGTACGACCCGAAACACCCGATGGCCGACGACAAGGGCTATGTGGCGATGCCGAACGTGAACGTGGTCGACGAGATGGTCAATATGCTGTCGGCCTCGCGCTCCTACCAGACCAACGTCGAAACCATGAACGCAGCCAAGTCCCTGCTGCTGAAAACCCTGACCCTCGGTCAGTAACAGGAAGAATAAGCCATGCCTACCGTCGACACCGCTCCTCCGCTCGTTTCGCCAGACTTGCTCAATGCGGTCAACCCGAAGAAGGCCGCCGCCGCCGAAGGCAGCGTCGAAGCCGATACCAACAAGTTCATGACCCTGCTGGTCACCCAGCTGAAGAACCAGGATCCCCTGAACCCGCTCGACAACGCCCAGATCACCAGCCAGCTGGCGCAGCTGTCGACCGTCACCGGCATCAACAAGCTCAATACCACGCTGGAAACGCTCAAGAGCAGCTACCAGTCGTCCGAGGCGCTGCAGGCGACCAATATGATCGGCCACGGCGTGCTGGTTGAAGGCAATTACGTCAACCTGCAAAAGGGCCAGGCGATCCTGGGCGTCGAACTGGCCACGGCGGCCGACAGCGTGCAGGTCGAGATCATCGATGCGCGTTCCGGCAAGCCGGTGCAAACCATTAACCTCGGCCCCAACCCGGCCGGGACCATTCCGATGGCGTGGGACGGCGTCGTCGATCCCGACAAGCTGGACGCCGACGGCAAGCCGGTCGTCCTGCCGGACGGACAGTACAAGTTCCGCGTGGTCGCGACCCGCGGCGAGGAAACCCTCAAGGATGCAAAGGGCCTGGCCTTCGACACCGTTGCCAGCGTCACCACCAGTGCCAAGGACGGCGTCAAGCTGAACCTGCCGACGAAGGGCATCGTCACCATGGCCGACATCAAACAAATTTTGTAAGCCGCTACACACTTTTATCAGGAGAACACCATGTCTTTTCAACAGGGTCTTAGCGGCTTGAATGGCGCAGCCAAATCGCTCGACGTCATCGGCAACAACATCGCCAACGCGAGCACGGTCGGCTTCAAGGGATCGCAGGCGCAATTCGCCGACGTCTACGCCAATTCGCTCAACGGCGCGGGCGGCAACCAGGCCGGTATCGGCACCAAGGTGTCGCAGATCGCCCAGCAGTTCACCCAGGGCAATATCGAATCGTCGGCCAATCCGCTCGACATCGCCATCAACGGCGCCGGCTTCTTCCGCACCACGGTGGCGGGCGCGACCCAGTACTCGCGCAACGGCCAGTTCTCGCTGGACAAGGAAGGCTTCATGGTCAACGCCCAGGGCGCCAAGCTGACCGGCTTCGCCACCGGCGCGACCGGCAACATCCTGGCCGGCTCGCCGGTGCCGATCCAGATCAACACCGCCGACCTGAAGCCGGAAGCGACCACCCGCGTCGACACCGAGATCAACCTGAACTCGGGCAGCACGGTGCCGGTCACGGTGCCGTTCTCGGCCACCGACCCGACCAGCTACAACAAGCAGACCCCGATCGACGTCTATGATTCGCTGGGCAATCCGCACGTGATGTCGACCTTCTACGTCAAGACCGCCGCCGGCGAATGGGACGTGTATGTCGCCGTCGACGGCGTCGAGATCACCAACCAGGCAGTCGCCGCCGCCGCGCAGAGCACCGACCCGGCCAACCAGCCGGCGATCGATGCGCGCGCCGCCTACCAGGTCGCGGTCACTTCGGTGCCGCTCGATCCGGCCGCGGTCGATGCCGCGCGCGCGGCCTACGCCGACGCCGCGCGCGACGCCGTGATCGCTGCCGCCCAGCTGGCCGGCTCCCAGCCTGACGACGACGCCGCGATCACGCAGGCGGCCGCTAGCGCCGGCACCACGGTCGGCTTCGGGCCGGAGCAGATCGACGCCCAGATCGCGGCCGCCGTCAACGTGCCGCCGGTGCGCACCGGCTTCCTGCGCTTCGACACCAGCGGCGCCCTCAGTTCGCTGCTGATGGCGGCCGCCGTGCCGCCGCAGACCCTGCCGATGACGGTCAACCTGCCGATCTTCCCGCCGACCGGCGCCAACCCGCTGCTGTCGGTCGATCTGAACTTCGCCAACTCGACCCAGTACGGCGCCGCCACCAGCGAAAAGAAATCGACCCAGGACGGCTACACCGCCGGCACCCTGCAGCGTTTTTCGGCCGGTTCGGACGGCATCATCCTGGGCCAGTACAGCAATGGCAAGTCGCTGGCGCTGGGGCAGATCGTGCTGGCCAACTTCGCCAACCCGAACGGCCTGTCGCCGCTCGGCAACAACGCCTGGGCCGAGACCTCGAATTCGGGCGTGCCGCTGGTCGGCACCCCGAACTCGGGCAGCCTGGGCGTGCTGCAGTCGTCGGCGGTCGAGAACTCGAACGTCGACTTGACCGCGGAACTGGTCAACATGATCACGGCGCAGCGGGTGTACCAGGCCAACGCGCAGACCATCAAGACGCAGGATTCGGTGCTGCAGACGCTGGTCAACCTGCGCTAACGATGCATACCGAAGTCGTTTAATGTGAAACCGGAGATACTTATCAACGTCGTTCCTGCGGAGGCAGGAACCCATACTGAGCTTGATACGAGCCGACCTTTCTGGCCTGGCACGCTCAATATGGATCCCTGCCTTCGCGGGGATGACGTTGGTCAGTGCGGTTGAAGGTTGGCATTCGCGGCTTCGGGCGCAGGAAATACCAAGGACACAATCATGGACCGTCTCATCTACACCGCCGGCAGCGGCGCCAAGCACATCCTCGAGCAGCAGGCGACGACCGCGAACAACCTGGCCAACGTCACCACCACCGGCTTCCGCGCGCAGATCGATGCCTTCCGCGCGGTGCCGGTCGTGGCCGACGGCCTGCCCACGCGCGCCTTCGTCGTCAATTCCACCGTCAGCTCCGACTTCAGTGCCGGCCCGCTGCAGATGACCGGGCGCGACCTCGACGTGGCGGTGCGCGGCAAGGGCTGGATCGCGGTGCAGATGGCCGACGGCAGCGAAGCCTATACCCGCCACGGCGGCCTGCAGATGAACGCCAACGGCCTGCTGCAGACGGCGCGCGGCGACACCGTGCAGGGCGACGGCGGCCCGATCACGATCCCGCCCGAGGTGACGGTGGCGATCGGCGGCGACGGTACCATTTCGACCATCGCCACCACCACCAAGCCGGGCGCGCCGACCATCCTCGGCCGCATCAAGCTGGTCAACCCGAACGAGGCCGACCTGGTGCGCGGCGACGACGGCCTGTTCCGCCTGAAGGACGGCGCCACCGCGCCGGCCGACCCGCTGGTGACGGTGGCCGGCGGCGCCCTCGAGGGCAGCAACGTCAGCCCGATCGAATCGATGGTGACGATGATCGCCCTGGCGCGCTCGTTCGAGACCCAAATGTCGCTGATGAAGAATGCCGAGAATAACGCCGCGAAAGCTACCCAGATCCTCGCTTTGAATTGATAAAGCGGGGCGGATAATGACTCCATGTGAAAAGGCTGGGCGAATTCCATTCGCGGCCCTTACTGGAGAAAAGCATGATCCGTTCCCTGTTTATCGCGAAGACCGGCCTGGAAGCACAGCAGACCCAGCTCGACGTCATCACCAATAACCTGGCCAACGTCAGCACCAACGGCTTCAAGCGTTCGCGCGCGGTGTTCGAAGACTTGCTGTACCAGAACGTGCGCCAGCCCGGCGCCCAGTCCTCGCAACAGACCAACCTGCCGTCCGGCCAGCAGATCGGCACCGGCGTGCGCACCGTCGCCATCGAACGCATCCACACCCAGGGCAATCCCCAGCAGACCGGCAACTCGAAGGACGTGATGGTCAACGGCGCCGGCTTCTTCTCGGTGCTGCTGCCGGACGGCACCGCCGCCTACACCCGCGACGGCAATTTCCAGAGCGATTCGAACGGCCAGCTGGTGACCTCGTCCGGCTTCGTCGTGCAGCCCGCCATCACGGTGCCGGCCAATGCCCAGTCGCTGACGATCGGGCGCGACGGCACCGTGTCGGTGACCCTGCCCGGCACCACCGCGCCGTCCCAGATCGGCACCCTGCAGCTGTCGACCTTTGTCAATCCGGCCGGCCTCGAATCGAAGGGCGAAAACCTGTACGTCGAAACCGGCGCCTCCGGCAATGCCAATACCAATACCCCGGGCACCAACGGCGCCGGCGTGCTGATGCAGGGCTATGTCGAAACCTCGAACGTCAACGTGGTCGAAGAAATGGTCAATATGATCCAGACCCAGCGCGCTTATGAAATCAACAGCAAGGCCGTGACCACGTCCGACCAGATGCTGCAGAAACTGGCCCAGCTGTAAGGGCAGGAGAGACCCCATGAAAGCCTTGCTCGTACTCATCCCGCTGGCGCTGGCCGGCTGCGCCGCCACCCCCAGCTCGATCGTGCAGCGCCCGACCACGGCGCGCCCGATCCCGGCCGATCCGCAGCTGGCCGCCAACGGGGCGATTTACCAGGCAGCGCAGTACCGCCCGATGTTCGAGGACCGGCGCGCGCGCCACATCGGCGACATGCTGACCATCAACATCATCGAGAAGACTTCCGCCGTCAAGGCCAACGCCAGTTCCGGCAACAAGTCGGGCACGGCCAGCTTCGCCGCGCCCGGCGTGCTGCGCAGTACCTTCGGCGCCGCCATCTCGACCGATGCCGCGCACAAATTCTCGGACGCCGACAACCAGAGCGCCAGCAACACCTTCACCGGCACCATCGGCGTGACGGTGACCGAGGTGCTGCCCAACGGTAACCTGATCGTGGCCGGCGAAAAGCAGGTCGCGATGAACAAGGGCATCGAGTTCATCCGCTTCTCCGGCATGATCAGCCCCGACAACATTGCCAGCGGCAATACCGTGTCCTCGACCCAGGTGGCCGATGCGCGCGTCGAATACCGGACCAACAGCCAGATCGACCGCGCCGAAGTGACGGCGATGGTGTCGCGCTTCTTCCAGTCGCTGCTGCCATTCTGATCGGAGCCATGATGCGCGCCTTCTCCACCCTATTGATCGCCCTGGCCGTGCTGGCCGCGCCGCTGGCCCATGCCGAGCGCCTCAAGGACCTGGCCACCGTGGCCGGCGTGCGCAGCAACCAGCTGTCCGGCTACGGCATCGTGGTCGGCCTCGACGGCACCGGCGACCAGACCACCCAGACCCCGTTCACGGTGCAGTCGATCGTCTCGATGCTGCAGCAAAAGGGCGTCAACATGCCGCCTGGCACCAGCCTGCAGCTGAAGAACGTGGCCGCGGTCATGGTCACCGCCTCGCTGCCGGCCTTCGCCCAGCCGGGCCAGACGATCGACATCACGGTCTCGTCGATCGGCAATGCCAAGAGCTTGCGCGGCGGCACCCTGGTGATGACGCCGCTGCACGGCGCCGACGGCCAGGTGTACGCGATGGCCCAGGGCAATGTGCTGGTCGGCGGCGTCGGCGCCGCGGCCGGCGGCGCCCAGGTCCAGGTCAACCACCTGTCGGTCGGCAAGATCTCGAACGGCGCCAGCGTCGAACGGGCAGTCGCCTCGAACCTCGGCGAAAACAACCAGATCCGCCTGGAGCTGGTGCAGACCGACTTCACCACGGCGGCGCGCGTGGTCGAGGCGATCAACAACCATTTCGGCCCCGACATCGCGACCGCGCTCGACGGGCGCGTGATCCGCGTGCGCTCGCCATCCTCGTCCGACCAGCGGGTCGCCTTCCTCGGCATCCTCGAGTCGCTCGACGTGGCGCCGGCGCGGCTGGCCGCCAAGGTCATCATGAATGCGCGCACCGGTTCGGTGGTGATGAATCAGGCCGTCATGCTCGAAACCTGCGCCATTTCGCACGGCAACCTGTCGGTGACGATCAGCTCCGAACCCCAGGTCAGCCAGCCGAATTCGTTCTCGGGCGGCCAGACGGTGGTCACCCAGAATACCCAGGTCGAGGTCAAGAAGGACCCGGGCAAGGTCGTCATGCTCAAGGGCGGCGCCTCGCTGTCCGACGTGGTCAAGGCGATCAATGCGATCGGCGCTTCGCCGCAGGACCTGCTGTCGATCCTGACGGCGCTCAAGGCCGCCGGTTCGCTGCGCGCCGAGCTCGAGATCATCTAGGGGCCGCCATGAACCCGACCCGCGACCTGTCCGCCAGCTTCGCCCTCGACACCAAGGGACTGGGCGAGCTGAAGCAATCGGCCAAGGCCGGTTCCCCGCAAGCCCTGAAAGGGGCGGCGACCCAGTTCGAAGCGATGTTCATCAACATGATGATGAAAAGCGCGCGCGAGGCCAGCGGCGGCCAGGAAGGCATGCTCGACAACCAGCAGACCAAGCTGTTTACCGGCATGCTGGACCAGCAGCTGAGCCAGAACCTGGCCAAGCGCGGCGTCGGCCTGGCCGATATGCTGATCAAGCAGCTGTCGGCGCTGAACACCAATGCCCAGGCGCTGGCGATCGGCGGCGATCAGAACGTGCCGCTGTCGACCACCATGCCGCCGGCGGCGAATGCCGAAGCCCTGCTCAAGACCCCGGGCGCGCTGCTGGCGCCGTCGGCCATGCCGGCCACGCCCGGCATCAGCGCCAGCGGCCGGGTGCAGGCGCCGCATGTGCGCCATTTCCAGGAAAAGCTGGCCGGCCATGCCGACGAGGCGGCGCGCGCGACCGGCATCCCGGCCAAGTTCATGCTGGGCCAGGCCGCCCTCGAGTCGGGCTGGGGCAAGCGCGAAATCCGCAACGGCGACGGTTCCAACAGCCACAACCTGTTCGGCATCAAGGCCGGGCCTGGCTGGAAAGGCAAGGTTGCCACTGCAGTAACAACCGAGTATGTCAATGGCGTTCCGCAGACCAAGGTGGAAAAATTCCGCGCGTACGACAGCTACGCTGACAGTTTCAAGGATTACGCTAAACTGATCACCAAGAACCCCCGCTACGAAAAAGTGTTAGCAAATGCAAGCGACGCCAGCGGCTTCGCGCACGGCTTGCAGAAGGCTGGCTACGCCACCGACCCTCTGTACGCGGCCAAACTGACGCGGATTATCAAGCACACTTTGGCATGATTGGCTTGTAAAGTTTCCTGATGGAAAATCAAGTTTCTCCGGAGTCTGCCGTTACCAAGCTTAATCACTGAAAGCGCATACCATGTCTGGAAATATCCTCAACATTGGCAAGTCCGGCTTGCTGGCCGCACAGGTCGGCCTGTCGACGGCCGGGCATAACATCGCCAATGCCAACGTTGCCGGCTACAGCCGCCAGGTGGTGGTGCAGTCCTCGCGCATCGCCCAGGACTTCGGCTACGGTTTCATCGGCACCGGCACCCAGGTCGCCGAGATCAAGCGCTATTCCGACAGTTTCCTGAACCAGCAGGTGCGCGCGGCCCAGACCTCGACCAGCTCCTTCCAGGCGTATACGGCCCAGATCAGCCAGGTCGACAACCTGCTGGCCGATACCACCTCCGGCCTGTCGCCGGCGCTGCAGGACTTCTTCAAGGGCGTCCAGGACGTCGCCTCCAACCCGGCCTCGGTCGCTTCGCGCCAGGCGCTGCTGTCGACCGCCGATTCGCTGGCGGCGCGCTTCCAGGGCCTGAACGGGCGCCTGCAAGAGATCCGCGAAGGCGTGAACAGCCAGATCACGTCGAACGTCACGCTGATTAATTCCTACGCGCAGCAGATTGCCGAACTGAATGACCAGATCGGCAACTTCAGCGCCGGCGCCGAACGCCAGCCGAACGACCTGCTCGACAAGCGCGACCAGCTGATCGCCGACCTGAACAAGCAGGTGCGCGCCACGGTGATTCCGGGCGATAACAACAGCCTGACCGTGTCGATCGGCAATGGCCAGCCGCTGGTGGTGGGCAAGAAGTCCTTCGACCTGGCGGTCATGAATTCGCCGACCGACATTTCGCGCGTGCAGGTCGGCTATGTGACCGGCACCCGCGTCACGCCGCTGCCGGAATCGCAGCTCAGCGGCGGCGAACTGGGCGGCCTGCTCGAGTTCCGCTCGGTGTCGCTCGACCGCGCCCAGAATTCGCTGGGCCGGGTGGCGCTGGCGCTGGCGCAGACCTTCAACGAGCAGCACCGGCTCGGCATCGACGACAGCGGCAACCCGGGCGCCGACTTCTTCACCGTCGCCCCGGCCTACGTCGGCAAGCACCTCAACAACGCGCTGACCAGCACCACCGAGATCAGCGCCACCGTCACCGATGTCACCAAGCTGACCCAGAGCGACTACAAGGTCGGCTTCGACGGCAGCAACTTCGTCGTCACGCGCCTGTCGGACAACCAGCAGACGCTGATCACTCCCTACCCGCAGACCGAGCCGCAGGAAATCGACGGCGTCTCGTATGCGATCACGGGCGCCGCCGCCACCGGCGACAGCTTCCTGGTCAAGCCGACCATCAACGGCGCGGCCGGCTTCAACGTGGCGCTGATCGACCGCGCCAAGATCGCGGCCGGCGCCCCGATCACGACCAGCGCGCCGATCTCGAACAAGGGCAACGCCAAGATCGGCGAAGGCAGCGTCGATGCCGCCTACCTGGAGCCGGGCAATGCGCTGGCCGCGCCGCTGACGCTGACCTACGACAGCGCGAGCGGCAACCTGACCGGCTTCCCGAACCAGGACGTGACCGTGGTCGACAACGGCGTGACCACCGTCTACCCGGCCGGCACCGGCTCGATCCCGTATTCGGCCACGGCCAAGTACAACTTCGGCGGCATCAACCTGAGCTTCACCGGCACCCCGGCCGAAGGCGACACTTTCACCGTCGGCCCCAACGTCAGCGGCGTGGGCGACAACCGCAACATGCGCCTGCTGGGCGCCCTGCAGGCCAAGAACATCCTCGACGGCGGCACCGCGACTTACCAGTCGGCCTATGCGGAACTGGTCAGCTACGTCGGCAACAAGACGCGCGAAGTGCAGGTCAACGGCAGCGCCAGCGAAGCGCTGCTGGCCCAGGCGCGCGAAGCGCAGCAGGACGTGTCGGGCGTGAACCTGGACGAAGAGGCGGCCAACCTGCTCAAGTACCAGCAGGCTTACCAGGCGTCCGGCAAGGTGATGCAGATCGCCAGCACCCTGTTCGACACCCTGCTGTCCTTGGGTCGATAATCAGTTTTTTGGAAGAAGATCATGCGCATCAGTACCGCCACCATTTTCGAGACCGGCACCAACCAGCTGGGGACCTTGCAGAACAATATCGCCAAGACCCAGTTGCAGCTGTCGACCAACCGCCGCATGCTGACCGCCGCCGACGACCCGATCGCGTCGGCGCGCGCGCTCGAAGTGACGCAGTCGCAATCGATCAACACCCAGTTCGCCACCAACCGCCAGAACGCGCGCAGCTCGCTGTCGCAGGTCGAGCTGGCGCTGGGCGGCGTGACGCTGCTGGTGCAGGACGTGCAGACGCTGACCGTCAACGCCGGCAACGGCGCGCTGTCGGCGGCCGACCGGGTGTCGCTGGCGACCGAACTGGAGGGCCGCCTCGACGACCTGATGGGGCTGGCCAACAGCGCCGACGGCGCCGGCGGCTATCTGTTCTCCGGCTACCGCTCGACCACCTTGCCGTTCACCCGGACCCCGGCCGGCGCCGACTACCAGGGCGACCAGGGCCAGCGCCAGCTGCAGGTCGGCTCCTCGCGCCAGGTGGCGATCAGCGATTCGGGCAGTTCGGTGTTCGAGAACAACGTGACCGGCAACGGCACCTTCGTCACCAGCCAGACCCCGGGCAACACCGGCTCGGGCATCGTGTCGACCGGCTCGGTGTCGGACGCCGCCGCGCTGACCGGGCATGACTACCAGATCGCGTTCCAGGTCGCCGCCGGCACGCCGCCGGTCACCACCTACACCGTCACCGACACCACCACCGGCCTGCCGGTCGGCGCCGGCCTGCCGATCCTCTACGAGAGCGGCAAGCAGATCAGTTTCGACGGCATGGCCTTCGACATCGAAGGGGTGCCGGCCGACGGCGACAGCTTCGAGGTCAAGCCGAGCGAGAAGCAGTCGCTGTTCACGACCCTGACCGACCTGATCGCCACCTTGCGCACGGCGCCGCCCGGCGCGGTCGGCCAGGCCACGCTGACCAATGGCTTGAACACGGCCCACAACAACCTCAACGCGGCGCTCGACAATGTGCTGAGCGTGCGCGCCTCGATCGGTTCGCGCCTGAAGGAGCTCGATTATCTCGACAGCGCCGGCGACGACCTGAACATCCAGTACGCGGCGACGCTGTCGGACTTGCAGGACCTCGACACCGTCAAGGCGATCTCGCTGTTCGCGCAGCAGCAGTTCACCTTGGAAGCGGCGCAGAAATCGTTCAAGTCGCTGTCGGGGCTGTCGCTGTTCAATTACATCTAGCGCGCCGCGGCGCCAACGACAACGCCACCTCGCGGTGGCGTTTTTTTGTGGGCTGCGACTTCGAGGGAGGGTAGGGTGGGTGAGCGCAGCGCTACCCACCGAGCGTCGCTGACGGCACTGGTGGGTAGCGCTACGCTCACCCACCCTACGCCACTCGCAATGTCCCAGGCTTAAGTCTTCGGCAGCGCCAGCACGCCTTCGTTGACCTCGATCAGGTCATGCCTTGCCGCGCGCGTGCCCGGCGCCGTCAAGGCCCCCGGCGCCGCGCCGATCCCGTGGAACTGCTGCAAGGCCAGCGCCAGCTGCCCGGCCTGCTCCGCCAGCGCGCCCGGCGTACCGATGTCCATCCCCGGCAAGGCCGGCGCCGCTGCTGCTTCCTGCTGCCCGTAGCCGGCGATCGCCTGCGACAGCGCGCTCACATTCGCTTGCAGCGTATTCTCGTGGCGGTGGGCGGTGAACCACACGTCCACCACTTGCCCGCCGCTGCCGTCGCTGCGCGTGAAGTTGCCGTCGAGTCCGATCCAGTTGCCGCTGTTCTTGACGCTGGTCGCCTGCGCCGCCACGTCGATCGAAGCGACGCCCAGCGCCGCCAGCGAGCGCAGTTCGCCGGCCTGGCTGACGCCGTCCGCGTTGGCGTCGACCCAGCCGACCAGCGCGCCGAAGCCGGCGTCGCCGGCGTCGACCCGGCCGTCGCCGTTGCTGTCGAGCGCGCCCAGCGCGGCGAAGCCGTCGGCCGCGGTGGCGCCGCCGGCCAGCCGGGTCGCGGTGCCGAACAGTTCGCCGCCATCGCTGATGAGGCCATCGCCATTGCGGTCGAGCGCCAGCAGGGCATCGCCGCCGCCGACCCAGCCGGTGTGCACGGCGGCGCCGTCGCCGAACAGGTCGAAGCGCACGCCGGCGCTGATCGACATGGTCTCGATGCCGTTGCCGTTCAGGTCCAGCACCAGCGGGCTGCCCACCGGCAGCACCGACAGCTGGCTCGAGGTCAGCGCCGCCAGCTGGGCCGCCGTCAGGGCGTCGACCTGGGCCCCGGTCAGCGAGGCGACCTGGGTGTTCTTCAGCGCGCGGATCTGGGCCGTGGTCAGCGCGGCGACCTGGGCGTCGGACAGCTTCGGTATCTGCAGCGCGGCCAGGCCGGCGATCTGCGCGGTGCGCATGAAGGCGACGTCGGCCGCGTCGATCGCCTGCAGCTGGTCGATCGTCAGGAAGTTCAGCGCGCGGGTCGACAGGCCGCGCACCTGTTCCTCGGTCAGCGCGGTCATCTGTTCAAGGCTCAGCACGCCCACCTGGACATTGGTCAGCGCGCCCAGCTGCAGCGAGGTCAGCGCGCCCAGCATCGGCAGGCCGAATTCGCTCAGCTGGGTGGTGCTCAAGGCCGCCACCTGGATGCTGGTCATCGCGCCCAGGTCGCCGAGGGCATTCAACTGCCCGGTCGTCATGGCGCGGATCTGGTTGGTCGTCAGCGCGCGGTACACCTTGGTGCCGAGCGCGGCGATCTGGTCGGTCGTCACTTCGCCGATCTGCACATTGCGCAGCGCCTGGATCTGCGACGTGGTCAGCGCGGCGAAGTCGTCGACCGCGATCGCGCCGACCTGGTCGGTGGTCAGGTTCGAGATGACGTTCAGCGACAGGGCGCGCACCTGGGCCGTGGTCAGGTAGCCGATCTGGTCGGTCGACAGCTGGCGCGCCTGGCGCGAGCCGAGCGCGGCCACCTGCTTGATCGTCAGGCTGGCCAGGTGCTCTTCGTCGATCGCCGCCAGCTGCTCGCTGGTCAGCGCGCCGATCTGCAGCGTGGTGAACGGGGCCAGCGAAACCAGCCCGTCGAGCTGGCCGGTGGTCAAGGCGCGCAGCTGGACGGTCGTCAGCGCGCCCAGGGTCAGCGCGGTGAGCGCGCCCATCTGGTCGGTGGACAGGCTGGCCAGCTGCAAGGTCGTCAGCCCCACCACCTGGCTGGTGCGCAGGCCGATCAGTTCCTCGCCGGTCAGCGCCATGACCTGGTCGGTGGTCAGGCCGCGCAGGGCGGCGGACGACAGCGCGCGGAACTGGGCGCTGTTGAACACGCTGACCTGGGCGGTGCTCAGCACGCCGAGCTGGGCGCTGGCCATGCCCGCCAGCTGGCCGCTGTTGAAGCTGGCCAGCTGGGCGACGTCGAGCGCGGCCACCTGTTCGGTCGTGAAGGCGCCGACCTGGGTGCTGGTCAGGCCCTGCAGCGGCAGGAAGGCCAGCTGCTCGGTCGACAGCACCCGGATCTGGCTGGTGGTCAGCGCGCGCAGCACGCGCGTGGCCAGCGCGCCGGCCTGGTCGGTGGTGAGCACCTGCAGCTGGCTGCTGCGCAGCGCGCCCAGCTGGGTGCTGGTGATCGCGGCGATTTCGTCCGGCGTCAGCATGGCCACCTGCTCGGTGGTCAGCGCGCGCAGCGCGGCGGTGGTGATCGCGCGCAGCTGGGCGCTGCTCAGCGACACCAGCTGTTCGGACGTGAGCGCGGTGATCTGGTGCGTGCCGAGCCCGGCGACCTGGGTGGCCTGCAGCGTCGCCAGGTGGGCCAGGTCGATCGCCGCCAGCTGGTTCGTCGACAGCGCGCGCACCTGGGCGCTGGTGAGCGAGGCCAGGGTGCTCATCGCCGCGATCTGGTCGGTGCCGAGCGCGCCCACCTGGGCGGTGCTGAAGGCGCGCAGTCCGGTCGTCGTCAGCGCGCTGAACTGGTCGGTCGTGAGCGCGGCCAGCTGCACCGTCGACAGCGACACCACTTGCAGCGTGGTCAGGGCGGCGATGTCGTCAAATTCGATGGCGGCGATCTGGTCGCCGGTCAGCGCGCGCAGCGCACGCGTCGTGAGCGCGCGGAACTGGGCGGTGTTGAGGGCGGCGATCTGGCTCGAGCTCAGGTAGGGCGCCTGGTTGCTGCCGAGCGCGGCGATCTGCGACGGCGACAGCTGCGCCAGGCGCTCGGGGTCGATCGCCGCCAGCTGGTCGGACGACAGCGCGGCGATCTGGCGCGTCGAGAACTGGCCGAAGGTGGTGAACGACATGAACTGCTCGGTCGACAGCACCGCCAGCTGGGCCGCGGTCAGCGCGTTCACGCTCGCAGAGGTCAGCGCGGCCAGCTGGGTGGTCGTCATCGCCGCCACCTGGGCGCTGTTGAAGGCGGCCACCTGGGCCGTGCGCAGCGCGCGGAAGTCGTCCGCTTCGAGCACCTGCACCTGCTCGACCTGCAGCGCGCGCAGCGCGTCGGTGGCCAGCGCGCGCACCTGGGCGGTATTCAGGGCCAGCAGCTGGTCGCTGGTCAGCGCGCGCGCCTGCACCGCATTGAGCGAGGCGCTGACGGCGGTCGTCAGGACGCCCACCTGGTCGGTGCTCAGGGCCTGGATCTGGTGCGAGCCGAAGGCGTCGAGCTGGACACCCTTGAACGCGGCCAGGTCGGCGGCCTCGATCGCGGCGATCTGTTCGGGCGACAGCGCCGCCAGCGCGCGCGTGGCGAGCGCGCCGACCTGGCTGCTGAGCAGGGCGACCATCTGGTCGGTGGTCAGCACCGCGGCCTGGGCCGCCGTCAGCGCGCCGACCTGGCCGGTGCGCAGCAGCGGCACCAGCCCGGTCGACAGCGCCGCCAGCTGCAAGGTCGTCAGCGCCGCGACCTGGCGCGTGTTCAGCGACTGCGGCGCCGACAGCATGTTGATCTGTTCGGGGCTCAGCGCGGCCAGCTGGCTGGTCTGCAGCGCGCCCAGCGCGCGGCTGCCGAAGTAGCCGATCTGGTCGGTCGTGAGCGCCAGCAGCTGGTCGCTGTGCAGCGCCGCCACCTGGACCGTGGTCAGCGCGGCGATATCGTCGAATTCGATGGCGGCGATCTGGTCGCTGGTCAGGGTGCGCAGCGCGCGCGTGTTCAGCGCGGCGATCTGGGCCGTGCTGAAGTGGATCAGCTGGGCCGAGGTCAGGGCCGGCGCCTGCAGGCTGGTCAGCGCCGCGATCTGGACCGGCTTGAGCACTTCGATGTCGCCCAGCGTGAGGGCGGCGATGCGCTGCGGCGACAGGCCGCTGATCTGGGCCGGGCTGTAGCTCTGGATATTGCCCAGTTCGAGCTGCTGGTCCGGCGTCAGCACGCCGAACTGCCCGGCCGTCAGCGCATTGATCATCGCGGTCGTGAACACGTGCAGCTGGTCGGTCGTCATCACGCTGAGCTGGGTCGTCGTCAGCGCCCGCACCTGGGCCGTGTGCATGACCATGATCGCGTCCGGCAGGATCGCCAGCACCTGGGCCGTGTCGAGCGCGGCCAGGGTGTTGGTGGCGAGCGCGCGGAACTGGGTGCTGGTCAGCGCCGCCACCTGGGCCGTGCCCAGGCCCGGCGCCTGCAGCGGCCGCAGCGCCGCGACCTGGTGGGTGCGCAGGCCGAGCATGTCCTCCGCTTCCAGCGTGGCGATCTGGTCGCTGGTGAGCGCGGACACTTGCGCCGCGCTGAGCGGGCGCAGCGAGGCGAGGGCGGCGATCTGCTCGCTCGCCAGCGCGCGCAGCTGGGACGTGGTCAGGGCCGCGATCGCGCTGCTCGAGAAGGCGCCGTACTGCGCCAGCAGCAGCGCGCCGAGCTGGTCGACGGCCAGCCCGGCCACCTGGGCCGTGGTCAGCACCGCGATGTCGTCCAGTTCGATCGCCTGCAGCTGGTCGCTGGTCAGCGCGCGCAGGCGCTCGGCGGCCAGCGCGCGCACCTGGCGCGTGGTCAGCGCGGCCACCTGGGCGGTCGTCAGCGCGGCCAGCTGCACGCTGCTGAAGGCGCCCAGCTGGTGGGTCTGCAAGGTCGCCAGGTCGTCCAGTTCGATGCCGGCGACCTGGGTGGTGGTCAGCGCCGCCACCTGGCCGCTGCGGAAGGCGGCCAGGCTGGTCAGCGCGGCGATCTGGGCGGTCGTCAGCGCGCTGACCTGGAGCGGCAGCAGCGCGCCCAGGTCGGCGTTGTCGAGACTGCTGAACTGGGTGCCCGACAGCGCCGCCACCTGCTCGGACGTCAAGGCGCGCAGCTGGGCGCTCGACAGGGCGACGATGGCATGGGTGCCCATCGCGGCCACCTGCTCGGTCAGCAGGGCGGCGACGGTGTTCGTTTTCAGCGCGCGCCATTGCGCGGTCAGCAGCGCGCCGACCTGGTCGGTGCTCAGGGCCTGGGCCTGGACCGGACTGAGTGCGCCGACCTGGTGGCTGCGCAGGCTGGCCAGCGCGGCGAGCGACAGCGTCGCGATCTGCAAGGTCGTCAGCGCCGCGATCTGGGCGCTGGTGAACGGCGCCAGCGACGACAGCGCGGCCAGCTGCTCGGGCGTGAGCACGCTCTTTTGCGCCGCCGTCAGCGCCGCGATCGCGGCGGTGCCGAGCGCGGCGATGTGCATGGTGCCCAGGCCGGCCACCTGGTCGGTGCCCAGGGCTTGTACCTGGCGCGTCGTCAGCGCGTTCATTTCGTCGGTCTCGAGCGCGGCCAGCTGGGTCGCCGACAGGCGCGCGATGGCGGCGGTGCCGAGGGCGCGCACCTGGGTCGAGCTCAGGCTGGCGAGCTGGGCGTCGGTGAAGCCATCCACCTGCAGCGGGCGCAGCACGCCGATCTGGACGCTGTTCAGTTCGCGCAATTCCATGGTGCCGAGGGCGGCGATCTGGTCCGACGACAGCGCCGCCACCTGGACCGTGCGCAGCGCGCCGAGGCTGGCCAGCGCGGCGAACTGCGCGCTGTCGAAGCTGGCGATCTGGGCCGTGGTCAGCGCGCCCACCTGCCCGCTGCCCAGCGCTTCCAGCTGCGAGCTCAGCAAGGATGCCAGCTGGCCGGTCGACAGCGCCGCCAGCTGGTGGCTGCGCAGCGCGGCGATATCAAGCAGCTCGATCGCGGCCAGTTGCTCGGTGACCAGCCCGGCCAGCGCCGCGCCGGACAGGGCCGCCACCTGGGCGGTGCTCAGCGCGATCAGCTGGTCGCTGTTGAGGGCGGCCAGCTGGGCGCTGCCCAGCGCCCGGATCTGGACGCTGCGCATGGCGGCCAGCGCCTGGGTCGCCAGGGTCGACAGTTGATCGGTGGTGAGGGCGGCGACCTGGCCCGTGGCGAGCGCGCCCAGGTGGCGCAGCGCGGCCAGCTGGTCGCTGGCCAGCGCCTGCACCTGGGCCGTCGTCAGCGCCAGGATGGCCGCGCTCGACAATGCCGCCATCTGGGCCGTGCCCAGGGTCAGGATCTGGGCCGTGGTCAGGGCGGCGACCTGGCTGGTCTTGAGGGCGGCCAGGTCCTGCGTCTCGAGCGCGCCCAGCGTGGCCAGCACGGTGATGGCGCCGGTCGACAGCGCCCGCACCTGGGCCGGCGACAGCGCGACGATCTGGTCGCTGGTCAGCGCCGCCACCTGGTCCGAGGTCAGCGCCGCCACCTGGCTGGTCTTCAGGGCCGCCACGTCGCCGGTGCCGAGGGTCGCCACCTGCCCGGTGCCGAGCGCGGCGATCTGGCGCGAGCCAAGGCCGGCCAGCGAGGACAGGGCTTCCAGCTGGCTGCTGGTCAGCGCCGCCACCTGCGCCGTGCGCAGCGCCGCCACTTCGAGCGAGGTCAGCGCGCCCAGCTGGTCGCTGCTGAACACGGCCAGCTGGGAGGTCGAGAAGGCGGCCACCTGCTGCGTCGCCAGGCCGGCGATGGCGGCGCTGGCCAGCGCCGCCACCTGGTCGCTGTTCAGGGCGGCGATGATGCCGGTGCCGAAGGCGCGCAGCTGGCTGCTGCCGAGCACCATGACCTGGTCGCTGCCCAGCGCCGCCACCTGGGCCGCCAGCAGCGCGGCCAGCTGGTGGGTCTTGAGCGCGGCCACGTCGCCGGTGGCCAGGGTCGCGATCTGCAGGGTCGAGAAGCCCGGCACCTGGCGCGCGGTGAAGCCGTCCAGGGTGGTGAAGGCGGCGATCTGGTCGCTGGTCAGCGCGCCGACCTGGGTGCTGGTCAGGGCCGCCAGCGCGGTGCTGGTCAGCGCCTCCAGCTGGTGCGAGCCGAAGGCCGCCACCTGGCCGGTGGCCAGGCTGGCCAGCTGGTGCGTCGTCAGCGCGGCGACGTCGGCCGTCTCAAACGCGGCCACCTGCTCGCTGGCGAGCACCTGCAGGGTCGCCGTGCCGAGCGCGCGTACCTGGGCCGTGCCGAGCGCGGCGACCTGGCCGGTGGTGAGCGCCAGCGCATGTTCGGCGCTGAGGGCGGCCAGCTGCTGCGTATTCATCGATTGCACGTCGGCGCTGTTCAGCGCGGCCACCTGGGCCGTCGTGAAGGCGGCGAACTGGGCCGTCGACAGCGCGCCCAGGCTGGCCAGCGCGTCCAGGTGGTCGGTCGACAGCGCGGCCAGCTGGACCGCGGTCAGGCCGCGCAGGGCCGCCGTCGACAGCGCCGCCACCTGGCCGCTGCCGAAGGCGGCGAACTGCTCGACCGACAGCGCCGCGATATGCGCCGAGCGCAGCTGGGCGATGTCGCGCGTCTCGAGCATCGCCAGCTGGTCGCTGAGCAGGAAGGACAGGGTGGCCGTGCCCATCGCCGCCAGCTGGCTGGTGCTCAGCGCGATCAGCTGGTCCGAATGGAGCACGCCGACATGCTCCCAGCGCCAGGCCCTGAGCTGGGCGCTGGACAGGGCGGCGATGTCGGCCGTTTCGAGCGCCAGCACCTGGGCCGTCGTCAGCGCCGCCACCTGGCGCGTGCCGAAGCCGGCCAGGGTGTTGAAGGCGGCGATGTGGTCGACGCTGAAGGCCTGGACCTGTTCCTCGATCATGTTGCCGAGCGCGGCCGACGCCAGCGCGCGCGCCTGGGCGGTGCCGAGGGCGGCGATGAGCTCGACCGTCAGCGCGCGCACCTGGGCGCTGCCGAGCTGGGCCACGTCGCGCGTTTCCAGCGCCGCCACCTGGTCGGTGCGCAGCGCGCCGATCAGGGTCGACGACAGGCTGGCGTACTGGGTCGTCGTCAGCGCCGCGATCTGGTCGGTGTTGAGGGACTGGAACTGCTCGGCGGTGAAGCCGCGCAGCTGGGCCGTGGTCAAGGCCGCCAGGTCGGCGCTGTCGAGCGCCGCCGCCTGGAGCGCCGTCAGCGCCGCCAGCTGGCGGCTGGTGAGCGCGGCCAGCGAGGGCAGCGCCGCGATCTGGTCGCTGCCCAGCGCCGGGAGCTGCAGCGTGCTCAGGGCCGCGATCGCGCTCGAGCTGAGCGAGGCCGCCTGGGCGGTGGTCAGCCCGGTCAATTGTTCCGGGCTCAGGCTGGCGAACTGCGCGCTCGACAGCATGCGCAGGTCGCGCGTTTCGAATGCGGCCAGCTGCTCGCTCGACAGGCCGGCCAGCGCCGCCAGGCGCAGCGCGCCGACCTGGCCGGTGGTGAGCGCGATCACCTGGTCGGTGGTCAGGCCCGGCAGCTGCAGCGAATCGAGGGAGGCCAGCTGGCTGCTGGCCAGCTGCGCCAGCACGCCGGTGCCGAACGCGCCCAGCTGCGGCGCCTGCAGCCCGTCCAGCGCCGCGGTGCCGAGCGCGCGCGCCTGGGCCGAGCCCAGCACGGCGATCTGGTCGGTCGTCAGGCCGGCCACCTGGGCGCTCGACAGCGCCGCCACCTGGCTGCTGCGCAGGCCGGCGATGGCGCCGGTCGACAGGGCCGCCACCTGGCCGGCGCGCAAGGCCGCCAGCTGGCGCGTGGCGAGCGCGCCGATGTCGGCGGTGTCGAGCGCGAACAGCTGGTCGGAATTGAAGGCTTGCAGCTGGGCGGTGGTGAAGGCGCCGAACTGCTGGGTGCTGATCGCATTGACCAGGTCGGTGTGCAAGCCTTCGATGGCGCGCGTATTGACGGCGCCCAGCTGGGCGGTCGACAGCACCATCAGCTGGGTGGTGGACAGGGAGGCGATGTCGTCGCTGGTGAGCGCAGCCATTTGCGACGTGCTGAGCACGGCAATCTGGGTGGTGCTCAAAGATGCGACAAACGAGGTCATGCCAGGCTCTCCGGAGGGCTATCTGCCATCATACGCGGTAACTTGCCGCGTGGAAATCAATTTCGCGGGGGCGCGGGCGCGGGCGTGGCCGCCGGCCCACGGTTTTGCGCCGCGCGCGGAATCGCGCGCACCGTTTCGATGCCGAGGTTGAACAGGTTCTGCATCGGCGGCCCCAGGTAGGGCAGCGCCATGCTGACCATCAGCAGGCCGACGCTCAGCGAAACCGGGAAGCCGATGCCGAAGAGATTCAGCTGCGGCGCCGCTCTTGTCAGGATGCCAAGGGCGACGTTGGTCACCAGCAGCGCCGCCACGATCGGCAGCGACAGCTGCAGCCCGGCGGTGAAAATGTGGCCGCCCCAGCGCGCCACCGCCAGCGGTCCGCCGGAGGACATCGGATCGGCCGAAATCGGCATCGTGTAGAAGCTTTCGGCCAGCGCCTCGATCAGCACCAGGTGGGCATTGACCGCCAGGAAGGCCATGGTCGCGATCAGGGCCAGGAACTGGCTCACCGCCGACGAGCGGCCCTTGGTCTGCGGGTCGAAGAAGCTGGCGAAGCCCAGGCCCATGGTCAGGCTGGCCACTTCGCCGGCCATTTCGATGGCGGCGAACACGATCCGCATCGCAAAGCCCATCGCCAGCCCGATCAGCATCTGCTGCAGCACGATCAGCAGGCCGGCCAGCGACATCGGGTCGGTCGCCGGCAGCGGCGGGATGGCCGGCGCCATGATCAGGGCCAGCAGCACCCCGAGCGCGATCTTGACCTGGGCCGGGATGCTGGCATTGCCGAACAGCGGGGCGGCGGCGATCAGGCCGAGGATGCGCGCCAGCGGCCACAGCAGCGCCGCGATCCAGGTGTGCATCTCGGTGCTGGTCAGGGTCAGCATGGCGGGCGCTTAGCCGATGATCCCGGGGATGTTGGTGAACACGGCGCGCATGTAGTCGAGCATGACGGCCAGCATCCACGGGCCGGCCAGGACCAGCGCGACGAAAATGCCGACCAGCTTCGGGATGAAGGACAGGGTCGCTTCGTTGATCTGGGTCGCGGCCTGGAAAATGCTGACCACCAGGCCGATGATCAGCGCCACCAGCAGCATCGGCGCGGCCACCATCAGGGTCACTTCCATGGCCGTGCGGCCCATCGTCATTACGCTTTCGGGCGTCATCGCGCGCTCCTAGCCGAAACTCTGGGACAGGGAGCCCAGCAACAGTTGCCAGCCGTCGACCAGCACGAACAGCATCAGCTTGAACGGCAGCGAAATGACGGCCGGCGACATCATCATCATCCCCATCGACATCAGCACGCTGGCGACCACCATGTCGATGATCAGGAAGGGGATGAAGATGGCGAAGCCGATCTGGAACGCGGTCTTCAGTTCGCTGGTGATGAAGGCCGGGATCAGGACCCGCAGCGGGATGTCGTCCGGACCCTGCAGGGCGGGGCTGCGCGACATCTTGACGAACAGCGCCAGGTCGGCCTGGCGGGTTTGCTTGATCATGAATTCCTTGAGCGGCTTGACGCCCTTGTCCATCGCCTCGCCCATCTGGATCTTGCTTTCCTGCAGGGGCTGGTAAGCCTCGGTGTAGATGCGGTCGAAGGTCGGCCCCATCACGAACAGGGTCAGGAACAGCGCCAGCCCGATCATCACCTGGTTCGGCGGCGCCGACTGGGTGCCGAGCGCCTGGCGCAGCAGCGACAGCACGATGATGATGCGGGTGAAGCTGGTCATCATCAGCAGCGCGGCCGGCAGGAAGGTCAGGGCCGTCATCAAGAGCAGCGTCTGCACCGGCAGCGAATAGGCGGTGCCGCCGCCCGGGGCCGGGGCGCTGTTGAAGGCCGGGATGCCGGCCGGCGCGGCGGCCGCCAGCAGCGGCAGGGCCAGCAGGGCCAGGCCGGCCAGCGCGGCGGCGCTTGCGCGCAGGGGCTTAGTTTGCATTGCGTTTATCGATCGTCTGTTTGAGCCACGCGCCGAAACTGCTGGCGGCCGGCTGCGGCGGATGAAGGGTGGCCGTGGCCGCCGCTTCCTGTTTCGGCATCGTCGCCAGCGCATTGACGCGGCCGGGCGAGGCGCCCACCACGATCCACTGGTCGCCCACTTCGACCACGATGATGCGCTCGCGCCCGCCCAGGTTCAAGGCCCCGACCAGGTGGATGTTGGCGTTGCCGCCCTGGACCTTGGGGCCGTAGCGCTTCATGGCCCAGGCCAGCACGGCCAGCAGGCCCAGCACGAACAGCAGGGCGAAGATGGTTTGCATCAGGTTGCCCGCCGACTGCCCCGCCAGCGGGCCGGCCGCGGTGGCGGGTGTCGCCGTTGCCGCCGTTGCGGCAGTCGTGGCGGCGGGCGCGGCGGGCGCAGGGGCCGCCGCGGCAGGGCTTGCCGCGTCTTGCTGGCGCGCCAGCGCCGGCGGCGGCGCGAACGAACCGGCCAGCGCCAGCGCGGCCAGCGCGCCCGCGATGACGAGGCGGCGCATCATTTATTGAGTTTTCGAATGCGTTCGGACGGGGTGATGATGTCCGTCAGGCGAATACCGAATTTGTCGTTGACCACCACCACCTCGCCCTGGGCGATCAGGCAGCCGTTGACCAGCACGTCCATCGGCTCGCCGGCCATGCCGTCGAGCTCGACGACCGAGCCCTGCGCCAGTTGCAGCAGGTTCTTGATGGCGATCTTGGTGCGGCCCAGCTCGACCGTCAGCTGCACCGGGATATCGAGGATGAAGTCGATATCGTTCGGGGTGTCGCTCTTGGTGCCCTTGTTCGAGAAGTCCTTGAACACGGCGGCGCTGGCGGCCTGGTTCTGCAGGGCCTCGGCTTCCGCCTTGGCCTGCTCGGCGATCGCCGCGCCCCAGTCGTCGTCCATGCTTTGGTCGTCTTGATTGTCAGACATGATGCTCTCCTCTTATTTCGTTTCGGTGTTGGCGAGCAGCTTCTCGACCTTGAGCGCGTATTGCCCGTTGAGCACGCCGTAACTGCATTCCATGACCGGCACGCCGTCGACGGTCGCCTCGATCATTTCGGGCACGGTCAGCGGGATGATGTCGCCCACCTTCATGTTCAGGATTTCGTCGAAGGAGGCGCGGCCATGCCCGAGGGCGGCCACCAGCTCGACTTCGGCGATCTGGATCTGCTGCGTCATCAGGCGGATCCAGCGCTTGTCCACTTCCAGCGCCTCGCCCTGCAGCGAGGAGGTCAGCGCGTCGCGGATCGGCTCGATCATCGAGTATGGCATGCAGAAGTGGATCTGGCCCGACACCGAGCCCAGTTCCACCGTAAACGTCGACGACACCACGACCTCGTTCGGGGTCGCGATGTTGGCGAACTGGGTATTCATCTCGGAACGGATGTATTCGAACTCGACCGGGAACACCGGTTCCCACGACTTGGTATAGGCCTCGAACACGATGTCGAGGATGCGCAGGATGATGCGCTGCTCGGTCTGGGTAAAGTCGCGGCCTTCGACCCGGGTGTGGAAGCGGCCGTCGCCGCCGAACAGGTTGTCGACCAGCAGGAACACCAGGCCCGGGTCGAACACCATCAGGGCGGTGCCGCGCAGCGGCTTCATGTGCACCAGGTTCAGGTTGGTCGGCACCACCAGGTTGCGGATGAACTCGCTGTACTTGGAGACCCGCACCGAGCCGACCGAGACCTCGGCGCTGCGGCGCAGGAAGTTGAACAGGCCGACCCGCAGCAACCTGGCGAAACGCTCGTTGATGATCTCGAGCGTCGGCATGCGGCCGCGCACGATGCGCTCCTGCGTTGCCAGGTTGTAGGTGCGGACTCCCGCGGCTTCTTCAGGCGCTGCTGCGTCGTCCTGATCGCCGTTGACGCCCTTCAAAAGGGCATCAACTTCTTCCTGGGAGAGGAAATTATCGGCCATGATGCTCTACTGGATGATGAATGAGGTGTACAGCACGTCGGTGATCATTTGCGGTTCACCTTTCTCGGCGAACGGCACCTTCAGGGTGGCGATCAATTCCTTGGTCAGCGCGGCCTTGCCTTCGACGGTCGACAGTTCCGACGCCTTCTTGGCCGACAGCAGCAGCAGCACGCGGCTGCGCACGCGCGCCATGTTGTTCTTGATCACATCCACATCCTTGAGCGTCGGCACTTGCAGGGTGAACTGGATCTGCAGGTACTGCTCGCCGTCCTCGGGCTGCAGGTTGACCGTGAATTGTTCGAGCGGCACGTAGACCGGCGGCTCGGCCGCCCTGGCCTTGGCCTGCTCCGCCTTGTCGTCGCCGCTCTTGCCTTGTGTAAAGAACCAGGCGCCGCCGCCGCCGCCGGCCAAGATCAGCACCGCCGCAATGATAATTACGAGAAGCTTTTTCTTTGAAGACTTCGGTGGTGCCGCATCAGCTTTTGGATCAGCTTTCATTTTTGCATTCGCTTTCAAGATACCTCAACCAAGCTATCAGTGGATCGTGCCGTCATTATGTCATTATCGGGAATAACCCGGCAGGCACAAGCGTTGAAAAGAAGGAAGAAGGGTGGCTAGCTCGTGGCTTGGCGTCAACATTCGTGTCTGAAGTCGTCAATGTGCAAGTTCGCGGGCAGCATCCAACGTCGTCCCTGCGAAGGCAGGGACCCATGCTGAGCATATTCAGTATGGGTCCCTGCCTTCGCAGGGACGACGTTGATACATGTTTTTTTACGTCAAACTTCGCGATTTCTATCAGGCAAACGTGTCGACCAGGCCATTCCCGCCGCCCGGCCGGGCGGCGGAACGCGCCGCCGCCGCCGTTGCGCTGCCATTGGTCTCACTGCGTCCCAGCCCACCGCCATTGCCATTGTTGCCAGCCCGGCCAGGTTCGCCCTGGGCCTGGCGCTGGTCCGGCATGCCGGCGTTGACGCTGGCGTTCGACAGCGCCACGCCGCTCTCATCCAACATCTCGCGCAGGCGCGGCAGCGCATTCTCGAGCGCCGCGCGCACTTCCGGCTGGGCCGAGCTGAAGGTGACGCTGGCCTGGTCGTTGGTCACGCTGAGCACGACCTGCATCGGGCCGAGGTCGGGCGGGTTCAGGGTCAGGGTCGCGCTTTGCTCCTTGCCTGCCACCATCCAGACAATCTTCTGGCCGACCTGGTTGTCCCAGCCCGGCGTGCCGACCCGCGCCGCGATCTTGTCGGTATGGACACCCGCCGCGGCCTGGGCGATGTTGAGCGATGCCTGCTGCACCGGCGCCGACACCGGCGCGCTCGCCATGTCGCGCACCGTGTTCTCGAACGCGGCGGGCGCCGCCGGACGCGCCGCGATGGCCGCTTCCGGCTGTGCGCGCACGGCCGGCTGCTGGGCCGCGCCGTTCGCCTGGATGCGCGTTTCCGCGGCCGGCTGGTCGGCCAGCGCCGCGGCCGAGGCGCTGCGTTCGACCGGCAGCGCGCCGATGCCGCTGTCCTTCGGCGCGCCGTCGCTGCGCGCGATGCCTTCGCTGGCGGCGGCATTGGCGGTCACCGGCGCGGCTTTCGGCGCCAGGTTCTCGGTGACGCCGCGGCCGCGTCCCATGCCTTCCGGCTGCGCCTGGGCCAGCGCCGGCAGCGCCACAGCGGCGGCATCGGCTGGCTGGGCATCGGCCGCGACCGCGGCGGCGCTGTCGGCCAGGGCGGCAGCGAACGGTGCGGCGGCGGTTTCGACCGTGCCGGCGGCCCGGGCGGCATCGAACGGTGCGGCCGCGGTATCGACCATGTCGGCGGCGCGGGTGGCCGGCACCAGGTCGGCCGCGCGCGCGGCGCGGATCGCGATCGTCTCGGCAGCCGGGGTGTCCTTGACCACCGAAGCGGCTTTCTCGGGCAGGAAACTGGCCACCAGGGCCAGCATGTCGGCCACCGGCATCTCGGCCGGGGCGCCGGCTGCCGCAGCCGCTGTTGCCGCTGCTGCCGCTGCTGCTGCCGCGTCGGCGTCGGCCTGGGCGGCGGTCGTGGCGTCCGGGCCGTCGGACTTGGCGCCAGGCGCCGTCTCAGCCGCCTTGGCCGGTTCGGCCGGCTTGGCCGGACTTGCGCGCTCGGCATTGGCCGGTTTGGGCGGCACCGCCGGCGTGGCCGGCGTGGCCGCCTGCGGCGCGCGCGCAGGCTCCTTGCTGCGCTGGGCGTGGGCCTGCGACAGTGTTTGGCTGAACGGGGTCGCGGCGTCGGCGCCGCTGCCGGCGTTGCCGCGGGCCGCGGCTGGCTGGGCGCTGGCGCCGGAAACCTGGATCGGGAGGGTAGGGGTCTGCATGGTTCGGTATCCGTATCGGCATTCAGCGTTTGTAATAGGCCTGGCGGGCCGCGTGTTCATCCATCTGCTTCTGGTCGCGCTTGTTCTCGAGGCGCAGCGCTTCGGCCGCCGCGCGCTCGTTGAGCGTGCGGTAGGACAGGCGCTTGCGCTCGCTCGCCTGCCAGGCCGCCTTTTCCAGGCCGCTCTTGTGCTGCGCGTGCTTGACGACTTCGCGCTGGCCCCGGATCGCGTGCTCCAGCTTTTCCATGAAGGCGACGAAGTTGCGGTAGGCCGCCGGGGTGATCCCGGCCACCTGGGCGCCGTCGAGCCGCATCGCATAGTCGTCGCGATAACCGTTCAGCATGGTCAGCTTCTGCTCCGCCTCCTCGACCGCCTTGAGCGCGATCCCCAGGCGCTTGGCGGCCTCGTCCGATTCGCGCTGGGCCAGCTCGATCAGGGTGTCAAGGGCGGAACGGTTGGCCATGATGGAAAGTATAGGGGCGGCCGGGGGCGCTCAATCACTCGAACAGAGCGGTTAACTGCCCCAAACTCTCGAGCATGCCCTCGCGGTCGGTGATTTCCTGGCACAGGAAGGCCTCGATATTCTCGTTCAGGGCGATCGCCTGGTCCAGCACCGGGTCGCTGCCGGCCGCGTAGGCGCCGACCGAAATGAGGTCGCGCGAGCGCTCGTAGCGCGAATAGAGCTGCTTCAGGCGCCGCGCCGCCTGCTGGTGGGCGGTGCTGGTGATCGCATGCATGGCGCGGCTGATCGACTGTTCGATGTCGATTGCCGGGTAGTGGCCGGCCTCGGCCAGCCGGCGGTTGAGCACGATATGGCCGTCCAGGATCGCGCGCGCCGAGTCGGCGATCGGATCCTGCTGGTCGTCGCCCTCGGTCAGCACGGTGTAGAAGGCGGTGATCGAGCCGCCGCCTTCGAGGCCGTTGCCGGCACGTTCGACCAGGATCGGCAGCTTGGCGAACACCGAGGGCGGGTAGCCCTTGGTGGCCGGCGGCTCGCCGATCGCCAGCGCGATCTCGCGCTGCGCCATCGCGTAGCGGGTCAGCGAATCCATGATCAGCAAGACATTCTTGCCTTCGTCGCGGAAATGCTCGGCGATCGCCGTGGCGTAGGCGGCGCCCTGCAGCCGCATCAGCGGCGGCGTGTCGGCCGGCGCCGCCACCACCACCGAGCGCGCCAGGCCCACCGGGCCCAGGATCTGCTCGATGAATTCCTTGACCTCGCGGCCCCGTTCGCCGATCAGGCCGACCACGATCACGTCGGCCGTCGTGTAGCGCGCCATCATCCCGAGCAGCACCGACTTGCCGACGCCGGAACCGGCGAACAGGCCGAGGCGCTGGCCGCGCCCGACGGTCAGCAGGGCGTTGATGGCGCGGATGCCGACGTCGAGCGTGTCGACGATCGGTGCGCGGTCGAGCGGGTTGGCGGGGCGCACATTGATCGGCGCGCTTTCGTCCGTCATCAGGGGGCCGAGGTTGTCGAGCGGGCGGCCGGCGCCGTCCAGCACCCGGCCCAGCAGGCCCGCGCCGACCGGCAGGTGGCGCGCGCGGTCGCTCGGACGGCGGCGCGGGTGGGCCACCGAGCCGGGGCGCGGGATCGACACCTCGACCGGGAACACGCGGGTGCCGGGGACGATGCCTTCGACATCGCTTTGCGGCATCAGGAACAGGCGGTCGCCGTCGAAGCCGACCACTTCGGCCTCGACCCGGGCCCCGTTCGGCATCGGGATGGTGCAGGCGCTGCCGACGGCCAGGCGCAGGCCGACGCATTCCATGACCAGGCCGGCCACGCGCGTGACCCGGCCCGACACCTGCAGCGGCTCGGCGAAGCCGACCACCGCGCTGCAATCCTTCAGGTAGGAGCGCCAGCGCGCGGTGTGGCGGTCTACCGCCGCGTTTGTAGCGGCGGGGGCCGCGTTGGTAGCGGCGGGGGCCGCGTTGGTAGCGGCGGGGGGCAGCGCACTCATGGTCCCAGCCACTCGACGTTCTTGCCGAGCGACGCCGTCAGGCGGTTCCAGCGCGAGGCCGCCTGGGCGTCGACCTGGTTGCTGGCGGTGTCGATGCGGCAGCCGCCGCGCGCGACCTGGGCGTCTTCGACGATCCGCCAGCCGCCCTTGTCGAGCTCCGCGCCCATCGCCGCCTTGATCAGTTCGGCATCCTGCGGATTGAGGATCAGCAGGGCCGGCTGCTGCAGCACCGGCAGGTAGCCGATCGCTTCGCGCACCACGGGGATGAGCAGTTCCGGCTTGACGTCGAGCGCCGTGCGCAGCATGCCGCGCGCCAGCTGCAGCGCCAGTTCCAGCACGTCGCTGGCGATCGTTTCGTCGGCCTCGGCCAGCGCATTGCCGAAGGTGACGGCGACCGACTGCAGGTGTTCGAGCTCTTTTGCCGCCTCGGCGCGGCCGATCGCCAGGCCGTCGGCGTAGCCGGCCCCGTGGCCTTCCTCGTAGCCGATCAGGCGCGCTTCCTCGCGGATGCCGGCGATGGTCTCCTCGGTCGGCAGTTCGACCGGGGGCGGGCGCTTGGCGACCACCGACGGGCGTTCGTCGCCGAAGGAGTTCATCTCCCAGCGCTGGTAGGCGGTCTGCATTTCTTTGGGCGTGGAAGTCATCAGACGAACGAGTCCTCACCTTTGCCGCCGAGGACGATCTGTCCTTCGTCCGCGAGGCGGCGTACGATTTGCAGGATCTGCTTCTGCTGGGCCTCGACTTCGGACAGGCGCACCGGCCCTTTCGATTCGAGGTCTTCGCGCATCATCTCGCCGGCGCGCTGGCTCATGTTCTTGAAGATCTTCTCGCGCAGGTCTTGCGAGGCGCCCTTGAGGGCGATGATCAGCATCTCGGACTGCACTTCGCGCAGCAGCAGCTGGATGCCGCGGTCGTCGATGTCGATGATATTGTCGAACACGAACATCTCGTCCATGATCTTCTGGGCCATGTCGTTGTCGTAGTTCTTGATGTTGTCCATGACCGAGCCTTCCTGCTCGCCGCTCATGAAGTTCAGGATCTCGGCCGCCGCGCGCACGCCGCCCAGCGAGGACTTCTTGATGTTTTCGTTGCCGGACAGGAGCTTGGTCAGCACGTCGTTCAGTTCGCGCAGCGCGGCCGGCTGCACGCCGTCCAGGGTGGCGATGCGCAGCACCACGTCGTTGCGCAGGCGGTCGGTGAAGTTGCCGAGGATTTCGCAGGCCTGGTCGCGCTCGAGGTGGACCAGGATGGTGGCGATGATCTGCGGGTGCTCGTTGCGGATCAGTTCCGCGACCGAGGACGCGTCCATCCACTTCAGGCTTTCGATGCCGGAGGCGTCCTTGCCGCCCAGGATGCGCGACAGCAGCACGGAAGCCTTGTCGTCGCCCAGCGCCTTGGTCAGCACCTGGCGGATGTACTCGTCCGAATCGAGGCCGACGGTCGAATTGAGCTCGGTCTGCTGGCGGAAGGAATCGAGCACCGTGACCACCTGCTCGTGCTGCACGCTCTTCATCGTCGCCATCGCCGCGCCCAGCTTGAGCACTTCGCGCGGGCCGAGGAAGCGCATCACTTCCGCCGCCTCGACTTCGCCGATGGCCAGCATCAGGATTGCCGCCTTCTGGATACCATTGTCATTCATTCGCGCCTACCCATGCCTTGACTACGTTTGCCACGACCCGCGGGTCTTCCTTTGCCAGGTTCTTCGCCATCTGCAGGTTCTCGCGGTAGCCCTGCGCCTGGTGCGCTTCCATCTCCTCGAGCTGGGTGCGGGCGATCACCGCCTGCTGGTCTTCCTCCGGCGTGGTTTCGCGCACCGGCGGCGGCGGCGGCACTTCGGCGATCTCGTCGAGCTTGCGGAAGATCGGGCGCAGCATCGGGCGCAGCACGCGGAAGAACAGGTAGCACAGCACGATCGCGGCCAGCACGAACTTGCCGATCTCCTTGGCGCGCGCGATGTTGTCCGGGTCGCGCCACCATTCGATCACGACCGGCGGGGCTTCCGGCTTGTCGACACCGTCGAACGGCGCATTGGTCACGTTCATCGTGTCGCCGCGCTCCTGCGAGAAGCCCATCGCTTCCTTGACCAGGGCATTGATCTGCGCGATCTCGGCGGCCGTCAGCGGGCGGATCGTGACCTTCAGCGTCTTCGGATCGACGATGCGGCGGTAGTTGACGACCACGCCGACGGTCAGGCGCTTGATGCCGCCCATCGCCTTCTGTTCGTAGCGCACGGTCTTGTCGACTTCGTAATTGGTGGTCGAATCCTTGCGGCTGGGGCCGGCGGCCGGCGCCGGGGCCGGCGCGGCGCCGCCGGCGGTCTGGGTCAGCGGAGCGGTGGCGGTGCCCGGCGGCTGGTTCGACAGCGCGCCCGGCACGCCGGACGCGGCGGCGCCGGGGCCGCCCGCTTCCGAGGTTTGCTGGCTGCGGATCGAGGAGGCGGCAGGCGGCGAGTTCGGCTTGTAGCTTTCGGCGGCGGTGTCGACCTGGGCGAAGTCGACGTCGGCGGTCGCCTCGGCGCGCACATTGCCCTGGCCGACCAGCGGCGTGATCAGCGATTCGACCTGGTGCACGATGCTTTGCTGCAGCTGGGCCACGTATTTGAGCTGGTTCGGGTCGAGCGACTTGGCGCCGTTCTGTTTGCTGGTGTCGGACAGCAGGTTGCCGGCCTGGTCGACCACGGTCACGTTCGAGGTCGGCAAGTCCGGCACGCTGGAGGCGACCAGGTGGACGATGGCCTGCACCTGGGACTGGTCGAGCACGCGTCCGGCCTGCAGGTTCAGCAGCACCGAGGCGGTCGGCTTCTGCTGGTCGCGCACGAACACCGACGGCTTCGGCAGCGCCAGGTGGACCCGCGCGGCGCTGACGGCGCCCAGGGCCTGGATCGAGCGTGCCAGTTCGCCTTCGAGCGAACGCTGGTAATTGACCTGTTCGTGGAACTGGGACACGCCCAGCTTCTGGTTTTCCATCAGCTCGAAGCCGACGTTGCCGCCTTTCGGCAAGCCCTGGGCGGCCAGTTTCAGGCGCACGTCGTGGACCTGGTCGGCCGGCACCAGGATCGCCGTGCCGCCGTCGGAGAACTTGTACTTGACGCCGAGCTGGTCGAGCGAGGCCGTGATCGCGCCGCCGTCGCGGTCGGAGGTGTTGGCGAACAGGACACGGTATTCCGGCTGCTGGCTCCACATCCACAGGCCGGCCATGATCGCCAGCACGATGGCGATGCCGACGCCGAGGATGAAGTTGCGTCCGAGCGCAGTCTGGGTAAACGGGGTCGGGCCCTGTTGTGGGATGTCGGCGAGATCGTCCGCGGTTGCAGCTGCCATGATGGGTATGCCCAAAGTGTCTGTGTTCCCAAACCGGGTCGCGGAATGGGGCTCAAGCACAATTATGCTGGCAGGAGCGGCCATTCAAAGGCCGAAACAGACACTGGTTTCGGGCCTTGCTCGACCGAAAATCTGGCGGCCGCGGTGCTATTGTGACAGCCTGACTTCGCTTGTACGCCTATTGTACTCGCGCAATGGGAGAGCACAAATGAACGTAGGATCAATCGACAGCAGCCGGATCCAGGCCATGATGGCCCAGCTGAAGGCGGCCGCCACGCGTCCGGAAGAGGTGGGGGCGCCCGCGGCGCCGGTGGGGGGGGCGGCGCCCGAGGGCACGGCCAAGGTCAACTTCGCCGACGCCCTGAAGAATTCGCTCGATTCGGTCAGCGAGGCGCAGGGCAAGGCCTCGGCCATGGGCAAGGCCTTCGCCATGGGCGACGACACGGTCAGCCTGTCGGACGTCATGGTGAATATGCAAAAAGCCAGTCTTGGCTTCCAGGCAACAGTCCAGGTGCGCAACAAGCTGGTGTCGGCGTATCACGAAATCATGAACATGCAGGTCTGATTCTTTCCGACAATCGGGGTCAGACCTCAATTTCTGGACAATCGGGGTCAGACCTCAATTTCTGGACAATCGGGGTCAGACCTCAATTTCTGCGTTGCAATGGGCTGCACTCACGTCGCAACAATGAAAC
>JAKFDH010000113.1:0-52091 GCA_036676245.1 Massilia sp. | reverse complement strand
CAGTTCTCGGTGCTGTCGACCGACGCCATCGCCGCGCTGGAAACGGCCGACATGGCGGCGCTGAAGACCAATATCATCGCCACCCTGAAGACCGGCCAGGTCGCCGCGCTGACGACCGACCAGATTGGCCAGCTGTCGACCTTCCAGCTGCGTGCGCTGACCACCAGCGGCGCCGCCGCGCTGACGACCGACCAGCTGATCGCGCTGACCACCAGCCAGGCCAGCACGCTGACCTCGGCCCAGCTGGGCGCGCTGACGGTGGCCAACATCGTCGCCGTCGAGACCAGCGACCTGGCCGTGATGACGACCAGCGCCATCGGCGGCCTGACATCGGCCCAGGTGCGGGCGCTGACCACCGACCAGGTGATCGGCCTGACCAGCGTCCAGGTCGGCGCGCTGTCGAGCACCCAGGTGGCGGGCTTGACGACCGACGCCCTGATCACGCTCGAGACCGCGGATGTCGCGGCGCTCAAGACGACCGTCATCGCCGGCCTCACCTCGACCCAGGTGGCGGCGCTGACGACCGACCAGGTCGGCCAGCTGAGCACTGCCCAGCTGACCGCGCTGAGCCTTGCGAACGTGACCAACGCCCTGACCACCGACCAGCTGATCGCACTCAGCTCGGTCCAGGTCGGCGCGCTGACCACGGCCCAGCTGAACGTGATGAGCGCCGGCCAGGTGGCGTCGATCGAGACCGGCGACATCGGCGCGCTGAAGACGAACGCGATCGCGACGCTGAGCACGACCTTGCTGCGGGCATTGACGACCGACCAGGTCGGCGCGCTGACCAGCATCCAGATCGGCGCCCTGTCGACCGCCTCGTTCACCGCGCTGACGACCGACCAGCTGATCGCGCTGACCACCAGCCAGGCGGCGGTGCTGTCCTCGGCCCAGGTGGCGGCGCTGTCGACCAACAGCCTGGTGCTGCTCGAGACCGCCGACATCGGCGCCCTGCGCACCGGCACCGTGGCCGCGCTGACGACCGTCCAGGTCGGCAACCTGACCACCGACCAGGTGATCGCGCTGACCAGCAGCCAGGTAGGCGCGCTGTCGTCGACCCAGGTCACCGCGCTGAAGGTCGAATCGGTGGTGGCGCTGGAGACGGCCGACGTGGCATCGCTGAAGACCAGCGCGATCAAGGGCTTGACCACGGCCCAGGTGCGCGCGCTGACGACCGACCACATCCCGCAGCTGACGACGGCCCAGGTCAAGTCGCTGACCACCACCCAGGTGCAGGCCCTGACCTCGGACCAGGTGGCGGTGCTGACCACGGCGCAGATCGCGCAGCTCGACCTGTCGACGCCGATCGTGCTTGACCTGAACCGCAACGGCATCGAGACGCTGTCGATCTCGGCCGGCGTCCAGTTCGACATCTTCGGCACCGGCAACGCGACGGCCACCGGCTGGGTGGGTGGCGGCGACGGCTTGCTGGCGATCGACCGCAACGGCGACGGCGTCATCAACAGCGGTAGCGAGCTGTTCGGTAGCGCAACGACCTTGGCCTCCGGCGCCCAGGCGGTCCACGGCTACCAGGCCCTGGCCGAGATGGATGGCAACCAGGATGGCGTGGTTGATGCAGCCGATGCCGGCTTCGCCGACCTGCGTGTCTGGGTTGACGGCAACGCTGACGGCGTGACCGATGCCGGCGAGCTGAAGACGCTCGACGCGGCGGGTGTCGCCAAGCTGAGCGTGAACGCGACCGCCTCGAGCGAGAAGGACAACGGCAACTGGATTGGCCTCAAGTCGGGCTACACCGCGACCGACGGCACGACCCAGCAAGCGGCCGACGTCTGGTTCGTGGCCGACCGTGACGCTGCCGAAGCGGCACCGGAAGCGCTGCGCGACCGCGTCAGCAACCTGGTGCAGGCGATGTCCGGCTTCGACGCCTTCGACGCCGTCCCGGCGCCGCAGCAGCTGCCGAGCCTGCCGCAAGGCACGTTCACCGCGGCGGTGGGCGAGATGGCGCAAGCGATGCAGCAGTTCGACGCCAGCAAGCTGCTGGGCGACTCGGTGGCGGCGGTCCGCACCGGCGACGAGCTCAAGCTGAACGCGCTGGAAGGCAGCATGACGAAAGGCTTCCTGGCATCGAAGTAAGCCAGGGAGACCAAGAGCGGCGGCGGGTGTAAACCCCCGCCGCTTTTTTTCGCCTGTTGAAAACTTTCAGAACAATCGGGGTCAGACCTCAATTAACGTCCAATCGGGGTCAGACCTCAATTTCGCTACAATCGGGGTCAGACCTCAATTGCCATTGCGTAATGGCTTCAACAGCCCTTTTGGCTGTCTGTCATTTCCGGGTTGCCAAAGGTTAATTGAGGTCTGACCCCGATTGAGTATTAATTGAGGTCTGACCCCGATTGGACGTTAATTGAGGTCTGACCCCGATTGGGAGTCGAGTTGTCAAACCGGCGAGGCGGGCACGCCACAAAAACTCGGGCGGGACGGGTGGCCAAGGGGTAGAATCGGCAGGGTTTCTTGCCCTGGATCAGCATCGACGCCGGGGCTGCGGCGGAAAGGCCGCTCTTCTTGTCGATTTGATTGTTGCGAGCTCGCGGTAAGCTACCCGATGGCAGTTCCTTTTTCCGCCCCCTGACCGATACACGATGCAAGAAAAATATCCTCACACCGCCATCCAGTGCCTGACCGCCATCGCGCAGCACCATGGGTTGCAGGTCAATCCCGAGCGCTTGATCGACGAGTACGCGCTCAAGCAGGAAGAGCCGGCCGATGCCTTGCTGCTCAGGATCGCATCCGACGCCGGCCTCAAGGCCAGGGTCGACAGGATGGACTGGGATGCCCTGGTCCAGCAGCAGGGCGTGTTCCCGCTGATGGCGCGCCGGAACGACGGCCACGCGGTCATCGTGGTCGGCGCCAAGGCCGACGGCGACGGCAAAATCGCGATCCTCGACCCGACTTCCAGCACCGCCAGCGTGGTCCTCCTCGAACGCGAGGGTTTCTGCGCCAACTGGTCCGGCGATGTGGTGCTGATGAAGCGCCACCACGCGCTGACCGACCCGAACCAGCCCTTCGGCCTGCGCTGGTTCATCCCCGAGATCCTCAAGCAGCGCGCCGCCTTCCGCGACATCCTGATCGCCGCCGTCGCCATGCACCTGCTGGCGCTGGCCTCGCCGGTGTTCTTCCAGCTGGTGATCGACAAGGTGCTGGTCCACCAGAGCCTCACGACGCTGTGGGTGCTGGCCATCGGCGTGGTCATCGCGCTCGCCTTCGATTCGACCTTCGGCTTCCTGCGCCAGATGCTCACGCTCGCGGCCACCAACAAGATCGACATGCGCCTGACCCGGCGCACCTTCGGCCACCTGCTGTCGCTGCCGATCGACTTCTTCGAGACGACGTCCGCCGGCGTGGTCACGCGCCACATGCAGCAGCTGGAAAAAATCCGCGGCTTCCTCACCGGCCGCCTGTTCTTCACCGGCCTCGATACGCTGGCGCTGTTCATCTTCCTGCCGATCCTGTTCACGTATTCGGTCAAGCTGGCCATGATCGTGCTGGTGTTCACGCTGCTGATCGCCGCCGTGGTGGGCGGCATGGTGCCGGCCTACCAGCGCCGCCTGAACGCGCTGTATGCCGCCGAAGGCAAGCGCCAGGCGATGCTGGTCGAGACCATCCACGGCATGCGCACGGTGAAGGCGCTGGCGATCGAGCCGACCCAGCGCCGCCTGTGGGACCAGAAGTCGGCCGAGGCGATCACGATGCATTACCGGGTCGGGTTCATTTCGATGACCGGCAACGCGATCACCGATTTCCTCGGCAAGCTGCTGCCGGTGACGATCATCGTGATCGGCGCCCAGGACGTGTTCGACCAGACGCTGTCGGTCGGCGCGCTGATCGCGTTCCAGATGATCTCGGGCCGCGTGGTGTCGCCGCTGATCGCGATCGTCGGCCTGGTCAACGAGTACCAGGAGACCGTGCTGTCGGTGAAGATGCTGGGCGAGGTGATGAACCGCGCCCCCGAAGGCCGCCTCGGCGCCGGCGGCCTGCGTCCTACGCTGAACGGCAATATCGCTTTCGACGAAGTGACCTTCCGCTATCCGGGCGCCAGCGCCACGGCGCTCGACCGCGCCAGCATCAATATCAAGGCCGGCTCGGTGGTCGGCATCGTCGGCCGCAGCGGCTCCGGCAAGACCACGCTGACCAAATTGATCCAGGGCCTGTACGCGGTGCAGGAGGGGATCGTGCGCTTCGACGGTTTCGACGCGCGCGAGATCGAACTGCCGCACCTGCGCCGCCAGATCGGCGTGGTCCTGCAGGAGAACTTCCTGTTCCGCGGCACCGTGCGCGAGAACATCACGGCCACCAAGCCGGATGCGACCTTCGAGGAGATCGTGGCCGCCGCCCAGGCATCCGGCGCGGACGAATTCATCGAGCGCCTGCCGCACGGCTACGACACCCTGCTCGAGGAGAACGCGTCGAACCTGTCGGGCGGCCAGAAGCAGCGCCTGTCGATCGCCCGCACCCTGCTGTCGAAGCCGCGCATCCTGATCCTCGACGAGGCGGCCAGCGCGCTCGACCCGGAAAGCGAAGCGATCTTCATCAACAACCTGTCCAAGATCGCCGTCGGCCGCACGGTGGTGATGATCTCGCACCGCCTGTCCACGCTGGTCAACGCCGACGCCATCCTGGTCATGCAGCACGGCCGCCTGATGGACTCCGGCCGCCATGAAGAACTGCTGTCCCGCTGCTCAACTTATCAACACCTATGGAACCAACAGACAAGCCACATCTGAAACCCGGCAAAAAGGGCAAGAACAAGCTCGTCGTCGAGTTCCTGCCGGATGCCGACGAGATCGAGCGCCGCCCGCTGCCGCCGATCACGCGCTTCACGCTGCACGCGATGTTCGCGGCGCTGGTGCTGTTCGTGCTGTGGGCGTCGTTCTCGAAGATCGACCAGATCGTGATCGCGCGCGGCCGCCTGGTCAATCCGCTGCCGAACGTGATCGTGCAGCCGCTCGAAACGTCGATCATCCAGACCATCGATGTGCGCATCGGCCAGATCGTCAAGAAGGGCGACCGCCTGGCCACGCTCGACCCGACCTTCACCCAGGCCGACGAGTCGCAGCTGCGCACCCGTCTTAAAAGCCTGGAGACCCAGGTCACCAGCCTGACCGAGGAACTGGCAGGCGCCGGCGGCAGGGCGGGCTCGGACGCCGACAGCCGCCTGCAGGCCCAGTTGTCGGCCGAGCGGCGCGGCAACCTGAAGGCGCAGCAGACCCGCATGAACGAGAACCTGGCCAAGCTGACCGCTTCGCTGGAGACCAACAAGAAGGACCAGGTCAGCCTGAACCAGCGCGTGAAGTCGCTGCGCGAGATCGAGACGATGCAGGAAAAGCTGGTCGCGCAGCAGTACGGCGCGCGCCTGCAGCTGCTGCAGGCCCAGGAGAAGCGGCTCGAGATCGAACGCGAGCTGCTGCTGACGCAAAACCGCGAACAGGAGATCCGGCGCGACATCGCCGCCGCCGAGGCGGAGAAGTCTTCGTTCGACAAGGGCTGGCGCCAGAAGTCGATGGAAGACCTGCTGGCCGTCACCCGCGAGCGCGACGCGGTCAGCGAGCAGCTGTCCAAGGCGGACAGGCGCTACAAGCTGATCAACCTGACCGCGCCGGTGGACGGCGTGATCCTCGACATCGTGAAGCTGTCGCCGGGGTCGATCGTCAAGGAGGCCGAGTCGTTCTTCACGATCGTGCCGATCAACAGCGCGCTCGAAGCCGAGGTGCAGATCGATTCGGTCGATGTGGGTTACATCAAGCCGGGCGACCACGCCTACCTGAAGCTCGACGCTTTCCCGTTCCAGAAGCACGGCGCGCTCGACGCCAAGGTGCGCACCATCAGCGAGGACGCGTTCCGGCGCGATTCGTCGGCAGGGCAGGGGCTCGATGCCTACTATGTGACGCGGGTGGCGTTCGGGAATGCGCAGCTCAAGAACATGAACAAGTCGCGCATGCTTCCGGGGATGACGGTGACGGCGGAGATCGTGGTGGGCAAGCGGTCGGTGATGTCGTATTTGATTTGGCCGTTGACCAAGGCGCTGGACGAGTCGATCAGGGAGCCTTGATCCAGGGCCGCGTGTCCGCATGATGGGTGGCGCTGCGCTTACCCACCAAGCGGGCACGCGGCTTACCCAAGCAAATGCTCAACCTGCGCCAGCAGCGCCTCCGGATCGATCCCATGCTCGCGCCTCAGGTAATCCCAGGTCCCGCAGCGCGCCGAGAACCGGTCATTGATCCCCAGCCGCAGCACGCGCGCGCGGTTGCCGCCCATGTCGCCGACATGCTCCGCCACCGCGCCGCCCAGGCCGCCCAGCCGGTTGTGCTCTTCGAGCACGATCAGATTCTCATACCGCGCCGCCAGTTCCTGCACCTGCCCCGCATTCATCGGCTTGATCCCCGGGACACTCCACACCGGCATGTCGCCCAGCTTCTCCGCCAGCCCGATCGCGGTCTTCACCATCGACCCCGTCGCCAGGAACGCCGTCCCGCTCGCGGCGCCGTCGCGCACCTGCACCAGGTCGCCCATCGGCACGGTCGGCGGCGCGCTGTGCACTTCGCCCACGTCGGACTTCCCCATGCGCAGGTACACCGGCCGCTTGAACTCGAGCGCGTGCGCCATCGCATAGTGCATCTCCTGCGCGTCGCACGGCGACAGGATATGCAGGTGCGGAATCGCCCTCAGCGCGGCGATGTCCTCGGCCGACTGGTGGCTGCTGCCCAGCGCGCTGTAGACGATGCCGGCGCCATCGCCGATCAGCACCACCGGCAGCTCTTCGTAGCAGACATCGAGCTTGATCTGCTCCAGCGTGCGTACCGGCACGAAGCATGCGAGCGCGTACACGATCGGCTTGAAGCCGGCCTTGGCCAGCCCCGCCGCCATGCTGACCATGTTCTGCTCGGCGATGCCGCAGTTGATGAACTGGTCCGGGCACTGGTGCCGGAAATTGTCGAACAGCGCGTAGCCGTGGTCGCCCGTCAGCAGCACGACTTTCGGGTCGGCGGCAGCGGCGGCGCAGATCGCGTCGGAGAATGCGTTTCTCATGCTGGCTCCAGTTCCGCCATGGCGCGATCAAAGCTGTCCTGGTTCAGGCGCGTGTAGTGCCACAGGTTCTGGTTCTCCATGAACGATACGCCCTTGCCCTTGATGGTCTTGGCGATGATGGCCTTGGGACGACCGTCGCGGTTGGCCTTCATCGCGCTGATCGCGCCGTCCAGCGCGGCCTCGTCGTGCCCGTCCACATCCAGCGCCTCGAAGCCGAAGGCGGCGAACTTGTCGCGCAGCGATCCGAGCGCCATCACTTCGTCGGTGGTGCCCATCGCCTGGAAGCCGTTGGCGTCGATCAGGACCACCAGGTTGTCGAGCTTGCGGTGGGCGGCGAACAGCATCGCTTCCCAGATCGAGCCTTCGTTCATTTCGCCGTCGCCCAGCACGGCGTAGCAATACTGGTCGGTCCTGGCCAGCTTGGCCGCCAGCGCCATGCCGACGCCGACGCCGAGGCCGTGGCCGAGCGAGCCGGAAGTCACTTCGCAGCCGGTGACGTGGGCGTCCGACAGGCCTTTGAGCTTGGAGCCGTCGCTGTAGTAGGTCTCGAGCGCGCTTTTCGGCAGCCAGCCTTTCTCGTGCAGGCAGGCGTATTGCGCCATCACGCCGTGGCCCTTGGACAGCACCATGTAGTCGCGCAGCGCGCTGTCCGGGTTGTTGTCCGGGTAGCGCAGGTGGTTGCGGTACAGGACCGCCAGGATCTCGGTCAGCGAGAAGGCGCAGGCGACGTGCACGGTGGAGCCGGCGAAGGCCATCTCCAGCACGGTGCGGCGCAGGCTGTTGGCGTTAAAGGCTGTCATGGTTCTCTCGTTTTTCATGATGCGCGGTGCGAGTACAGCACCGGGGCTTCCAGTTCGGTCAGTGCGAAATTGCGCGGTCCGCCGAAGATCGGCTTGTCGGCGAACGCCGGGAAGCCGCCCACGGCGTCGCTGGTGAAGGCCTGCAGCGCCGCGCGCAGTTCGCGATTCTTCTCCGGCACGGCCGGCGAGGTCAGGATGGTCTCCATGATCTTCAGCATGACCCACGGGTCGATGTCCTCGCGCCGCGCCAGCTTCGCTTCCTCGCTGGTGGTCTTGACGCGGAAGTGGAAGTGGCCGTCGGCCAGCAGGTGGCGCGTCAGTTCGGCCACGTCGTCCAGCTTGCCGTCGGCCGCGCGCGGCTTGACGAAGCTGAAGAAGGGCAGCGCCTGGCGCGGAATGTCGCGCAGGGTCATCGACTGCCAGATATCGTTCGGCAGCGCCGCCATCGGGTCTTGCGCGTCGTAGCGGTTGCGCAGCAGTTGCACCATGTCGCGCGAGAACAGCGAGTTGGTGCCGCAGATGAAATTGAGCCCGGCCAGCTCGGGCGGGTTGTTCAGGCGCCCCGGCATGCCGGCAAAGCAGCCGGTGGCCGGCATCTGCTCCATGACCGCCACCAGGCCGCGGAAGTCCACCACCGAGGTCACGGTCGCGTGGTACAGGTAGAAGGGCTTGTCGCCGTGCTTGCGCAGCACGTAGTCGAACACCGCCATCTGCTTGCGGATCACGCTCGCGTTCTCGTTGGCGGACCAGATGCCGGTCTGGCGGTAGCCGGCCTGCTGCGCCTGGGCCGCGTCGTCGCGCCGGGTGCCGACCAGCAGGTCGTGGCCGTTGTGGGCCATTTCGCCCAGCGCCAGCGTGTCGCTGTCGCGCACAAAAAAGGCCTTGATGCCCGGGAAGTGGGACAGGTAGAACTCCCACAGCGCGCGCGCGCGCGTGAACACGGGCAGCTCGTCGCCGTAGCCGAGGTAGACGATCAGTTCCGGATGATGGGCCGCCGCGATCGATTCGCGCGGCGTCATGGCCGGCGTCGGCAGCACCACCGGCGCGGCTTCCTCGACGACCGTGATTTCCATCGTTTCCAGGTCCTGCACCATCGCCAGCGTGGTGCCCGGGGTGCGCTGTTCGGGCGCGGCGACCGGCGTTTCGCCGCGCCGGTTCTGCACGTCGAATGCGACGAAGCTGGTCACGGTGGCCACGAAGCACTCGGACGAGAACGGGTAGGCCTCGTGCCCGTACAGGAAGTGGCGGATGCGGTCCAGGTACTGGCCGTAGCGCGATGGCGGCATGTCGGCCAGGTGCGCGTGCATCTGGCCGTAGGTCTGGAACTGGCTGATGTCGATGAAGCAGTCCTGCGGCACCCAGCGCGCGATGTTCGGCGCGCCGCCGTACACGGGCACCGTGCCGGCGCGGAAGCAGTCGAGGATCTTTTCGGTGATGTAGCCGGGGATGTTCTTGGCGTTCTCGTAGCAGATCGCGAAGTTGTACTTGGCCATGGTGGCCAGCTTGTCGTCGACCCGGCCGCGGTAGCTCGGGAAGCTCGCCGGGTTCCAGCCGCCGCCGTACAGGTCAAGGTCGTTCGGGGCGCTGCCTTCGAACCAGCGGATGGCGCGCACGCGGTCCGAGTACAGTTCATACGGGTGGCGCGAGGCCTTGGCGCCGGCCACGATCGAGGCCATCTTGCGGTTGCCGTACTGCGCCTTGAGTTGCTCGAAGTCGAACGGGGTGTTGGTCTCGATGGCGAAGTTGATCTTCACGTAGCGGCGGCCGTCGCAGTGCACGTCGCTCCAGGTGAAGATGCGGTCGAAGTGCTGGTGGAAGTCGAGCTCCCAGTTGTCCGGCTTGATGACTTCGCACTCGTAGAGCAGCAGGTACTTGGCGATCGGCGCGGCCATCAGCTGGTCGACGAGCGCACTGCGGCGCGGGCGGTCCATGAAGATGATCGCGTCGAGCTTCTCGACGCCGGCCACCTGGTCGAGCGTGACGAACTCGATGCCGTGCTCCTGGCCGTAGCGGTGCAGGTCGACCCAGGGCTTGAGCAGGCCGGCGCCGATCGAGGCTTCCGTATTCTTGAACAGGAAGCCGTCGGTGGTGATCTCTTCGTAGTAGTTCCATACGCCGACGCGCATGGTGCGCCTGCCGTCGTTTGCCGGGATAGTCATCATGCGTTCCGCTTACAGGCCGTAGCCGTTCGAGATGTCGATCTGCTCCCACTCGAAGCGCAGGATGCCGACCGGGCGCTTGTAGCCCTCCGCCATTTTCTTCTGCGCGAGCGCGAGGTTGCGCGACAGGTCGCGATTCAGGTTGGTGGTGCCGAAGTCCATGTCCTCGAAAAAGATGGCGTCGTTGAACAGCACCCGCTTGCCGCCCTGCTTCTCCCACACCTGCGGCATGTACAGGTCCTCGTAACCGTAGTGGCCGACGAAGTCCTCGTCGTACATCGCGTGCTGCTTGAACTTGGCCAGGTTGACCAGGAAGGTATTCGGGTGGAATTCGAGCGGCTTGTTGACGGTGATGTCGATCAGTTCCTTGATCTTCAGGTAGTACATGCCCATCGTGTCGAGCCGGTCCAGGTTGGCGATGACGGCGGCCATCGGGTCGGCGTAGAAGCGCTGGTCGATGTCGAAGTACAGCGCCCATTCGCCGGTGGCGTTGAAAGCCCCCAGGTTGCGCGCGCCGGCCTGGTTCCACGGCAGGTCGGTGATGACCCGGTACACCCGCAAATTGAGCCTGGTGCGGGGGATGACAGGCGTGCTCTCCGAGCAGTCGTCGACCAGGATGAACTCGACCTGCGACAGGAAGCTGTCGGGCAGCGATTCCCAATAGGCGATCTGGTCCTGCACCATCTGCGGATGGTTGTAATAGTGGCTGATGATGGAGAGCTTGGGCTGCATCTGGTTCTTTCCTTAAGCCGGTTTATAGCACTCGACGCACAGCGTCTCGAGGGCTTTCAGCGGGAAGTACGGTTCGACGGTGGCGATGTCTTCCAGGTCGCTGTCCTGCACCATGGTGCGGCGGATGCGTTCGAAGCCGGTGCGCGCCAGCAGGGCGTTCAAGGTGTCGAAGTCGTAGCCCATCTTGTGGCCGTGGTTGTGCAGCATGCCCATGAAGACCGAACCCTTGGTCGGGTACAGCACCTTGTCGTCGTTCAGCGCGCCGCGGCGGTATTCGTCGAAGAAGAAGCTGTTGTCCGCCACGTAGTTCTGGCACCACAGGCCCAGGTCCGGCACCAGCACGCGCAGGATGCCGCCCGGTTTCAGCACGCGGTAGCAGGCGGCGATGAAGTCGATGCCTTCGGCGTAGCTCAAATGCTCCAGCATGTGCGAGTGGTACACCACGTCCAGGCTGTTGTCCGCCGCCGGGATCCCTTCGACCAGGTCGTGGTTGTACAGTACCGCGCCTTCGACGCCGTTCGGCGCCGCGTACAGCGTGTCCTTGCCCAGGTGCTCCCACCAGCCGATGTTCAGGTAGTCCTTGATGAAGATGGTGCCGCAGCCAAGGTGGAACTTCTTGAATTGGGGCGACAGGTCGTTGAGCTGCATGATGGATCTCTTTCGTTATCGGTGGGTTACAGCGTCTTCGTCATTTCGATGAAATCGTGGAGCTGGACCTTGAATTCCTCGAGGGTCGGCCACGACAGGTGCGGGTAGGGGACGATCTCGCCGTCCTTGCGAATGAGCTTGACGTCGCAGCCGCACAGCGCGGCCTCGTGCGAGATCATGCTGAAATCGTCGTACATGTACAGGGTCCTGGTCGAACGCAGCAGCTGCGCCACTTCGCGCCGGCTCGGCGGGTAGGCCTTGGTGATGGCGATGCAGCCGGGCGGATGCAGGCCCAGGTCCTGGCCCTTGCCGACGAAGACCGAGTCGACCGTCTTGACCGCGCCCTCGGCGTGGAAGAAGGGCTCGATCGACGGCACCTGCAGCATGCGGCCGTTGGCGTAGGAGGCCAGCTCCTTGTTGTAGGCCACCAGGATCTCGCCCGGGTCGTAGGTCTTCTCGCCATGCCCCAGCTTGCCCGGCACGTTGAGGATGAAGCGGATCACGCGCTTGGCCTTGAGCAGGTTGCCGGGCGCGACTTCGGGATAGATGACGATGTCGTCCTCGAACTGCTCCACCGGGTAGCCGTTGAACCAGGTGCAGACGATTGCGTCGAGCCCCGCGCGCACCAGCCACTTCTGCAGGTCGTACATCACGCGGATGCCGGCCGAGTTGTGCTGGAACGGCGGCGCCACCACAACGTAGCGGCGGCCGCTCGGGTCCTGCGGCTTGTCCAGGTTCGGCATGCCGTGCGGCGCGTCGAGGTAGGCCAGGTCGGGCTTGGCCATCTCCAGCGGGCCTGGCAGGCTGTCGACCGCCTTGCGGTACAGGTCCTCCAGGTCGCGCACGAAGCGCGGCGTGTCGAACAGCGCGCACTCCATGCGGTTCTCGTCCAGGTGCTTCTTCATGGCGGCCACGCGCGAGCGTTCCTGCGCCAGTTCGACCGCCTTGTTCTCGTAGTCCTTCAGGCTGTAGGTGATCAGTTCCGGCAGGCCGACCGCCTGCAGCAGGCTGCCAGCCATGCGCGAGGCGAATACGTGGCCGGTGTAGGTCAGCAGCGGCAGGCCTGCCCACAGCGCGTCGCTGGCGGTGGTGCCGGCGCCGAAGGGGAAGGTGTCGAGGAACAGGTCGGCCACCTGGTAGCGCGCCAGGTAGTCGGCCGGCGGCACGCGCCCGGCGAAGTAGATCCGTTCGCCTGGCACGCCGTGCTTGCCCGCTTCCTTGCGCAGGTTCTCGCGCACCACCTCGTTGTCGGCGGTGATCCACAGGATCGCGTCCGGCACGCGCTTCAGGATGCGCATCCACGAGCCGAATACCTCGGGGCTGAACTTGAAGTTGTTGTTGAAGGCGCAGAAGACGAAGGCGTCTTCCGGCAAGCCGCAGTCCTGGCGCGTCGGGCGCGGGCCGATGGTGCGCTGGCGGTCGTTGACCTGGAAGCACTGCGGCATGTACAGCGGCTTTTCGGTGAAGTGCGGGGCCAGCTCCGGCGGCAGCACGAACTCGTCGGCGATGACGTAGTCGATCTCGGGAATGCCGGTCGGGCCGGGGAAGCCGAGCCAGGTCACCTGCAGCGGCGCCGGGCGGTAGGACAGGATGTTGTGGCGCGCGCCCAGCGTCAGGCCGTGCAGGTCGACCAGGATGTCGATCTCGTGCGAGCGGATCAGCACCGCGGCCTGTTCGTCGGTCAAGGCGCCGATGCGGATGTGGTGGTCCATGCCGTTGATCACGCGCGCGCGGATCGGCGAGCCGTCCTCGTGGCTCCAGCAGAAGCCGAACACCTCGACCTTGCTGCGGTCGTGCATGCCGTACAGTTCGGCCGTCAGGATCGATACCGCGTGCGAGCAGAAGTCCGACGACAGGTAGCCGATGCGGATCTTGTCGTGGCCGTACGAGCGCTTCTCGGACAGGTGGCGCACGCCGTGCAGCACCTTTTCCTTGACGTAGCGCTGCGAGGTGGCCAGCTGCAGGGCGGGGTCGTCGGTCACGCTGAGCATGGCCAACGCCGAGGTCCCCTCCAGCATCTTCTTTTCCTTGATGCCGATGGCGGTCGAGTACACCGGCCACTTGCACTGCTTCTGGCGCAGGTGCACCCAGTGTGTCATCACGTTCGGCTGGTCGGGATTCTGCTTCAGGCTCAGGGTCAGGTTCGCTTCCGCTTCCGGATAGTCCTTGCGGATCTCCAGCAGGCGGCCCAGGTTGTTCAGCGCCTGCACGTAGAAGGCCTGGTCGGCCTTCGAGCGCATGTCGCAGAAGGTCAGCACCGCGCGCCACATCGCCAGCGCCTCTTCCTCGCGCTTGTTGCGCTCGAGGAGGGTGCCGAGGTTCATGTGGCCTTCGATGAAGTCCTTCTTCTGCTCGATGGCGGCGCGGTAGGCCGCTTCGGCCTCGACATCCTGCAGCGCGGTGGCCAGCAGCACGCCGAGGTTGAAGTGGACGGCGTACGACAGCGGCGACGCGGTGGCCGACAGCCAGGCGCGGTACAGCGAAATGGCGATATCGGGGTGGCCGGCGTCGGTCAGGCGCGCGGCGGCGTTGAACAGGTCGACGATCGGCAGCTTGCCCTGGCCGGACAGGGCGAACGCCAGCTCGGTCGACTGCAGCAGCGACATCGGCTCGGCGCCCGGGGTGGGCTGGTTCTGGAGCGGTGTTGGGGTCATTCTTCTTCTTTCGGCAAACTGTCAAGGATGGCGGCCGTCTCCAGGGCGATACCGTCTTCCGAGCTATAGGCAGGCGCATAGCCGAGCGCCTCGGCATCGCGCCGCAGCGAGTAGTAGTGGGGCTTGGCGCCGGTGGCGTTGACGACGGCCTGGCTGCCTTCGGCGATCTCGTAGCGCAGGCCGAAGCGCAGCGCCATCATGGCCAGCAGCGTGGGCTTGTCGATGGTGCCGCGCGAATAGCAGTCCAGCGCCTGGTTGGCGTGCGGGCCTTCCAGCACGCGGCATACCAGCTGGTGGAAATCCTCGGGGTGCAGGAAGTCGCGCACCATGAAGTCGCCCGAGGTGCGCAGCACCGTATCGTCGCGCACCGCGCGCAGGATGTCGGTGATGAAAAAGCGCGCCTTCAGGTCCTGGCTGCGGCTGAAGTAGTTAAACACGCGCAGGTCGGTGATCGCCAGCTGCGCGAGGGCGCGGTGCTTGCACTCGGCATGCAGCTTGGCCACCGAGTAGTATTCCTGCGGCTGCAGGGTGTTGATCGCGATCGCCGCCTTCGTGTCCGGTCCGGCCGGCTCCAGGAAGGTGCTGCCGTAGGCCGCGCCGCTGGACAGGAAGATGTAGCGCCGCTCCGGGTGGCGGCGCAGGCCGTCGAGCACCAGGTCGTCGTACTGCTGCGTGATTGCGAAGATGTCGCCGCCCATCCGCGCGGCGCGCTGCGGGTCGCCCACGCCGACGAAGTTGATCACGGCATCATGCGGCGCGCGCCCGTATTCGGCGTAGGTATGCACCGGGAACGCCAGGCCGAGCGAGGTCTGCCACTGCTGCGCGGCGGCCACGTCGCGCACGTACAGCAGCGGAGCGTGGCTGGCGTGGTGGGCGAACGAGGCCACCAGGTCTTTGGCGATCTGGCTGCTGGCTCCGAGGATGGCGATCCGCTGCATGGCTCCGGCTTACGCGTTCACGATTAAAAGCCCACGCCGAAGAAGGCTTCCAGCTTCTCGACGGTGAAGTCGAGCATCTCGCGCGTCAGGCCCGGGAACACGCCGATCCAGAAGGTGTCGTTCATCACCCGGTCGGTGTTGGTCAGCTCGCCCGATACGCGGTAGTTCCGCCCGATCATGTAAGGCTGGCGCGTCAGGTTGCCGGCGAATAGCAGGCGCGTGCCGATCTTGTGCTGGTCGAGGTAGGTCAGCAGGTCGACCCGGCTCACGTTCGCTTCCGGCTTGAGCGTCATCGGATAGCCGAACCAGGACGGGTCCGAGTTCTCGGTCGCATGCGGCAGGATCAGGAACTCGGTGCAGCTTTGCAGGCGCTCGGTCAGGTAGGCGAAGTTGTCCTTGCGCGCCTGGATGAAGCCGGCCGCGCGGTCGATCTGCGCCAGGCCGCAGGCGGCCTGCATGTCGGTGATTTTCAGGTTGTAGCCGAGGTGGGTGTAGGTATACTTGTGGTCGTAGCCTTCCGGCAGGGTGCCCAGCTTCCAGCAGAAGCGCTTGCCGCAGGTGTTGTCCTTGCCCGGCGCGCAGTAGCAGTCGCGGCCCCAGTCGCGGAACGATTCGGCGATCTGCTTCAACTCGTGGTTGTTGGTGAAGACGGCGCCGCCTTCGCCCATCGTGATGTGGTGGGCCGGGTAGAAGCTCATGGTGCCGATGTCGCCGAAGGTGCCGACCATCTTGCCGTTGTAGGTCGAGCCAAGCGCGTCGCAGCAGTCTTCGATCAGCCAGAGCTTGTACTTCTTGCACAGCGCGACGATGACGTCCAGGTTGTACGGGTTGCCCAGCGTGTGGGCCAGCATGATGGCCTTGGTCTTGTCGCTGATGGCCGCTTCGATCTTGGTCGGGTCGATGTTGTAGTTGCCCAGTTCGACGTCGACGAACACCGGCACCGCGCCGAACTGCAGGATCGGGTTGACGGTCGTCGGGAAGCCCGCCGCCACGCCGATCACTTCGTCGCCGGGACGGATCGCGCGCGGTCCCAGCTTGGGCGAGGTCAGCGTGTTGAAGGCGACCAGGTTGGCGGACGAGCCGGAGTTCACGGTGATCAGGTGCTTGACGCCGATGAAGGCGGCCAGCCTGGCCTCGAACTGGTCGTTGAAGCGGCCCGTGGTCAGCCAGGCGTCGAGCGAGGCCTGCACCATCAGGTCCATCTCCGGCGCGCCGACCACTTTGCCGGCCGGCGGGATCACGGTCACGCCGGGTTCGAAGGCGCGCGGCGCGCTGGCCAGGGCGCCGTACTGCGCCACCAGTTCGCTGATCTGTGCGCGGAGGGATTCTTTGGTTTGTTCGCTCATGATGCTGCCTTGATTTAGTTAGTTTGTGTTTTCTGGTATGCGTCGATCTGGGCCAGCGTGACCACGCGCATGTCGGCGCCCTGGGCATGGGCCTTGTGCCAGGCCACGATCATCTCGATCGTGTGGCCCAGGTTCCAGCGCGGCTGCCAGCCGAGGCGCGCGCGCGCCTTCGAGCAATCGAGCTTGAGCCAGGTCGCTTCGTGCGGCTGCGGCGCGCCGTCCAGCTTCCACGAGGCGCCTTCGCCCCAGCTGCCGCACAGGCGGTTGACGATCCATTCGACCGGGCGCGCATCGGTGTCGTGCGGGCCGAAGTTGAAGCCCTCTGCGTACGGCGCGCCGTCGATGTACAGGCGTTCGGCCAGGGTCAGGTAGCCGGACAGCGGTTCGAGCACGTGCTGCCACGGCCGCACCGCGCCCGGGTTGCGGATCATGACCGGCTGGCCGGCCGCGATGGCGCGCATCATGTCCGGGATCAGCCGGTCCTGGGCCCAGTCGCCGCCGCCGATCACATTGCCGGCGCGGCCCGAGGCCAGCGCGATGCCGTGCTTGGCATGCTCAAGAGGGTTGAAGAACGACGAGCGGTAGCCGGCCGTGACCAGCTCCGCGCAGCCCTTGCTGTTGCTGTAGGGGTCGTAGCCGCCGAAGGCCTCGTTCTCGCGGTAGCCCCACGGCCATTCCTTGTTTTCGTAGCACTTGTCGCTGGTGACGTTGACGACCGCCTTGATGCCGTGGGTCGCGCGCACCGCTTCGAAGAAGTTCACCAGGCCCATGACGTTGACCGCATAGGTCTCGACCGGGTTGGCGTACGAGTAGCGCACCAGCGCCTGGGCCGCCATGTGGATGGCGATCTCGGGCTGCGCCTGCTGCATCGCGCGCGTCAATGCCGCGCCGTCGCGGATGTCGCCGATGACCGAGGTCATGCCCTGGCCGATGCCGGCCACGTCGAACAGGCTCGGTTGCGATGGCGCTTCGAGCGCGAAGCCGGTGACCTCGGCGCCCATCTGCTGCAGCCAGAGGCTCAGCCAGCCGCCTTTGAAGCCGGTATGGCCGGTGAGGAAAACGCGTTTGCCGCGCCAGAAGTCAGGCGTCATGCCCACTTCTTCCACGGAGCCTTGCCGCTTTGCCAAAGCTCTTCGAGCAGCACCTTGTCGCGCAGCGTGTCCATCGGCTGCCAGAAGCCCGGGTGCTTGTAGGCGTCCATCTGGTTCTGGCTGGCCAGGGTCTCCATCGGCTCCTTTTCCCAGGTGGTGCTGTCGCCGGCGATCAGGTCGATCACTTTCGGCGACAGCACGAAGTAGCCGCCGTTGATCCAGTTGCCGTCGCCTTGCGGCTTTTCCTTGAAGCTGACGATGCGCTGGCCGTCCATGTCGATCGCGCCGAAGCGGCCCGGCGGCTGCACCGCTGTCATCGTGGCCAGTTTGCCGTGCTGCTTGTGGAAGGCGATCGAGGCGGCGATGTCGATGTCGGCCACGCCGTCGCCGTAGGTGAAGCAGAAGGCCTCGTCGGTCTCGACGTATTTGCGCACGCGCTTCAGGCGGCCGCCGGTCAGCGTGTTCTCGCCGGTGTCGACCAGGGTGACCTTCCACGGTTCGGCTTCGCGCCGGTGCACTTCCATCGTGTTGTAGTGCAGGTCGAAGGTGACGTCGGAGGTGTGCAGGAAGTAGTTCGCGAAGAACTCCTTGATCACGTAACCCTTGTAGCCGCAGCAGATGACGAACTCGTTGATGCCGTGCGCCGAGTAGCTTTTGAGGATATGCCAGAGGATGGGTTTGCCGCCGACCTCGACCATCGGTTTCGGCTTGATCGTGGTCTCTTCACTGAGCCGTGTGCCTAAGCCGCCTGCGAGGATTACTGCTTTCATTTGTGACCCCTGGTTTCGTTGTGTCTTTCATCTTTACAGCAGTAAACCCCGCTCGCACGGGGTCCACCTTCTGGCGGGATCCATTATCGGCCAGACGAAAGCAATTCTAAACCAGAAGCAAGGTGGTTTTGGGCAGTCTTTCCTTCAATTAAGCCTTGGGGTGCCTATCTTTGCGGCAATGCCAGCACCTCATGCGGCGCGGCCAGCAAGCCCTGCGCGAGTTGCTGCGCCGGTCCGGACCCGCCATCGAGGCGCGCGGACGATGCGATCGCTTCCATGTCGCAGGCCGCCATCGCACCAACCATGGCGGCCACGCGGCCCGGAACCACGGGCAGGGAGGGCTGCACGGGGCTCGAAGTTTCTTGCGCGAATGCACTGATCGCCATCGCCAGCGAGCCGACGCGGCTGGCCAGTGAGTCATTCCCGTCCGCAATAATCCACGGATTGGCGGGGTCCTCCATCGCGCCGCCCCCGTTGCCCGTGTACGACACCATCGCCGCGGACAAGGCCTGGGACTGGCGTGCGCCGAGGCCCAGGGCCTGCAGCTGGGCCGCCGACATGGCCGCCAGCTGGGTATCGCTGAAGGCCGCGGCCTGGGTCGCCGACAGCGCCGCGAGGTCCGCGATTTCGAGCGCGGGCACCTGGCCCGCTGTCAGCGCGGCGATCTGCGCGGTCTTGAGCACGGTCATCTGGGCCGTGGTCAGCGCCGTGATGTGCGCTGCCGGCAGCGTCCCGAATTGCGCCGCACCGAGCGCCGCCACCTGGATCGGGCTCAATGCCGCGATGTGGGCGCTGCCCAGCACCGACAGCTGCTCCGCCGACAGCGCCGCCACCTGGCTCGCTTTCAGCCCGCCGACCTGCGCGGTGCTGAGCGAGGCGACCAGCGGCGCGCCGAGCGCCGCGATCTGCGCGCTGCCGAAGGCCGCGACCTGGGTCGCCGACAGCAGCGCGAATTGCGCGGTCGTCAATGCGCCCAGCTGGTCGGCGTCCAGGGCCGCCAGCTGGCTGGCCTTGAGCGCCTGCACCTGGGCGCTGCCGAGCGCCTCGATGTGCTGGTTGGTCAGCGCCGCCACCTGCGCCGATCCAAGCGCCATGACCTGGGCCGGCGTGAGCGCGGCCACCTGCGCCGCCGACAGCGCGCCAATGTGGTCGTTCGACAGCGCGGGAAGCTGGCTGATCCTGATCGCCGCGATCTGCGCGGTGCCGAAGGCCTGCAGCTGGGTCATCGTCAGCGCCGCGATCTGCACCGTGCCGAAGTAGCCGACCTGGGTTGGGGTCAAGGCCGCGACCTGTTCGGCGCTGAAGCAATTGAGCTGGTCGACCGACACCGCGGCCAGCTGCTGCGCGCTGAGCGCGGCCATCTGGCCCGTGCCGAGCGCCGCCAGCTGCGCCCCGGACAGCACGGCGACCTGGCCGGCAGCCAGTGCGACGATGGCGGCGGTCGACAGCGCCGCCACCTGGCCGGTCAGCAGCACGGCAAGCTGCTGCGACGACAGCGCGGCCGCCTGGCGCGATGTCAGCGCCTCGATGTCGGCCGTCTCGAGCGCCTGCAGCTGGGCGCTGGTGAACACGGCCAGCTGGCCGGTGCCGAGCGCGCGCACCTGCTCGGTGCCGAGTGCGGCCACCTGGCCGGTGGTCAGCCCTTCGCCCACCTGGCTGGCAGACAGGCCGGCGATGGCCAGCGAGCTCAATGCCGCGACCTGGTCGGTGCGCAGCGCCGCGATCTGGTGCGAGCCGAAGGCGCCGGTCTGCTGCGCGCCGAGGCCACGGACCTGGGCGGTGGACAGCGCCGCCACCTGGCCGGTCGTCAAACCGGTGGCGATCTGGCGCGTCGTCAAACCCGCCAGCGCGCTGCTGCTCAAAGCCTGCAGCTGCTCGCCGGTGAGCCCGCCCAGTTGCTGGGTGCCGAGGCCGCCCAGCTGGGCCGAACGCAGCGCCGCCACGTCCTCGGTTTCCATCGCCGCCACCTGGTCGGTGCCGAAGGCCGCCAGCTGGGCCGTGCCCAAGGCCTGGATTTGTGCCGTGGACAGGCTGGCCACCTGCGCCGTCGTCAGGCCGCGCAGCTGTTCGCTGCCAAGGCCGGCGATGGTGGCGGTCGACAGCGCGGCCACGTGGGTCGTGCTCAAGCCGCCGATGATGGCCGAGGACAGCATCCGCACCTGGCCCGAGGTCAGGCCGCGCGCCTGCGCCGTGCCCAGTGCCGACAGCTGGCTGCTGGTCAGGCCGTTGGCCACCTGGGCGGCCGTCAGCGCGCCGATCGCGCCGCTGGACAGCGCCGCGAACTGGTCGACCGAGATGCCGGCCAGCTGCGCCGTCGACAGGCCGACGACCTGGCTGCCGAGCAGCACCGCCATGTCTTCGATCTCGATCGCGGCCAGCTGGTCGCTGCTCATGGCGCCGAGCTGGCGCGAAGTCAGCGCCGCCGCCTGCATCGTCGACAGGCCGCTCACCTGGTCGATGCGCAGCGCGCGGATCTGCGCCATGCCGAGGCCGCGCAGCTGCCTGCTGCCGATCGCCGCGAGCTGGCCGCCGGTCAGCGCCACGATGTTATCGGTCGACAGGAAGGACAGCTGGTAGGCGCTGAGGGCGGCCAGGTCGGCGATCTCGAGGCTGGCCAGCTGCTCCTGCGTGAGCTTCCCGAGCTGCAGGAAGGTCAGCGCCGCCGCCTGCGCGGTGGTCAGCGCGGCGATCTGGTCGCCGTTCAATACCGCGAACTGCGAGGTCCGCAAGGCCGCCACCTGGGCTGCGCCAAGGCTGGCGATCGAGGCGGGCGACAGGCCGGCGATGACGCCGGTCGACAGCGCGCCGACCTGGGCCGGCGCCAGCGCCAGCTGCTGCTTCGTGCTCAACTGCGCGACCTGGGCGGCCGACATGCCGCCCAGCTGGGCCAGCGTCAGCCCGGCCAGCTGGGTGCTGGTCAGGCCGCGCAGCTGGTCGTAGGTGAGCGCATTGATCGCTTCGATGCTGAAGGCGCCGACCTGGAACGCCTTCAGCACGGCCATGTCGGCCAGTTCGACGCTGGCGGCCTGGCGGCCCGACAGCGAGGCAAGCTGGCGCACGGTCAGGGCCTGCACCTGGGCCGTCGTCAGCGCGGCCACCTGCACGTCGCTGATGCCTTCGATCTGCAGGGTGGTCAGGGCGGCGACCTGATTGGTTTTGAGGTTGGCCCAGTCGTCGGCATCGAGCGCGGCCAGCTGCTCGCTGTTCATCGCCGCCACCTGGCGGCTGGTCAGCGCGCGCAGCTGGTTCGAAGCGAGCATGGCGATCTGGACCCCGCTCAGCATCGCGAATTGCTGGGTGGTCAGCGCCGCGACCTGCGCGGTCGTGAGCGCGGCGATATGCGGCGCGTCCAGGCTGGCGATGACGCCGCTCGACAGCGCCGCCACCTGCTTGGTCTTGAATGCCGCAAAGGCGGCCAGTTCGAGCGCCGCCACCTGGCCGATGCCGAGATGGGCCACCTGGCGCGTGGTCAGCGCCGCCGCCTGCGCGGTGGTCAGCGCGGCCAGTTGGGCGGTGCCGATTTCGCCGATCCGGACGGTCGACAGCGCCGCGATCAGGCTGGTGCGCAGCGCCGCGAAATCCTCGCCTTCGATCGCGCCCAGCTGCCGCGCGTCGAGCGCCAGCAGTTGGCTGGTGGTCAGCGCGGCTGCCTGCGCCGTGGTCAGGGCGGCGATGCGGTCGGTGCCCAGCGCGCGCAGCTGGCTGCCGGTGAGCGCGCGCACGGTGGAGGTGAACAGCACGCCGATGTCTTCCGCTTCCAGCGCCGCCAGCTGCGTGGTCGTCAGCGCGCGCAGCTGCGCCGAGTTCAGGGCCGCCAGCTGGCGCGTGGTGAGGCCATCGCGCAGCTGTTCGACGTCGAGCGCGGCCAGCTGGCGCGAGGTCAGCGCGCCGAACTGGGCGCTGGCCAGGCCGCCGCCGAGCTGGGCCGTCGTCAGCGCGCCGATCGCGGCCGTTCCCAGCGCGCGCAGCTGCGCGCTGCTGAGCACGCCCAACTGCTCGTTGGAGAGTCCTGCGATGAAGGCGGTACTCAGTGCCGCGACCTGGCTGGTCTTCAGTGCGGCGATCTGGGCGGTGGTAAAGCCTTCGGCAGGTGAGCTCATGTAGTATTTCTCCTTGGAATGATGATATCAAGGGAGAAATATTTCCAAATTGATGAGAAGGCGGCCTAAAGCCACCCAGTTCGCCGCTTGGCGGTATGATCGGTACTTACACATTCGATGGGAAATGCCGCGCCATGCTCCAGACGCCACCAACGTTTACGCCCTTGATCACCGCGCAGGACCACGCGGACCCGCTGACCTTCGTGTTCCACCAGGGCCGCCTGCTGGTATGCGAGGAAGACCTGTCGCTGCCCGGCGCGCCGCTGCTGGCGGCGCTGGGCATCGACCCGGCCAATGTGCACCCGGTCGGCATGCTCGACGGCCGCTATGTGCAGGCGGCCTGGGTCGACCACGACGCGCCGCCGGACGCGCGCCACGCCTACGTCGGCCTGCGCGCCCTGTTGTTCGGGAATATGGACGAAGCGCTGATGGGCGTGGCCGGGCGCGCCGCGCAGATCGCCGAATGGGCGCGCACCCACCGCTTCTGCGGCGCCTGCGCCGGGCCGATGGCGCTGTCCCCGGGCGAGCGCGGCTTCAAGTGCGGGCAGTGCGGCCACATCGCCTACCCGCGCATTTCGCCGGCCATGATGGTCCTGATCCGCAAGGGCGATTCCTATCTGATGGCGATGCACACGGCCTCGCCCAGCAAGCGCTTCACGCCGCTGGCGGGCTTCCTCGAGGCGGGCGAATCGATCGAGGAAGCGGTGCACCGCGAAGTGTTCGAGGAAGTGGGCCTGAAGGTGCACAACCTGAAGTACTTCGCCAGCCAGTCGTGGCCATTCCCGCATTCGCTGATGATCGCCTTCACCGCCGATTACCTCAGCGGCGAGATCCGCATCGACGAAAAGGAGCTGTCCGAGGCGCGCTGGTTCGGACCGGGCGACGAATGGCCGGAGCGGGTCAGGAACGTGTCGGTGTCAAGCCTTCTGGTCGACGCCCACCGGCCCCGCTGACCGGTCGCCGGTTCGTTCGTCGGGCCTGGCGCCGGTGCCGCGCACGCGCACCGTGCGCTGCAGCAGGTCGAACCAGAACGGCGCGCCGAACAGCGCGGTGGACGCCGTCAGCAGCCAGCCCGCCAGCTTCAGCGCCAGCTCCTGGCCATACACCGGCGGGAACGATTGCCAGCCGAGGGGCAGGGTTTGCAGGGCCGCCACCGCGTCCCGGGTCAGCGCTTCGCTGCCCAGCTGCGCGGCCAGCGCCGGATGCTGCCACAGGGTGCGGAACAGGTGGATGCTGTCGATGTTGAACAGGATTGCGACCAGCAGCGACAGCAGGAAGCTGGTCAGCAGCGAGCGCCGCTTGTAGCGGCCGCTCATGCGCTGCATGGCGGTGTCGAACCAGCCCGCCACGAAGCCGCGGAAGCGCTCCATGTCGCCGCCGGCGCGCTGGTGGATGCCCTGCAGCGTGCGCCGCAGCTGCGGGTCGCCGATGGCCTCGATGTCGCGCCCGAGCTGGGCGTAGTCGCCCGGGATGCTCTCGATCGTTTCGACCAGCGCGACCGCGAAATTGGCCGGGTCGATGTAGGATGGCTTGGACTTGATGTTTTTTTCATTCGTTTCGCGGCCATCGTCGTGCGGATTGACCAGCGCATTGGCATACAGCGCGCGCGCCAGCGCATTGAAATTGGGGTCGTTGAGCATGGTCTTGATGCCCGCCAGCAGGGTACGCGCGCGCAGCCTGGTGAGCGCCGTCAGCGCCTCCTGCAGCGCGCTGACGATCAGCGCCACGGCGGCATAGCAGAACGTCAGGCCGACGGCGACTTCCAGAACAGTACTGTTAAGCATGATGAACTCCCGGGACGGACATGCCACCACGCTAGCCCAGTGCGGCCGTTGCCGCGTCCGGTTGGCACAAACTTGCGTACGCGGGGACGGCGCCGCGTTGACGCAAGCATGGCGGATGTCGGCCGTTGGCCTCTTCCGCCCTACGGTTCCGGCTACCGATGCCTCGCGGCGGTTTTCTATATACTTACGGCAATTACGATTTTTTAGGGTGCATCACATGTCCAAGCATGACTTCTCCGAACACGACTGGCGCCGCCTGCTCGCCAGCCTGGGCGAAGATCCCGATCGTCCCGGCCTGGCCGAGACGCCGTCGCGCGTGGCCAAGGCGTGGAAGCACTGGACCTCGGGCTACAACCAGGACCCGGTCGAACTGCTCAAGGCTTTCGAAGATGGCGCCGAGCAGTACAACGAACTGATCGTCGTGCGCGGCATCCCCGTGTACAGCCACTGCGAGCACCACCTGGCGCCGTTCTTCGGCAAGGCCACCATCGGCTACCTGCCCAACGGTAAGATCGTCGGCCTGTCCAAGCTGACCCGCCTGGTCGACTGCTTCGCCAAGCGCCTGCAGGTGCAGGAGCGCATGACGATCCAGATCGCCAACGCGCTGATGGAAGTGCTCGAGCCGAAGGCCGTGGGCGTGGTCGTCAAGTGCCGCCACATGTGCATGGAAAGCCGCGGCATCCGCACCCCGGGCGAAGAAACCATCACCTCGGCCATGCTGGGCGAGCTGCAGCCGAACCTGGCGCTGCGCACCGAATTCCTGGCGCTGGCCCGCGACTCCTGAGGCCATGGGCACGCTCGACTGGCACAGCGGCGCGCCGGACGCCGCCTTCGAACAAGCCCGTGAACTGGGCAAGCCGCTGTTCCTGTACTGGGGCGCCGGCTGGTGCCCGCCGTGCAACCGGATCAAGGCGAGCGTGTTCACGCATCCCGACTTCCTGGCGCTGGCGCCGCGCTTCGTGGCGCTGCATATCGACGGCGACAGCGCCGGCGCGCAGCAGCTGGCCGAGCGCTTCAAGCTGCGCAGCTACCCGACCCTGGTCGTGTACCGGCCGGACGGCAACGAGATCACGCGCCTGCCGTGCGAACTGGGACCGAAACGCTTCATCCATACGCTGGAACGCGCGCTGCAGGCGAACTACACGGCGGCCGAGTCGCTGAGCGCCGCGCTGTCGCGCGAGCGGCCGCTGTCGGACGATGAATGGTGCCTGCTCAGCCTCTACTCGTGGGACACCGACGAGCGCCAGCTGCTGAAAAGCCTCGACTTCGCGGCCACCGTGGCCAGCATGAGCAAGAACTGCACCCAGCCCGCTGCGGCGCTGCGCCTGCGCTGGCATTCGCTGCACGCGGCCGCCAAGGCGGGGCTGGGCGGCATCGACCGCGACGCCGCCATCGCCGCCCTCATGGCCACGCTGGCCGACAGCCGGCTGGTGTGCGAGCAGATGGACATCGTCGTCAACTACGCCGTCGACCTGGTGCGCTTCCTGTCGGCGCCCGGTTCCGAACCGCGCCTGCGCCTGGCCGGCGCGTGGGCGGCGGCGCTGGCCATCCTCGAAGACGACGAAACGCTGGGCCTGGGCGACCGCCTGCAGGCGCTGCGCACGCGCGTGCGCATGGCGCGCCTCGGCGCAGCCATCCCCGGCCTGGAACAGATTGCGCGCGAGCGCGCGGCGCTGGCCGTGGCCGCCGTCAGCGAACCGGCGCTGCGCCACACCGTGCTCAACACCGCTGCCGGCGTGCTGTCGGACGCCGGCCTGCTCGACGAGGCCGAGCAGCTGCTGCTGACGGAGCTGGAGCGTTCGCATTCGCAGTACTACTTCATGCACAACCTGGCCGCCATCGCCAAAAAGCGCGGGGATGCGGCGCGCGCTGTGCAATGGTACGAGCGCGCCTGGGAGCTGGCGACCGGCCCGGCCACGCGGCTGCAATGGGGAACGACCTACCTGCAGGGACTGATCGACTTCGCGCCCGATGACGGGCCGCGCATCGACCGGCTGGCCGGGCAAATGCTCGACGAGCTGCACGGCCGCGACGACGCCTTCTTCCAGCGCAACCGTACCCAGATGGAGCGGATTGGCAACAGCATGGCCAAATGGAGCGGCGCCAGCGAACGCGCCGCCGCCTTGCGCGACGCGGCACGGCCGGCCTGAACGCTGGCCGTCAAAAAATTGAACCTGTTCCGGATCTGCGCCTCAAAGGATTATTTGGGCAACGACCATGGCAAGACCAGAATTCCCGACCGACCTGTCGCGCGAACAATTCGAGACCGTGCGCGGCATGCTGGAAGCGGCGCGCCGCAAGACGCGGCCGCGCAAGCACGACCTGTACGATGTGTACTGCGCCATCCTGTATTTCCTCGACAGCGGCAGCGCCTGGCGCAACCTGCCGTCCGAGTTCCCGCCCTGGCGCACGGTGCATGAATATTTCACGCAGTGGACCATGGGGCCGGCGGGCGAGCGTACGCTGCTGGAGTTAACGTTAGGCAAAGTGGGGCGGCATGGGGAGGCGGGCAGGCTGCGGCAGTTGCTGGGGCAGCGATAATCCGACTTCGGATCAGTCAAACACCAGCGTCTGCGCCACCCAATCGATAAACACCCGCACCCGCGCCGACAGGTGGCGCCCGTGCGGCACCACCACCGACACCGGCATCGGCAGCGGCCGCCATTGCGGCAGCACCTCCACCAGCGCGCCGGACTGCAAAAAACCTTCCACCCCGTGGCGCGGCACCTGGATCAGCCCCAGCCCCGCCAGGCAAGCGTCCACATACGACGAAGCCCCCGCCACCGACACCATGCTGCGCACGGCGAGCGTGTGCTCCTGGCCGTGCTCGTGGTACTCCCAGTCGAGCCCACGTCCGGCCGCGCTCGACCAGTAGCTGACCGTGTAGTGCCGCGCCAGGTCGGCCAGCACCAGCGGCGTGCCGTATTGCTCCAGGTAGGCAGGCGAGGCCACGTTAACCTGCTCCATCTGGCCAAGCCGGCGCGCCACCAGCGATGAATCGCGCAGGTGGCCGGCGCGGATGGCGCAGTCGATGCCCTCGCCGACCAGGTCCGCGTAGCGGTCGTTCGAACCGATGCGCACATGGATGCCGGGGTAGCGGCGCAGGAAATCCGGCAGTCGCGGAATGAGCTTCAGGTGGGCCATGCGCTCGGGCAGGTCGACCCGCACCGTGCCGGTCGGCTGGTGGCCGGCGCCGGCGAACAGCGTGTTCAGGTCGTCCAGGTCGCCCAGCAGGCGCGCGCAGCGCTCGAGGTAGACGCTGCCTTCCGCCGTCAGGCTCACCTTGCGCGTGGTGCGCTGGAGCAGGCGCACGCCCAGCCGCCGCTCCACGCTTTGCACGGCGTTGGTGACAGTCGGCCGCGGTAAATCGAGCTGTTCGGCGGCCTGCGCGAAGCTCTTGCAATCGGCCACTGTGCGAAAGATGTGCATTGCCTTCAGCTGGTCCATGATTGTTAACAATCCTCGAATAAATTAATAGCGAATGGTGTATTTATTGCGCCAATCGATAACAGCATAATGACTTCTCCAACCGATACACGCAAGGAGAAACGACATGACGACAACACGACTGGGACTCGGCCTAATGGGCATGTCCGACCTGTACGGGCCGGCGGACCGCAGCGAAAGCATCGCCACCATCCATGCCGCGCTCGACGCCGGCATCACCCTGCTCGACACGGGCGACTTCTACGGCATGGGCCACAACGAACTGCTGCTGCGCGATGCGCTGGCGGGGCGCGACCGCGACCGCGCCGTCATCAGCGTCAAGTTCGGCGCGCTGCGCGACCCGGCCGGCAACTGGGCCGGCATCGACGGCCGCCCGCAAGCGGTGAAGAACTTCGCCGCCTATTCGCTCAAGCGCCTGGGCGTCGACCATATCGACGTGTACCGCCCGGCGCGGCTCGACCCGCAGGTGCCGATCGAGGACACCGTGGGCGCCATCGCCGACCTGGTCAAGGCGGGTTATGTGAAGCGCATCGGCCTGTCGGAAGTGGGGGCGGAAACGCTGCGCCGCGCACACGCCGTGCATCCGATCAGCGACCTGCAGATCGAGTATTCGATGGCTTCCCGCGGCATCGAGGGCGGGATCCTGCCGGTGGCGCGCGAACTGGGGATCGCCATCACCGCCTACGGCGTGCTGTCGCGCGGTTTAATCAGCGGGCACTGGAGCCGCCAGCGCGCCGGCGAGGCCGACTTCCGCGGCCAGGCCAGCCCGCGCTTCCAGGGCGAGAACCTGGAGAAGAACCTGGCGCTGGTGGAGAACCTGCGCGCCGTCGCCAGCGGCATGGGCGCCAGCGTGGCGCAAGTGGCGATCGCCTGGGTGCTGGCGCAAGGGAAGGACATCATGCCGCTGGTGGGCGCGCGCAGCCGCACACGGCTCGAGGAAGCGCTGGGTGCGGAGCGGCTGGCATTAAGCGCGGCCGACGTGGCGAAACTGGAGGCGGCACTGCCGGCCGGCGCGGTGGCCGGGGCGCGCTACAACGAGCACGCGATGGCGGCCCTGGACAGCGAACAAGCCTAGCCCGCGGGCGCAGGCGCTTCCGGTGCAGCTCCCGGCGCGGCGACTCTTTCGAACACCATCTTCTTGTCGTCGCCAATGCGGAACACGCCCACCGGTTCGCCGTAGGCGGTCGGTGCGGGGTCGCCGAGCTGGGTGCAGGTGTTGGTCTCGATCTGCCAGGCTTGCGCGCCCACGCGGATGGTGAACACGTTGTCCGGCGCGGCGAACAGTTCGACAGTGGCGTCTTCGAGCGGCACCTTGCTGGCCAGCGCGAACTGGCGCTGGCAGTCGGGCATGCGGGCGGCCATCAGCTTGATGTTGACGCTCTTGTCCCAGAAGTACTCCTGCTCCGCGCGCACCGTCAGCGTGTGGTCGTTGCCCTCGGCGTAGTAGTAGCTGGCCGACTCCTGGACGCAGCCAGCCAGCAGCAACGGGGTCAGTAGTAGCAAAGCCTGGCGCATGTCGGTGTCCCATAGGGTGTGGTAACTGCCGACAAGTATAGTTCAGAACTCGGTGCCGATGGTGAGTGCGCCGACGTTGTGGCGGGGGACCTCGAAGCTGGAGCGGAATTCGGGCGAACGGCGGGTCAGCTTGAGCTGCGCGAACCACGGGCCGTGGCGGCTCCTGCGCGAGTGCGGGAAGTCCAGGCGCACGCCCAGCATGACGTCGGCGACGAAGGTGCGGCGCCGCACGTCGGGATCGTCGCGCAGCAGGCGCCCGTCGAGGAACACGCTGTAGGCCATCAGGCGCGCTTCGACGGCGCCGAAGAAGGTGCACTGGACCCAGACCTTCAGGCAGGCGGTGGCGGCGGGCAGCGCGCGGCTCGAGTCCTTGGCCTTGTTGCCGATGCCGGGCGGCGCGGGCGACACCGGCGGCAGGTCCTTGCCGATGACGACGGCGACGCCGCCGGCCAGGTAGGTCTGGATATTGCCGGCGCCGATGCGCCAGTAGGTGGCGGTGTTGAGCTGCACATCGCGCCACAGCGTGGTGGACAGGCTTTCGCGCGCGGTGCGCAATTCGGCCGTGGCCATGGCGGCCAGCGAGCCGCCGATCTGGTTGTCCCAGCCCTGCGGCGGGCGGTGGTCGATGATGTCGTGCACCAGTTTTTGCGATTGTTCGGCCAGGGACAGGCGGCCGGTGACGCCCACTTCGGCGGTCAGCGTGGCCAGCGTGCGCCGGTCGGGCGACAGCAGGGACCAGGACTGCTCGTAGTACAGCAGGCCCGCCCAGGGCCGGTCGTGCGGCTGCGGTTCGCGGATCGATATGTTTTGCGGGGTGTACATCAGCTGGCCGTAGTTGGACTGGCTGACCAGCAGTGTCGAATCTTCGCAGCCGATCATGCGGCACAGGCGGCGCGTATAGGCGCGGGCCCAGTCGCCGCGGTCGTCGCGCGCGTGCTTGACCGAGAACTGGATGCCGTTGGTGTAGTAGCGGTCGGTCTGGAAGTAGATGTCGTTTTCGAAGGTGATGAAGCGGGCGGTGTCGTGCTGGGGCGGGGCTTGCCTTGCGGCGGCGCCGGGACAACAGGCGAGCGCCAGCACGGCGGACAGGAAGGCAAGGAAGTTGTGCGACATGAGGCACCGCCTTTCCGAATCGTGGCCAGGATACGGTCGATTCTAGGCGTGCGCTGTGCGGCGGCTTTGCCGTTGCTCATAAGATTCACCAGTAGGGCGGACGTCGGCCTTCGGCCTCTTCCGCCCTGCGATCCACGGTCTGCGGCCGATACAGTCAATGTACATATGTATTTATGCGAAGCGGGGTGAAAAAAACTCCGCCAGCAGACCGCAAAAAGCGGGTGTAATATGTCTCACGTTTTAAACCTGACAACTCACACGGGGAGTACGGCATGGCGAAGCTGAACGTCAATGGCAAGGTGATGGAATTCGAGGCGGAAGAGGATACGCCGCTGTTGTGGGTGCTGCGCGAGCAGCTCGGGCTGACCGGCACCAAGTATGGCTGCGGCATCGCCGCCTGCGGCGCCTGCACCGTGCACATCGACGGCGAGCCGACCCGCACCTGCGTGCGTCCGGTCTCCACCGTGACCGACAAACAGAAGATCGTGACCATCGAGGGCCTGTCCAAGGATGGCTCGCACCCAGTTCAAAAAGCCTGGGCCGCGCTTGATGTGCCGCAGTGCGGCTTTTGCCAGTCCGGCATGATCATGGCCGCTGCCGCGCTGCTCAAGCAGAAACCGAAACCGACCGACGCCGACATCGACGCGGCCATGACCAACATCTGCCGCTGCGGCACTTACAACCGGGTGCGCGCCGCCATCAAGGTGGTGGCCAAGGGCGGCGACGCCAGGAGCGCCGGCCTGACGATCCAGCACGTGGGAGAAAAGGCATGAACGCCCCCGTCTCCGCATCGCGCCGCGGCTTCCTGAAGACTTCCGCCGCCAGCGCGGCGAGCCTGGTGGTCGCCTTCCATATTCCGTTCTCGCGCGATGCCGCTGCGCAGGACGCCGCGCCGCCCGAGGTCAATGCCTGGGTCGTCGTCAAACCGGACGACACCATCGTGATCCGCATCGCCCGCTCCGAAATGGGCCAGGGTACGCTGACCGGCCTGGCCCAGCTGGTGGCCGAGGAGCTCGACGCCGATTGGGCCAAGGTCACCACCGAATACCCGACGCCGGGCCAGAACCTGGCGCGCAAGCGCCCCTGGGGCAGCTTCTCGACCGGCGGCAGCCAGGGCATCCGTGGATCGAGCGAGTACGTGCGCAAGGGCGGCGCCGCCGCGCGCATGATGCTGGTGCAGGCCGCGGCGGACGAATGGAAGGTGCCGGCCGGCGAATGCACGGCCGCCGCCAGCAAGATCACGCACACGCCGACCGGCCGCACGGTCAGCTACGGCAAGGTGGCTGTCGCCGCGGGCAAGCTGACCCCGCCCGCCGCCGCCGACGTCAAGCTGAAGGACCCGAAGGACTGGAAGCTCGCCGGCAAGCGCCTGGCGCGGCTGGACACGGTGGACAAGACCACCGGTGCGCAAGTCTATGGCATGGACCTGAAGATGCCGGGCATGCTGAACGCCGCCATCAAGGACTGCCCTGTGGTGGGCGGCAAGATCAAGAGCTTCGACGCGGCGGCCATCGAAAAGCGCCCCGGCGTGAAGAAGGTGATGCAGGTCGGCGACAGTGCGGTCGCCGTGGTGGCGGACACCTGGTGGCGCGCCAAGAGCGCGCTCGATGCGCTGCCGATCGTATGGGACAAGGGCCAGCACGCCAAGCTGTCGAGCGCGGACGTCGCCGCCACCTTGAAGACGGGCCTGGACGCGAACGACGCGGTGGTCGGCAACCAGGTGGGCGACGCCAAGGGCGCGATCGCCAGGGCGGTGCGCAAAGTCGAGGCGGTGTACTCGTACCCGCACCAGAACCACGCCACCATGGAAACCATGAACGCCACCGCCAAGTGGACGCCGACCCGCTGCGAAGTGTGGACGCCGACCCAGAACGGCGAAGCCGCGCTGGCCGCGACCTCCGAAGCCGCGGGCCTGCCGCAGGCGCAGTGCGAGGTGTACAAGATACACCTGGGCGGCGGCTTCGGACGCCGCGGCGCCACGCACGACTGGGTCACGCAGGCGGTCAGGATCGCCAAGGAGATGCCAGGCACGCCGGTCAAGCTGATCTGGTCGCGCGAGGAAGACATGCTGCATGGCCGCTACCATCCGGTCACCCAGTGCAAGCTGGTGGCGGGGCTGGACGACAAGGGCGAGATCACTGGCCTGCACATGCGCATTTCGGGCCAGTCGATCCTGGCGGCGCTGCTGCCGCAGCTGATCAAGGACGGCAAGGACCCCGCAGTGTTCCAGGGCCTTAACCCGCCGGGGCCGGAAGCATCGCTCAGCTACACCTTCCCGCACCTGCTGATCGACCACGCGATGCGCAACCCGCCAGTGATCCCGGGCTTCTGGCGCGGCGTGAACCTGAACCAGAACACGATCTACCTCGAATGCTTCATCGACGAGATCGCGCACGCCACCAAGCAGGACCCGCTGGCGCTGCGCCGCAAACTGATGGTCAACAACCCGAAGAACCTGGCCGTGCTCAATGCCGTGGCCGAACGCGCGGGCTGGGGCAAGAAGGCGCCGAAGGGCGTGTTCCGCGGGCTGGCGCAGACGATGGGCTTCGGCAGCTACGTGGCGGCCTGCGCCGAGGTGTCGGTCAGCAAGGACGGCAAGCTCAAGATCCACCGCATCGTGGCCGCCACCGATCCCGGGCACGCGGTCAACCCGCAGCAGATCGAGGCGCAGGTGGAAGGCTCCTTCGTCTACGGCTTGTCCGCCGCGCTGTACGGCGAGTGCACGCTGAAGGATGGCCAGATGGAGCAGGACAACTTCAGCACCTACCAGGTGCTGAAGATGGACGAGATGCCGAAGGTCGAAACGATCACGATGCCGTCCGGCGGCTTCTGGGGCGGCGTGGGCGAGCCGACGATCGCGGTGGCGGCGCCTGCGGTGCTCAATGCGATCTTCGCGGCCACCGGCAAGCGCGTGCGCGACCTGCCGCTGAAGAACCACAACCTCAAGAAAGCCTGACGGGGACCGCCATGCGCCTGTTGCCCGCCCTGCTGCTGTTGATCGCTTGCAGGGCGGGTGCGGGTACGGCGCAGGAGATCGCGGAGCCTTTGAGCGCAACACCGGGCGACGCGGCGCGCGGCCGCGCCATCGTCGCCAGCCGGCAGCAGGGCCTGTGCCTGCTGTGCCATACCGGGCCGATACCCGAGGAACGCTTCCAGGGCAACCTGGCGCCGGACCTTGCTGGCGCTGGTGGTCGCTGGAATGCGGCCCAGCTGCGCGCACGCATCGTGGATGCATCGCGCTTCAACCCGGCCACCATCATGCCGGCCTATTACAAGACCGAAGGGCTGGTGCGGGTCGCGCCGGCCATGAAGGGCAAGCCGATCTTCACCGCGCAGCAGGTGGAAGACGTGGTCGCCTACCTGCAAACCTTGAAGTGACGAACATGGACAAGACCCGCCGCCAACTGCTCGCCGGCACCGCCCTGATGGTGGTGCTGGGGCCTGCGCTGGCCACGCCCGAGGAGCAGGCCGCCGCGGTCAAGGCCTTTACCGGCGGCGTCGCGCCGCGCGAAGGCAAGGTCAGGCTCGATGTGGCGTCGCTGGTCGACAACGGCAATGCCGTGCCGCTGACGGTGAGCGTGGACAGCCCGATGACGGCGAGCGACCACGTGGCGGAAATCGCCATCTTCAACGAACGCAATCCGCAGGTGGACGTAGCCAAATTCACGCTGGGGCCGCGCGCGGGCAAGGCCGAGGTGTCCACCCGCATCCGCCTCGCGACCTCGCAAAAGCTGGTGGCGGTGGCGCGCATGAGCGACGGCGGTTTCTGGAGCGGCAGCGCGAGCATGATCGTGACGCTGGCCGCCTGCGTGGAAGGGGAGGGCTGACGTGGCGCGCGCACTGATCAACATGCCATCGGCGGCCAGGCGCGGCGACGTGATCGAGATCCGTGCGCTGATCGGCCATGCGATGGAAACCGGCTACCGCGTGGGCGCCGACGGCCAGGTCGTCAAGCGCGACATCCTGCGCCGCTTTGTTTGCCGCTATAACGGCGAGCAGGTATTCGCCGCCGAGCTGCATCCGGCGATATCGGCCAACCCCTACATTGCCTTTTACACGGTCGCGACCGGCAGCGGAAAACTGACCTTCACCTGGGAAGGCGACAACGGCTTCGCCCAGACCGAGACCATGCCGATCACGGTGACGGGGTAGCGATGAAGCGCGCGCTGATCATGTGCGTGGCGGTATGCGCGGCGGCGATGGCGGCGGCGCAGGACCAGCGCAAGTCCGGCGCCGAGTACATGGGCGAATCGACCCGCGCGATGCAGCGCGACGACACCCAGAATCCGGCCATGCTGTGGGTGGGCGATGGCGAAGCGATGTGGAAGGCAAAGGCGGGCAGCAGCGGCAAGGCCTGCGCCAGCTGCCACGGCGACGCGAAAACGAGCATGCGCGGGGTGGCGGCGCGCTATCCCGCGTTCGATGGCGGCAGCAAGACGATTGTGAACCTGGGGCAGCGCATCAACCAGTGCCGCACCGGGGCGCAGCAGGCGGAGGCTTTGAAGCCGGAGAGCCGTGAGCTGCTGGCCATCGAAAGTTATGTGGCGCTGCAGTCGCGCGGGATGCCGGTGAACCCGCCGGCGGACAAGCGGCTGGCGGCGGCAACGGAGCGCGGGCGGCAGCTGTTCGGGCAGCGGATGGGGCAATTGAACCTGTCGTGCGCGCAGTGCCACGACGACAACGCGGGCAAGCGGCTGGCGAGCGCGCTGATCCCGCAGGGGCATGCGAACGCGTATCCGATCTACCGGCTGGAATGGCAGGACATGGGATCGCTGCAGCGGCGGCTGCGCAACTGCATGAGCGGCGTGCGCGCCGAGGTACCGCCGTACAACGCGCAGGAGCTGCTGGATTTGGAGCTGTACCTGGCCGTAAGGGCCAAAGGAATGCCGATGGAAACGCCGGGCGTACGGCCGTGAGGGAGGGTAGGGTGGGTGAGCGGAGCGCTACCCACCATGAGCCGCCGATGACGCATGGTGGGTAGCGCCACGGTTCAAGCCCCAGGCCAAATGAGTAACGCTATTCAGGGAGTCACAATGAAACCGATCCTGCTTGTGCTGTTGGCTTTATCCCTCCCCGCCCATGCGGCCCCTGTCGGCCAGCGCCTGTACGCCAACTGCGCCGCCTGCCACGGCACCACCGGCCACACGGTCGGCGGCACGCTGCCCCCGCTTGCAGGCCAGCCCAGGGACACCCTGATCGCCGCCATGCGCGCCTTCAAGACCGGCGAGCGCCCCGCGACGATCATGCACCAGATCGCAAAAGGCTACACCGACGAGCAGATCGCACAGATCGCGACCTACCTCTCCACCGCCAAACAAGGGGTGAAGCCATGAAACGCCGCCAATTCCTGCAAGCCGCGACCGTGGCCACCATCGCCGGCTGCACCGTCATCCCGAAGCGCAAACCGCAGCACGTGGTCGTGGTCGGCGGCGGCTACGGCGGCGCGACCGCGGCCAAGTACGTCAACATGTGGGGCGGCGACGATGTAACGGTCACGCTGGTCGAACCCAATCCCCAGTTCATCTCCTGCCCGTTGTCGAACCTGGTTCTAGGCGGCTCGCGGCAGCTGAAGGACCTGACGATGGGCTACGAGGCGCTGAGCGCCCAGGGCATCACCGTGCTGCGCGACCGCATCGCCTCGATCGACACCGCCAAACAGTACGCGGTCGGCGGCGCCGCAACACTGCACTACGACCGCTTGATCCTGTCCCCCGGCGTGGACCTGCTGCTGGACCAGGTGCCCGGCATGCTCAAGCCCGGGGCCGGGGACCAGGTGCTGCACGCCTGGAAGGCCGGCGTACAGACGCTGGCCCTGCGCGCCCAGCTCGAGGCGATGCCGGACGGCGGCGTGTTCGTGATGACGATCCCGCCCCAGCCCTACCGCTGCCCGCCCGGCCCGTACGAGCGCGCCTGCCAGGTGGCGCACTACTTCAGCAAGGCCAAGCCGCGCTCGAAGGTGCTGATCCTCGATGCGAACGACGACGTGGTGTCGAAGGGCGCGCTGTTCAAGCGGGTGTGGGCCGAGCGCTATCCGGGCATGGTGGAGTACCGGCCGGCGTTCCGGACGGTGGACGTGGATGCGGGCGCGCGCACGGTCATATCGGAGCTGGGCGAAAGGGTGCAGGGCGCGGTGCTCAACCTGATTCCGCCGCAGCGGGCGGGCGCGGTCGCCGTGCAGGCGGGGCTGGCGAATGTGAACAAGCGCTGGTGCGAGGTGGACTTCCGCACGTTCGGATCGACGCAGGCGAAGAACGTGCATGTGATCGGAGATGCGATCCAGGTGTCGCCGCTGATGCCGAAGTCGGCGCACATGGCGAACCAGCACGCCAAGGTTTGCGCGGCGGCGGTGGTGGATTCGCTCGCCGGGCGCGAGCCGGAAGCGAAGCCGATGCTGACCAATACCTGCTATAGCTTCGTGTCGGACAAGGATGTGATCCATGTGACGTCGGTGCATGCTTACGATGCGGAGAAGAAGACGCTGCTGGTGGTGCCCGGTTCGGGCGGGGTGTCGGCGGCGGCGAACGAGCTGGAAGGGACGTATGCGATGAACTGGGCGCGGAATATTTGGGCGGATACGCTGAACTAGGCCTTGCGGCCCGAAATCCCTTACTCTCTACCTCTTCCCCCAAAACCGGTCCATGATGAAATTGGTACTCGTTCCGTGCACGAAGATCGACAGCATGATCACCACCACCGTGATCTCGATGAAGTCGCGCGCCATCGATCGCGGCAGGCCGTGGTTGATCGCGTACATCAGGTAATACACCGATCCGATCCCGCGCACCCCGAACCAAGCGCTGATCCCGCGAACCCGCCACGACGCCGACGAGCCAGCCAAACCCAGCATTACACTGAGCGGCCTTGCGACCAGGAACAGGAACGCCGCCGTGCCGCAGGTGCGCCAGTTCCAGTCATTGAAGGTCACCATGCCGCCCAGCAGCAGCACCAGGGTCAGCTCCGACAGGCGCTCCAGGTGCTCCTTGAACACGAGGGACTCCGCGCTGACGGTGAGCGTCGTTTCTGTATCGGGCGTCTGCTTGTCGGAATCCGTTTCCGACACCAGCAACCCCTGGCGGTCCTTGTGCGCGCCGGACAGCACCAGCTCGGTCTGCCGCAACGCCACCCCCGCGAAGAACACGGCCAAAAAACCCCATGCGCTGAGCAGCACGGCAAGCCCGTAGACGACCGCGATCAGGCCCAGGCCGACCAGGTCGTCCAGCACCTCGTGCCTGGGCTCCTGGCCGCGCAGCATCCAGCTCAGTTTGCCGAGCGCGGCGCCGCCGGCGTAGCCGATCATGATCGCGCCCAGCGTTGCCCAGGCGACGTCCACCGCCAGCCAGCGCCAGGTGAAGTCCGAGTCCAGCTGGCCCATGCCCAGCAGGGCCAGGCCCAGCATCACGAACGGAAACGCCGAGCCGTCGTTCATGCCCGCCTCGCAGGTGAGGGTGAAGCGCAGCCGGTCGCGGTCGTCCGCGTGGCGCACTTGCACGTCGGTGGCCAGCACCGGGTCGGTCGGGGCGAGGATGGCGCCGAGCAAGATGCCGGCGCCGACCGGCATGCCGAGCACGAAGTGGGCAAAGGCCGCGATCAGGCCGACGCTGATGCTCATCGACAGCCACGCCATGCGGATCGCCGGCGCCCAGCGCTCGCGCCGGATCGGCACCGGCATCTTGACGCCCGCCGAGAACAGCGAGATGAGGACCGCGATCTCGGTGAGCGTTTCCAGCAGGTGGGATTGCTTGAGGGGATCGATGGCGAAGATATTCAGCGCCATCGGCCCCAGGATCAACCCGACGCACAGGTAGACGATGCTTGACGTGAACGGCAGGCGCGCGATCGTCGTTGCCGCCAAACCGCGCGCCAACATCAGGCAACCGATCAGGATGAACCAGTGCGTCGTCGTCATTTGTGCCGCTCGTCAACAGAACCCATGCTGACCGATTCTACAGATGAACGGCATTCGATAACGTTCGTTTCCGACCCTTAAAACGCGAAATTGCCGGCGTCCAGCACCATGGTTGCTGAACCGCAAGCAGGGGTGACCGTCTCGCGGTTGCCGCTGGCCGTGCCCTGGTTGCGCTCCCACACATCGGCCACGGCGCCATGCTTGAGGAATTTGTACTGGATGGCCGTGTTCGGCGGCAACTGGAAGGTGCGCGACCAGGGCACGTTGGCGCCGCTGCCTTCGATGGCCAGCTGGTTGGCCGCGGTCGCCGTCCAGCTGGACAGTTCGGTGCGGTTGCCGGTCACATGCACGTTCTGCCCCATGATGGTGTTGGCATTGGCCACCCGGAACTTGACCGCCACCGTGGTGCAGGCCGGCGGTGTGGTGCCCAGCTTCTGGCCCGCATGCAAGGCCACCGCCGGGACCGCGCCGCCGCCATTGCCGGGAATGCTGACCGTGGTGATGCCGTTGCTGGCCACCGTCTGGCTGCCGCCGCTGCAGGTGGTGTTGGAAGCGTCGGCCACTCCCTGGACTACATTGCAGTAGGTGCCCGCAGGCAGGCCCGTTTGCAGCGACGCGTTCCAGGTGGCGCCGTCGTTATTAATGGCGACAAAACCCTTGTCTCCGCGCGAGAAGGCGACCTGGTTGCCGGTGCCGCTGACAAAGTTGGACACGCCCTGGCCCGAGGTGACCGCGCGGAACGCGACCATATTGGAAATATCGGACCAGCGGTGGATGAAGTCCCAGGCCTGGTTGATGAGCGGATTGCCGCTGCCATCGAAGGGACTGGCCGCAGGCGGCCCCTGGTCGTAGCTGCTGAAGCGGAAGCCCGAGTGCAGCTGCGCGTGCCCGTACGGCCAGGCCAGCATGAAGATGTTGGCCAGGTCGTAGCGCTTGGTGCCTTGGGTGTCGTTGACATTGCCCGACACGTAGTTGCTGGCCACGAGGGAGCTGCCGTTGCGTTCGGTGTCCCAGTTATTGACGAAGACGCTCGCCTTGTCGCTCGGCACAAAGCCCCAGGTGCCGCCCCAGCTGCCCGGCTGGCCCATGATCGTGCGGATCTGCGACAGGCTGGCGCCGTTCTCGTTGCGGAAGACCGCCTTCATTGCATACGGATACTGGAATTCGTTGAGTGTGCCGCTGCCGAAATAGTCCGAGCGCACTGCGTTGCTGTCCGGGATGACTTCCTGCGTGATCCACAGCGCTTCGCCCGAGGTGGTGGTGCGGTTGGTGCCGTTGAGAATGGCGGCGATGTCCGACGGCTGCATGTGCTTGGCCGCATCGAAGCGGATGCCATCCACGCCCATGGCCACCAGCTTGTTGAGGAAATTGCGTGCCTGGCCCTGCACATAGCTGCCGTTGGTGGCCAGGTCCGGCAGGCCGACCAGGCGGCAATTGATCACGCTCCAGCGGTTGCCGGGCGAACCGTAGTCGCTGCCCTGGATGTCGCAGGCGTTGTGGAAATCGGGTGCGCTGAAGTTGGGGTAGGTCAGCGATGCCGAATTATAGGTGCTGCCGTTGGTGGCCGTGCCCGCGCCGGCAGCCAGGTGGTTGACGACCACGTCTACGTAGATGCGCACCTTGGCCGCGTGGCAAGTACTGACCATGGCCTGGAACTCGGACTCCGAGCCCATATTGCTCTGGAGGGAAGTGAAATTGACTGGCTGGTAGACATCCCACCAAGTCCCGACATTGGCCGAAGCCTGCGGCGGCGACACCTGCACCGCGCCATAGCCCTGCGGGCCGAGCCAGTTGGTGCACTCCCTGGCGATATCGTTCCACTTCCAGCGGAACATCTGCACCGACGTATCGGGCTTGTTAAAAGCGGCAGACTGCGCCTGTGCGGGCGAAGCCATTGCCGTGCCGAGCAGCACACCCGCTGCCATGAGACTACTGAAACGCTTTCCGTGCGAACCTTTTTTCATATGGTTTCCTTATCGGTTTATAACGGCTGTCTGCCTCGGCCGTGCCAACGAATGTAGCAGAACTACACTGAAAGTAAACTGAGTAGTTGTTAATGCGTGAAATTTATATAGTGTGAGTCTGGAATGTAACAGGATGACATCATGATAAGTAGCCGTACTACATGTTAACTTTCCGAAAACAAAATAAAAAAACCGCCTGTAAAGGCGGTTTTCGATGTGCGGCGGGAAGCTGGGTCTGTTTAGCGCTGGAAGGCCCCGATATCGATCCCGGTACTCTTCGCCCGCGGCTTTCCCTCAAAATCCGCTGTCGGCACATGTTCCGGCAAGCCCTTGCCGATGGCCGGCGAACTGCTGAGCAGATGGAAATCCGGCGTCCCCGACTTCGCATAGCGCACGAACTGCGGCGGCGCCGTGATGGTGCCCTGGTGCGCCAGCCCATTCCGCAGGTCCCAGTTGGACCGCACGTTCTGGTACACCAGGTTGTTCTTGTAAGCGTTGTTCTTCCCTGTCGCCCCGTGCTCGGTGATGCCAAACTTATTGTCGTACACAATATTGTTCAGCACGACCGTATTGTCATTCGGCCCCTTGGTGTAATAGAACTCGCCGCCGCCGACGACGATGCCGCTGTTCGAATTGGCCACCGTGTTATTCGCGATGACGACATTGTTCGCGTCGTGCCACAGCTGGATCGCCGCGCCGCCGATCGCATAAACGATATTGTTCTTCACCGCGCCCGAGGTGTTCACATAGATGCCCTTGGCGTACTTGCAGTCCTGCGGCCCGATATCGTGCACGTTGTTGCCGAGGACTTCGGAGGCCACGCCGCGGTAATAGCTGTCCACCCCGATGCCGGACATGCTGCTGCCGGCGCAGGTGGATTTTTCGCCGATGTGGTGGACGTGGTTGTCGCGGATGGAGCTGTGCGAGCCGCCGTTGTAGATGCCGTTGAGCCACTTCATGCCGGCGTAGACGCCGGAGCCGTCGATATCGAAACCGACGATGTCGACATGGCTGCCGCGGTTGTCCCAGGCGACGTTGGTGCGCGAGGTGGACGGCGGCACGATCTTCGCGCCCCAGCGGGCGGTGGAGAGGTAGATGACGCGGGCATTCGATTCGCCGCTGACGGAGGTCTTGAAGCCGCCCACGTAGGTGCCGGCCGCCACATGGACCGTGGTGCCGGGCAGCGCCATGTTGGAGGCGCGCTGGATCGTCTTGAACGGCGAGGTCTTGGTGCCCATGTTCGTATCGGAACCTTCAGGCGCGACGTAGTAGTGGTAGTTGCTGGGCGGTGCGGCGGAGAGTGAACTGGGCAGGAGGGCGAGACCGACGCAAAGCAGGGCGGCCGCGAAGAATCGACTGGGGATACGGATGGAAGGATCCATGGATGACACCTCGCAGCAGGAGAACTGGAGGCGGGTGTTGGAATCGAACCAACTTAGCCAGCTTTGCAGGCCGGTGCATTGCCATTTTGCTACCCCGCCACTCAGCTTTAGTGTCTACCGGAACGGAACGGCAGGGGTGGGGCCAGATCAAGCTTTGTCGCGATCAAAGAATCGCCTTGCTTAGCCAAGGTCCACGATTCTTGCGCGGGCCGGCAGCGCATGCCGCTTGCGGCCGAACATGCGCCTGGCACGGGCCAACCATTCGACGACGCCGTGCCTGCGCGTTGGCTTCCCGACAAGCAAGCCCTCCTGGTCGGGAATCAAGTCACCCAACTGGATGCCGCCGTTGTCGACGGTGTACTCGCGCAATTCGCACGAGTGCGCACTGGCCCTGACCTTGACCACGGCCATGACCCGGCGCAATCTGCTCTCGACCTCGATGTAGCGTTGCACGATGATGGCATCGGTCAGGAACGCGGTGCCATACGGGCTGAAGCGCAGGTCGACATAGCGGTCCTCCAGTTCGGACGTCATCAATACCGTGACCCCCGCCGCTGTCAGGCTCGTTACCATGCGCAGCATGGATTCCCGGAAGTCGGCGCGAAAGGTTGGCGCCAGCGTCAGTTCGAAGCCGGACAGCGAATCGATGACGACCCGGGTCGCCTCGATCCGGTCGATTTCCTTCAGCAGAAGCAGCAAGATCTCGTCAATGGACAGGTCGGCCGTGCTGGTATTGACTACCCCGATCCGATCGTTTTCGATCAGGTCGATGATCGCCTGGTCCTGCGAGCGGTTCGGATCTTGTTCGAACGCTGCGATCACGCCGGTTTCGCCCTGGTGCGCGCCTTCCACGAGAAAGGAACGGGCCAGGATGCTCTTGCCCGATCCGGAAGGGCCGGCCACCAGCAGGGAGTAGCCGCGGCACAGGCCGCCACCGAGCATGGCGTCGAGTCCTGGAACGCCCATCGATACCTTGATGCCGGACGCAGGGCGAAAAGCTGGCGCGCCCTGGCCCGTTCTTTTCAGCATTGCTGGTGCAAACACCGTGATACCTTGGCCGCTGATGCGGAAGGAATGAAGGCCAGGCAATGTGGCCTGGCCGCGCATCTTCGAGATTTCAATCTTGCGGACCATCGAATTGCGCTGGACGCTCTGGCGCAGCCAGATCAAGCCATCGGCCACGGCGAGGATCGGATTGAAGTTGGGTGCGGAATCGACGGCGTCGATGTATTCGCCGATCAGGAAAGTCGTGGCTTGCCAGCTGGTGAGAATCACGGCCAGGCGCTGTACGAACTGCTGCAATTTTTCATTCGGCGCACTGTTCGACAGCATCATGGCGCGAAACGAATCGATGAACACCAGCTTGGCGCCATGCCTGGTGACGTCGCCAACGATGCGTTCGAGCAGCTTGTCGAGGTCGCCGGCCAGGGTCTCGTCCTCGATGTTGAGGAAACGGATCGCATCGCCGACCTTGGCGGGGTCGAAAAAGCTGAATTGCTGCTGGTGGCGCAGCATTTTGAGGGTCGGCTCGCCTTGCACAGTGATATACAGCGCGGGCCGGTCAGGCGAGGCCAGCGAAAACATGATCTGGTGGGCCAGCGTGGTCTTGCCGCAGCCGGGCTGCCCGGCAATCAGGTTGAACGACGACTCGGGAAGGCCCCCGCCGAGCACGGTGTCGAGCCCAGGCACGCCCGTGGCGAGGCATTCTATGGTTGGTTTGCTGATCATGACGAAGTGTCCCGCGCGGGCGAACCGCTTAATGATTCTTTCCATATGGCGCAAAGCAGGCTGTCCGTCAGCGCCTGTCCAATGAGACTGGTGAGCACGTCGTAGAACGCCTGCAAGAGCGCGCCGCCGCCGGCTGCGGCGGCGTGCGTGGACTGCTGCGCGAGCATGGCGGACAAGGCCGGGAAATCGATGACCTGGTGCACGCCTTTGAACGCAGCGCCCAGCCAGGGATGCGAGCGCATGGCCAGGTGCAGGCTGCGTTGATACAGCGCCGCAGTGCTGAGAACGCCCACGACCGGCGCCAGCGCGGCCTCGCTGCGTTCCAGCGTCAGCACGATGGCCGCCGCGACTTGCCCCGCGTCTGCGCCACGGTCGACCAGTGCCGTGAGTTCATCGGTCGTCCAATGGCGCTCCATTTTTCATGTTTCCTGTACAAATCTTGCCAGTAACAACAGCCATCTTCGGCCGCTGCCGCCATTCCATCTGTTCGCTACCGTACCGACAGCGCACATCGATCAGGTCGTGCGTTGTCATGTGTTCAATGGTGCGTTGCGCACAGCTGTTCTTCGGTATAGTCGGCTGGGACAACCTTGGTTTCAAGGCGGTTGATGCGGCATTCTTCGGCAGGGATGCCACCCGCAACTACGGAGCGATCCTCAGGATACCAATTGGCCAAATCAAAATCCCCGATCCGCAAGGCGGACCGGGCGAGCGCGACGCGCCGCGCGCAGCAGGCAGCGGAACGGGAACACGCAACGTTGTCGAGGGAAAACGCGGTTGGCGCGCGGGAAACGGCCATGTCCCTGCGCGAGCACCTTGCCACCGGCCGCGAGGCAGTCATCGATGCCGCCGCCGCCGGCCATGCCGCTGCGGCCGGTCATCTCCTGATGCTGCGCGAGGCCAACGAACACCTGATGATCGCCACGCTTGAAGCAAGCGAGCTGGCCGACGAAGTGGAGCAATCCAAGGTCCTGCTTGATTACCTTGCGCATCACGATGCCCTGACGGGGTTGCCCAATCGCATGCTGCTGCAAGACCGCCTGGTCCAGGCGATCGAACTGGCGCAGCGCCGGGGCGGGCAGCTTGCGCTGATGTTCCTCGACCTGGACCGCTTCAAGCACGTCAACGATTCGCTTGGCCACAGCATTGGCGATCAGTTGCTGCGCTCCGTCGCCGGCAGGCTGGCGGCCTGTGTCCGGCGCGCGGACACGGTCAGCCGCCAGGGCGGCGATGAATTCCTGGTGCTGCTGTCCGATATCGAGCGGGCGCAGGACGCGGCCATTTCGGCGCAAAAGATCGTGTTGTCGCTCAGCGAGCCGCATCAGATCGGTCTGCACGTCATACCCTTGGGCGTCAGTATCGGCATCAGCATTTACCCGGACGACGGCCACGATGCGGAAACCATTCTCAAGCACGCCGACACCGCGATGTATGCGGCGAAGGAGAATGGCCGCAACGGTTACCGCTTCTTCGAACAAGCCATGAACGATCGCGCGCGGCAGCGGCAATCGATCGAGGCGAGCCTGCACCGTGCGTTGCAGCTGCATGAATTCGTGCTGCACTACCAGCCCAAGGTGGCGCTCGACAGCGGCATGATCGTGGGCGTGGAAGCGCTGATACGGTGGCAGCATCCCGAACTGGGGCTGATGCAGCCCGACCAGTTTGTCACCGTCGCCGAAGAATGCGGCCTGATCCTGCCGATCGGCCGATGGGTATTGCGCGAAGCCTGCCGGCAGGCACAAGCATGGCGGGAAGAGGGCTTGCCGCCGTTGACAGTCGCAGTGAACACCTCGGCGCTCGAATTCCGCGCCGCCGATTTCATCGCGAATATTCGCGCCACCTTGCTCGACACCGACATGGAGCCAGGCTTGCTGGAACTGGAGCTGACCGAAGGGATCCTGATGCATGACGCGGCGGCCAGCGACGGTGTGCTGCACGAGGTTGCGCGCATGGGCGTAAAAATCGCCGTCGACGACTTTGGCACGGGTTACTCGAGCCTGAGTTATCTGCGCCAGTTCCCGGTCGACACCTTGAAGATCGACCAATCCTTCGTCAACCGCATGTCCGGGAACGCGGATGACGCCATTATTGTCAGCGCCGTCATCAACCTTGGCAAGAGCCTGAGGAAGCGCGTCATCGCCGAGGGTGTGGAAACCCAGGAGCAATGCGCATTCCTGCACGCCCAACTTTGCGACGAAGGACAGGGCTACTTCTTTGGCCATCCGGTGACGGCCGATGTGTTGGCCACGCTGGTGCGCAAGGGGACCGCTGGCCCGGGGTGGGCTTGCCACTAGCCGTTTAGGGAACTGGCCCTTGCTTCACGGCGCTGGCCAGCGCCGCCGCAGCGAATCGCCAGTCGATCCGCTCTTGCTCGAGCCGAAGATTGTGGCCCCAGGCGTTGGCCTTGAGTGCCGTGTAGACAGCGGCCTCTTCCGATGTCAGCAATGCCGGGTCGTCGGCCGACGACTGCACGGCCTCGACACCCCACAGTTCCCTGAACCGAAACAGCGTTGCCTCGTCCATCAGTACGGAAGCGAGGTTCGGCAGATAGCGGCGCGCGCGGCTGAGGATTGCGTAGCCATGCGTGTCAATATCGCCCCAATAGAAGCAGCTGGCCTGGCCAAGCCACGGAACTTGGGCCAGTACGTCCACACCGTAGCCAAGACCCATCAACGCCACCGTTCCGGGCATGTCTTCGAGCGCCAGCCCGCTCTGGAGGTTCTCGACGATCAGCACCGCTTGCACGGGCAAGGCCAGGCGTGCGATGTCGGCCACCGGTGCGGTGAGGTCCCCCAGGCCGCCGATCATTCCACGCAGTGAAGAATCCAGGACGCGCAGGCGGATGCGGGCCGGCATCCTTTTCAGTCCGCACAACTGGTGCAGATCCTGGCCTCCGCCTGTGCCGCGCAGCGTGCCCACCCAGTCCGCCAACAGGGCGGCGCGCGGCTCGATCCATTTTGTGTCCACGCCGGACAGGGGCAATTGCCGGAAATACAGTCCGCTCGCTTCGCTTCCCGCCAGCCAGGCGGCGACATCGCTCAAGCGCTGGAACTCCGTATCGTCATAGTCGGCCAGCACGGGAAACCACGGGGGCAGCGCTGGCCCCAGCTGTGGCCAGCGCGTGCAGAGCGCGGCGTAGCGCCTTGCGGCGCGGCTCCATCGCGCTTCCTCGCCGGCCCAGGCCGCAGCCTGCGCCGGCGCTGCGATCGTCAGGGAGATCGGAAGGCGCTGCGTACCGATGACCCGCCATTGCCGGTCCACCCATGCCAGTTGGCCTTCGCCGCGCCATTCGCGCCATGCCTTGACCCATTCGCGCACAGTGTCCACCTGTTGCATGGCCGCCGTTTCAGTGGGCGCATCGAGTGAAATGACCAGCGGCCAGGACGCATCGGGCAAGGTGCCGGCGAGCCAGTCGCGGTGCTTGCGCTGGTAGCGCCGCGCAAGCAAGGCCGCGACGTCACCTGGCAGCTTCAAGGGCAGCCTCCGCGCGCGCGTGTTCGGGTAGGCGGAGCCGCTGGCGTCCTTCGTCGTACTCGATCAATAGAACGCTCGACGTGCGCCGGTCGCGGATATCGACAAAACATGCCCCACCGATAAACGGCTCTAGCGTCATGACCGATTTGAGGGGTGTCGCCACGATCATCTGGAAGCCGAAGTTGGCGAAAATGTTCATGGCGAGGGCCGTGAATTCGTTGTCGGCCTTGTCGAAGGCCTCGTCGAGAATGACGGGCGCATACATCGGCACGCCATGTTCATTGCCGCCCAGTTGGTAGCGCAGGGCCGCCGCCAGGCAGGTCGTGGCCAGCTTCTGGCGCTGCCCGCCAGACTTGCCTGCACCACTGCGGTAGACCTCGATCTCGGCGCCGCTTTCATCGAGCTCGCGGCCGATGAACTCGACATGCTGGCGCACATCCAGCACGGCTTCGCGCCAGCGGCGCTGTTCGGGTTCCTGGCTCGACAGCCGGTTGACCAGCTTGCGCAGTGCGACGAAGCGGGCCTCTGCAAGTTCAGGATCCTCGCTCCAGACATTGCTCAGGGCGCGCTGGATGTCCTGCTTGAACTCCCGCACTTCCGGCAACTGCCGGTCGCTCGGCTGGATGAACAGATAGCTGCTGCGGTCCGCCGCCTGGTTGAACGGCACCTGGCGCAAACTGTCATTGACCAGGTCCATGCGTTCGAGGATGGCCTTGCGGGCATCGTTCAGGTAGGTCGACAGGGCCGCGAGATTCTGGTTGCTCTGGTTCTGCAGCAGGTCGAAGAAGCGATGCTCGTAGGCCGGCAGGCCGTCGGTCTCCAGCCGTGCAAGTTTGGCGAAGAAGTCGGGCGCCGCCGCCAGGCTTGCGTCGAGCCCATCCGAATCCGCCTTCCATTCCCTGGTGAACACGACAAACTGGGCCTCGATGAATTTTTCGCAGGCGGCAATCTGATTTTGCAGTTGCTCCATGTCCGCCTGTAAGGCGCGAAGCACGGTGCGGTCGGCATTGTCCAGGGAGCGCAGGGTGACGGGGTCAGCCAGCGCCGCAAAGCGCTCGTCAAGTCCGTGCTGCTGATGCGGCGTTGGCGTGACGATCGAAGGATCCTGCTGGAGCCGCTGCAATTGTTCCTGGTGTTCTGCAATCTTGCGCTGGCAGGTCTTGTATTCGACCCCCAGGTCGCTCAATGCATCGCCGGCCTTGCGAACCAGCTCTGCCTGCTCCTTGAGGCGTTCATCGACCTGCTGCAAGACCATATTGCCTTCCCTGACCTGCCGCAGCTGCCGTTCGATCGCATCGATGCGCTCCACCAGCGGCAGCACGTCGACCTCCTGCCATTGCAGGTTGATCAGCGTCTGGCAATGCAGCACGCGCATCTGGTCGGCTTCCAGTTGCTTGCGATGGGCTCGTAGCTGCTCGTTCAGCGTGTCGATCTGCGCCGCCAATTCCCGGTCCTCGGTTTCGTAGAGCGCCAGCTTTTCGCGGTTGTCGAAGCCGAGCACCCAGTTCTGGCGCATGCCGCCGCCGCGATCATCTTTTTCATGGCGGGAACGGTTGTGCTTGACCTGCCCTTCGCGGGTGACGGCGCGCTCGCTTGCTGCCCGGAAGGCCCTGATATTGTCGACGCATTCATAGTCGAAATGCTGCCTGAGCTGGGCCTGCATCCACGGCTGGTGTTGCCCCTGCTTGATGTCGAGCTTGAGGACCAGCGAATCGCCACCGACCGGACGGCCTTGCACCGCTTCCGCGCGGCCAGTACGCAGGTAGACCAGGCGCTTGCCCAGGTCGACGCCGTTGACATGGTTCGCCAGTGCGCCGTAGTGCTCGTCGTCGACCAGGATTGACAAGGCAAAGCCGCGCAGCACGCGTTCGATGGCAATGCGCCATGGCGCCTGGTCCGCTTTCACTTCGATCAGCTCGCCGGCGAACGGCAGGGCCGCTTCGGCGACCCCGATCGCGTTCGCGATGTCGCGCCGCAGTTCGATCATCGGCGCCGGTATGTTGGATGGCTGACGGCGCAAGGACAGGATTTCGCGCGTGACCTCTTGCCGCCGCTTCTCGGCCTCGTCGATGGCGCGGCGCAGCAGGAACGCCGGTTCCTGCGCGCGGTCGACCGATTGCCATTCGTCGATGGCCTGGCGGACCTTGCCCAGCAGTTCGGCGAAGCCGTGCGGCGACCTGGGGAAAGTCCATTCCAGCGCGGTGCAGGCATCGACTGCTTTCTTGCGGCGTCGCATACGCTCTTCGCGCTGGCCGACCAAGCCGTCTTTTTCGCTCTCCCAGTTGGCAATCTGGTCGCCGCCGGCAGCGCGGCGCTGGTGTTCCAGGTCGCGCAAGGCGGCCGTTCTGTTCTCCAGTACATCCTGTTGCCGGCGGACCTGGCCGGCCAGGCCCTCGGCCTCGATGTCGAGTGTGGCCAGGTAATCGGTCAACAGTCCGATTCGGCGCCGCTCGCGGTAGCTGTTCATTCCCGCCTGCAGTTCCGCCAATCCGTTGCGCTGCAACTGCAAGGCCTCCATCTGCTGGTGGCGCGCGCGGGCGGGGGCCAGGGTGCGCACCTGGTCGCGGGCCGTGACCACAGCCTGGTGCGCCGCGTTCAGTTCGCCGAACTCGTTGACGAGGCGCTCGGCCACGTCGAAGGTTTCCGGCTTGTCGAGCATGAAGTCGCGCAGGAACGTGTTCAGGTCGCCCAGGTTCTTGGCCGACTGCGTCTTGTGCAGCAGGCGCAGGGCCATTTCGCTGTCGATGCCGAGCAGGCGGCAAAAGCGCTCGCTGTACGGGCGGAATTCATCGCGCGCGAAAGCCTCGGGCAGGGTCTGCTTGAGTTTGCGGATGTCGAAATTGCTGTCGCCAAAGTCGTCCAGTTCGCGCAGGTCGAAGGCGCGCTCCAGCACCAGATAGTAGGATTTGACGTCGGCATTGCCGTTGGCCTTGCCGCGTAACCACAACAGGCGCACCAGCGTGACGTGCTGGCCCAGCTGGTTCTGGTAGGCGATGGCGAGGGCGGACCAGGTGGTGCCGGTGCGCAGGTACTGGGTTGCGTACTCGCCTGAAACGGCATCGCTTTGGGCCGCCCAGGCGCCGCGCACGTAGCTGACCAGATTGCGGTCGCGGCCAGTGCGGTCGGCCTCGCGCGCGGCCGCGTTGAAGTCGATCCAGCGGGGCGGCACCAGCAGGGCCGAGAACGCGTCCAGCAGCGTCGATTTGCCGGCGCCGGAGCGGCCGACGATCAGGAAGCCACGCTCGCTGACAGGAATGTCGTGCAGGTCGGAGAAGGTGCCCCAGTTGTACACCTGCAACCGCGCCATGCGGAACTGTTCGCGGCCGAACAGGCTGGCCGTGCGCGGATCCAGCTTCATTGGTCGTCCTCGTCGGCTGCCAGCGGCTGGTGGCCGGGCAGTTCGCCGTCAGCCATGCGCTGGTACAAGCTGGTCAGCGCCTGGATCTCCTCTGCGGAGAACAACAGCTTGAGCGTGGGGGAGATCTCGAAGCGGTCTTCGCTGGCGCGTATTTTCTGCAGGATGTTGTGCTTCTTGATTTTCTCGACCGAGGCGCTGACCCGCTTGCCGAAACCGGCGCGGTCGGTACTGGCCGCCCGTTCGTAGAGGCTGAGGTTCTCGGTGATCTCGTCGAGCGACACGACGGCGCGTTCGCCCTGGGCGTCGGCCTGGGTCAGGCGCTGGCGCAGGTGCAGCAGCAGGATCGAATCGATGAAGGTGAGCTGGGCGCGGCGCAGCAGCAGAGGGACTTCGAGGTCGCCGGTATCGGCCTGGCGCGTGAACGCCACCTGCATATCGCGGTCGATGACGAGCTCAAGAAAGAGTTCGGCAAGGTGGCGCCGTATGGCCAGTTCGTCCCGCAGTAGGACTGGCCACAACTTTGCGTGGCGGCGCCCGTCCAGCGAGGGGCCGGACAGCAATTGGACCAGCGCCCGCCGGGTGTCGAGCGGGAGCTCGCCGCTGTCGCCGATGAATAGCGCGGCGGCTGGCGGCGCGCCTTCCTCCAGGCCCGGAGGTACGGCGGCGGGTTGTTGTTCAGGCCAGTTCACCGGCTCGCTCCTTGACAAAAAAGATGGCGGGAATCCGGGCGCTGCGCCGGTGCTCATCGCCTCCCAGCCAGGCCACGGTTTCGCTGTGGTCGCCAATGATACCGTGGCGGCTGCCCAAGGCCATCAGACCAAGCACGCTCCCCAGGCCCTGGGCGGCCGGGTAGGCCAGCAGGATGTCGCCGATCGATGCCTGCGAACGGTTGGCAAGCACGGCGCGGACGTTTTCCTTCAGTGTGCGGAAGTCGATCTCGGACTGGGCCACCAGTTCTCCTACGAGGTCGAGTCCGATCGGCGCCGCATCGCCGTCGACCATCTTGCCCGGCAGCGCCTGCAAGGCGGGATCGTGAAGTGTCCATTGCGACAGCGAGGTGATCTTGCTGCTCGACAGTTCGAGGGTGTATTGCAGGGCCTCGGTCGCCTTGACGGTATCCTTCAAGGCCAGCGCAGCGCGCTGGGCCCGCCGCAGCAACTGATTCAGGCGCCGCTGCTCCTGGTATTCCCTGCTCTGGACAAAATGCTTCAGGCTGCGGGCGAACGATTGCAGCACATCGTGCACGAACCCACCCTGCTCAAGCAGGGTGCGGGTCAGGCGGAGCAGGAAGCGCCGTTCCTTGGTGTCGAGGCTGGCGATGAACTCGCGCGTCATCAATTGTTCCAGGGCCAATTCGAGCGTGGCCGATTGTTCCGGGTCGGTCAGCAAGCGCCAGAAGGCGGTGAACGTGCGGCCGGCATCGCTTTCGGCGATCAGGTCGATGCCTGCGAACAGGGACTCGAGCACATTGCCGCGGTTGCCGTCGGTGTCCATGATGCGCTCGCGCAGCTCGCGGTTCAGCTGTTCGAACTGGTCGCGTACGCGCCGGAAGTCGCCCGTCAAGTCGTCGGCCAGGGTGATAATCTCGCGCACGCGTTCGAGGGCACTCGCATCGGGCAGCACCCGCATGACGCCTTGTTCGACCGCGGCGATTTCCTGTTCGATGCGAAGTTGTTCGGCGCGCAGGCGAGCAATGCGGCGGGCCTTGTCGCTGTCGGTGTCATCGGACAGGCGCGCGAGCGCGTCGATGACAAGACCAAGCCGGCTTTCGGTTGCGGTGGCGTGCGGCTTGGCGAGGCCGGCGACAAAGCGAACCGCTTCGACAGCAGCGCTGGTGAGTTCGTATTCTTCTTCCTTGGAGCCGACCGGCAGGCGGCGCTCCAGATAGCCGTCGGCCAGCCAGCTGGCGACGTAGGCTTGCGCCGTTTGCGGCCACTCTTCGCCCAGGCTGCGCAGGCGTTCGAGGTCACGCTCGATGCGTTCGTGGAAAATCGAGGCAGGCAAGCTGCGCTCCGCTTCATACAAGTGGGCCTGCAACAAAGCCATGACTGTGGGGCCGTTGACGGAAGCGAGCAAGCGCCATAGCGGTTGCGTGCGCAAGCGTCTGAAGGTGGCAAGGGATTTGTCGGCGTTCATGC
>JAKFDH010000112.1:0-25812 GCA_036676245.1 Massilia sp. | reverse complement strand
ACGAATTTGCTAAACTTGTTCATGACCTACCTCCTCAATTGCGGCTCTGCGCCGAAAGTTGTACCAACCCTCAGCGTAACCCGCGTTAGTTGAGGTTGGTAGGTCAATACATTCTGTCTACCCAGTTCTACCGCCCCGGGGGCACGGGAATCCGTCCCATATCATAAAACCCCGGTTCAGTGTACAATTCGTCCTCACTTTTTCAATCCCCCGTCCCCATGTCATCCCCCACTCCTGCCGCCGTCAAGGCCTGGCTGCTCGACCTGCAAGCGCGTATCGTCGCCGCGCTCGAAGAAGTCGATGGCAAGCCGTTCGCGCTCGATGCGTGGCAGCGGCCGGAAGGCGGCGGCGGGATCTCGCGCGTGATCGAAGAGGGCAATGTCTTCGAGCGCGGCGGCGTCAACTTCTCGCACGTGACCGGCGCCAGCCTGCCGCCGTCGGCAGCCGCCGGCCGCCCGGAGCTGGCCGGCCGCTCGTGGGAAGCGATGGGCGTGTCGCTGGTGCTCCATCCGCGCAACCCCTACGTGCCGACCGTGCACATGAACGTGCGCTTCTTCACCACCACCGCCGAAGGCCAGGAGCCGGTATGGTGGTTCGGCGGCGGCATGGACCTGACCCCGTACTACGGCAGCGAGCAGGATACGCGCCACTTCCACCAGACCTGCCACGACGCGGTCGCGCCCTTCGGCGCCGAGCTGCATCCGCGCTTCAAGGCCTGGTGCGACGAGTACTTCTACCTGAAACACCGCAAGGAGCCGCGCGGCGTCGGCGGCATCTTCTTCGACGACTTCAACGCGCCCGGCTTCGGCCTGTCCTACGCGATGACGCAAAACGTGGGCAACAGCTTCCTCGATGCCTACCTGCCGATCCTGAAACGCCGCAAGGACACGCCGTACGGCGAACGCGAACGCGATTTCCAGGCCTACCGGCGCGGCCGCTATGTCGAGTTCAACCTGGTGTTCGACCGCGGCACGCTGTTCGGCCTGCAGTCCGGCGGACGCACCGAGGCGATCCTGATGTCGATGCCGCCGATCGTCAAGTGGCGCTACGACTGGCAGCCGGAAGCCGGCACCGAGGAAGCGAAGCTGTATGCCGACTTCCTGGTCCATCGCGACTGGCTGGCGACGTGACACGCTGCGTCGCACTGCTGGGAGGCAGTTTCGACCCGGTCCATAACGGCCACGTGGCGCTTGCCGCACTGTACGCCGACCTGCTTGAACCCGACGAGTTGCGCATCATCCCGGCCGGCAGCCCGTGGCAGAAGAATGGCCTGCATGCGCCTGCCAGCGACCGCGTGGCGATGCTCGAACTGGCGTTCAAGCAGGCGGCGCTGCCGGTCACGCTCGATTGCCAGGAAATCGAACGGGTCGCGCCGACCTACACCATCGACACGCTGCGCAATGTGCGCGCCGAACTGGGTGCCGACGTATCCCTGGTTTTCCTGATGGGCGCCGACCAGCTGCTGCAGCTCGACAGCTGGCGCGAATGGCGCAAATTATTCGACTTCGCGCACATCGGCGTGGCTGCGCGGCCCGGCTATGCGCTCAATGAAACAGCGCTGCCCGCGGCGGTCGCCGATGAACTCGAAAAGCGCCAGGCCAGCCTGGCGCAGCTTCGCGATACGCCGTCCGGCCATGTGTACGTGGCCAGCACGCTGGATGTGGATATCTCAGCCACCCAGGTTCGTGCGGCATTACAACGGGGAGACCGGGCAAATTCGCTTATCTCACCGGTAGTGCTAGACTATATTCAACAACATAATTTATATAAAATCTAATGGATATCAAAAAACTTCAAACGCTGGTTGTGGACGCCCTCGAGGACGTCAAGGGCCAGGACATCCAGGTGTTCGACACCATCCACCTGACCAGCCTGTTCGACCGCATCGCCGTGGTCTCGGGCACCTCGAACCGCCAAACCAAGGCGCTGGCCGCTTCGGTGCGCGACAAGGTCAAGGATGCCGGCGGCGACGTGATCGGCGTTGAAGGCGAAGAAACCGGCGAGTGGGTGCTGGTCGACCTGGGCGACATGATCGTCCACATCATGCAGCCGGCGATCCGCCAGTACTACCGCCTCGAAGAAATCTGGGGCGACAAGCCGGTCAAGCTGGGCGCGGCCAAGCGCAAGTCGACCGTCGAAGCGGCCGAGGCGAATGCCGCCAAGCCGAAGTCCAAGCACCTGGCGTCGACCCAGGAAGCGCCGGAAGTCAAGCCGGTCAAGGAGCGCAAGGGGACGACTGCGAAGTCGTCCGCGGCCAAGGCGGCAGCGGAAGCCAAGCCGAAGAAGGGGGCGACTGCGAAGTCGTCCGCCAAGAAAGCCGCGCCGGTAGGCAAGGTCGTCAAGGTCGCCCCGACCAAGAGCGAAGAAGCGGCAGTCAAGGCGCTGAAAGCGCTGCCGAAGAAGTCCGCGCCAAAAGCCGTCAAGGCCAAGGCCCCGGCCGCCGACGCGCTGCCGGTCAAGAAGGTCATCAAGCGGGTCGCCAAAAAAGCCGAAGAGTAAGCGCCGATGCAGCTCATCATCGCTGCGGTCGGCCACAAAATGCCGGCCTGGATCGAGACCGGCTTTGGCGAATACACGAAGCGCATGCCGCCCGAGCTGCGCATCGTGCTCAAGGAAGTCAAGCCGGTCGAACGATCCGGCAGCAAGACGGCGGCCACCGCGATGGCGCTCGAACGGGAACGCATCGAGGCGGTCCTGCCCAAGAATGTCCGCATCATCGCGCTCGACGAGCGCGGCAAGGACTTGACCAGCGTCGGCCTTTCCCAGCAGCTGATGCAGTGGCAGCAGGACGGGCGCGACACCGCCTTCCTGATCGGCGGGGCCGACGGCCTCGATCCGGCGCTCAAGACCCGGGCCGAAGGCTTGATCCGAATTTCCTCTATGACACTCCCACACGGCATCGTGCGTGTTATGCTTGCCGAGCAGTTGTATAGGGCGTGGTCGATCACGCAGAATCACCCTTATCATCGCGTTTAGAGAAACCCGCCGGACCATCCGATGAAGCCGATCGACAGAAAAATCTACCTAGCCTCCAAGAGCCCGCGCCGGCGCGAACTGCTGCGCCAGATCGGCGTCGAATTCGAACTGCTCATGCTGCGCAACGACAGCGCGCGCGGTCCCGACGTATCCGAGGATGTCCGCCCCGGCGAAGCGGCGCTCGACTACGTGGCGCGGGTGGCCAATGAAAAGGCCGCCTTCGCCTGGAACATCGTGCAAAGCCGGCGCCTGACCCTGCGCCCGGTGCTGGCCGCCGACACCACCGTCACTGTCGACGGCGAGATCCTCGGCAAGCCGGCCAATACGGCCGAGGCCGTCAAGATGCTGGAGCGCCTGTCCGGCCGCACCCACCAGGTGCTCACGTCGGTCGCGGTGCACTACACCAACATGGCCGCACAGATCACCCAGGTGTCCGACGTGCGCTTCGCGACCTTGTCGCCGGCCTCGATCCGCAGCTACTGCGCCACCACCGAACCGTACGACAAGGCCGGCGGCTACGGCATCCAGGGCCTCGCTGCGCTGTTCGTCGAGCACATCGACGGCAGCCACTCGGGCATCATGGGCCTGCCGCTGTACGAAACCGCCAAGCTGCTGCGCCAGGCCGGCGTGCCGCTGGCATAAGCGGCGCATCGATGAACGAAGACATACTGATCAATATAACCCCGCAGGAAACGCGCGTCGCGCTGATCCTGCAGGGCGCGGTCCAGGAACTGCACATCGAGCGCACGCTCACCCGCGGCCTGGCCGGCAACGTCTACTCCGGCAAGGTGGTGCGGGTGCTGCCCGGCATGCAGTCGGCCTTCATCGACATCGGCCTCGAGCGCGCAGCCTTCCTGCACGTGGCCGACATCTGGGAAGCGCGCAGCCATGACGGCACGAACGTCGCCCCCACCGCGATCGAAAAGATCCTGTTCGACGGCCAGGTGCTGACCGTGCAGGTGATCAAGGACCCGATCGGCACCAAGGGCGCGCGCCTGTCGACCCAGATTTCGATCGCCGGCCGCATGCTGGTCTACCTGCCGCAGGACTGCCACATCGGGATCTCGCAAAAGATCGAGAAGGAATCGGACCGCGAACTGCTGCGCAACCGCCTGCAAGGCCTGCTGCCGAAGGAAGAAAAAGGCGGCTACATCGTGCGCACGATGGCCGAGGACGCGTCCGACACCGACCTCGCCGCCGACGTCGACTACCTGCGCAAGACCTGGGCCGCGATCTGCCACGGCGCCAAGACGCGCCCGGCCACCAGCCTGCTGTACCAGGACCTGAACCTGGCCCAGCGCGTGCTGCGCGACTTCGTGCATGACGAAACGGCGTCGATCCAGGTCGACTCGCGCGAGAACTACCTGAAGCTGGTCGAATTCGGCCAGACCTACACGCCGAGCGTGCTGGCGCGCCTGCAGCACTACACCGGCGAGCGGCCGCTGTTCGACCTGTACGGCGTGGAGGAAGAGATCCTGCGCGCGCTGGGACGGCGGGTCGACCTGAAGTCCGGCGGCTACCTGATCGTCGACCAGACCGAGGCGATGACGACGATCGACGTCAACACCGGCGGCTTCGTCGGCGGGCGCAATTTCGCCGACACGATCTTCAAGACCAACCTGGAAGCGGCGCATGCGATCGCGCGCCAGCTGCGCCTGCGCAACCTGGGCGGCATCATCATCCTCGACTTCATCGACATGGACAACAACGAGCACCGCACCGCGGTGCTGGCCGAGCTGAAGAAGACCCTGTCGCGCGACCGCACCAAGGTGTCGGTCAGCGGCTTCTCGGCGCTGGGGCTGGTGGAGATGACGAGGAAGCGCACGCGCGAGTCGCTGGCCCACATCCTGTGCGAACCCTGCCCGGCCTGCGCCGGCAAGGGCCAGGTCAAGACCAGCCGCACGATCTGCTACGAGATCCTGCGCGAGCTGCTGCGCGAGGCCAAGCAGTTCAACCCGCGCGAATTCCGCATCCTCGCCTCGCAGGAAGTGGTGGACCTGTTCCTGGAAGAGGAATCGCAGCACCTGGCGATGCTGGGCGACTTCATCGGCAAGCAGATTTCGCTGCAGGTGGAGACGGCCTACCACCAGGAGCAGTACGACGTCATCCTGATGTGAGATGCGCATGAAACCGAACACCCTGCTATTGATCGTCCTGCTGTCGCTGAGCTTCGGCGCCGAAGCGAAGCGCCCGCGCAACCAGCCGCAGCCCGGGCTGTTCGACTATTACGCGGTGGCGCACAGCTGGTCGCCTGCCTACTGCGCCACCGCGCGCAACGATCCGGACCAGTGCGACAGCGGGCGCCAGCTCGGCTTCGTGCTGCACGGCCTGTGGCCGCAGTACGAAAGAGGCTATCCGCAGAACTGCTCGACCGAACGCCTGCCGGACCAGGCGCGCGCCCAGTACGCGCCGCTGTTCCCGTCCGCCAAACTGGTCACGCACGAGTGGGACAAGCACGGCACCTGCTCGGGGCTGGATCCGGCGGCCTACTTCGCACTGTCCGGCAAGCTGAAAGACAAGCTGGTGATCCCGGCGCAGTTCGTGCGCCCGCAGCAGCCGGTGCGCACCACCTACAACGACATGGTCAAGGCCTTCCGCAAGGCCAATCCGGATATGCCGGTCAATTCGGTGCTGCCGTTCTGCGGCGGCGGGGGCCGCTTCCTGCGCGAAGTGCACGCCTGCTATACCCGCCATGGCGAGCCTCGCGCGTGCAGCGGCGGGCAGGTCAAGCGTTCGTTCGGCAGTTGCCGGATGAATGAGTTTTTGGTCCAGAGCGTACGCTAATTCGCGAAAAACCCGGGGTCAGTGCCGACAAAAGCACACGGACTCAACCATAAGGCCCTTATGGTTGAGTCCGTGTGCTTTTGTCGGCACTGACCCCGGTTTTTCTTTGGCATAATGGCCATCTGGGCGCAGCCCTGCGCCGTCCCCGAGGAGAATGACAATGAAGGCTGTTCGTCCTGTCCTGCTGTCCCTGCTGATCGCCGCGGGCGCCTGCGCCCCCGCCCTGGCGCAGCGTCCCGACCCGACCGCGACCATCGCGGCGCAAAAGGAAGCGATGTCCAAACTGGCCATGATCGACGGCGTGTGGCGCGGCCCCGCCTGGACCATGCTGCCCAACGGGACGAAGCATGAGCTGATCCAGACCGAACGCGTGGGCCCCTTCCTCGACGGTTCGCTGCGCCTGGTGGAAGGCCGCGGCTACGAAAAGGACGGAAAAGTCAGCTTCAATGCCTTCGCGGTGATGTCCTATGACGTCGGCAAGAAAGCCTACAGCAGCCAGAACTACGCCATGGGCAGCATCGGCGCCTTCCCGCTGACGCCGACGGCGGACGGCTTCATCTGGGAGATCGCCGCCGGCCCAGGCACGACGATCCGCTACACCGCCACCGTCAAGGACGGCGTGTGGAAGGAAGTGGGCGATCGCATCGTGGCCGGCAAGGACCCGGTGCGCTTCTTTGAAATGACGCTCAAGCGCGTCAGCGACAGCAGCTGGCCCGCTGGCGGCGCGATCAGCCGGGATTGATCAGCCGGCGGCCGCGACGATATCGCGGCTTTCCAGCACCCGCTTCGGCGCGCCGCGCCGCACCACGTTCAGCATCGCCTGCCCGACCTGGCGCGTGCTGAGCACCTGCGCCGGCATCGCCGCCTTCAGCAGCGGCAGCAGCGGCTTGGTCAGCGAGTAGAACCAGCGGTAGGCGGTGGTCTTCGACTTGATGCCGTCCAGCGGCTGGATCATGCCGGGCCTGAAAATGTAGACGCCGCGGAACGCCAGCTTGAGCAGGGCGTTCTCGGTCCTGCCGCGCACCCGCTCCCACATGATCTTGCTGGTCTCGCTGCTGTCCGCGCCCGCTCCGGATACGTAGACGAACACCATCCGTGGATTGAGCTGCGCCAGTTTGCTCGCGGCGGCCAGCGTCATGTCGTAGGTCAGGTGGGTGTACGCCTTCTCGGGCATGCCGGACGAGGTGACGCCGATGCAGAAGAAGCAGGCGTCGAAGTCCGACAGCTCGGCTTCGATACCTTCGTAATGCCACATCTCGGCATGTACCAGCTCGCGCAGCTTCGGATGCTGCTGCCCGGTCGGCGCGCGGCCCACCGTGAGCACTTGTTCAACGTCGGCAGCCTGCAGGCTTTCGCGCATTGCCGCCTGGCCCACCATGCCGGTCGCGCCGAAAATAATCACTTTCACGTTTGTCGTCCCTGACTCGAATAGCGAAACGATATCACACCAGGCTAGCGCGCCGCGGGGAAGAACAGCTGCTGCCCGCCGGGCTTGAACGACGCGATCCTGGCCTGCCCTTCGGGCGAAGTGATCCATTGCACCAGCTGTAGCGCCCCTTTGTAGTTGATGCCAGGGTGGCGCGCCGGGTTGACGGCGATGATGCCGTAGGGGTTGAACATCTTCGGGTCGCCTTCGACCAGCACTGCGAGTCCGGTCTTCGCCTTGTAGGCACCATAAGTAGCACGGTCGGTCAGCGTGTAAGCCTGCAGCTCGGCGGCCATGTTCAGCACTTCGCCCATGCCCAAACCCGCCGAAACATAGCGCGCGCCAGCCGGCACCGTGCCGGCAGCCTTCCAGTAGCTCTTCTCCATCAGGTCCGTGCCGGAGTTGTCGCCGCGCGAAATGAACCTGGCACCGCTGCCCGCGATCTTGCCGAAGGCCGCGATCACATCCCGGCCGCCGCTTACCATGGCCGGATCGGAAGCCGGTCCGACAACAATGAAATCGTTGTACATCACGTCGCGCCGGTCGACACCATGTCCGTCGGTGACGAACTTGTCCTCCGCCGCGCGCGCGTGCACCAGCGTCACATCGACATCGCCGTTCTTCGCCAGCTCGAGCGCCTTGCCGGTGCCGACGGAAATCAGGTGGACCCGCAGCCCGGTCTTCGTTTCGAACGCGGGAAGTAGGTGCGCGAGCAACCCGGAGTTCTCGGTGCTGGTCGTGGTCGACAGTCGGATCGCCTGCTGCGCCATGGCCGGGGCGCATGCCCCAAAGGCCAGCGCAAGTATCAATAGCGAACGTCGGAACATGCAGGTGTCCTTTCAGTTGTAGCGGTAGATGATGTCGCCGTCGCGCAGCTTCAGCCGGCGCATGCCGGGCAAGCCGATCAGGTCGCGGTCGTGGCAGGCCATGACGACGGTGGTGCCGGCCTCGATCAGCGCCGGGATCAGCGCGATCACCTGTTCGCGCGCGGCGCCGTCCAGGTTGGCGGTCGGTTCATCGAGCAGCAATAGGCGCGGTTCCAGCACCTTGGCGCGCGCCAGGGCGATGCGCTGCTTCTCGCCGCCGGACAGGCTGGCTGGGTTGGCGCCTTCGAGGTGCGTCACGCCGGCCCACGTCATCGCCGCCCGCACCACGCGGGCGATGCGTTCGCGCGGTTCGCCGCGCGCCTGCAGGCCATAGCCGATGTTCTTCGCGACGCTGGTCGAGAACATGATCGGATCCTGGTGCACATACAGCACCTCGCGCCGCAGCAGCGCCGGATACGGCGCCAGCTGCAGCAGCTCGCTGCGGTACAGCAGCGAAGTGGGTTCGGCGGGGTCCAGCCCGCCCAAGGTGCGCAGCAGCGACGTTTTGCCCGCGCCATTGATGCCGGTCAGGACATAGGCCGCGGCCTCGTCGAGCGTGAAGTTGGCGATATCGAACAGCACCCGTTCTCCGAACGTCCTGCGCAGCCGGGCCGCGACCAGCAGGCTGCTCATGGCCGTCCTTTCGCGATGTGGGCGTCGCCCTGCACCAGCATCAGCACGCCGTTCATCAGCAGCGCGACGACGATCAGCACCAGGCCCAGCGCGATGCCCTGGGCGAACTCGCCCTTGCTGGTCTCGAGCGCGATGGCGGTGGTGATGGTACGGGTTTCACCGGCGATGTTCCCGCCGACCATCAGGGCGCAGCCGACTTCGGAGATCACGCGGCCAAAGCCGCTGATGATGGCCGCCATCACGCCGAAGCGCACTTCATACAGCACGCTCGCCATCACGCGCCAGCGCGAGGCGCCGTGGGCGATGGCCGTCTCCGCGTAGCGCGGGTCGGCCGCCTGCACCGCAGCCAGCGAAAAGGCCAGCAGCACGGGGATCGCGATCAGGCATTGCCCGGCGATGATGCCGGGCTGGGAGAACAGCCACTGCAGGCCGCCCAGCGGACCGTGGCGCGACAGCATCAAATACAGCAGGAGGCCGATCAGCACCGTGGGGATAGACAGCGCAGCCTGCGCCAGCCAGATCGCCACGCGCCGCCCGCGGAAGCGGTGGCTGGCGATCAGGTAGCCGAGCATGACGGCCGGCGGCACGGCCAGCAGCAGTCCGATCACGCTGGTCTTGAGCGATACCCAGATGATCTGCCACAGCGCTGCGTCGCCGGAAAACAGCAGGGCGAAAGCGAGGCTGAACGCTTCCCCGAGCACCATCAGGCCAGGCGCCCGTGCGCGTCCAGCAGGCCGGGTTCGAGCACGATGCGCTCCATCCCGGACAGCACGAGGAAGTGGGTGCCGGTGCAGCGCGCCAGCAGCGACATGCCGACCTTGCCCGCCACCATATGCCCCATCTGCGTGGTCCCGGAGCGCGACAGCAGGAAGGGAATCCCCATCTGGGCGCCCTTGATGACCATTTCGGAGGTGAGCCGGCCGGTGGTGTAGAACACCTTGTCGCCGCCGTCGACGCCGTCCAGCCACATCATGCCGGCGATAGCGTCCACCGCGTTGTGGCGGCCCACGTCCTCAACGAAATACAGCAGTGCGCCGTCGGCGTCGAACAGCGCGCAGCCGTGCACCGAGCCTGCCTGCTTGTAGATCGATTGCTGCGTGCGGATGGTCTCGACGATGCGGTATACCGTCGATTGGCGCAGGCGCGCGTCCGGCGGCAGCGCAATCAGGTCGACCTCGTCCATCAGCCCGCCGAATACCGAGCCCTGGCCGCAGCCGGTCGTGACGACCTTCTTCGACGTGCGCTCCTCGACGTCGGCAATGCCGCTGCGGGTAACGACGGCCACCGCGTCGACCGCCCAGTCGACCTGCACCGATTCCACGTCGTCGATGCTGCGCACCAGGCGCTGGTTGCGCAGGTAGCCGAGCACCAGCGCCTCCGGCGCGCCGCCAAGGGTCATCAGGGTAACGAGCTCGCGTTTGTCGACATACACCGTCAATGGCCGCTCGGCGGGAATCGAGATCGTGCTGCGCCGCCCCCGTTCGTCGACAACGTCGACGTCGTGGGTCAGTCGTGCGCTCGCCGCGGACAGCAGCGGCCGGCGCGGTTGCATGGGATCAGTCATGTTCATCAAAATTGCCCCGAGGAACCCCGTCCGACAGGACGGAGAGTGAAAGGGATCGATTGTTTGGCAGTCGGTGTATTGTGATTGTAGAGGGAACCAGCTTCGGCTTTGGCTGTCGAACTTGTATGAATCTCGTCTACCGCTATCGTGTCAAATCGCTTCATGGCCTGCTGAATCAGCAAGCCCGCAAAGTCAACTTCGTCTGGAACTACTGCAACGACCGGCAGAAAGACGCGCTGCGATTCAACCGTCCCTGGCTCAGCGGGTTTGATCTGATCAAGCTGTGCGCCGGTTCGAGTAAGGAACTCGGGTTGTATTCTGACACGATCAACGATGTATGCCAGCAGTACGCCAAATCGCGCACCCAGTTCAAGCGTCCTTACCTGCGCTATCGCGGGATCAAATCGACCGGTTGGATTCCCTTGAAAGGCCGCTCGCTCAAGCGCGAAGGCGACGCCTTTCGATTTGCCGGGAACACCTTCCGCGTCTTTTACTCGCGTCCACTGCCCGATGGCAAGATCACCGACGGCAGCAATTTTTCCCGCGACCGACGCGGCAACTGGTATCTCAACATCGCCGTGCAGATCGCCGAGGCGCCCGTGCGCTGGCCAGTACGCGGCGTCGGTATCGACCTGGGCCTGAAGGACCTGGCGAAGCTCAGCGAAGGGCCTACCATCGAGGCACCGGGGTTTTACCGCGCCGCCGAACAGGCGCTTGGGGTAGCGCAGCGAGCGCACAAGCACAAGCGCGAGAAGGCTATCCACGCCAAGATCGCCAATAAGCGCCGCGATTTTTTGCATAATAGGACGCGCGAGCTTGTTACTAACTTCGATCATATCGTGGTCGGCAATGTGAATGCGTCTGGACTCGCCAAAACCAGCATGGCGAAGTCGGTGCACGACGTGAGCTGGTCGACCTTCCGAACACAACTGGCGTACAAGGCTGTTAAGCATGGCGCATGGTTTCAGGAAGTGGACGAAAGATTCACCACCCAGATCTGTTCGAATTGCGGCAGCTTGCCCGATTCGCGGCCGAAAGGTATCGCAGACCTTGGAATAAGAGAATGGCGGTGTTCTGATTGCGGTACTTTGCATGATCGTGATCTTAATGCGGCAAGAAACATTCTCCGTCGCGGACGTGCGACGCTAGCAGTAGGAATCCCCTTCCCTTAGGAAGTGGAGGACGTCAAGATTGTGAGATGCCTGCCAATACCTGGCCGCCACCGTAGCTGCCCTGCTCTTCCACGGTCCCGCCCAGCGCCACGCGGATCGCGCAGTACTTGAACTCGGGGATCTTGCCGAACGGGTCCAGCGCGGCGTTGGTCAGCTTGTTGATCGCCGCCTCGTAATAGCAGAACGGGACGAAGATCGCACCGCGCGGCGAGCTGTCGTCAGCCCTCGCGTACAGCGCCACCCGGCCGCGCCGCGATTCGATGGTGACCACGTCGCCCGGCTTGCCTCCCAAGTCGGCCAGGTCGAGCGGATGCACAAGCGCCACAGGATCGGGCTCGATCGCGTCCAGCACGGCGGTGCGGCGCGTCATGCTGCCGGTATGCCAGTGCTCGAGCTGGCGGCCCGTGATCAGGACCATCGGGTAGGCGGCGTCGGGCCGTTCGTCGGCGGGAATGATGTCGGCCGGGACGAAGCGGGCGCGCCCGGTATCGCGCGGGAACTGCTCGATGAAGACGACCGACTGGCCCGGGTCGCCCTCCTTCGTGCACGGATAGGTGACCGCATGCTCGCGTTCGAGCCGCTCCCAGGTAATGCCGCCGATGCTGGGCATCGTGTGGCGCATCTCGTCGAACACCTCGGACACGTGACTGTAGCGCCAGTCCAGGCCCAGCTTGCCGGCGATCTGCTGGATGATCCACAGGTCCTGCTTCGCTTCGCCCGGCGGGTCGATGGCCTGGCGGCCGATCTGCACCAGCCGGTCGGTATTGGTGAAGCTGCCGGTCTTCTCGGGGAAGGCGCTGGCGGGCAGGATCACGTCGGCCAGGTAGGCGGTCTCGGTCAGGAAAATATCCTGCACCACCAGGTGGTCGAGCGCGGCCAGCGATTCGCGCGCATGGTTGGCATCAGGGTCCGACATGGCGGGGTTCTCGCCCATGATGTACATGCCGCGGATCTCGCCGCGCTTGATGGCATGCATGATCTCGACCACGGTCAGGCCGGGCTTGTCGTCCAGCTTTGCGCCCCAGGCCTTCTCGAACTTGGCGTGGGCCGCCGCGTTGTCCACGCGCTGGTAGTCGGGGAACATCATCGGGATCAGCCCGGCGTCGGAAGCGCCTTGCACGTTGTTCTGGCCGCGCAGCGGATGCAGGCCGGTGCCGGGACGGCCGATCTGGCCCGTCATCAGCGCCAGCGCGATCAGGCAGCGTGCATTGTCGGTGCCGTGGATGTGCTGCGAGATGCCCATGCCCCACAGGATCATCGACGCCTTCGACGTGGCGTACAGGCGCGCCACGTAGCGGATGGTGTCGGCGTCGATGCCGCAGATCGGGGCCATCAGCTCGGGGCTGTAGCCGGCCACGTTCTTTTCCAGCTCCTCGTAGCCGATGGTGCGGCTGGCGACGAAGGCCTTGTCGACCAGGCCTTCGCTGACGATCACGTGCATCATCGCGTTCAGCAGGGCCACGTCGGTATCGGGCTTGAACTGCAGGTAGCGGTGCGCGCTGCGCGCCAGGTCCGAGCGGCGCGGGTCGCACACCACCAGTTTGGTGCCGTTCCGGATGGCGTTCTTGATCCAGGTCGCCGCGACAGGGTGGTTGACGGTCGGGTTGGCGCCGATGATGATGACCACTTCGGCTTTGATCACGTCCATCACCGGGTTCGACACCGCGCCCGAACCGATCCCTTCCAGCAGCGCCGCCACCGACGAGGCGTGGCACAGCCGGGTGCAGTGATCGACATTGTTGCTGCCAAAGCCGGTGCGCACCAGCTTCTGGAACAGATAGGCTTCCTCGTTGCTGCCCTTGGCGGAGCCGAAGCCGGCCAGCGACTTCTTCCCGTGGGTGTCGCGGATTGCCGCCAGCTTGCCGCCGGCCAGTTCGAGCGCTTCCTCCCAGGTCGCTTCGCGGAACACGTCCATCACGCGGTCCGGGTCCATCGTGAAGTCGCCGCGCTTGGGCGCATCGGCGCGCCGCACCAGCGGCTTGGTCAGCCGGTGCGGATGGTGCGCATAGTCGAAGCCGTAACGGCCCTTGACGCACAGGCGCTCGCGGTTGGCAGGGCCGTCGCGCCCTTCGACGAACAGGATCTTGTTGTCCTTGACGTTGTACGTCAGCTGGCAGCCCACGCCGCAGTACGGGCAAACCGATTCGACCTGCTTGTCCGGCACCGCCAGCGCGGCCTCGCGCGCGGGCATCAGGGCGCCCGTCGGGCAGGCCTGAACGCATTCGCCGCAGGCGACGCAGGTGGAATCACCCATCGGGTCGTCCATGTCGAACACGATCTTCGCATGGTCGCCGCGGAAGGCCAGACCGATCACATCGTTGACCTGTTCGTCGCGGCAGGCGCGCACGCAGCGCGTGCACTGGATGCAGGCGTCGAGGTTGACGGTGATGGCGGCATGCGAGGCGTCCTGGCGCGGCTGCTTGCGCGCCGCGAAGCGCGGCTTGCCGATGTTAAGCTTGCCGGCCCAGAAGTCCACTTCGTTGTGGCGCGTGTACGCGGTTTGCGGCATGTCCGAAAGCAGCAGTTCGAGCACCATTTTCTGCGCGGCGACGGCGCGCCCGCTGTCGGTCGTCACCTTCATGCCATTGGCGGGATGGCGGCAGCAGGACGGGGCCAGCACGCGCTCGCCGTCGATCTCCACCATGCAGGAGCGGCAGTTGCCCACTTCCTCCATGCCGGCCTTGTAGCACAGGTGCGGGATGTCGATGCCTTCGCGCTTCGCCACCTCGATCAGGGTTTCGTTGGCAAAGGCGTCCACCTCGCGCCCGTTCAGTTCGAACTTGACGGCCATGCCTTGCAGGGCGGCGCGGTCTTTCCGGGTGATTGCATTCATGGTTTCACCAATTCGTGCGGGAAGTATTTGACGACGCAGTCGAAGGGATTCGGCGCGGCCTGGCCCAGGCCGCAGATCGACGCGTCACGCATCACTTGCGACAGCTCGGCCAGCAGGCCGGTATCCCACTGCGGCTGCTCCATCAGGTTCAGGGCCTTGGCGGTGCCGACGCGGCACGGCGTGCACTGGCCGCAGGATTCGTCTTTGAAGAACTTGAGCGTGTTGCGCGCCGCCTGGGCGGCGGTGTCGGCGTCGGACAGCACGACGACGGCGGCCGATCCGATGAAGCAGCCATAAGGCTGCAAGGTATCGAAGTCGAGCGGGATGTCGCCCATGGCGGCGGGCAGGATGCCGCCCGAGGCGCCGCCCGGCAAGTAGGCGTAGAACTGGTGGCCGTCCTGCATGCCGCCGCAGTATTCGGCGATCAGCTCATCGATCGTGATGCCGGCCGGCGCCAGCTTGACGCCCGGTTCGCGCACGCGGCCCGACACCGAGAACGAGCGCAGCCCTTTGCGGCCGTTGCGGCCATGGCCGCTGAACCAGTCTGCGCCCTTTTGCACGATATCGCGCACCCAGTGCAGGGTTTCGAAGTTGTGCTCCAGCGTCGGCAGGCCGAACAGGCCGACCTGCGCCACATAGGGCGGACGCAGGCGCGGCATGCCGCGCCTGCCTTCGATCGATTCGATCATCGCCGATTCTTCGCCGCAGATATAGGCGCCCGCGCCGCGGCGCAGCACCAGCTGCGGCATGCCGGGGATCGGCGGGTGCGCGCGCAGCTTCGCCAGCTCGCCTTCGAGGATCGCGCGGCAGCCGTGGTACTCGTCGCGCAGGTAGATGTAGATGGTGTCGATGCCGACCGCCCAGGCGGCGATGAGCGCGCCCTCGATGAAGCGGTGCGGGTCGCGCTCAAGGTAGAAGCGGTCCTTGAAGGTGCCTGGCTCCCCTTCGTCGATATTGATCGCCATCAGCCGGGGCCCGGCCTCGGCGCGCACGATGCGCCATTTGCGGCCAGCCGGGAAGCCCGCGCCGCCCAGGCCGCGCAGGCCCGAGCTTTCCATGGTGGCGATGACGGATTCAACACCGCGCGCACCGCTGGCGCACTCGCGCAGCAGCGCGTAGCCGCCGTCCTGCAGGTAGGCGTCGAGGTCTTTGAAGCCGGCGGGCGCATGGGTGACCGTCTTTGCCGCCACGGCTGCGGCGACGCTGTCGCAACTGGCGTGCGCAAGCGGATGCTGGTCAACGACGGCTGCCGGCGCCTGCTCGCAGCGGCCGATGCACGGCGCGCCGATTACGCGCACTTCGCGGCCGAGGATCGCCGGCAGCTTGTCCAGCAATTCGCGCGCGCCTGCCATTTCGCAGGACAGGCCGTCGCATACGCGCACCGTCAGCGCGGCGGGAGCGGTTTCGCCTTCCTTGACGATGTCGAAATGGTGGTAGAAGGATGCGACCTCGTAGACTTCGGCCTGGGCCAGCTTCATCTCCTGCGCCAGCGCAGCGAGGTGTGCGGCGGACAGGTGGCCGAAGCGGTCCTGGAGTTTATGCAGGTGCTCGATCAGCAGGTCGGCCTGGCGCGACTCGGCTGCCAGCAGTGCCTGCACTTCGGCCAGGGCCTGCGGATCGACGCGGCGCCCCTTTGGCGCCTGGCGTTTGCGTTCGCGCGTACTGCCTTGCACGGCGATCGGAATAGTTGGGTGATTCATTTACTTTCCCTTGCACGTCGTTCCTGCGAAGGCAGCGGTGCGGCGATCCGAAACCCATGCTGAATTTGCTCAGCATGGGTCCCAGCCTTCGCTGGGACGACGTTGGTTTGTGTTCGTGCGAATTTTACTGTTGCGATTCCTGTGCCGCCCACTCCGCGCGGCACTTTACCCTATTTAAAAAACACCACCGCCTTCTGCAGCGTCAGCCAAATGCCGATCGACAGCGGTATGCCCACGGCAGCCCATGCAAACGCGGCGACGGCCGGGTTGTTGCCAGCGGTGGCCACCAGCGCCCCGCCCCTGCCGTTGCTGGCAGCCATCGCGCTCAGGTCGCGCTCGTGCGCCAGCTTTTTCTCGGCGGCCAGCTCAGCATCGGTCATGAAGTGCTTGTCGGCAATCGGCCGCACCAGCAGGTTGCACAGGAAACCCAACGCAATCATACCGGCCAGTACGTACATGGTGACATCATACGCCTGCGCCTTCGGCACGCCGTTGGCGATCTGGTACTCGCGGATGTAATTGACCAGCACCGGCCCGAACACTCCCGCCGCCGACCACGCCGTCAGCAGGCGGCCGTGGATCGCGCCCACCATCTGGGTGCCGAACAGGTCGGCCAGGTAGGCCGGGATGGTGGCGAAGCCGCCGCCGTACATCGACAGGATCACGCAGAACGCGACCACGAACAGGAACAGGTTGCCGGCCTGCGAAGACGAGGGGATCGACGCGTACAGGATAAAGCCGAGCACGAAGAACACGAAGTAGGTGCCCTTGCGGCCGATGTAGTCCGAGCACGAGGCCCACACGAAACGCCCGCCGATGTTAAACAGCGACAGCAGGCCGGCGAAGCTGGCGCCGATCGCCGCGATCTGCGCCTTCTGCGCGACCGACAGCTCGTTGAATGCCAGTTCCACGCCAATCAGCTTGCCCGCGAAGATCTCCTGCAGCAGCGGCGACGCCATGCCGAGGATGCCGATACCTGCCGTCACGTTCAGGCACAGCACCCACCACAGCAGCCAGAACTGCGGAATGCCCCACACCTTCTTGACGTGGATGTGGCGGCTGGTGATCATCGAGTTGGCGGCCGCGGATGCAGGCGGCGTCCAGCCTGCCGGCTTCCAGCCGGTGGCCGGCACGCGGTAGGACAGCGCGCCCGCCATCATGAACACGAAGTAGACCGCGGCCATCGTCAGGAAGGTTTCCCACACGCCGACCGAGCCTGGGGTGGCGAAGTACTTCATCAGCTCATTGGCCAGCGGCGAGCCGATGACCGCGCCGCCGCCGAAACCCATGATGGCCATGCCGGTGGCCATGCCGCGCCGGTCCGGGAACCACTTGATCAGCGTGGACACGGGCGAGATGTAGCCCAGGCCAAGCCCGATACCGCCAATGACGCCGGAGCCGAGCCACATCATCCACATCTGGTGCTTGTAGACGCCGATGGCCGAGATCACCAGGCCGCCGCACCAGCACAGGGCCGACACCACGCCCGCCTTGCGCGGCCCCGCGCGCTCCAGCCAGCCGCCGAACAGCGCTGCCGACGAGCCGAGGAAAACGAAGAACAGCGTGTACATCCAGCCCAGCGAAGAGATCTTCCAGTCGCAATCAGTCGCGAACAGTTCCACCATCAGGCTCATGTCGGCGGCGCACTTGACCGGGTCCTTGATGCCGATCGCGCGCGACAGCGGCAGCCAGAATACGGAAAAACCGTAGGCCATGCCGATGCACAGGTGGATCGCCAGCGCGGCCGGCGGCACCAGCCAGCGGTTGAAGCCGGGACCGGCGATCGTGCGCTCCTTGTCCAGTATTTCCAGAAAAGCCATGTGTCTCACTCCATTGCGTTCTTTTGTCTTAAATATGCTTTTTAAAACATATTTTCCCACTTCTTTTTGCTATTTATTTAGGCTATCACGTACTAACTAGGACCAAAATAGGCTATTTTTAGCATATGTTACGCATCCAAATCCGTCCGCACTGGGAGATCAGCTTCCATTCCGAGCCGCCGCTGGACACCGCCGCGCTGCTCGGATTACTGCTCGCCGTGCAGGACACCGGCTCGATCGCGCAGGCCGCGAAGGCCGTCAAACTGTCGTACCGCTACGCCTGGGGATTGCTGCGCGAAGCCGAACAGCTGTTCGGCGAGAGCCTGCTGGAAAAGGGCCGCGGGCGCGGCACCGTGCTCACGCCGCTGGCGCAAAAACTGGTGTGGGCCGACCGCAGGATCGCTGCGCGCCTGTCGCCCATGCTCGAAAGCCTGGCCTCGGAGCTCGAGAGCGAACTAGGCAAGATGGCGGCCGAGAAGCTGCGCATGATCCGCATGGATGCGAGCCACGGCTTCGCGGTGGCGGCCTTGATGGTGTACCTGAACAAAGTGGAGATGCCGGTCGAGCTGCGCTACCGGAACAGCACCGATGCGGTGGCCGCGCTATCGCGCCGCGAATGCGACCTGGCCGGCTTCCACGTGCCGACCGGCGAGCACCAGCGCGCGGCGATGGCGTGGTACACGCGCTGGCTCGATCCGGCGCAGCACTGCCTGGTGCACCTGGCGGTGCGCCACCAGGGCCTGTTTGTCGCGCCGGGCAATCCGCTCAAGATCGGCGCGTTGCAAGACCTGGCGCGGCCGGATGTGCGCTTCGTGAACCGGCAGGTGGGCTCGGGCACGCGCATGCTGCTCGAGCTGATGCTGCATGCGCAGGGGATGTCGCCGAACGACGTGGCGGGGTTCAACAGCGCCGAGTTCACGCATTCGGCGGTGGCCGCGTATATCGCGAGCGGCATGGCCGACGTGGGGATCGGCGTGCGCACGGCGGCGCAGCGCTTCAGGCTCGATTTCATACCGCTGCTGCGCGAGCGCTATTTTTTCGCGATGCGCAAGGATGCGGTGGACGATCCGCTGATACGGCAGCTGATATCGGTGCTGCAGCTGCCGGAGTATCACGACCGGGTCAATGAGCTGACGGGGTATGACGCGAAGGACACGGGGAAGATCCTGACGCTGGAGGAAGCGTTCGGGAACTAAAAAGTGGTGTAGGGTGGGTGAGCTGGGGGGCGCCTAGCTCACCCACCCTACCCTCATTTAACGTGCGTATTCGAAAGCGCGAGCATCGGTTTTAACTCGCTCCACACCATCCCCGCCCCCAGCTTGTTCATGCAATCATGATGCCCCAGCGGGCACTCGCGCTGCCGGCACGGCGCGCACGCCAGCCGCAGCGACAGCGACTTCGCCACGTCCGAGAACGGCGGCGCATGGTCCGGATCGGTCGGTCCGTAGATCGCGATCACCGGCCGGTTCAGCGCCGACGCAATATGCAGCAGCCCCGAATCGTTCGACACCACCGCCGCCGCGCGCGCGATCAGCGCCACCGCTTCGTCGAGCCGCGTCACGCCGGCCAGGTTGAACATCCTGTCCTGGCCCGTCGCCGCCATGATTTCGTCGCACACCGGCTTGTCCTTGGGCGAGCCAAGCAGCGCTACCTGCGCATCCGGATCGGCATTGCGGATCTCGCTCGCAAGCGCCGCGAAATGCCCCGCCGGCCAGCGCTTGGCGGCGCCGAATTCGGCCCCGGGCGCGAACACCACCAGCGGCTTGGCCGTCGCAATCCCGAGCCGTTCGCACACCGCCCTCACCTGCTCGCCGCTCGCCGCCAGCTCGGGCCGCGGCACCACGCCGCGCAGGCGGTCGCGCGGCGCATCGGCCAGCGCGGCATAGAACGGCACCATCGGCCGCGGCGGCACGTCGTCGTGATGCATCACGTTGAGCAGGCCGTAGCGCATTTCGCCCTTGTAGCCGACGCGCACCGGTATGCCGGCGAGCCAGGGGATCAGCGCGTACTTCAATGTATTGGGCAGCACGTACGCTTCGGCGTAGCCGTTCGCGCGCAGCACCTGCGCGTACGCCCAGCGTTCCTTCAGCTGCAGCGCGCCATGGCGGAACGGCGTTTCGAGAACGGTGTCGACCTCCCGCATCGCGCGCCATACCGGCGCCACCGATGGCGGCGCCAGCACGTCGATCGGGCGCGAAGGGTGCTTCTTGCTCAGCAGCGCCAGCAAGGGCTGGGCCATCACGGCGTCGCCGATCCAGTTCGGCGAGATGACGAGGGTGCGCGGCGTGTCGGTCATTCGGCGGCCTTGCTGAACTGGAGCCGGTACAGGTTGGCGTACATGCCGTCCTGCGCCAGCAGTTCCTGGTGGCGGCCCGCTTCGACCACGCGCCCCTGGTCGATGACGACGATGCGGTCGGCCCGCTCGATGGTCGACAGGCGGTGCGCGATGACCAGCGTGGTGCGCCCCGCCATCAAGGTATCGAGCGCGGCCTGCACCGCGCGTTCGGACTCGTTGTCGAGCGCGGAGGTGGCTTCGTCGAGGATCAGGATCGGCGCGTCCTTGTAGATCGCGCGCGCGATCGCCACGCGCTGGCGCTGGCCGCCGGACAGGCGCATGCCGTTCTCGCCGATCATCGTGTCCACGCCGTCGGGCAGCGCGGCGACCACGTCGGCCAGGTGCGCTGCCTTGATCGCGGCATCGAGCCGCGCGCGGTCGATTCGTTCGGCGCCGTAGGCGATGTTCGCGCCCAGCGTATCGTCGAACAGCACCACGTTCTGGCTCACCATGGCCATTTGCGCGCGCAGGCTGCGCAGCTCGATCTCTTCGAACGGCACGCCGTCGAGCAGCACCCGGCCCGATTCCGGCGCGTAGAAGCGCGTGACGAGGTTGACGAAGGTGGACTTGCCGCCGCCCGACACGCCCACCAGCGCCACCGTCTGGCCGGGCAGGATCTCGAGCGAAACGTCGTTCAGCACCGCCGGGTTCTGCGGGTTGTAGCGGAACGACACGTTCTGGAACTGCACATGGCCCCTGGCGCGATCGATGACCGTGGCGCCCGGATTCGGCTCGACCGGCGCATCGACCAGGCCGAACACCGTTTCGGCGGCGGCCAGGCCGCGCTGCATGGGGCCGTTGACTTCCACCAGCGCCTTGAGCGGCGCGAGCAGCATCAGCATCATGGTGATGAAGTTGGTGAACTCGCCGACCGTCATGTTCGAGCGCAGCGCCATGACGATCACAACCGACACCGCCAGCGCGGTGGCGACCTGGGTGATCGGCACCGTGGCCGCGCCGGCCACGATGGCGCGCTGCGAAAAGCCGCGCAGGGCCACGCTGCGTTCCTCGAAACGCTTGCGCTCGTAGGCTTCGCCGGAGAAGATGCGGATCACCTGGTGCCCGCGCGCCGCTTCCTCGACCACCTGGGTCATCTCGCCGGTGACGCGCTGGTTCTCGCGATTGAGGCGGCGCAGGCGCTTGGTGGTGGTGCGCACGATCAGCACCGTGAGCGGCATGATGACCAGCGCAACGATCGTCAGCCGCCAGTTCAGCCACAGCAGCGCAGCCATCAGGAACACGATCGCCAGCGTGTCGCGCACCACGGCCACGAACACCGAATTGATCATGTCGACCACCTGGCGCACGTCGCCGATGACGGTATTGATGACGGAACCCGTCGATTCGTCGTGGAAACGCGAAACCGGCAGCCGCAGCAGGCGATCGAACACCATGCTGCGCAGATCGTTCAGGACCCGGCTCATGACCCAGTTGTTCAGGTAAGCGGTGGCGAAGGTGAACACGCCGCGCATGATGAAGATCGACAGCAGCACGGCCGGCACCAGCCACAGGCTGAATTCGACCTTGTTCTTGAAGCCTTTGTCGAGCAGGAGTTCGAGCGCCTTGCCCAGCATCGGCTGGGTTGCGCCGGTGGCCGCCATGCACACCAGCGCCAGCGCGGCGCGGGCCCGGTATGGTTTGACGACCGCCAGCAGCCGCTGTACGATCTCGTTGTTTTGCATAGTTTGATGCCTTATCTGTAACCTGGGCTGTATTTTCGCACGGCCCATCGAACACCTGCCAGAAGTTTGGCGTGCCCGACTGTCCACCAAGCTGGGGGAATGGCGTCCCCCTCGTGTAAAATGTCGCCTGCCGCAACTCTGCCAACCTGGCCGCCTGAATGCACGTCACCGCCCGAAGTCCCGCCGCCCTATCCGAGCGCGCCGCGCAGTACCTGCTCCTATGCGCGATGTTTACGGTGTCGTTCTCGACCTGGCTGACCAATGTCTTCGTCGGCCTGACCCTGATCACCTTCACCGTCGCCCTGCTGGGCGGCCGTTTCCAGCGCCAGGCGCTGACGGCGCCCCCGGTCCTGTTGTCGCTCGCCCTGCTCGCCTTCCTCGGCGTGGCCTCGGCGTGGTCGATCGCGCCCAGGGCCGATGTGACGCAGGCGCTGAGTAAATACATGAAGCTGCTGATGCTGCCGATGGCGGTGACGCTCTGCTGGGGCAATCCCGCCATGCCGCGCCGCGTATTCAAGGCCTTCCTGGCCGGGGCCGTGGTGCTGGCCCTGTCCTGCTACCTGGTGCGCCTGCAGATGATGCCGACATCGTCGCTCGGCTGGTGGCGCATCGGCAACCCGAACGACTCGTTCTCGTTCAAGAACCATATCACCATCGGCATCCTGATCGGTTTCGCGACGATCGCCAGCCTGCTGTACGCCAGCCATGCCGCCACGGCGAAGGCGCGGCTCGGCAGAATCGCATTGGGCGTATTTTTCCTGGTGCCGGTGATCTTCCTGACCCAGGGACGCACGGGCTACCTGGCGGTGTTCATGGGACTGGTAACGCTGTTCCTGCAGCGTGTGCGCCTGACGCCGCTGCGGGTGCTGTCGGGGATAGCCGGCATCGTCCTGCTGTTCGCCGCCTTCTACGTCACGTCGGATAACTTCAAGCTGCGCACCGACACCCTGGTGACGGAACTGCAGTCGAAGGAAGAACGCACGCCGAACGGGCTGCGCCTGAGCTATATGCGGGTCGGCCTCGAGGCCATCGCCGAACACCCGCTGGGCCTGGGCACGGGCTCGTTCGCCACCGCCTATGCGCCGACGGCGGCCGCCAACTGGCCGCCGGAAAGTGAATTGCACCTCGAACGCCACCAGCCGCACAGCGAATTCATTTTGATGGGCGTGCAGCTTGGCCTGCCCGGCCTTGTGCTGTACTTCGGCATGATCGCCAGCCTGGCATGGCCAGCGTTGCGCCGCAAAACGTTCGCCGCGCACGTGCTGGTGCTGCTGACGGTGCTGTACGTGGCCTGCTCGTCGTTCAACAGCCTGCTGTGGGACCCGACCGAAGGCTACTGGTTCCTGATCCTCGCGAGCAGCCTGTATGTGGCGCTTCGCCAAAGAGCTGCGCCAGAATCGTTTACCAGGCCCTGAGACCACGCCCATGCAGCGCACCCCGTCCATTTCCGTCGTCGTCACCACCTACAACCGGCCGGATGCGCTCGAGACAGTGCTGCGCGCCTGCTTCGGCCAGGACGACCGCAACTTCGAGATCGTGGTGGCCGACGATGGCTCGCGCGAGGACACCCGCGCCTGCATCGACCGCCTGCGCGCCGAGTCGCCGGTGCCGCTGCTGCATGTGTGGCAGGAGGACGACGGCTTCCGCGCGGCGATGGCGCGCAACCGCGGCACGCTGGCCGCCAGCGGCGACTACATCGTGTTCCTCGATGGCGACTGCATCCCGCAGCCCAATTTCATCGCCCGGCACCGGGCGCTGGCGCGCGAGGGTTATCTGGTATCCGGCAGCCGGGTGCTGATGGACCCGGGCCTGACCGCGCAGGTGCTGGAGGGGCGGGTCGACATGCACAAGGCAGGCGCCGGCGATTTGCTGGGCATGCGCTTGCGCGGGCAGATCAATAAGGTACTGCAGCTGCTGGTGACGTGGCCGAACGTGGGGCGCGAGAGCAAGCGCTTTACCTGGCGCCGCATCAAGAGCTGCAACCTGGGCGTATGGCGCAAGGATCTCGACACGGTGAACGGCTTCGACGAGAGCTTCACCGGCTGGGGGCACGAGGATTCGGATCTGGTGGTGCGGCTGTTCAACGCCGGCGTGATGCGCAAGGATGGGGCGTTTGCGACCGAGGTGTTCCATCTGTGGCACCGCGAGGCGGTACGGGACCAGGAATCGAGCAACCGCAAGGTGGTGCTGGAGCGGGCGGAGAATGGGACTGTGCGGGCGACGCAGGGGTTGGCGCAGCACTAGTGGCAGCGCATGGTGGGTCGCGCTGCGCTTACCCACCCTACCCTATTTTGAAGTCCGGGTCCATGAAGATGCGTAGGGTGGGTGAGCAACGCGCTACCCACCAAGCGCCGCCCGCGGCTAGTACTCGATCGCCACGTCCTTCGCCCCCATCTGCTCCAAGGCCAGCGTCAGCGCATCCGACGGCGCCACCTGCCAATCCTCGCCCAGCTGGATCACGCACTCGACACCCTGGGTGTTGTAGCGCATCGCCAGCGGCAGGCCCACCGGCGAACGGTGCGGCTGCAGCACTTCGGCCAGCTTGTTGGCCGCCACCGGCGCCGGCAGCGAAATGCCCACCTGGCGCCCGTAATGCGCACGCGAGGCGATCAGGTCGAACACCTTCTCGGCCGTGATGCGCAGCCCGCCGTTGAAGCGGTCTTCCGACACCTTGCCCACCACCAGCAGGAAGTCATCCTCCTTGAAGATGTTCTTGTTCGCCTCGAACACTTCGCTGTACACCGTCACTTCCACCACCGCCGTCTTGTCGTCCAGCGTCACGATGAGGATCTTGCCGCGCTGGGTCATCTGCGGCCTGACCCCGGTGATCACGCCGCACAGCATGCGCGGCTCACGCGAGGGATCGAGGTCGCCCAGCTTGGTCTTGGTGAAGCGCCGCACTTCCGCGGCGTAGGTGTCGAACATGTGGCCGGACAGGTAGAAGCCGAGCGCGATCTTCTCTTCGCTGAGCTTTTGCTTGTCGGTCCACGGCGTGGCCTTCACGTACTCCGGCGGCGCCACCAGGTCGCTGTCGTCGCCGCCGAACAGGCTGACCTGGTTGATCGATGCCTGGGCCTGGTCCGCCACTTCGACCGCGAACGCCACCGACGCCAGCAGGATCGCGCGGTCGACGCCGAAGCAGTCCATGGCGCCGGCGCGGATCAGCGATTCGATCGTGCGCCGGTTGATCTGCTTGCGGTCGACCCGCTTGCAGAAGTCGAACAGGTCGGTGAACGGCCCGCCGCTGGTGCGCGCCGCGATGATCGCTTCGATCGCCGATTGGCCCGAACCCTTGACCGCGCCCAGGCCGTAGCGGATGTTGGTGACGCGCTTTTTGGTGACCGATGGCGGCGGGCCTTCGGGCGTGAAGCGGTAGTCCGAATAGTTGATGTCCGGCGGCAGCAGGGTCAGGTTGCAGACGTCGAGGCAGTCCTCCACCAGGATCTTGATCTTGTCGGTGTCGTCCATCGCCAGCGACAAGTTGGCCGCCATGAACGCGGCGGTATGGTGCGCCTTCAGGTAGGCCGTGTGGTAGGACAGCAGCGCGTACGCGGCGGCGTGCGACTTGTTGAAGCCGTAGCCCGCGAACTTTTCCATCAAGTCGAAGATCTCGTCGGCCTTCTCCGCCGACAGGCCGTCCTTGGCGGCGCCGGCGCGGAAGATCTCGCGGTGCTCCGCCATTTCCTCGGCCTTCTTCTTGCCCATCGCGCGGCGCAGCATGTCGGCGCCGCCCAGCGAGTAGCCGCCGACGATCTGCGCCATCTGCATCACCTGCTCCTGGTAGACCATGATGCCGTAGGTCTCGGACAAGATGACTTCGGTGCGCGGATCGGGATAGTCGAATTTTTCGCCGTGCTTGCGCTTGCAGAAGTCGGGGATCAGGTCCATCGGGCCCGGACGGTACAGCGCCACCAGCGCGATGATGTCCTCGAAGCGGTCGGGCCGCGCGTCCTTCAGCATGCCCTGCATGCCGCGCGACTCCAGCTGGAAGATCGCGACCGTCTTGGCCTTGGTCAGCAGG
>JAKFDH010000111.1:0-64782 GCA_036676245.1 Massilia sp. | reverse complement strand
TCCTTGCCGATCATCGCATCCATGCTCATGAACACGCTCATGAGCTTGGAAATGAAGGGCATCGGCCCGCTCATGTTCCAGGTCACGGTGGTGGTGTCGCCCTGCGGCGCGAAGGTGAACTCGGTCACGTTGGACGACTGGAAGGGTTCCAGGAAATCGAGCTTGATGATAACTTTGGTCGGCAGCACCTGGTCGGTGATTTCCATGCGGCCGGCGCCGACATCCTTGTTGCCTTCCCAGTTGTAGATGGCGCCCTTGCCGCTGGGTGCGCCACTGAAGGTGCGCTTCATGTTAGGGTCGAGCTTTTCCCATGGCGACCAGCTGCCCCAGTTGTGGAAGTCATTGATCAAGACTACGATCTTTTCGGGCGGCGCCTTGATCGTCGCAGTGCGCACAACGGAGAAACTGTCCGGCTTCATGGCAGCCAGGCCAACGATGATGGCGAGAATGACGGCAATACCAATCAGGATTTTTTTCAGCATGTTGTTTCCTTTGTTGGAATGAATGGGCGGCCCTTGAAGGCCGGTGGCGGAAGCGTATCACGATTGAACCGGGAGGTCAGCGGATGTATCTACTCTATTACTGGCCCACGATCCAGGGCCGCGGCGAGTTCGTGCGGCTGGCGCTGGAGGAGGCCGGCGCGCCCTACACCGACGTCGCGCGCGCCGGGAAGGGCGTCGACAAGATGCTCGCGCTGATGGCGGGTCAAGGCCACCCCTCGTTCGCGCCACCGTTCCTGAAGGCGGGGGAACTGCTGATCGGCCAGACCGCAAATATCCTGCTGTTCCTCGGCGCCCGCCATGGCCTGGCCCCGCGCACGGAAGCGGGACGGCTGTGGACGCACCAGCTGCAGCTGACCATCGCCGACCTGGTGGGCGAAGCGCATGACACCCACCATCCGATCTCGACCTCAATGTACTACGAGGAGCAGAAGAAGGAAGCGAAGAAGCGCAGCGCCGCCTTCCTCGAATGCCGGGTGCCGAAGTTCTACGACTACTTCGAGCGCGTGCTGCATGAACCGGCAAGGCGCGGCGGCTGGCTGAGCGGCAGCCGGCTGTCCTACGTGGACCTGTCGATGTTCCAGGTGATCGAGGGACTGCGCTATGCCTTCCCGCGCGCGATGGCGCGCATCGAGCCGGCTTACCCAGGCCTGCTGGCGCTGCGCGACCAAGTGGCCGCACGGCCGAATATCGCGCGCTACCTGGCCTCGAAGAGGCGGATCCCCTTCAACGAGGACGGCATCTTCCGTCACTATCCGGCGCTCGACAAGTAGTCAGTGGACGCCGGCGGCGCGCATGCTGCCCGGTACATGGTGGATGCCGTCGCGGCGATCGAGCCAGCCGGCCAGCGTGGTCAGGCCAAGCGCGCCGAGCACCACCAGCGCGCCGATCCACGGCGTGGCCATCAGGCCGATATGCGCGACGATCAGGCCGCCGCCCCAGGCGCCCAGTGCGATGCCGACGTTGAAGGCGGCGATGTTCAGTCCCGAGGCGACATCGACCGCATGCGGCGCATCGCGCTCTGCGCGCTGCACCACATACACCTGCAGGCCCGGCACATTGCCGAAGGCGACCGCGCCCCAGGCCAGCACCGTGGCCAGCACCAGCGCCGGATGCGGCGCCGTCAGCGACAGCACCAGCAGCACCGCGGCCAGCAGCGCGAACACCAGCTGCAGCGCGCGGATCGGTCCATGGCGGTCGGCCAGCTTGCCGCCCCAGATATTGCCGAAGGCGACAGAGACGCCATATACCAGCATCACCAGGCTGACCGAAGACGGCGCAAAGCCCGACACCTCCTGCAGGATCGGCGCGAGGTAGGTGAAGGCGACAAAGGTGCCGCCGTAGCCGAGCGTGGTCATCGCGTACACCAGCAGCAGGCGCGGCTTCTTCAGCACGGCCAGCTGCGTCAGCAGGCTCGAAGGCTTGCTGTTAGGGATGTTGTTCGGCACCAGGACCCAGCTGCCGATCATCGCGGCCACGCCCAGCACCGAGACCGCGAGGAAGGTCGATTGCCAGCCGAAGTGCTGGCCGATGAAGGTGCCGAGCGGCACGCCGGTCACCAGCGCCACGGTCAGGCCGGTGAACATCAGCGCGATCGCGCTGGCCGCCTTGTCGCGCGCCACCAGGCCGGTGGCGATGGTCGAGCCGATCGAGAAGAATACGCCGTGCGCGAGGCCGGTCAGCACGCGCGCCGCCAGCAGTACCGCGTAGCCGGGCGCCAGCCAGGCCATCAGGTTGCCGACAATGAACAGCGCCATCAGCCCAAGCAGCAACGCCTTGCGCGGCACTCGGCCGGTGAGGGCGGTCAGGACCGGCGCGCCGACGGCGACGCCAAGCGCATACAGGCTGACCAACAGCCCGGCCGAGGGCACGGACACGCCGAGGCTGGCGGCCAGGGTCGGAATCAGGCCGACGATGACGAATTCGGTGGTGCCGATGGCAAATGCGCTCAATGTCAGCGCCCAGAGTGCGAGTGGCATGGATTTCTCCTTGTAGGACGGTTTGCAATGCCATGCAGTGTCGGCGATGGCGCTGCAAAGAAAAATCCCTTGCCGTACAATACACTTTTGACTGTGAGTCACGAATGCTGAGTGTAGATGCACTGATTGCATTTTCCGCTGTCATCGATGCGGGGTCGTTCTCGGCGGCGGCCGATCGTCTCGGACAGACGCCGTCGGGTGTCAGCCGCACCATTTCGCGCCTCGAACACCAATTGGGCATGACCCTGATGCACCGGACCACGCGCCGGCTCGACCTGACCGAGGAAGGCGCCTGGCTGCTGGCGCGGGCGCGCAAGGTCATCGCCGACCTGGCCGACACCGAGGCCCAGGTCGTGGCGCGCCGTTCGCAGCCGTCCGGACTGGTACGGGTGAACGCCGCGACCCCGGTGCTGGACCACTTGCTGGCGCCGCTGGTGCCGGCCTTCCTCGACGCTTACCCGCTGGTAAAGCTGGAACTGGCGAGCGGCGAAACCATCATCGACCTGATCGAGGAACGCGCCGACCTGGCGATCCGCATCGGCACGCTGGCCGATTCCACGCTGAACGCGCGCCACCTGGGCAGCAGCCGCCTGCGCCTGCTGGCGGCGCCGGCCTACCTGCAAGCGCACGGCACGCCGGTCACACTGGAGGAGCTGGAGCGGCACCGGCTGCTCGGCTTTACTGCGCCGGCGTCGCTGAACATCTGGCCGCTGGCCCATGCCGGCGGGGACGGCTTGCCGATTGCGCCGGCGGTGGCGGCGTCGAGCGGCGAAACGCTGCGCCATTTGGTATTATCCGGCGCCGGCATCGCCTGCCTGGCCGACTTCCTGACGCGCGACGACCTGGCTGCCGGGCGCCTGGTGCCGGTCATGGCGCCGCAGGTGCTGGCATGGTCGCAGCCGGTGTGGGCGGTGTTTTACAAACAGGGCGCGCTGGCGCCGCGCGTGTCGGCGCTGGTGGACTTCCTCGCCACGCGCCTGGCAGGCACAGTCCTTGACGCTTGATGGAGCCTTGATGTCCTTTTGCCGTATCGCCCTGATTGCCTTGCTGGCGCCCTTGGCCGCCGTGGCCGCGGACAGTGGCGAGATTCGCCATCCGAGTGCACAGGAGCGCGCCTCGTTCGAGGCCTTTTACCGCGCGCGCTACAACGATGTACCGCTGGCCGCGCCCGCCTTCAGCGCGGTGCGTCGGTCAGCAGGGCGACCGTGGACAGTGACCGCCACGATCAACAATCCGCCGGTCCGCGGCGTGGCGCCGCTGTGCCGCGCCACGCGCAGCCAGTACCTGTACGACCCGCGCGCGGCGGCCGCTGCGCGCTGGAGCGTGGGCCCGGTGCGCCATTTCGCCTGGCTCGACAAGGCAAGCTGCCGCCCCAGCGCACGCACTGTGGAAATGCTGCAGCAGCTGCCGGACGTGGCGCTGATTCCACTGCTGGAACAGCACGGTCCGCTGCTGCTGCGTGCGCGCCTTTTGTTTTCGGGGAATACCTCGTGCGCGCCGGTGCGGGCGCTGCGCTTCCGCCTGGCGGCGATCGAGGTCAGCGCACCGCCCTTTGCGACCGAGCAGCTGTATGGACTGGTGTTCGACAGCGACCGCGCCATGCTGGCCCGGGTATGGGTCAAGCAGCGCGGTGCTGAATGGAATGCATGGAGCGTGGCCTGTTCTGCCACGCCCGGGTCCTAGACTAAGGCTTTTTCATCAGCATGGCCCGGTGGCCAGCGGCGATTTCATCCATGCTGAGGAAGCCGTCCTTGCCGGTATCCATCTTGCCGAACATGCCGGCCGCGCCGACGCGGTGCTCCTCGGCCGACAGCACGCCGTCGCCGTCGGTATCGATCATCTTGATCTTCTCGGCCGAACCGATCGCATGCGGATTGGCCTTGGCGCCTTCGAGCCCGCCATGGGCGCCGTCCATTTCGGCGAAAGTGACCTTGCCGTCCTTGTTGATGTCCATGTCGGCGAACATCTGCTGGGCGCCGATCGCGTGTTCTTCGGGGCTGATGCGGCCGTCCTTGTTGGTGTCCATGCGCCGGAATTCGGCGGCGCTGGAGGCGGCCGACGGGTTGGCCATGACGGTGGCTGGCAGGATGGCCAGGGCGGCGATGATGGGAAGCAGGGGATGCATGGGGTTTCTCCTTGTTATCCGTTGACCAGGTTCATGATGTTTCCATCAGGATCTTTAAACCAGGCAACGTGCAGCTCGCCGCAGCGGTGGATATCGCCTTCGCGTTCCATGCCGGGCATGTCGTAGTGCTCGAAAGTGACGCCCTTGTCGCGCAGGCTGCGCACGATGGACGCCAGGCGGTCGCCGACATTCCAGGTCACCGAGGTGGCCAGGTTGGTGCCGGCATAGGTGGAAACATAGACATTCAGTGCGCAGTCGCCGGTGCGGTAGGTGACGACCTGGTCGCCCTCGCGCGCGATCGGCGTCAGGCCGAGGATGGACTCATAGAAGCGGCTGGCCTGGTTGAGGTCGCGTACCGCGACGGTTGCAATTGAATTGATGTCACCCAGCATGATGGTCTCCCTGCGGCAGGCGCGCCGCACCAGCCGCCAGTGTATCGGCGCAAGGCAGGGAAGAACGGTGCGCTGGCGCACGCCGTTGGTCGCATCGCTGGTTCGGCTTAAGCTTAATGGCGATTCGGATTGGCTTACTGATGAGTCGGTTTTCAGGCGATGAAGCGGGCGAAATCGGCCAGGTCGACGTTGCCGCCGCTAATCAGCACGCCGACCTTCCTGCCTTCCAGCGGCAGCACCTTGTGCAAGGCGGCGGCGGCGGCCAGGCAGCCGGTGGGTTCGACCACCATCTTCATGCGTTCCGCGAAGAACTTCATCGTCGCCACCAGCTGGGCGTCGCTGACGGTGACGATGTCGTCGACGCTGTGCCGGATGATGGCGAAATTGTGCGCGCCCACGTGGGTGACCTTGGCGCCGTCGGCGATCGTGTCTGGCACGGCGATATGCACCACCTCGCCCTGGCGCAGCGACTGCTGGCCGTCGTTGCCCAGTTCGGGTTCGACGCCGATGACCTTGCACGACGGACTCCGTGCGCGCGCCGCGACCGCGCTGCCGGCGAGCAGTCCGCCGCCGCCGAGGCAGACCAGCAGCATGTCGAGCGGGCCGGTTTCCTCGAACAGTTCCCTGGCGGCGGTGCCCTGGCCGGCGATCACGTCCGGATGGTCGTAGGGCGGGATCAGGGTCATGCCCCGTTCGCTGGCCAGGCGGCGGCCGATCTCTTCGCGGTTTTCCGTGTAGCGGTCGTAGGTGAGGACTTCGCCGCCGTATTCCCTGGTCGCCGCCACCTTCAGCGCGGGCGCGTCGTGCGGCATGATGATGGTCGACTTCATGCCGAGCAGGCTGGCCGACAGCGCGATGGCCTGGGCGTGGTTGCCCGACGAGTAGGTGAGGACGCCGGCGCGGCGCTGTTCGGCCGTGAACCGGGACAGGGCGTTGTAGGCGCCGCGGAACTTGAACGCGCCCATGCGCTGGAAATTCTCGCATTTGAAGAACAGTTGCGCGCCACAGAGGGCATCGGCCGTGCGCGAGGTCAGCACCGGGGTGCGGTGGGCCACGCCGGCGATGCGCGCGGCGGCTTGTTCGATGTCGCTGTGGGTGGTCATGGTCGTGGCTGGAGTGGGGAAACTGCGAGTATATCTGCAACGCCTGGCGGCGGTGCCGAGAGATATTGAACGCAGCAATGCAGGCCTGACCCCGGGGGAGACCCCGGGGTGTAATTGGAGAGTCAGGCCGAAACCGGCATGGCGATCTGGATGCGCAGGCCGCCGCCGCTGCGGTTCGACACCGACAGCTCGGCGCCATGGCGCGTGACGACACGCTCGACGATCGCCAGCCCCAGCCCGGCGCCATTGGCCTGGCCGCGCGCGCTGTCCATCCGCGTGAACGGCTTGAGCAGTTGCTCGATCTGGTCGTCCGGCACGCCCACGCCATGGTCCTGGATCTCGATGACGGCGCGCTTGCCATGCCCGGTCGGCTTGATGCGGCAGGATATCTCGATCTCGGTCAGGTCGCTGCCCGCGCTCTTGCCGTAACGCCGCGCATTCTCGATCAGGTTGTTGACCACCCGCCGCAGGTCGGTTTCGTTGCCCATCACGTGCACGCCCGGCGCGATGTCGGTCGCCACCCGCATGCCCGGCACCCGCTCGGCCGCACGGGCACTGTCGGCCAGCAGGTAGGACAGGTCCACCGGCACGAAGCTGGCCGACTCGGTCGGCTTGGCGTAGTCGAGGAACTGGCCGATGATGGCGTCCATCTGGGCGATGTCCGAATGCATGCCTTCGCGCGCCTCCGGCCCCAGCGGCGCCATCTCGACTTCGAGCTGCATCCGCGCCAGCGGCGTGCGCAGGTCGTGCGAGATGCCGGCCAGGATCACGGCGCGGTCGGATTCGACCCGCTGCAGGTCGTCCACCATCTGGTTGAAGCTGCGGTTCGCTTCGATGATTTCCTTCGGCCCCTTCTCGGGCAGGGGATCGGGCCGCTTGCCCTGCGCGATTTCGCGCGCGGCCGCCGTCAGCCGCGCCAGCGGCAGGTTGACCAGGCTCGAAATGAGCGCCGCACCGAGCACCGTCAGCACCCCGACCACGCTCGCCCAGCCCAGCCACTGCACGCCGGTCAGGCCGGACAGCCGCTCGCGCTCGAGCATCAGCCAGTATTCGTCATCGTCGATCTTGAAGCTGATCCAGAAGCCGGCCATGCCGTTCACGCGGCTCGAAAAGCGCGTGTCCGGATCGAGCTTGGCCTTGATGATGGCCGAGATCTCGGGCATCAGGGGATTGTCCGGCGGCGGGTCGACCACGTCGGTGCTCTCGAGCCCGAACACGCGGATGCCTTCGTTCGATACCAGGTCGAACAGCAGCTCGCGCCGCAATTCGGGCGCGGAGTGCGTCAGCGCCGCCTTGGTGATGGTCACCACCGAAATCACCAGCTCGGCCGTCTGCTGCACTTGCGGCCCGCGCTGCACTTCCCGGATCATGCCGATCCAGGACGCCATCGACAGCGCCGTGAGCAATGTCAGCAGCAGGAAGGTGCGCCAGAATAAGCCGCTCCTGAGCCAGACCAGTCGTGGCTTGCGCGGCGGGAACATCGAAAAACCGCCGCCCACTAGCGCGGCTGGCCTTCAGGGATGAACACGTAGCCCAGGCCCCACACGGTCTGGATGTACAGCGGGCTTGACGGATCGGGCTCGATCAGTTTGCGCAGGCGCGAAATCTGGACGTCCAGGCTGCGGTCGAATACTTCGTACTCGCGCCCGCGCGCCAGTTCCATCAGCTTCTCGCGCGACAGCGGCTGGCGCGCATGGCGCGCGAATACCTTGAGCACGGAAAATTCGCCGGTCGTCAGCGGCACCGTTTCGCCATTCTTCTTCAGCGTGCGCGTGCCCAGGTCGAGCACGAACTGGCCGAACTCGAAGGACTGCGGCGTCTCCGACGGCGCTCCCGGGATTTCGTCCGGGCCCTTGCGGCGCAGTACCGCGCCGATGCGCGCCACCAGCTCGCGCGGGTTGAACGGCTTGGGCAAGTAGTCGTCCGCGCCCATCTCGAGGCCGACGATGCGGTCCACGTCTTCGCCTTTGGCGGTCAGCATGATGATCGGGGTCCGGTCGCCGGCGCCGCGCAGCCGGCGGCAGATCGACAGCCCGTCTTCGCCCGGCAGCATCAGGTCCAGCACCAGCAGGTCGTAGCGCTCGCGCAGCCACAGCTTGTTCATCGCGGTGGCGCTTTCCGCTGTCACGACGGCGAAGCCTTGTTCGGTCAGGTAACGGCGCAGCAGGTCGCGCAGGCGCACGTCGTCGTCCACTACCATAATTTTGGCAGCGTGGCCATTCGCGTTCGCGGGCGTTGTATTGTTGCCTGGATTCGGGGTCGATTGTGTATTCATATGGCTGTCAAATTTGTCATATTGATGTCGCTATGGTAACGTCATAACGCCCGTCAAAACGTGTTAAACACAGGGCATTACAAAGTGTTACAAACTTTACCCAATTCGGCTTACCCCCCTATATGATTGGTCATACACTGGGTGCAAGCAGTTGAAGCTTATATGTTTACAAGGCATGACGGAAGAGGACCACCCATGAATATCGACGCCAACAAAATGCATGCAGCTGCAAGCGCAGATTTGTGCCGCCGTTACTCGCTCGTCCGTCCGCTGGCCTTGGCGCTGCTGTTGTCCGGCGCGCTGGCGGCCAACGCCCATGCCGGCCCCGGCAAGGCTGAGCGCGAACAGGAGCGCCCGCCCGAGCAGCAGCAGGGCGATGCGCGCCCGGCGCGCCAGGCGGGAGCCCAGCGCCAGTTCGATTCGCGCGCCTTCGAAGCGCGCGCCGAGGAACGCCGCCGCTACCTGCAGCTGCAGCAAGAGCAAAATGCCCAGAATGCCGAGGCGATGCGCCGCAGCGGCCGCCTGACGCCCGACGAAAAGCGCGACTTGCGCCGCCAGATCAACGAGGCCGGGCTCGACATCTATCCCAACGCCCCGCGCCGCTGAACGGGCGCCGCCGGCAGTGCCGGGCGGCGCCGCTCACTCGTCCTTCCCCCGAGATTGTCGTAAACCAGGCAGGGACCCCCGTGATTCGAGGGGTTTCTGTCGGCATGGGTTTATTTGACAGCCACATCATGTTACCCTGTAAAAATCTTACCTTTGGCTTAGGATAATTGCCATTAGGGCAAGATCTCTCACCCTGGAGTGCGCAAGTGCCTAACGATATGCCTGCCACAGCGGGCCTTGAACATTGCATCGTCAAACGGCAGGATGGCGTGTATGCCGATCCGACCGTGCTCGGCACGACATTCCAGGCTGCCGTCGACAGCATTTTCAGCAGCGGCAAGTTCTTTTCCGACCTCGACTATGCGGTGCTGACCAAGGCCATCTACGACTGCGGGCCGGATTTGCCGCGCTCTGCGACCGGCGAAATGCTGGTGCGCTTCGCCTCCGGCATCGTCGACTTCGACCCGGCCCGCCGCGCGCTGTACAAGGCGGTCAAGATCAGCGAAGGCCGGGCCGAGTACTACTTCGAGCCGGTGTTCGAGGCCGGTCCCGACGGCGCCGAGCAGCCTGCCGCGCTGAACGTGGACGAATTCGTGGCCGACATGTGGAGCAAGGGCATCCGCTTCGGCATCGACATGGCGGCGGTGCGCAACGCGATCGCGTCGGGCAAGAGCGAGCGCGTGATCGTCGCCACGCGCCTGGACGCCGTGCCCGGCATCGACGCCCACATCATCGAAGTGTCCGAACACCTGCACCGCAGCGACGCGCCGCGCCAGCTGGCCAACGGCAAGCTCGACCTGCTGGCCTTCCAGAACCGCTTCCCGCAAATCCAGAAGGGCGTGCGCCTGCTCAAGAAGGTGCCGCGCCAGGCCGGCACGGCGGGGTTCGAGCTGTCCGGCATTCCGCTCATTCCCGCCGTGCCGAACGATGTCGAACTGGGCGCCATGGCCGGCACCGGCACGGTGGTCGACATCAGCGCCGAAGGCGAATTCCTGATTTCGCTGCAGGCCGGTTTCCTGAGCCTGGACAGCAAGAGCGGCCAGGTCGCGGTCGAGGACAAGATCGTCAGCCGCGATGGCGTCAGCGCCAAGACCACCGGCAACCTGCAGCTGACCGGCGACTACGAGGAGTTCGGCGAAGTCCAGGAACAGCGCGTGGTCGAAGGCGAGGGCATCACCATCCACGCCGACGTGTTCGGCAACATCATTTCGCGCGGCGGCACCATCCTGCTGAACCACAACCTGGTCGGCGGCACCGCCCACAATGCGCGCGGCGACATCCGCGTCAAGGGCGTGGCGTCGGGCGCCGTGGTGCAGACCAGCGCCGGCGAGGTCGTCATGACGCGCGCCGAAAGCTGCATCATCTCCGGCACCCGGGTCACGATCGAACATGCCGTCAATTGCGAAATCATGGCCGAGGAAATCGTCATCAAGCAGGCCGAAGGCTGTGCGGTGGCCGCGCGCAGGGTGGCGATCGAATCGGCGGGGCCGCGCAAGCAGAGCGAGATGGCGGTGTTCGCGCTGCAGCCGGACAGCGCGCGGATCGACGAGGTGATCGCGCTGATGAACGTGCGGGTCGAGGAATTCGCCGCGATGGCGGCGGCGCGCAAGGCCGAGATGGAGGCGCTGACCGGCGAGCCTGAGGTGCGCAAGTACGTCATGCTGGCTTCGAAGATCCGCAAGAAGGAGCTGATCCTGACGCCGGAACAGGTGCCGCAGTTCCAGAAGATGGCGACCGCGGTCGGGCCGGCGCTGAAGGCGATCGCCAAGGTGTCGCTCGACGTGAAGGCGGCCGAAACCGAACAGCAGGCCGGCATGGCGCTGGTCGCGCAGCTGGTGCAGCAGCGCAGCGACAGCGCCGGGGTCACCCGCGTCAACCTGGCGACGCTGACCGGCGACACGGTGGTGCGCCTGATGAAGTTCAACCCGGACGGCAGCAGCACCTACGACTTGCCGTCCAAGGACATCAAGGCGCGCCTGCGCGGCGCGGCCACGGGCGAAGTGCTGTTCGCCGGCAGCGTCGGCTCGTTCGAATGGAGCAGCGAGCAGGGCTGACCGGATCGGCGCTGCGCTCCGGCTTATTCGCTGACCTTCCCGCGCAAGGCCTTGGTCTGCCCGCGCGCGGTCTTTCCATCCACCCGCCTGCGCTGCGAGCTGCGCGTCGGCCTGGTCGGGCGCCGCACGGCCGGCAGCACCGCCACGCTGTCGACCAGTTCCTGCAGGCGGCGCAAGCCATCCTCCCGGTTCGCCTCCAGGCTGCGCGACTGCTGCGCCTTGATCACGACCACGCCCTGGCGCGTGATGCGCTGGTCCGACAGGGCCAGCAGCCTTTCCTTGATGTGCCCGGGAAGCGAAGAGGCGGCCACGTCGAAGCGCAGGTGCACCGCGCACGAGACCTTGTTGACGTTCTGCCCGCCCGGTCCCTGGGCGCGGATCGCCGTGAATTCGACGTCGGCCGGGTCGACCTGGTTGTCCACTGCCGTCAGGCGCTCTGCGGGGCCGGCTCGTCGTCGGCCACGGCGTCGAGAATGCGGTAGCAGGTGTGCGCCATCGGCGGCAAGCCTTCCCAGATCTTCGGGTCGGCCGAATTGATCCGGCCGGCGTCCGACAGGATGCGCACCTTGGCCAGGTAGTCCGACAAGGTCAGCATCCGCCCCAGCGGCGAGATGGCCAGCCCGCGCTTGACGCCGGCCTGTTCGCGGATCGCCTGGTTGACGCTGTCCGGGAAGCTCCATTCGCGGCCGATGCTGGTGGTCAGCGAACGGGCGTCGCGCGTCAGGCGCGCGCTGAAGATTTCGGAACCGAGCGACCTGTCGCCCTTGGCCACCTGGTCCATCACGCGCAGCGAGACAATCAGGCCGACGTTCTGCACCAGCCCCGCGAGGAAGGCCTCGAACGGGTCGACCCCCATCGATTCGGCCATCATCCGGTTGGCGACGGCGCAGCGCTCGGAATGGTCCCAGATGCGCGGCGCCAGCAAGCGTGTGTGATAGCCCGAGTTGATGTCGATGATCGGACGGAAGGCGACCGTGGTGATGATCTGGCGCAGGCCCTCCTGGCCGATCAGCATGACCGCATTCTCGACGCTGTTGATCTTGCTGCCGCTGTCGCGGTGCAGGGTGTTGGCGAGCCGGATCACGGCGGCCAGCAGCACCACGTCGTTCGAGATCAGGCGCGACAGCTGCGCGCCGGAGAAATTATCGCTGCGCAGGCTTTGCAGCAGCTGCGGGATCAGCCCCGGCAGGCGGCGCACCATGGCGGCGCCCGACTGCTGTGAATTGATGATCTCGGCCAGCGCCGCCAGCACGCTGTTCTCGGCCTGGCTGGTGTCGAGGGCGGCGTCGCCCTGGGTGTTGAACAGCCAGTGGAACCAGGCGCCGTCGACGGCGTCGCGCTGGTCGAACGACACTTCCTGTGAAGGGGCGCGCGGCATGGCCTGGTCGGCGGCGCTTGGCGCGGCAGCGGCGGGGACGGACGGCGCCGGGGGCGCAGGCGCCCTGGCCGCCGGTTCCGGTTCCGGTTTTGATAGTAGGCGCTGCAACCATCCAAACATAAGTCGTTCCCGGCGATTCTGATTCTAGTGTTGCAATTGTAATGCATCTTAAACAAAAAACCGGCAATCGATTCCAATCTTAAATGTTGACCCGAGTCAACGAGGCGGCTTCGGACCCGGATTACGATGGGATTTCGTTAGCTCGCCATGCCCCCGCAGAGACGAAAGGAATCATCATGCACACCCACGCGACGTATTCTGCCCCCCCGGGCAAGATGGAGTTCCTGAGCTTCCAGCTCGGGGGGCTCGAATACGGGCTCGACTTTCGCAAGGTGAAGGAGCTGCGCACCCTCAATTCCCTCGAGCGCTTCGCCTCCGATGGGGAGATCATCAGCGGGGTGGCGGTGTCGCGCGGCGTGATCATGCCGATCGTCGACATGCGGGTCGCCTTCAGCGGGCGCAGCGCCACGGTCGATCCGCTGACCGATGTGATCATCCTGCAGCTGTCGACCTGCATCATGGGGATGGTGGTCGATGGCGTCACCGATGTGGTGACCCTGCGCCACGACCAGATCGCGCCGATCCCGACCGAGGGCGGCGGCAGCGAATGCGACTACCTGCTGGGCCTGGGCGACGCCGACGGCCGCCGCCTGATCCTGGTCGACATCGACAAGCTGATGTCGATCCGGCGGGTGGAGGATGCGGCGATTGCGCAGCATGCCTGGAGGGCGGCTTAATTTTTTTCGAAGTCGTGCAAACGAAACCCACGTCGCAATATCGACGTCATTCCTGCGCAGGCAGGAATCCATGCTGAATATGATCAACCTCAGCTTGGGCCGAGGCGTCGGACCGTCCTTCCTGCGCAGGAACGACGTTGTTGCGGTTTAGTGTTATGCCGCGATCGCCTCGAGCTGCTCCTGCAGCTCCAGCCACTCGCCTTCCAGCTGGGCCAGGTCCTTCGTGTAGAAGGACTGGTCCGCCAGCAGCGACTTCAGCTTGGCCTTGTTGGCCGCTTCGTAGACTCCCGGTTCACCCAGTTTGGCGTCGATGTCGGCCTTCTGCTCGTTGCGCTTGGCGATCTGTTCTTCCAGGCGTTTGAGCTTGTTCTCGATCGGCTTCTTCAGCGCGGCGGTGCGCTGGCGCTGCTCGGCGTCCTGGCGCTTCTGGTCCTTCTTGTCGACCACCGGCGCGCTCGGGGCAGCCACCGCGGACGCAGTCGGAAAGGCGGTCTTGTTTTCCTTGCCCGCGGCCGGCAGCACGCTGGTGCCCTTGCCAAGCTTGGTCTGGAACAGCCAGTCCTTGTAGTCGTCCAGGTCGCCGTCGAAGGGCTGCAGCTTGCCGTCGGCGACGATGATGAAGTTGTCGGTGGTCGCGCGCAGCAGGTGGCGATCGTGCGAGACGACGACCAGCGTGCCCTCGAACTGGGCCAGCGCCTCGGTCAGCGCTTCGCGCGTTTCCAGGTCCAGGTGGTTGGTCGGTTCATCGAGCAGCAGCAGGTTGGGCCGCTGGTAGACGATCAGCGCCAGCGCCAGGCGCGCCTTCTCGCCGCCCGAGAACGGGCGGATCGGGCTGGTGACCATGGTGCCGGGGAAGTTGAAGCCGCCCAGGAAGTTGCGCAGCTCCTGCTCGCGCACGGTCGGCGCGATCTTGGCCAGGTGCCACAGCGGCGACTCGTCGTGGCGCAGCATCTCCACCTGGTGCTGGGCGAAGTAGCCGATCGACAGGCCCTTGCCGGTTGTCGCGTCGCCGGACAGCGGTTCGAGCTCGCCGGCGATGGTCTTGATCAGCGTCGATTTGCCGGCGCCGTTCACGCCCAGGAGGCCAATGCGCTGGCCGATCTGGAGCGAGAACTTGATGTTGCTGACGATGGTTTTCGAGTCGACCTTGTCGCCGTACTCGTCGAGGACCGGATAGCCGGCGTTCACGTTTTCCATCACCAGCAGCGGGTTCGGCGCGGCCAGCGGCTCGCGGAACTCGAACTGGAACTCGGCGGCCGCGCGCAGCGGGGCCAGCTCGCCCATGCGTTCGAGCGCCTTGATGCGGCTTTGCGCCTGGCGCGCCTTCGAGGCCTGGGCCTTGAAGCGGTTGACGAAGGACTCGAGGTGGGCGCGCTGGCGCTGCTGCTTGGCCAGTGCACCGGCGGCCAGCACCATCTGCGCCGCGCGCTGGCGCTCGAAGCCGGAGTAGTTACCCGAGTAGCGCTTGAGCTTGCGCTCGTCGATGTGCACGATGACGTTGACGATCTCGTCGAGGAAGTCGCGGTCGTGCGAGATGATGATCAGCGTGCCCGGGTATTTCTTGAGCCAGTCCTCGAGCCAGATAATCGCGTCCAGATCCAGGTGGTTGGTCGGTTCATCGAGCAGCAGCAGTTCGGAAGGACACATCAGCGCCTGCGCCAGGTTCAGGCGCATGCGCCAGCCGCCGGAGAAGCTGGCCACCGGCTGCTTCATCTGCTCGAGCGTGAAGCCAAGGCCGAGCAGTAGCTGTTCGCCGCGCGACTGCACGGTGTAGGCGTCGGCGTCGGCCAGCGCGCTGTAGATGTGGCCGATGGCGATGCCGTTGTCGGTCGATTCCGGCTCCGATTCGAGGCGCGCCAGTTCGGCTTCGAGCTTGCGCAAGTTGACGTCGCCGTCGATCGCGTAGTCGAGCGCGGCGCGGTCGAGCGGCGGGGTCTCCTGGGCCACGTAGGCCATGCGCCACTTGGCGGGGAAGTCGATCTCGCCCTGGTCCGGATGCAGCTCGTTGCGCAGCATCGCGAACAGGCTCGATTTGCCGGCGCCATTGGCGCCGATCAGGCCGATCTTGTCGCCCGGGTTGAGCGTCAGGTCGACGCTTTCAAGCAGCGGCTTGGTGCCGCGCATCAGGCTAACATTAAGGAAACGTATCATTCTGTTCTTTTAAAATTGTTCGTGGCGGCGCCGGTGGGTAGCCTATAGCGCCGCTTGCAGCTGCTCGGCCGTCAGCAGGAAAACCATATCATCGCCGGCGCTGGTGGTCACCCAGGTCAGCCCCAGGTGAGCGAAGGCCGCTTCGGCATACTCGCGCTCATTGCCGATTTCGACCATCAGCACGCCGTTCGGCGTGAGCCGCTCGGCTGCGCCGGCGACGATCTTGCGCACCAGGTCCATGCCGTCGGCGCCGCCGTCGAGAGCGATCTGCGGCTCGCACAGGTACTCCTGCGGCAGCGCCGCCATCGACACCGAATTCACATACGGCGGATTGGTGATGATCAGGTCGTACTTCTTGAACGGCACGTTCTGGTACAGGTCCGACTGGATCGGATTGACCCGGCCTTCCAGCTTGTAGTCGCGGATATTGCGCTCGGCGACCGCCAGCGCGTCCGGCGAAATGTCGACCGCATCGACCACGCTGCTGGGGAAGGCGTCGGCCATCATGATCGCCAGGCAGCCGGAACCCGTGCACAGTTCCAGGATGTTCTCGACGCTCCATGGATCTTCCACCCACGGGCTGAAATGCTGGGGAATGAGCTCGGCGATGAAGGAGCGCGGCACGATCACGCGCTCGTCCACATAGAAGGCATAGGTGCCGAGCCAGGCCTGGTTGGTGATGTAGGCGGCCGGCACGCGCTCGGTCGCGCGGCGTTCGATCACGGCCAGCACCTGCACCACCTCCTCGGGCAGCAGGCGCGCGTCGAGGAAGGGATCGAGCTTGTCGAGCGGGAGGTGCAGCGTATGCAGGATCAGGTAAGCCGCTTCGTCGAGCGCTTCGGCGCTGCCGTGGCCGAAGAACAGCCTGGCGCCGTTGAAGCGGGTGACGGCATAGCGCAGCAGGTCGCGCGGCGTGGTAAACAGTGTGGTGGTCATGGCCATTCCCGGTTAGGCTTTCGCCAGCAGATTTTCCAAGGTGCGGCGGTAGATATTCTTCAGCGGATCGATGAAGCGCACTTCGATGTGCTCGTCGATCTTGTGGATGCTGGCGTTCGGAGGGCCGAATTCTATCACTTCGGGGCAGATCCGCTTGATGAAGCGGCCATCCGAGGTTCCGCCCGTGGTCGACAATTCGGCATGCACCCCGGTCTCGCTGGCGATCGCCGCGCAGATCGCGTCCGACAGGGTGCCCTTCGGCGTCAGGAAGGCCTGGCCGCTGAGGATCCAGTCAAGATCGTACTCCAAACCGTGGCGGTCGAGTATCGCGTGCACGCGCGCCTGCAGCGACTCGGCCGTGCTGGCCGTCGAGAAACGGAAGTTGAAATCGATTACCATGGCGCCGGGGATGACGTTGTTGGCCCCGGTGCCGGCGTGGATGTTGGACATCTGCCACGAGGTCGGCAGGTAGTACTCGTTGCCGTCGTCCCAGCGTTCGGCCACCAGTTCGGCCAGCGCCGGCGCGGCTTGGTGGATCGGGTTGCGCGCCAGCTGCGGGTAGGCGATGTGGCCCTGTACGCCCTTGATCGTCAGCTTGCCCGACAGCGATCCGCGGCGGCCGTTCTTGATCATGTCGCCCAGGATGTGGGCCGAGGTGGGCTCGCCGACCAGGCAGTAGTCGATGGTTTCGCCGCGTTCTTCGAGCCGCTCGCAGACGACCACGGTGCCATCGGTGGCCGGGCCTTCCTCATCCGAGGTCAGGAGAAAAGCGATCGAGCCCTGGTGGTCCGGATGGGCGCTGGTGAACTCCTCGACCGCGACCACCATCGCCGCCAGCGAGGCCTTCATGTCGGCCGCGCCGCGGCCGTACAGCTTGCCGTCGCGGATGGTGGGCTGGAACGGGGCCGAGGCCCATTGCTCGGCCGGGCCGGTCGGCACCACGTCGGTATGGCCGGCGAACACGAACACCGGCGAGGCCGTGCCGCGCCGCGCCCACAGATTGGTCACGCCGTTCGATTCGATGGTTTCGCAGCTGAAGCCGAGCGGCTCGAGCAGGTCGGCCAGGCGGCGCTGGCAGCCGCGGTCGTCCGGCGTGATGGACGACTGCGCGACCAGCGCTTCGGTCAGCGCGAGGGTACGGGACGGCTTCACTTGAATTTGTCCCCGTACATGGCGGGCGAGAAGCCGACGCTGGTGGCGCCGGCGCCTTCGAGCACCGGGCGCTTGACGACGGACGGGAACTCGAGCATCAGCGCGAGCGCGCTGGCCTTGTCGACGACGGCGGCCTTGCGCTCGTCCGGCAGGCCGCGCCAGGTCGTGCCCTTGCGGTTGACCAGCACCTCCCAGTCCAGCTGCTCGAGCCAGGCGGCCACGGTGGCGCGCTCCAGTCCCTGCTTCTTGAAGTCGTGGAAGGTGAAGTCGATGCCTTGATCGGCCAGCCAGGTGCGTGCTTTTTTGACGGTATCGCAGTTGGGGATGCCGTAGAGGGTTTTGGTCATGGTAGTCGGGAGTGGTGCGGCAGCGCGGGATAACCCTGAAGAATAACATACGCATGGCGAACGTCTCCAAAAACCGGTGTTCTAACTGCCTTTGGGGAGGCTAATCATGCATATGCCGACTTTACTGAGCACTGCCGTGCTGCTGGCGGCGCTGGCGCCGCAGGCCACGCCCCAGGCCGGGCGCGAAGCTTACCATGTCACGCCGGTCGAGATGCTCGAGGTGGTGGGGGATTACCGCCTGGACGACGGCGGCCGCCTGCGCGTCAGCCAGCAGGGCAGGCGGGTATTCGCCGAGTTGGGCGGTGCGCGCATCGAGGTGCGGCCGGTGGCGCCGCTGGTGTTCGTGTCGGGCGACCGCAAGCTGCGGCTGGTCTTCACGCCGATGGCCTTCGCCACCGGCGTGCTGGTCACGCGTACCGGTTGATCAGGTATTGAGGGTGAACTCGGTGAACGAGGTGCCTTCGGGTTCCTGCTTGTCGTCCGCCTTGTCGCTGGCGGCCAGCTTGCTGTCGGGGCCATTGTTGAGCAGCCACAGCAGGTTGGTCGCCGAGTCGGCATTGGCCAGCGCTTCTTCCTGGGTCACCAGGCCGCTCTGCACCAGCGCGAACAGCGCCGATTCGAACGATTGCGATCCGGGCGACAGGCTTTTCTCCATCGCTTCCTTGATCTGGCCGATTTCGCCCTTCTCGATCAGGTCCGACACATAGCGCGTGTTGACCATGATCTCGACGGCGGCCTGGCGGGTGCCGCCGGCGGCCGAGCGCACCAGGCGCTGCGACACGATCGCCTTGACCGCCGAGGACAAGTCCTGCAGCAGCGCGGCGCGGTTCTCGATCGGGTAGAAGCTGATGATGCGGTTCAGCGCGTTGTAGCTGTTATTCGCGTGCAGCGTGGCCAGCACCAGGTGGCCCGACTGCGCATACGCGAGCGCGGCCGCCATGGTTTCCTTGTCGCGGATTTCGCCGATCAGGATGCAGTCCGGCGCCTGCCGCATTGAGTTGCGCAGCGCCGTGTAGAAGCTGTTGGTGTCGCTGCCGATCTCGCGCTGGTTGACGATCGATTTCTTGTTCTTGAACAGGTACTCGATCGGGTCTTCCAGGGTCAGGATGTGGCCGGCGCGCAGTTCGTTGCGGTGGTCCAGCATGGCCGCGATCGTCGTCGACTTGCCGGAGCCGGTCGCACCGACCAGCAGCAGCAGGCCGCGTTTTTCCATGATCAGCTCGGCCAGCACGGTGGGCAGGCCGAGGTCGCCCAATGCCGGAATTGTTGCAGGAACGAAACGGAACACCGCCGAGATCGTTCCGCGCTGGCGGAAGGCGGACAGGCGGAAGCGGCCGAGGTTGGGCACCGAGATACCCATGTTCAGCTCGTTTTCGCGCTCCAGTTCCTGCATCTGCTCGGGCGAAGCGATTTCCGACAGCAGGGAGATGATGTTGTCCGGGTCCAGCTTTTGCTGGTTGATCGGGATCAGGTTGCCGTTGATCTTGATCTGGACGGGCGAATTTACGGCGAAGAACATGTCCGACGCGTTCTTCTCCTTCATCAGCTGGAATAAACGCTCCATTGCCATTGTGCTATCTCCCGTTACGATTCTTTTACAATCCCGACACGATATCAGATTCCGCGCAGCAATTCATTGATCCCGGTCTTGGCGCGGGTCTTTGCGTCGACCCGCTTGACAATCACCGCGCAGTACAGGCTGTAGCTGCCGTCTTCGGACGGCAGGTTGCCCGATACGACGACCGAACCGGCCGGCACGCGGCCGTACGTCACTTCGCCGGTCGCGCGGTCGTAGATCTTGGTCGACTGGCCGATGTACACGCCCATCGAGATGACCGAATTCTCTTCCACGATAACGCCTTCGACGATTTCGGAGCGCGCGCCGATGAAGCAGTTGTCCTCGATGATGGTCGGATTGGCCTGCATCGGCTCGAGCACGCCGCCGATGCCGACGCCGCCCGACAGGTGCACATTCTTGCCGATCTGGGCGCAGGAGCCGACCGTGGCCCAGGTGTCGACCATCGCGCCTTCGTCGACGTAGGCGCCGATGTTGACGTAGGAAGGCATCAGCACCACGTTCTTGGCGATGAAGCTGCCGCGCCGCGCCACGGCCGGCGGCACCACGCGGAAGCCGCCGCGCGCGAAGTCGTCGGCGGTGTAGTTGGCGAACTTGGTCGGCACCTTGTCGTAGAACTGCATCGTGCCGTCCGAGGTCATCACGCTGTTGTTCTCCAGGCGGAACGACAGCAGCACGGCCTTCTTGATCCACTGGTTGACGACCCAGTCGGCACCGGTCTTTTGCGCCACGCGCAGGCTGCCGTCGTCCAGGCCCGCGATCACGTGGCCGACGGCTTCGCGCAGTTCGGCGCTGCCGTTGGCGGGAGTGATGTCGGCGCGCTGTTCCCAGGCGGTGTCGATGATGTTCTGGAGTTGTTGGGTCATGATGGTCTTCTGGTGGAGTTTAAATGGCGGTCTGGAGATCAAGCTTTGAGGTTCTGGCAGAACTGGACGATACGCTGGGCCGCTTCGAGGCCTTCGTCGACTTCGGCGACGAGCGCCATGCGGATGCGGCCCTGGCCGGGGTTGATCCCGTGCGCGTCGCGCGCCAGGTAGCTGCCCGGCAGGACAGTCACATTATATTCCGCGTAAAGACGGCGCGCGAATTCCGTGTCGGACAGGCCGCTGCGGCGCACGTCGGCCCACAGGTAGAAGCCGGCGTCGGGCAGCTCGACGTCCATCACTTCCTTGAGCAACGGCGTGACGAGGTTGAATTTTTCGCGGTACTTGGCGCGGTTTTCCTGGACGTGGACTTCGTCGCCCCAAGCCGCCACCGACGCCGCCTGCACCGGCGGCGACATGGCGCCGCCGCAGTAGGTGCGGTACAGCAGGAATTTCTTGACGACGGCCGGGTCGCCGGCGACGAAGCCCGAGCGCATGCCGGGCACGTTCGAGCGCTTCGACAGGCTGGAGAACACGATCAGGTTCGCGTACGGGCGCTCGCCGCCGCTGCGGCCAAGCTGGTGCGCCGCTTCCAGCGCGCCCAGCGGCGGCATGGCGCCGTGGTAGATCTCGGAGTAGCACTCGTCGGCCGCGATCACGAAGCCGTACTGGTCGGCCAGCGCGAACAGCTGCTTCCAGTCGTCCAGCGACATGGTGGCCCCGGTCGGATTGCCCGGGGAGCACAGGTACAGCAGCTGCACCCGCGGCCACACGTCGGCCGGCACGCTGGCGTAGTCGCAGCCGAAATTGCGGGCCGGTTCGGAGTTGACGAAGTAGGGCGCGGCGCCGGCCAGGTAGGCCGCGCCTTCGTAGATCTGGTAGAACGGGTTCGGGCACACCACCAGCGGCGCCGGCTGCGAGGCGTCGACCACGCAATGGGCGATGCCGAACAGCGCCTCGCGCGAGCCGTTGACCGGCAGGACCTGGGTCGCCGGGTCGAGCGCCGGCACGCCGTAGCGCCGCTCCAGCCAGCCGGCGATGGCGCTGCGCAGCGGTTCGCCGCCGATCGTGCTCGGGTAGCTGCCCAGGCCGGACAGGGCATGGGTCAGCGCTTTCTGGATGAAGGCCGGGGTCGGGTGCTTCGGTTCGCCCATGCCAAGGCTGATGGCAGCGTAGACGGGGTTCGGGGTCGCCCCGGCGAACAACTGGCGCAGCTTTTCGAAGGGATAGGGGTGCAGTTTGTCGAGATGTGGATTCACGGCGTTACCAGGGTGGACATGGTGCGAAATAGCGCCTTGTATTATAGGGGAAATCCCCATTTACAGCGCGCCACCCCTCCATGCGCCCGGATTGACCCCGGCCCACTCCTTGAAGGCGTGGGTAAACGCGCTTTGCTCCTGGTAGCCGAGCAGGAAGACGATATCGGCCAGCGACAGGCCGGGCTGGCGTGGCCACGCCGGTCCGGCGGCGTCAAAGGGAATTGGATGAAATGGCTATTTTTCTCGATATACAGTGATCGTTGGCCGGCGTAAGATCGGGACGCTGGTGCGCTGCCTGGCGCGCGTCAACCTGCAAAAACAAGCCGAAGGCGTGCTGGATAAGTTCGAAGAGACGGTGCGGATGCGGCCGGACACAGATTCCATCAATTCCTATAAAGAAGGAGGCAGCATGAAGAAATTTAAGCTGGCTTCCAGACGGGCTGCCAGTTTAAGCTGTTCCATCCGCGCCGCTCGGCAATCGCCCGGTTCTGCCGCGCCTTACTTTCCAGTTTCCGGCGCACTGTCCCACTGGGCGAGCAGCCTGGCCATTTCGCCACTGGCATGCAGTCGAAGTATCGCGCCACGTATTTTTTCACGGGTGGCCGCTGGGAGCTTTTTCGATACGACCATATGGAAATTTTCGGTATGCATCACGGTCGGCAGTACGCGAACCTTTTCCTGCATATCGGCGCTGGCGATTTCAGCATTGATTCCGGGCGAACGGTGGAAAAAAAAGCGTCCGCGGCCCGCCATCAGCTTGGCCAGATTGATTGCCGGGTCGCGTCCGCCCGAATCAAGCTTCAGGCCGCCCAACTTTTCCAGTTGACGGATCACGCCGAAGCCGTGAACCACCAGTATGGTTCCACGAGCACCCAACTGGCGCACATCATCCCAATTACTGATCTGCACGGTGTCATCAGCGCGCACGGCCAGAAAATAATTCATTGGAAAGAGGGGCGGTTCAATATAGGTGAACTTAGCCTCCCGTTCCTGCGTGCGCAACAGCCCGCAAGCGGCATCAAGCTGACCATGGGCGACACCAGCTTCCACGCGAACCAGTGGCTGCCAAGCCTGGTCCCCTACAAAGGTAATGTCGGGTTCGATCCGTTCGATCGCGCGCATGATGTCGACACAAAAACCACCGATGGGAGTTTTTCGATCGGGACTGAGCGAGACGAATTTAGGCGTCGTACCCTCTTGCGCTGCGGTGCGTATTTCTGTTGCTGGCAGCGGCAGGCTGACCAGCGACAAGGTGATCGCGGAACCAGCGAATCTCACAAGCAGTGAACGTGCTGGCATTTCCGTATTTGACATTGTCGCTCCGTCAGCATTGCGGCCGGTGCCGGACGCGCCAACGATGGCTCGCCCGGCGTTCCACGACTGCGATTTACCTCGGCAGCCGTCCTACTTGGCACTATCGACCTGGGCCTGTCACTATCCCTCATTTACCCGAGTAGATACCTGCCTCTAGAATTACATCGCCGCTGCGGAAAAAATAGCTCGACTTTTTTTCAATTTCCTGGGATTTCGGATTGTTGTATCGGAAGTTGACCCACCCCTTGCCCTTTGTTTTAGCCCCTTCAATGATTTCTTTTCGGAACAGTTTTCCATCCGCGTCGGGAAGCTCGAGCATGTTCTTTCCAATCAGTTTCGGATTGATCGGATGGGCGAGCATGGGACCCTCAATGGAACGGACGACCAGATAACTGTCGCCGTTGATAAACTCGGGATTCTTGCCGTTGATTTCCTTGATAAGCGCATCTTTTCCATTCTTTTGCATGTAGGCCAAGCCCTTGTCGACCAGTGCAATCGCGTCCTCGGGTTTGCCCGAGGCGCTTGCAAACGTGACGAAGCCAGCGCACAGGACAATAACAAGCAATCTTAATGATTTCATGATATTTTTGTCTCCTCAGAAGTCGGTATTGGCCACACTCGCAGGATGGCTGCTCGTGCGATCTCAAAATACTATCGGCATCGCAAATTCGACTTGGCCGGTTCAATGCAAAAGAGCAGAAGCGTCATTAGGCGGCGCCCTTTCTATCATCAAGTAACCATCTGCAATATGCAAGGGAAATCGGTTCAATCAGCAAGGTCTGAAGTGGGGGGCACGCGCAGCTCCGGTGGAGCAATGTTGCCTGCCAACGTTGTGGTCGCTCGTGTGTGGCGAGGGTTCTGCTGCCTGTCCTGTCGCAGAAATACGTTTCGCTGCGCGTTCGACTTTCCGGAGGATGGAATCGACGTCGCCATCCAACTGAACGGGCTTGCATCGGCGTTGTAGCGTTGAACGAATAATTCGATTTGCCGCTTCAATTGCTGCGCCGCACGCGCCTGGGCCTGCTGCTGCGCCGGGGCTGGCCGATGCAAACAAGAAGCGCTCCGATACGGTGTTTAGCGAAACGGCTGCATGGCTCATGGGGCAGGTGTCGCGCAAGGATCGCAACGAAAGCAGGGAACTGGTGGCGCGCAGTTCCTGCCCATGAGAGCGACGTGGTATTGAAAGACAGGCTCGGGGTCGCCCCGGCGAACAACTGGCGCAGCTTTTCGAAGGGATAGGGGTGCAGTTTGCCGAGATGTGGATTCACGGCGTTACCAGGGTGGACATGGTGCGAAATAGCGTCTTGTATTTTAGGGGAAATCCCCATTTACAGCGCGCCACCCCTCCATGCGCCCGGATTGACCCCGGCCCACTCCTTGAACGCGTGGGTAAACGCGCTTTGCTCCTGGTAGCCGAGCAGGAAGGCGATGTCGGCCAGCGACAGGCCCGGCTGGCGCAGGTAGTCCTTGGCCAGCGCATGGCGCGCCTGGTCCAGCACCTGCTGGAAGCTCGAGCCGGCGTCCGCCAGCTTGCGCTGCAGCGTGCGCGGCGTCAGATTGAGTTCCTCGGCGATGAAGGCCAGGCGCACCTTGTTATGGGCCAGGTTGCGGATGATGGCCGCTTGCACCTGGGCCGCGATGCCTTCACCGCCGCTTCGATCCCGGCTGCGCTCCCGTAGCAGCTGCTCGGCATGCTGCTGCAGCACCGGATACAGGCCGACGTCGGCATTCGGCACCGGGAATGCCAGCAGGGCGGCGTTGAAGCTGGCGCTGTTGGCCGCCGCGCCGAACTGCGGCAGGGTGCCGAAGATGCGCAGGTATTCCTCGCCATCCGCCTCGCTCCGGTGCATGAACGACAGGGCCGCCGGCGGCAGCGGCATGCCCGCCAGCCAGGTGGAAAACACGCGGATGCCGGCGTACACGCTCTCGACCAGGTGGCGGGTCGCGCCGGGGAAGCTGCTGATCCACTGGTACTGGGCCAGCTCGCCGTCGTGCTGCAGCTTCGATCGCCCCAGGTCGTGCGCCAGCTGCTCGTAGCGCAGGGTTTGTTCGAAGGCCTGGCCGAAGTCGCGGCAGGACAGCAGGATCAGCCCATACACGCTGTAGGTCCCGAGCTTGACCCGTTCGCCCACGTGCAGGCCGAAATGCGGGTCGCCGGCCAGTTGCGCGCCCACGTCGAGCAGGCGCACGTAGTCGGCGGCGGCCAGCGTGTCGGGCAGCGGATCGAGGGCGCTGGCCGGCAGGCCCGCGCCACGCGCCAGCGCCGCGCTATCGACGCCGCGCGCCGCGGCCGCCTCCAGCAAGGGCTGCAGGTAGGAGCCGGTGACGCGGCTGGCATGTTTTCGCAAGTCTGTTGTCATGAATCCGCAATACGCAGGCAGGCCAAATCCGTAACCTTTGGGGCTTGCAGTATAACGGGAAAAAAATCATGAGACGATGGAATGGCTGGGGCGACGACGCGGTCGAATTCGCGCTGAACGAGGACGCGCTGGCCTTCCTGCACGCGCGCCTTGGCCCGTCTGCCGGGCCGCAGGACGCCAGCTTCGAGGCCGCCTGCGCCGGCGTGGCGCCGTCGCGGCTGCCGCCGCACCCGCTGCTCGACACCGCACCGGCGACGCGCGTGCGCAATGCGCTGGGCCAGAGCCTGCCCGACTGGCTGCGCCTGCGCTACGGCCGCATCGACAGCGTGCCGGACGGCGTGGCTTTCCCGGAAGGCGCGGACGACGTGCGCGCGCTGCTCGGCTACGCCGCCGCCTTTGACGCCATCGTCATTCCCTACGGCGGCGGCACCAGCGTGGCCGGCCACGTCAGCGTGCCCGGCGGCGCGCGGCCGGTGCTGACCGTGAACCTGGCCCGCCTGCGCGCAATGACCAGCATCGACCCGCAGGCGCGCCTGGCCACCTTCGGCGCCGGCGTGTTCGGTCCCGACCTCGAAGCCCAGCTGCGCGCGCACGGCTTCACGCTGGGGCACTTCCCGCAGTCGTTCGAATATTCGACCCTGGGCGGCTGGGTCGCCACCCGTTCGTCCGGCCAGCAGTCGCTGCGCTATGGCCGCATCGAGCAGCTGTTCGCCGGCGGCAGCGTGGAAACGCCGGCCGGCACGCTGGCCATTCCCACCTTCCCGGCATCGGCCGCCGGGACCGACCTGCGCGAAATGCTGCTTGGTTCGGAAGGCCGGCTCGGGATCCTGACCGAAGCCACGGTGCGCATCAGCGCCTTGCCGGAGCACGAAGCCTTCCATGCGGTGTTCTTCCCGGACTGGGACAGCGCCTGCAGCGCGGCGCGCGAACTGGCGCAGGCGCGGCTGCCGCTGTCGATGCTGCGCCTGTCCAATCCGCTCGAGACGCTCACCATGCTGGTGCTGGCCGGGCACAAGCGCCTGGTCGGCCTGCTCGAAACCTGGCTCGGCTGGCGCGGCTGCAAAAAGGGCGAGGGCAAGTGCATGCTGATGATCGGCGCCAGCGGCGGCAAGGCCGGCGTGCGGGCCGGCATGCGCGCGGCGCTGGCGCTGGCGCGGCGCCACGGCGGCATCGACACCGGCCGCATGATGGGCGACAAGTGGAAGGAGAACCGCTTCCGCAACGTCTACCTGCGCAACGCCGCCTGGCAGCAAGGCTATGCGATCGACACCGTGGAGACGGCGGTGGACTGGCCCCATGTCACGCCGATGATGGCCGGTCTCGAACGGGCCGCGCAGGGCGCGCTGGCCGAGTGCGCCGAGCGGGTCCACGCCTACACCCACCTGTCCCACATGTACGCGCAGGGCGCGAGCGTGTATTCCACCTTTGTCTACCGATTGTCGGGCAACTATGAAGAAGACCTGGCGCGCTGGCGCGCGCTCAAGGGCGCGGTATCGTCGGCGATCGTCGCCGGCGGCGGCACCATCAGCCACCAGCACGGCGTCGGCGCCGACCACGCGCCGTACCTGGAGGCGGAGAAGGGCGCCCTTGGCATCGGCGCGATGCGCGCCCTGTTTTTACACTTTGACCCGGAGCGGCGCATGAACCCCGGCAAACTGGTGGCGCCGTGACGGCGCCGCTGGCTTGCGAGCGCGGCGCCTTGGCGCAGCTGTTCGCGCGCGAATGGGACCTGCTGGTGATCGGCGGCGGCATCACCGGCGCCGGCATCGCCCTCGAGGCGGCGCGGCGCGGCCTGAAGGTGCTGCTGGTCGAACAGCGCGATTTCGCCTGGGGCACCTCGAGCCGCTCGTCCAAGCTGGTGCACGGCGGCCTGCGCTACCTGAAGGAGGGGAAGTTCGGCCTGACGCGCGAATCGGTGCACGAGCGCGAGGCGCTGCTGCGCGAGGCACCCGGCCTGGTGCAAAAGCAGGGCTTCGCCTTCGGCGACTACGCCGGCAAGAAGCCGGGCCGCCGCATGTTCCAGCTGGGGCTGGCGATCTACGATGTGCTGGCGGGCCGGCGCGGGCGCCACTACGCCAGCGCCGGCGAGTTCCTGATGATGGCGCCGAACGTCGCGCGCGAAGGCCTGCGCGGCGGCATGCACTATGTCGACGCCAAGACCGACGACGCGCGCCTGGTGCTGCGGGTGCTGCAGGAAGCGCAGGCGCATGGTGCGGCGGTGCTCAACTACATGGGGGCGGCGGCGCTGCTGCGCGACGGCGAACGGATCTGCGGCGCGCGCCTGCTCGACGGCGTGGCCGGCGGCCTGCACGAGGTGCGGGCGCGGCTGGTGGTCAACGCCACCGGCGCCTGGGCCGACGGCCTGCGCAGCCAGGCCGGCGGGGCAAGGAAGCTGCGCCCGCTGCGCGGCAGCCACCTGGTGCTGGCGGCCTGGCGCCTGCCGCTGGCGCAGGCGATCAGCCTGATGCACCCGCGCGACGGGCGCCCGGTATTCGCCTATCCGTGGGAGGGCGCGACCCTGGTCGGCACCACCGACGTCGACCACGGCGGCGGCCTGGCGCAGGAGGCGGCGATCACGCGCGCCGAACTCGATTACCTGATGGAGGCGCTGCAGGCGCAGTTCCCGCAGCTGGCGCTGACGGAGAGCGACGTGCTGGCCACCTATGCCGGCGTGCGCCCGGTGATCGACAGCGGCCAGGCCGATCCGTCGAAGGAGGGGCGCGACCACGCCGTATGGATCGAGCAGGGCATGCTGACGGTCACCGGCGGCAAGCTGACGACATTCCGCGTCATCGCGCTCGACGCGCTGCGCCACGCGCAGCCGCTGCTGCCCGGCTGGCACGCCGGACTCGACCCGGCGCCGGTGTTCGGCGCGCGCTGCGCGCCGCTGCGTGCGCCGCCGGGGCTGGCGCGCGCACAGCGCGCCCGCCTCGAAGGGCGCTATGGCGCGCATGCCCAGGCCTTGCTGGACGCGGCCGGGCCGGGCGAGCTGGCGCTGGTCGCCGGCACCGAAACGCTGTGGGCCGAGCTGCGCTGGGCGGCGCGCTGCGAGGCGGTGCAGCACCTGGAAGACCTGCTGCTGCGCCGCACCCGCCTTGGCCTGCTGCTGCGGCGCGGCGGCGAGGCGCACCTGGCCCGCATCCGCGCGATCTGCCAGGGCGAACTTGGCTGGGGCGACGAGCGCTGGGATACCAGCTGGCATGCGTATCTGGCATTATGGGATGCCCACTATAGCCTGCCGGAGTAGCTATCGTACCGCCAGGCGTGGAACTATCCGACGTCGTTCCTGCGAAGGCAGGAACCCATAGCACCGCTGGTCAGAGTTACATCGTAGCGTAGCAAAGGCGCCATGGGTTCCTGCCTTCGCAGGAACGACGTTGGTGAGAGTGCGAATTGCGGGGCGCTGCGAATTCGGACAATCGAACGAAAGAATCCATCATCATGCCAGCCAAGACCATCCTCGCCATCGACAACGGCACGCAAAGCGTGCGCGCGATCCTGTTCGACCTGGACGGCAATATCGTGGCCAGGTCGCAGGTCTACCTCGATGCGTATTTTTCGGTCCATCCCGGCTGGGCCGAGCACGACGCCGAAGGCTACTGGCAGGCGGTGGTCACGGCCTGCAAGCGGCTGTGGGACCAGCCGGGCGCCGATCCCGCGCTGGTGCAGGGGATGGCGGTGACGACCCAGCGCGGCACCGTCATCAACCTGGACAAGGACGGCAAGCCGCTGCGCCCGGCCATCACCTGGCTCGACCAGCGCCGTACCGACACCGTGCCGCCGATGAGCCGCTGGTGGGGCGCGGCCTTCAAGCTGGCCGGCGTCGGCGGCACCATCGATTTCTTCCGCGGCGAGGCCGAGATCAACTGGATCAAGGCGCACCAGCCGGACATCTGGGCGCGCACCGACAAGTTCCTGCTGCTGTCGGGCTACCTGAACTACCGCCTGTGCGGGCGCTTCGCCGATTCGACCGGCTCCCAGGTCGCCTACGTCCCGTTCGACTACAAGCGGCAGAGGTGGGCCGGCAAGCGCGACTGGAAATGGCAGGCGCTGGCGGTCAAGCCGTCGATGCTGCCCGAGCTGCTGCCACCCGGGTCGGTGATCGGCGCCATCGGCCCCGACGTGGCGGCGCTGACCGGCATCCCGGCCGGCACCCCGCTGCTGGCGGCGGCCGCCGACAAGGCCTGCGAAGTGATCGGCGCCGGCTGCGAAGCGCCGCACATCGGCTGCCTGAGCTACGGCACCACGGCCACCATCAACACCACCAGCGCCCGCTACGTCGAGGTCACGCCGTTCATCCCGCCGTATCCGGCGGCGATCCCGCATGCCTACAGCACCGAGGTGCAGATCTTCCGCGGCTACTGGATGGTCAACTGGTTCAAGGAGCAGTTCGGCCACCATGAAAAGGCGCGCGCGCTGGAAGAGGACGTGGCGCCGGAGCAGCTGTTCGATGAACTGGTGCGCAGCGTGCCGCCGGGGTCGATGGGCTTGATGCTGCAGCCGTACTGGAGCCCCGGCATCAAGGTGCCGGGACCGGAGGCGAAGGGCGCGATCATCGGCTTTGGCGACGTGCACACGCGCGCCCATGTCTACCGCGCGATCCTCGAAGGGCTGGCGTATGCGCTGCGCGAGGGCAAGGAGCGGATCGAAAAGCGCAGCGGCGTGGCGATCACCGAACTGCGGGTGTCTGGCGGGGGCTCGCAGAGCGACGCCGCGATGCAGCTGACGGCCGACATCTTCGGCTTGCCGACCTCGCGCCCGCATGTGTACGAGACCTCGGGCCTGGGGGCGGCGATCGACGCGGCGGTGGGGCTGGGCCTGTATCCGGATTTTTCGAGCGCGGTCGCGAAGATGACGCGCATCGGCCGCGTGTTCGAGCCGGACGCGCGGCACCATGCGATGTATGACCGGCTGTACCGGCAGGTGTACCGCAAGATGTACCGGCAGCTGCAGCCGATGTACCGCGAGATTGCGGAGATTACCGGATATCCGAAGCAGTTTTGATCCGGAACCTGGAGACAGGGTAGGGTGGGTGAGCCGGAGGCGCTACCCACCAAGCGCAGCCAACACTGTGCGTGGTGGGTAGCGCCTCCGGCTCACCCACCCTACGCCAGTTGCGTAGTCCCTGCTTAAAGCTGATACGTCGCCTGCACACTGAACGAGCGCGGCGCCAGCGGCAAGTCCCTGGGGAGCTGCAGCCCCGGCCCCTGGCTCGGTTCGCGCGCGTCGGCGCCGAACACGTTGCGGATGCTCGCCGAGAAGCCCCACGGCCCGCGCTTGCGCGTCGTGCGCACGATCAGGTCGACCGTCTTGTAGTCGGCGATCGGCTTGCGCAAGTCGCCCGGCGGGCGCTCGCGGCCGGCCACCCAGTTCAGCTGCGCGCTGGCCATCAGCGCATCGTCGAACACCCAGTCGGCCCGCGTGTACAAATGGTGGTGCGGCGCATAGCCGGCATCCTGCCCGCTGGCCTTGTCGGTCGAACGCTGCCAGCTGTAGTTGGCCACCGCCCGCACGTCGCGCCCCGCCGCATGGCTGGCCTCGAACTCAAGCCCGTGGCCGTTCTGGTCGCCGGTGTTGCTGTAGGTCGAACCGGTGCCCGCCACCGCGTTGGGCACCGCGCGGATGATGTTGGTCATGCCGTAGCGGTAGACGGTCAGGTTCAGGTGCGTATCGTCCCGCGCCTGCCACGACAGCACGGCTTCGAGCGTGTTGTTGGTCTCCGGCCGCAGGTTCGGGTTGCCGCGCGCGACCGGGTTCGCACGGCCATGGTTCTCGAGGATGGCCGGGGCGCGGAAGGCGCGCCCGTACAGCAGCTTGGCGGTCAGGTCGAGCGAGGCGTCCCACACCAGCGCGACGCGCGGATTGGTGGTGCCGCCGAAATCGGAGTAGCGGTCGTGGCGCACGCCGGCCGTCAGCGCCCAGTCGGGCGCGAACGTCCATTCATCCTGCAGGTACAAGTAATCGATCTTGCGCCGCGCCGGGTACAGGAAGGGATCGCTGTAGGTATAGTCGGTCACGGCTGGCTGCGGAATCGGCAAGCCGTTCGGCGCATAGGTGAAATTGCGCGTCTCGCCTGTCCGGTACAGATGCAGGTCCTCGTGGCCGACACCGGCGCGCAGATGGTGCCCATTGAATCCCGCATAGCCGGCGTAGGCCGACAAGCGCACCAGCTGCTCGTCGAAATCGGGGCCGCCGATCATCCCGTTGGGGAAGGTGCCGGTCGGGAAGCGCGCGCCGGGCGGCAGCAGCTGGTAGTCGACCGGCGTCTGCTGGCTGTAGTACTGGGTGCTCAGTGAGGCGCCCATGCTCCAGTCGCGCCCGACCTGCGGATCGGTCCACGACAGGTCGGTGGTCAGGCGCACGGTGCGGCCGCGGCCCACCGGGTCGAGGGCGGAGGCGACGCCGGCGCCGCTGCCCAGGTCGTCGCGCAGCTTGTAGCCGGCGCGCAGGCGCCATTTGTCCAGGCCGATGTCGAGGTTGGCGTCGACCGCGTCGGCGCCGAGGTTGACCGGCCCGCCGGCCAGGCTGGCGCGGCTGCCGAACAAGCTGTCGTTGCGGGTCTGGGCGTCGGCCTCGATGATCGCGCGGTGGCCGTCGGTGGTCCCCACGCGCAGGTAGGCGGCGATGTCGGCGGTGCCCCATTTGCCGCCGTGCTGGACCCAGCTGTCGCGGGTGCCGAAGCTGCCGGCCCGCACACCGACCTCGGTGCCCGGCGTGTCGGCGGCGTTCTTGGTGATGATGTTGATCACGCCCGAGAACGCGTCCGACCCGTACAGCGCCGAGCCGGGGCCGCGGATCACTTCGATGCGCGCGATGTGCTCGACCGGGTAGCCGGCCCACAGGTTGCCCTTGTTGCTCAGGTAGATGGAAGTGACCGGGATGCCGTTCTGCAGGATCAGCAACTGCGGGGCGAACTGGCTGAAGATGCCGCGCGCGATATACAGCGGTGAATACTGGTTGGCGCTGCGGTTCACGTGCAGGCCGGCGATCGATTCGATCACATGGTCAAGGTCGGTCGCGCCCATCGCCGCGATGTCCTTGGCCGTGACGACCGAGGCGACGGCCGGCGCGCGCCGCAGCGACTGCGTGCTGCCGGTGGCGATGCTGATGCTGGACGGGCCGTAGACCAGGGCCAGTTCGTCCTCCTCGTCGGCCGGGCCGCTGGCGGCGGCGCCCTGTGCCAGCTGCAGCAAGACCAGGCAGAGCGCGAGCGTTCCGGGAGTGTTCAAGGAACGCTCTCGCGCTTACAGCCGGTAGCTGGCCTGGACCGAGAACGCGCGTCGCGCCATCGGCAGGTCGAACGGGATTTGCAGGCCGGGCGCCAGGCTCGGCTCGCGCACGTCGGCGCCGAACAGGTTGAACACCGTGGCGCTGAAGTCCCAGTTGCCCCGTGGCCGGCTGGTGCGCAGGCTCAGGTCGACCGTGGTGTAGTCCGCGATCGGCTTGCGCAAGTCGTTGAAGGTGCGCTTGCGTCCGGCCACGCGATTGAGCTGGGCGCCCAGCTGGACACCGCTGGCGAAGGTGTAGTCGGCATGCACGTAGGCGTGGTGGCGCGGGGCGTAGCCTGCATCCTTTTCGCTGGTCTTGTCGATCGAGTGCTGCAGGCTGTAGTTGCCGGCGATGCGCAGCTCGCGGCTGACCGTATAGATTGCTTCGAACTCGGCGCCGTGGCCGGACTGGTCGCCGGCGTTGCGGTAGGTGGCGCCGGTGCCCGCGACCGCGTTCGGCACGGTGCGGATGATGTCGTGCATCTGGTAGCGGAACAGGGTCAGCGTGAGCTGGGTGTCGGCGCGCGCCTGCCAGGCGAACACGGATTCGAGCGTGCTGTTGGTTTCCGGCTTCAGGTCGTGGTTGCCCAGCACCACAGGATTGGCGATGCCGTAGCTTTCGACGAAGGCCGGCGCGCGGAAAGCGCGGCCGTAGAGCAGCTTGGCGGTCAGGTCCAGCGACGCATCCCATACCAGCGCCAGGCGCGGGTTGGTGGTGCCGCCGAAGTCCGAATAGCTGTCGTGGCGCACGCCTGCCGTGACGGTCCAGTCGGGCGCGACCAGCCATTCGTCCTGCAGGTACACATAGTCGTTGCGGCGCCGCTGCGGGAACAGGAAGGGATTGGTGTTGGTAAAATCGACGCTTTGCGGCAGCGGGATCGGCGTGCCGCCGGCGGTGTAGTTCAGGTTGCGCGTCTCGCGGGTCCGGTACAGGTCCAGGTCATCGTGGCCGAGGCCGGCGCGGATGTGGTGGCCGCGCCAGCCCGAATAGCTGACAAAGCCGGACAGGCGCACCTGCTGTTCCCAAGTGTCCGGTCCGCCGGTCATCCCGGTCGGGAAGATGCCCGTTGGGAAGGTGGTGCCGGGCGGCAGCAACTGGTAATCGACGGGCGTCAGCTGCACGTAGCGCAGGCTCGACAGCAGTACGCCGGCGCCCCAGTCCTGGCTCAGCTGCAGGTCGGTCCACGACAGGTCGGCCGTGATGCGCTCGCTCTTGGAGCGGCCCACGGGGTCGAGCGCCGAGGCGATGCCGGCGCCGGTGCCGAGCTTGTCGCGCAGCTTCAGCCCGCCGCGCAGGCGCCATTTGCCATAGGACAGGTCGAGGTTCGCGTCGATCGAGTCGGCCATCGTGTTGACCGGCCCCGGCGCCAGGCTGGCCTGGGTGCCGAAAAGCGTGTCGTTGCGGCTCTGCGCATCCTTTTCGACAATGCGGCGGATGCCGTCGGTATGGCCAGCCCGCAGGTAGGCGGACAGGTCCACTGCGCCGAGCTTGCCGCCGTACTGGAGCCAGCCGTCGCGCGTCTTGAAGCTGCCCGCGCGGGCGCCGATTTCGGCGCCCGGCGCGTCGGCGCCAGTCTTGGTGATGATGTTGACGACGCCCGAATAGGCGTCGGCGCCGTACAGGGCCGATCCCGGGCCGCGGATGACTTCGATGCGCGCGATGTGCTCGACCGGATAGCCGCCCCACAGGTTGCCCTTGTTGCCCTGGAAGAGGGTGGTCATCGGGATGCCGTTCTGCAGCACCAGCAACTGGGGCGTGAACTGGCTGACGATGCCGCGCACCACGTACAGCGGCGCATACTGGCCGGCGCCGCGGTTCACGTGCAGGCCGGGAACGGATTCGAGCACCTGGTCGAGGTCGGTGGCGCCGCTGGCGGCGATGTCGGCCGCGGTGATGACGGTGGCCACTGCCGGCGCCCGGCGCAGCGTCTGCGTGCTGCCGGTGGCGATCGATACGCTGCGCTGGTCGCCATAGACCAGGGCCAGCTCGTCTTCATCGGAGGCCTGTTGGGCGCTGGCGCCGTGGGCCTGCAGCACCAGCACCAGGGCCAGGCTGAGGGGAAACACGCGTGGAAATGTCACTAAAAAGTCCCCTGATTGATCGTCGCGGGCGCGCGCCTTGCCAAGCGCACGCCTTGCTTTGACGTAACCATACTATACGCGGTAGCGGTGTGACAACCGGCAAACGCGTGATGTTACATTTTCACACTAAGCGCGCCGGCCAGGCACGTGCGGCCTTGCCTTCGTAACGAATGTCACGGCAGGGCACCGGGAACAGGGTCGCTTGCGGCCGTTCGCGCGCCTCGATATAGCCTTGCGGCATGCCGGCCATGAACAGCGGCACCCGGAACATGTGGAATTCGGCGATCGTGAAGCCCATGTCGGCGCACAGGGCCGAGGTCATGGCCGCGTAGTTCATGCGCAGGTCGGCGCGTTTTGCGCGCAGCAGGGTCTCGACCTCGAGCGCGATCTTCAGGTGCGGGCCGTCGCCCAGGCCGAGGCGGCGCGCCAGCGCCAGCAGCCATGGCAGGCGTTCATCCCTGGTTTCCGGCGTCGGCCGGCCGAAGCCGTAGACCTTGCCTTCGCGCTTGACCAGCTCGGGCAGGGTGCCGCCCTGGTCGAGGAAGGGTTTGGCACGCAGGAAAAAGTCGATCGCGCGCACGCCCGGCTGGCCGCCGTAGATGCCGGCCTCGGACACCGCCAGCGCGGCCGAGATGCCCAAAGCCGGGGTGCTGCGGCTGGAGCCGGCCAGCGCCGCCACCCGGTTGTTCCACAGGCGCGCATCGGGGTAGCTTGTATAGACCAGGATGCCGTGCAGCAGTTCGACTTGCTGCGGCGTGAACTTGCGCCCGGTAATGCCGAACAAGAATAGCTCGACCCAGTCCATCTTGCCCAGGTCGGCGTGCAGGTCATGGCCGCGGAAGACCGCGTGGCTGCCGGCGTAAAAGGCGCCCATGCGGCTGTCGAGATGGCCGACGTGCTGTTCCAGCAGTGCGGGACCGTTCATGCTGCCTCCTTGTGCGCGGCGCGCGGATCGTCGGTCAGTTCGACCGTGTAGAAAGGGAATTTGCGGAAACCGTAGGCGCGCTGCTCGAGCGCGTGGGCGGCGGCGCCGGGCAGGCGCAGCAGCAGGAACAGCATCTCGCCCTGTTCCGCCGTGAAGCCCAGCGCGTGCAGCGCGCAGGCGGCCACGCCGGTCATCGCCAGCGGATGGCCGGCGGCCGCTTCCAGCGCGCCCCGTTCGCGCTGCAGGAAGGGCAGGCAGGGGCCGTCGTCGAAGGCGGCCAGCGCGTCCAGCGCTGCCGTCACGATGCCGGCGGCGGCCACGCCGTGCGGGGCGTAGCCGGCCGCATGCTCCGGCGCCGGCCAGATCGACACGCCTTCGTCCTGCGGTGCGGCCAGGCGCGCGCGCCAGGCCTCGAGGTCGGCGCCGCAGTGCTCCCAGTCCTGTATCGCGCGCAGCACTTCGCGCGCGCCGCCGGAGCCGCCGGCGCCCACCGACAGCGCGGCGACCAGGGTGGCGGCGGCGGTGGAGCCGCACACGCCGCCGCACATGGCGGCGTGCACCGACGGGTCGCGCGGGCCGGGGTTGGCCAGCGCCACCGCGGCCGCCTCGAACAGGCGCGCCTGGCGCGTATCGGGCGCTTCGCCGCGCAGCATCAGGTACACCATGTCGGTATAGCTGGCATGGCCCAGCATGGCGCCGTACACGTCGTAGCCGTGGCAGTGCGCGCTGCGGGTGGCGAAGGCGTCGTTCGCCTCCGGCGTCTCGCGCCAGATGCGGGTGTGGATCAGGTTTGGATTGTCTTGTTGGTTCATGGTGGTGTCCTGTTTAAATTCCGTCGACCAGTACCCGCATCCGGCTGCTCATCGGCGGCACTTCGTCCGGATCGATGCGCACGTCCAGCACGGTCGGGCCGGGGTGGCTGATCATGGCGTTGACGTCCAGCGCCTGCATGTCGGCCGGCGAGTTGATGACGAAGGAGCGCGCGCCCAGCGCGCGGCCGAGCATGGCGAAGTCGGTCGGCGGCATCATGCAGCCGACCTGCTCGGCCTTGGCCAGGCGCTGGCCGTGCTTGACCATGCCGAGCGCGCTGTCGTTGAGGACCACGAACACCACGGTCAGCTGTTCGGCCACGGCCACCGAGATTTCCTGGCCGTTCATCAGCACGCTGCCGTCGCCGGTGATGCACACCACCGGGGCCGCGGGGTTGGCGGCGGCGGTGCCGATCGCGCCGCCGATGGCCCAGCCCATCGCCGCGAAGTTCATCGTCACCCGCAGCCAGCCGCCGCAAGTCTGGCGCTGGCCCGGCACGCGCTTGCGCTCGCCGCCGCCGAGGCGCCGTTCGCCCATGCGGCGATCGGACGGCTGCAGGTAATGGGTGGCCCAGGCCACGCTGTTGCCGGTGTCGGCCAGGTAGCGCGTGGTCGGCGGGAACATGTTCGACAGCTCGCGCATCAGGCGCTGCGGCTTGATCGGGGCGGCGTCGCTTTCGTAGGCGGCAGGCGCGGCCAGGATCGAGTCCGGCACCCATGGCGCGGCTGCCGCTTCGCGCTCGGCGCGGCGCTGCACGATGCCGCTGTCGGCGGCGTGCACGCGTTCGACCAGGCGGTTGAAGATCGAGCGGATCGAACCGCGCATGTGGAAGCGCGCCATCGGCGTACGCGCCAGATGGTCTTCCGATTCGTCGATGTGGACCAGGCGCTCGTTGAGCAGGCTGTCGCTCCAGCCGCCGGTGTTCCATTCGCCCATCGAGGCGCCGACCGCGAGGATCAGGTCGACCGAGGGATCGCGCAGGGCCGCTTCGGCCGCGGCGTGGCCGCCGAAGCCGAACACGCCGCGGAACAGCGGATGCTGGGGGCTGACCAGGCCCTTGCCGTCGGGCGTGGTGACGAAGGTCGCGCCCTTCAGGGCGGCGAACTGCAGGATCGAATCGATGCCCTCGAAGCTCCAGCCGCCGATCAGCAGCACCACCTTGCGCGCCTCGGCCAGCATGGCGCGCAGTTGGTCGACCGCGTCGTCGTCGACCAGCGACGACGGGCGCAGCAGCGCCTGCAGGTCGTACGAGGGGGCGGTGACGCCGGCCGGCTGGCGGAACACGTCGACCGGCACCGTCAGGTGCACCGGGCCGCGCGGGGTGCGGGTGGCGCGCTGCAGCGCCGCGATCAGCTTGGTTTCGAACTGCTCGGAGTGCGACACCAGCGAGTTGTAGCGGGTGCAGTGGCGGAACATGCCCAGCACATTGATGCCGGTGCAGGCCGATTCCTGCAAGGGGTGCTTGCCGAACGAGGGCAGGGCTGGCTGGCCGGTGATGACCAGCAGCGGGATATTGTTGTCGTAGGCGGTGGCCACGCCGGTGATCAGGTTGGTGGCGCCGGGGCCGGAGGTCGAGATGCAGACCCCGATCTTGCCCGTTTCGCGGGCATAGCCGTCGGCCATGAAGGCGGCGCCCGCTTCGTGGCGGGCCAGGATGTGGCGGATGCCGCCGCGCCGTTCACTGCGCGCCAGGGCGTTGTACAGGGGTTCGATCGCGCCGCCCGGCACGCCGAAGACATACTCGACGCCCATCTGTTCGAGATAGGCGACCAGCAGGTCGGCCATGTCCATCGGCGGAATGGCAGGCGCTGCGGCCTGGGTGGTTGTAGGTTGACGGACAAGATCCGTCGTGGCGGTATCGAACATGGCAAACCCCTGAATTGGTGGCTGCTAGTCGACAGCCGTGTAAAAGAGCGCTGCCTCAAAGATGTTTTTCTGAGACAATTAATATTTCTACACGGAATTGTATATTATTTATCTGTTATTGTGTGAGTTTTGGCGAGATTTTCGTTAAATATTTACTGGAAACATAATGATAGTTACTCGCTAGAAATAAAACGTTGTGAATTTGCTGCATTGCCGCAAAATCCAGGCGAAAAAGTAGGGTGGGCGAGCGGAGCGCTACCCACCACGCGTCATCGACGGCCGATGGTGGGTAGCGCTGCGCTCACCCACCCTTACCCGGATGGAAAGTGCAGCGGTGTATCAGTGGCTTACATCAGCGCCGCGATCAGCTTGCCCAGGATCGCCACGCCTTCGCGGATGCGCTCCGGCGGCACCGTCACGAAGGACAGGCGGAAGGTGTTGGTCTCCGGCTCGTTGGCGTAGAACGGCGCGCCCGGCACGAAGGCCACCTTGGCGGCGATCGCCTGGTCCAGCAGCTTCATCGCGTCGATGTGCTTGGGCAGGGTGACCCAGATGAACATGCCGCCTTCAGGACGGGTGTAGTGCACGCCGGCCGGGAAGAACTCGGCGATCGCGTCCAGCATCGCCTGGCACTGGCTCGCGTACAGCGTGCGGATGCTCGGGATGTGCTGCTCGAGGAAGCCATCCTTGACCACTTCGTGCACCACCATCTGGGTCAGCTGCGCGGTGTGCAGGTCGGCCGCCTGCTTGGCCAGCTCGAGGCGGCGCACCAGCGGCAGCGGCGCGACCACGTAGCCGAGCCGGATGCCCGGGGTCAGCACCTTCGAGAACGAGCCCATGTAGATGACGCCGTCCGGGTTCATGTTCAGCATCTTGGGCGACGGTTCGCCCTTGTAGCTCAGCGCGCCGTAGGGATCGTCCTCGATCAGCGGCAGGCCGAGGCGGGCGCAGGTTTCGACCAGTTCCAGGCGGCGCTCGACGGACAGGCTGCGGCCGGTCGGGTTCTGGAAGTTCGGCAGCGCGTACAGCATGCGCGCGCCTTCGGCCACCGGGAGGATCGACGACGGCACCAGGCCGTGGTCGTCGGTGGCGACCGACACGAATTCAGGGCGGTACACCGAGAACGCCTGCAGCGCGCCCAGGTAGCTCGGGGTTTCGACCAGCACGCGCGAACCCTCGTCGATCAGCACCTTGCCCAGCAGGTCCAGCGCCTGCTGCGAGCCGGAAGTCATCAGCACCTGTTCCGGCGCGATCTTGCAGTTCGGGGCCGACAGGGAATTGGCAATCCATTCGCGCAGCGGCGCGTAGCCGTCGGTCGGACCGTACTGCAGCGCGACCTTGCCGCTCTCGGACAGTACCTTGTCGAAGGCGGCCTTCATGTGCTCGACCGGGAAGGTGGCCGGCGATGGCAGGCCGCCGGCGAACGAGATGATCTCGGGACGCTGGGTGATCTTCAGGATTTCGCGGATGAACGAGCTTTGCAGCTGTTGTGCGCGCTCCGAAAAACGCCACTGGATCGGGTTTGGATTTTCAATTTTCATGCTGGTCTCACAGAGGTAAAGGCCGCGGCTGATACGGGCCGTTCATTATAAAGCACGCTTGTGGCGGCTCAAGAAGGACGGCGCCGGGTAGGCACCGGCCTGAAAGTTTAACAACTAAGCAACTTCTACGATCATGTCGATTTCGACGCAGGCGCCGAGCGGGCACTGGGCCACGCCGAAGGCGGAGCGGGCGTGCTTGCCGGCGTCGCCGAACAGTTCGGCCAGCAGCTCGGAGCAGCCGTTGGTGACCAGGTGCTGTTCGGTGTAGTCCGGGGTCGAATTAACCAGGCTCATCAGTTTGACGATGCGCTTGACCTTGCTCAGGTCGCCGTCGCAGGCGGCCTGCAGCGTGCCGACCAGGTCGATGGCGATCGCGCGCGCGGCGGCCTTGCCTTCCTCGGTCGTCTTGTCCTTGCCCAGCTGGCCCGCATTGACCGTGCCGTCCGCGTTTTTCGCGATGTGGCCGGAAATGAAGATCAGGTTGCCGGTTTGCACGTACATCACATAGGCGGCGACCGGTGCGGCCGGCGACTTGAGCGTGATATCGAGAGCCTTGAGTTTTTCGTAGACGGACATCGTATTTCCAGTATTCGAACAATGAAGCCAGTATTGTACGTCGGGCAGCAACTCCTGCCCATCGATTTAGGACCGGGCCGCAGTGCTGACCGGCATCTTCCGGCCCAGCGCGACGACCACGATGACGGCCAGCGCGAACGCGCCGTTCAGCAGCGTCAGCGGCTCGCCGAGCAGCAGCGCGGCGCCGAACAGCGACAGGAAGGGCTGCACCAGCTGCACCTGGCCGACGCGGGCGACGCCGCCGCGCGCCATGCCGCCGTACCAGAAGAAAAAGCCGATGAACATCGAGAACACGGAGACATAGGCGAAGCCGGCCCAGGCCCTGGTGCCGGCCGCGGCGATCGCGCCCAGCTGCGGCCAACTCAGCCACAGCACCAGCGGCGCCAGCAGCGGCGCCGACAGCACCAGCGCCCAGCAGATCACTTGCTGGCCGCCCATGGTTTTCGACAGGCGGCCGCCTTCGGCATAGCCGATCGCCGCCAGCACGACCGCGCCGAACATCAGCAGGTCGGCCAGGTGGAAACTGCCGCCGCCCTGGCGCAGCGCGAAGCCGACCACGATGGCCGAGCCCAGCACGGCCATCAGCCAGAAGCCGGCGGACGGGCGGTCATGGCCGCGCAGGGCCGAGGCCAGCGCGGTGGCCAGCGGCAGGATGCCGATCAGCACCGCGCCATGCGAGGCCGGCAGCGATTGCAGCGCGATCGAGGTCAGCCACGGGAAGCCGATGACGCAGCCGCCCGCCACCAGCGCCAGCTGGGGCAGCGCCTGGCGCGGCGGCAGCGGCACGCGGCGCGCCAGCAGCCAGCCACCGGCGAGCGCGGCCGCGACCAGCGCGCGGCCGAGCGCGACGAAAGCGGGGGGCAGCTCCGCCACCGCCATCCGCGTGAATGGCAGGGTCAGGCTGAAAATCGCCACGCCGGCCAGGCCGAGCAGCATGCCGCTGGCTTCCTCCGGCAGCGCGGGCCGCGCCGGGACGGTGGTGCGAAGGGTCTCATGCATGGCAGTCCTCCTCCAGCGGCGCGGGCCTGGCCCGCAGCGACGGGTGCTGGGGCGTGGGCGGCATCGCGGCGTACATGGCGGCGGCATCGAGTTCGGCGAGGGTGGGCAGGTGCATCGCGGGCTTTCAGTTGTCTTGCGTTTCGGATTCGGCGTGTTAGCTGTATCCTATGGCAGAAAACCAGTACAGTGCAAGTACACTTGACCAACTAAATTGAGATACTGTAATGGTGATATGGGCAATACAATCGCCAAGCGATGCCGTGGCCGCGCATCAGACCGCCAGCCCGGGCACGGGCGGCGCGGCGCAGGTCCCGGCAATGAAGTCGCCCTGTTCGGGCATGCGCGCCACCGCGGCATCGATCATGTCGCGTAGCCCGGCGAAATGGCCGTGCACTTCGCGCAGATCGATCGCATCGATCGCCGGGTCGTAGCCTTTGGGATGCATTCCCAATCCCATCAGCATGGCCACGAACGACGGCTCCTGGAAGCCGTCCGGATCGGTGATGGCGGTTTCCCCGCGTTCGCCGAACAGCTCGAGCTGGTGGCGCAGAGCGTGCGGGATGTCCATGTTGGCGCAGTAGCGCCAGAACGCCGAATCGTCGCGCCGCGTCACCTTGTAATGCAGGACGATGAAGTCGCGTACCGATTCGTAGCGCTTGGCCAGGTGCTGGTTGAACCTGCTCGCGAGCGCCGGATCGAAGCTACGGTCGGGAAAATTCTCGATCAGTTTGGCGACCGCCACTTCGATCAAGGCGATACTGGTCGATTCGAGCGGCTCGACGAACCCGGCCGACAGCCCGATCGCCACCACGTTCTTGTCCCAGGACTTGCGCCGCCGTCCGGTGGTAAAGCGCAGCTGGCGCGGCTCGTCCAGGGCGCGCCCGTCCAGGCCGTCGAGCAGGGTCTGGCGCGCCGCCGCGTCGCTCATGAAATGACTGCTGTAGACGTGGCCATTGCCGGTGCGGTGCTGCAGCGGGATGCGCCACATCCAGCCGGCCGGCTTGGCCGTCGAGGTCGTGTAGGGCGTCAACGTGCGCGCCTTCGCGCACGGCACCGCGAGCGCGCTGTCGCAGGGCAGGTAATGGCTCCAGTCCTCATACCCGGCCTTCAGGGCGCCCTCGATCAACAGGCCGCGGAAGCCCGAGCAGTCGATGAACAAATCGCCCTCGATGCGGCGCCCGTCGCCCAGCATCAGCGCGGTGACGAAACCGCTCTCGGGATGCTGCTCGACCTGAATGACCGTGCCTTGCACGCGCTGGGCGCCGCGCGCGATGGCGTAGTCGCGCAGGTAGGCGGCATACAGGCCGGCGTCGAAGTGGTAGCCATAGCTGAAGGCGCGTTCGACCATGTTGCCGTCCTGGCGCGGCTCGGTGAACTTGCCTTGGCGCGCCATGACGGCAGCCATCGCCCAATTTTCCAGCGCCGGCATGTTGTTGAAACTTTGCGCCAGGCGCATCCAGTACAAGTGCGGCGCGTGGCCATCGAGGGGCGGACCGTAATCGCAGAAACCGTGGAAGAACCGGTTGCCGGTGTGCCCCCAGTCCTTGAACTCGATGCCGAGCTTGAAGCTGGCCTGGGTCTTCTTCACGAAGTCGACCGGATCGAGCCCGAGACTGGCGTTATAGGCGCGGATGGTCGGCAGCGTGGCTTCGCCGACGCCGATGGTGCCGATCTCGGGCGACTCGACCAGCACGATCTCGCAATGCGCCCCCAGGTGCAAGGCCAGCGGCGCGGCCGCCATCCAGCCGGCGGTGCCGCCGCCGACGATGACGATCTTGCGAATGCGATTCGGGTGCATGTTGTCTCCTGTTATAAGTGCTGGTCTGCAATAGTGTAGTGAGGGCAGGCCGCCGCCGCAATCGACAGCATGCCACGAAGAAAAGCCAACCCCGCGAGGTTGGCTTGTCTGGGTGCGCCGCATTGATTGCGGCGCCGTTCATTCGGGCGAGGCCGAAGCCTGCCTAGAATGAATATTGCGCCTGGATGACGTAGCGCGGACCGCTCATGAACAGCTGGCGGGTGAACATGCCGGCGTGTTGCTGCATGATCTGACGCGTCTTGGCGTTGTTCAGATTCTGCGCTTCCAGGCCGATGCGCAGCTTCGGCGTGAAGTCGTAGAAGATCGAACCATCGAGTTGGCCGTACGCGTCTTGCCACAGCGGCAGGCCGAATGCCTGGTCGTTGTTGGTCGTCGGAATCAGGAAGGAGGGCGAAGCGGGATTGGTGTTCAGGCCGTTGTTCCCGCGGCTACCCCAGGTGTTGACGGCAACCAGGTAGCGCGAGCGCCAGTTGTACGCCAGCCGGGTCGACAGTCCGTGCTTTTCGTACATGACCGCGAAGTTGATCGTGTTCTTCGACAAACCCTGCAGTGGCGTTTTGCCGAATGGGCGTGCATCGGTATCGCAGCCGTTGATCGACAGGTTGAAGTTCGACGCCGCATCGTTGCCGACACACCATGCCTCGGCCACCGGGTTTTTCAGCGTGCGCTCGCTCGACACGTAGGTCCAGCTTGCCTGCGTGCCGATCCCCTTGAGCCACTCGGGTACGAAATCATAATACTGCTGGTGGGCGATTTCGAAGCCGCGGGCAAAGCCCTTGGCGCCGTTGGTCGGCCCGGTGATGACGAAGGTCTGCGGCTTGCCGCTCTTGTCGTTGACCGTCTTGGCGTAGCTCTGCGTGATGACGATGTCCTTGATGTCCTTGTTGAACGCCGAGAACGTCAGCGACCCGGCCGCGGCGAAGTACCATTCCGCGGTCAGGTCGACGTTGGTGGAGGTGGTCGGCTTGAGCAAGGGGTTGCCGTCGCTGTTGCCTGTCAGGCTGGTGCCATTGAACTGCACGCCGATCGTCTTGCCGTCAGCATCCTTGATCGTCGTCTGCAGGTTGGTCGCGTTCAGCGTGGTCTGGGCCTGCAGCTGGTTGAAGTCAGGACGCGCCATCGATTTCGCCATGGCGAAGCGGAACTGCAGCTTGTCGTCGTACTTCATGCGCAGGTTCAGGCTCGGCAACCAGTTATCGTAGGAGTTGGTGAAAGACAGCGGGTCGGCGAAGGCGGCGATGTTGATCAGCTTTTCCTGCCCGGTCACGACCGCACCGGCCGGGATTTCGGTCGTCGGCGGCGGCGTGAACGACACGTAGCCGTTGCCGGTGCCGCTGGTCTTCACATAACGCAAGCCGATGTTGCCGTCGACCGGGTACTTCAGGTCGTCGAAGCCGAAGCGCAGCTGGGCGTAGGCGGCGCGGGTTTTCTCGGTCTGCGCGTTGCGTGCCGCAGGCGTGTCGAAGGTCGCGGGTTTCCATTTGTCGCAGCTGCCCCAGCCTTGGGCGGCCGCCTGCTCGGCGCACAGGACCGTGTGGTAGTCGTGGATCTTGGTCCACTCGTCCGGGAAGCCGCGTACCGTCGCCTCGCTGGCGAACAGCATTGGCGGGACGTCCACCTTGCCGTCGAAGAAATTAGGAATCTGATACAGCGACGTGCCGCCGGAGAAACGCGGATCGCCCAGGCGGGCAACGTGCGGGATCTGCCAGCCTTCCATCCATGGGAAGGTAATGCTCGACCAGTTGTAGAATTTCTGGGCACGGTTGTTTTCGCCTTCGCGGTCGGCCATGCGCACGCCGAAACGGATGTCGCGCAGCACCGGATTGTCGAAGTCGAACTTGACGTCGGATTTCCAGGCCTTCTGCTTGGCGGTGGCCCGGTCGAGCGCCTCCTGGGTGTACGCCCAGTAGTAATTGTTCGGGTTGGCCATGTGGGCCGCCGAACCCAGGCCGATCCTCGGGATCTCGCCCGTCATGTCGACCGTCTGGTTCGGCAGGATGAAGCCGGTCGACACGTCGGCGTCGAAACCTTTGGTCGTGGAATCGACTTTCTGGAAGTCATTGGTCCAGCTCAGGTTGGGGGCCACGCGCCACTGCACGTTGAGCGCGATGTCGCGCGTGCCCGATTCGCGCGCGTTGATGCGCTGCGAACTGTTGAATGGCGAACCGCCGTAGGTCGGGTTCGAGATCGTCCCTTTCTGGAACGCGCCATTGCTGTCAAAGATCGCGTCGGCGCCGGCTACCTGCTGATACCACTTGTCTTCGGCGGAGCTCACCACGTGCTCGCTCAAGTCTTCCTTGTAATTCGTCTTGAAATAGGTCAGGGCGGCAGTGAGATCCCTGTTCGGACGCCATTGGAACGCGGCGTAGTCGCCTTTGCGGATGCGCTCGAAGTCTTGCGAACGGTAACCTACGCCCAGCGGAATCCATTTGGTCTTCGACGCGTCGTAGGTGGCGGGATTCTGGGAATTGGTATGCGGGAAATACGGATCGACGCTCACCGCATCCGTGCGGGTTGGACTCTCCGACTTGGCCAGGTCGATCAGCGCGCCGAATTGACCGAGCGGCGTTTCCCAGCGGTTCGACAACAGGATCGTGCCGGTCGGGGCTTTCTTCTTGTTGAGCGTGGAGTAGGATTCCGAGATGCCCACCGAGCCCTTGAAACCCTTGAAATCGAACGGCATTGCGGTGCGCAGATTCACCAGGCCGGCGACAGCGCCTTCGATCTGTTCGGCCGAAGGATTCTTGTAGACGTCGACGCCGGCCATCAGTTCCGGCGCCACGTCGGTGAAGCCGAGCGCGCGGCCGCCACCGGCCGAGAACGCGTCACGGCCATTGACTTCGGAACGCACGTAGGTCAGGCCGCGCACCGACACGCCGGAACCTTCGACCGCCTGGCGGTTAGGGTCGCCAGGCATGTTGCGGTCCATCGTGACGCCGGCGATACGCTGCAAGACCTCGGTCACCGAGCGGTCGGGCAGTTTGCCGATATCTTCGGCGACGATCGAGTCGACCACTTCGTCGGCGTTTTGTTTCAGCTTTTGTGCCGATTGCAGTGCCGCGCGCTGGCCGCTGACCACCACCACCGCGTCGCCGGCCTTGGTCTCCTGGGCCATGACCGGGCTGCTGGCCATGAAGGCAATTTGCGCGACGCCCATAGCGATCGCCGTCTTCTTGAACGTTTTCAATGCTGTCTCCAATTTTTTTGTACGTATGTTTTATAAAACAACACCCGATGCTCGCTATTTTTGGTTAGCTATAACAGCGGATGTTGTACGCTACCATTATTTACGGGTTTTTACCTCAACTACAATGTCGTTTCGGTATCAAATACAACAGCTTGACTGCCCATTTCTTGAAACGGCCTGGGAGAGACCCGTTTGAAAACGTTTTCACGTCCTCATTATGGTACAGCCAAGCGGTTTTTTGATCAATGGAATATTGAAAAAGAGAATGTTAGCGGGATGAGCGGCATACCATTCGCACGCTAAAAAGGCGTCTCGCCAACACCAGTACACTCCCTGTACAATCGGCCAACCATCGTTTTGCCAGGAGGCCGCCCATGACCCAATCCAGCCGCAGCGCCGCTGCCGCCCAGCACGCGCCGGCGCCGCCGATGGCCTTGCTCTCGCGCGGCGCTGGCGAGTCGCTCAGCGACCAGATCGTCCGCTCGGTCAGCGCGCGGATCGACGACAAGCGGCTGCGCAGCGGCGCGCGGATGCCGTCGATCCGCCAGTTCGCGGCGACCCATGGGGTGTCCTGCTTCACGGTGGTGGCCAGCTTCGACCGGCTGGTGGCCAAGGGCTATCTCGAGTCGCGCCGCGGCGCCGGCTTCTTCGTGCGCGAGCGCTCGCCGCTGAACGCGGGCGAACGCTCGGCCCCGCGGGCCGCCGCCGCCGACCCGGCGCTCGAATCCCGCCCGCTCGACGTGGTCTGGCTGGTCCGGAACATGTTCCGCCAGGCTCCGCTGCAGCGCGCACCCGGCTCCGGCGTGCTGCCGTCCGAATGGCTGGACGGTCCCGCCATCGCCAACGCGCTGCGCGCCATCGGCCGCCAGCACCCGAACCTGCTGACCGCCTACGGCACCCCGCAGGGCTTCCTGCCGCTGCGCCAGCAGCTGCAGCGCAAGCTGGCCGAGCTCGAAATCGGCGCCACCCCCGAGCAGATCGTGACCACCGTCGGCGTGACCCAGGCGCTGGACCTGGTGGCGCGCGAGTTCACCCGCCCAGGCGACACCATCTTCGTCGACGACCCGGCCTGGTTCCTGATGTTCGGCTCGTTCGCGGCCATGGGACTGAAGGTGGTCGGCATCCCGCGCCTGGCCGACGGCCCCGACCTGGCGCAACTGGCCAGCCTGGCCGCGCTGCACCAGCCCAAGCTGTTCGTGATCAACTCGGTGCTGCACAACCCCAGCTCGACCTCGCTGTCGGCGGCCAAGGCCTTCCAGGTGCTGCGCATCGCCGAGGAGCACGGCATCACGATCGTCGAGGACGACATCTACTGCGACCTGCACCCCGGCAGCGCGGTGCAGCCCGCGACCCGGCTGGCCGCGCTCGACCAGCTGCAGCGGGTGATCTACCTGGGCGGCTTTTCCAAGTCGATGGCGGCCAACCTGCGGGTCGGCTTCATCGCCACCTCGCCCGAATGGGCGCAGCGCCTGTGCGACCGCAAGATGCTGGCGACGCTGTCCACCAGCGACATCGGCGAGCGGGTGGTGTACAAGATCCTGTCCGAAGGCCTGTACCGCAAGCACATCGACCGCATCCGCGCGCGGCTCGACAGCGTGCGCCCCAAGGCCGTGCGCCAGATGGAAAAAGTGGGCCTGAAGGTCGATGTGGCGCCGCCGGCCGGCATGTTCGTCTGGGTCGACGCCGGGATCGACACCAGTGTGCTGGCCGAGCGCGCCATGGCCGAGGGGCTGCTGTTGGCCCCGGGCAGCCTGTTTTCGCCCAGCCAGCTGCCGTCGACCCGGATGCGGCTGAACGTGGCCGCGATGCAGGAGCCGGGCGCCTGGGCATTCCTCGAAAGGGAGCTGGGCAGGCCTTGAAATTGCCCGGACCGCCCCCAAGTGGCCCCAATCCGTTCAACCCGTCACAAACGAGGATTACCAAAATGGCTGTTGCCGAAAAAGAAACCCTTGGTTTTCAAGCAGAAGTAAAACAGCTGCTGCAACTGATGATCCACTCGCTGTACTCGAACAAGGAGATCTTCCTGCGCGAGCTGATCTCGAACGCCTCCGATGCGGCCGACAAGCTGCGCTTCGAGGCGATCAACAACGACGCCCTGTACGGCAACGACCATGAACTGCAGATCAGGGTCAGCTTCGACAAGGCCGCGCGCACCATCACCATCTCCGACAACGGCATCGGCATGAGCCGCGACGAAGTCATTTCCCACCTCGGCACGATCGCCAAGAGCGGCACCAAGGAATTCTTCGGCAAGCTGTCCGGCGACCAGCAGGCCGACGCGGCCCTGATCGGCCAGTTCGGCGTCGGCTTCTATTCCGGCTTCATCGTGGCCGACCGCATCACGGTCGAGACCCGCCGCGCGGGCCTGGAGGCGTCGGATGGCGTGCGCTGGGAATCGGGCGGCGAGGGCGACTACAGCGTCGAAGGCATCGAAAAGACCGGGCGCGGCACCGACGTCACCCTGCACCTGCGCGAAGGCGAGGACGAGCTGCTGTCGGGCTGGAAGCTCAAATCGATCATCCGCAAGTACTCCGACCACATTTCGCTGCCGATCCGCATGCAGAAGGATGAATGGGACGCCGAGAAGAAGGAGACCGTGCTCAAGGACGAGTGGGAGACCGTCAACCAGGCCAGCGCCCTGTGGGCCCGCAACAAGGCCGACGTGACCCAGGAACAGTACGACGAATTCTACAAGCACGTATCGCACGACTTCCAGCCGCCGCTGGCGCTGACCCACAACCGGGTCGAGGGCCGCAGCGAATACACCCAGCTGCTGTACGTGCCGGCGCACGCCCCGTTCGACCTGTGGGACCGCAACAAGCGCGGCGGCATCAAGCTGTACGTCAAGCGCGTATTCATCATGGACGACGCCGAGCAGCTGATGCCGGCCTACCTGCGCTTCATCAAGGGCGTGATCGACTCGAACGACCTGCCGCTGAACGTCTCGCGCGAGATCCTGCAGGAGTCGCGCGACGTCAAGGTGATCCGCGAAGGCTCGACCAAGCGCGTGCTGGGCATGCTGGAGGAGCTGGCGAACGCCGACGAGCAGGAAAAGAAGGACAAGTACGTCACCTTCTGGAAGGAGTTCGGGCAGGTGCTCAAGGAAGGCATCGGCGAGGACGCGACCAACAAGGACCGCATCGCCAAGCTGCTGCGCTTCGCCTCGACCGCGAACGACAACGCCGACCAGGCCACCTCGCTGGCCGACTACATCGGCCGCATGAAGGAAGGCCAGGAGAAGATCTACTACGTCGCCGGGGATAACTACACGGCGGCCAGCCACAGCCCGCACCTCGAGGTGTTCCGCAAGAAGGGCGTCGAAGTGCTCTTGATGACCGACCGTGTCGACGAATGGATGCTGTCCTTCCTGACCGAATTCGAAGGCAAGGAGCTGGTGTCGGTGGCCAAGGGCGGCCTCGATCTGGGCGGCCTCGAAGACGAAGCCGAGAAGAAGGAGCACGAAGAGACCGAGAGCTCGTACAAGGAACTGGTCGAGCGCATGAAGGGCGCGCTGGGCGACAAGGCCAAGGACGTGCGCGTCACGTTCCGGCTGACCGATTCGCCGGCCTGCCTGGTGGCGGACGAGAACGAACTGTCCGGCAATCTGCTGCGCATGCTCAAGGCGGCCGGGCAGAACGCGCCCGAAAGCAAACCCATCCTCGAGATCAACCCGAACCATCCGCTGGTGACGCGTTTGAAATACGAGAATGCGGAGAGCACCCAGTTTGCCGACTGGTCGCACATCCTGTTCGACCAGGCCATGCTGGCCGAGGGCGGCTCGCTGTCCGATCCGGCGACGTTTGTGAAGCGCCTGAACGAGATGCTGCTGGCGACTACCGCGAAATAATCGCGGTGCAGGCAGCAAGGGGCCGCAAGGCCCCTTTTTCGTTGGGAGCGTGCGCCGGTTCGATCAGGCCGGCGTCAGCTGCCTGCAAAACTCGATCATCATTTTCTCGCCCTCGGGCCAGGCGCCGTAGCCGCTGGCGCCGTTGATGTGGCCCGCATCCCCGATCTCGACCAGCTTGCTGCCCCAGGCGGCGGCGAATTCGCGCGCGCGATCCAGCGACAGGTATTCATCGTTGGCGCTGGCCACGACGATGGACGGGAAGGGCAGGCGCTGCAGCGGCATCGGCGCAAAGCCGATGGCCTCCTTCGGATAGTTGGGGCCTTCGACGTCGCTCGGCGCGACCAGGAAAGCGCCGGCGATGCGCAGCGGCGAGCCGGACTGGGCCCAGAGCGCGACCAGGGCGCAGGACAGGCTGTGCGCGGCCAGGATCGGCGGACCCTCGCTGGCGGCGATGGCCGCATCGAGTTCGGCGATCCATTCGGCGCATTCGGGATTGTTCCAGTCGCGGTGGGCGACGCGGGTCCAGGCGGGGTGTTTGCGTTCCCACAGCGTTTGCCAGTGTTGCGGGCCGGAGTTCCACAAGCCGGGCAGGGTGAGTACGTCGCATTCCATCGAGCCTCCATCGGTCGGTCGTTTGTGTTGTCCTTATTCTAAGGCCAAACGAGGCGAGGGGCGCGCGGCTCAGGCGGGAGGCGGCAGCATGGATGCTGCGGCGGCCGCGAGTTCGGGCTGCGGCAGGAAGTTCGCGCTCAAGTTGAGGATCGCATACAAGTTGCGCTGCAGTTGCTCTGGTGCCAGTTCGCCATCGGCCAGGCTGGTTTGCAGCAGGTGCAGGGCCATGTCGGCAAGCAGCACGCGCTGCTTGTCCTGCCAGCCGGCGCCGCCGCGCACGGCGGGCATGGCGCGGTAGGCCGACTCGGTCAGGTCGTGGGCGCTGCGGGCCAGCGCCAGGATTTCCCGCTTCATCTCGCCGTTCATTTTTGCTTCCGGAAAGGGAACAGCAACTGCTGGACGAAACCGTCCGGCATGTAGTCGCCCTGGACGCCGTATTTTTCCGGGAAGCCGGCCTGGCCCTTGATCGCGGTGCCGAACAGGTGGTCGAGGAAGGCGTAGTGGGCGGCGTAGTTCTTGTCGATCGCCACGTCGTCGGACGAATGGTGCCAGTGGTGGAAGTCGGGCGTGACGACCAGGTACTTCAGCGGCCCCCAGGGCAGGTGGACGTTGGCGTGGTTGAACACCGCCTGGAAGCCGACGATGACGATATACATGTCCATCACATTCTTCTCGAAGCCGAGCACGTACAGCATGCCGAGCACGCCGACGCGGGTGACGATCAGCTCGAGGATGTGCTGGCGCGAACCGGCCAGCCAGTCCATCGTCTTGGCCGAGTGGTGCACGGCGTGGAAGCGCCACAGGAAGGGGATCTCGTGGTAGGCGCGGTGGGTCCAGTACTGGACGAAGTCGGCGGCCAGGATGCACAGCAGCAACTGCGGGATGAAATGCAGGTTTTGCACCGCGCCGCGAATGGTGTCGTTGGCCATCCAGCCGAACAGGCGGTGGATCGCGAAGTTGACCGTCAGCAGGGCCAGGCCGACGATGAAGTGGTTGACGGCGAAGTGGACCAGGTCGGTCTGCCATTCCTTGCGGAAGATCAGCTGTCCCTTATAGAGCGGGAAGAGTTTCTCGATGGCGGCGAAAATGACGGTCGAACCGAGCAGGTCCAGGATGAACCAGTCGAGGCCGATGTAGGGGGTGTTGTCCGGGAAGTCGGCGACGGGAACGTGGGAACCGCCGAGGGCGAGCGTAATAAGGACCAGCACGCCGGCCACGCCGTTCAGGCCGCGGCGGCGCTTGAACAGCACGTTGAGCAGGCTGATCGAGCCGCTGATGACGAGGGCGGCGAACATGATGTGGCGGATGATGTCGGGATTGTACTGGCGGCGCAGTTCGGGCGTGGTCAGGTACTGCGGGAAGTGGAAGGCGAGGGCGCCGAGCAGGCACAGGATGGCCAGGCTGAGGGCGACGACGCCGCTGGCGATGCCGATGCCTGGCTTGAGGGGGCCGCTTTGGCCGAACAGTTCCTTCGTTTCGCTGACGGCTTCGACGATCTGTTTCATGTCCCGCATCCCCTGTGGTTGCACAATTGCAATCACCAGATTATAGCCGAGGCCCCGCATTAATTGACCTCCTCCCCTCCCTGAAGGAAGCGGATTCCTACTGCACTACGGGTCGAAACCCCGGGGTCAGACGTGCGTTGATGCGCCGTCCCCAATTTTTACCCCGGGGTCAGACGTGCGTTGATGCGTTCGACCACTCTATTAATGCGGGGTCAGACGTGCGTTGTCGCCCCTCGCCGCAATTGCAGGCGAGGGGCGACAACGCGGCGTCCTTGCGCCTGAAAACGGATGCATTTTGTATTGGCGTGTTACGTATTGAAGAGAGCCGTTAACCGCAGGCGGAACCCCATTGCCGGGACTGCATTGGCACGCTAAGGTGCAAACCCGGCTATCGAACTGGAGTGAGTTGGCCTTTGCATCAGCTGCGTGGCGTATTTCGTTTGCAAATGCAGATTCAAAGCGGTGCATTGGCCGCTATCGAACATACAAGGCCGATCGGGCGTGACCGGAGAGGCCACAGAGTGGAAAGCAATGGCAGGCGCGTTCAATGCCGGGGGGGGCCTTTCGGCGCAGGATCGATTATGTAGTTGAGGCCCAGCGCACGTCTGACCCCGGTCGAAAACCAAGGCTGGACGCATCAACGCACGTCTGACCCCGGGGTGAAACCGTGCCCGAACGCATCAACGCACGTCTGACCCCGGGGTGATTTGAGGGACTACAGCTCAGTACGTAGTGCGAACAATTCCGGGAACAGCACCACGTCCAGCATCTTGCGCAGGTAGCTCACGCCGGCCGTGCCGCCGGTGCCGGTCTTGAAGCCGATGATGCGCTCGACCGTCGTCACGTGGCGGAAACGCCAGAAACGGAACGCCGTCTCCAGGTCCACCAGCTTCTCGGCCAGTTCGTACAGCGCCCAATGCCTGTCCGGCGCCGTGTACACGCCCAGCCATGCCGCCTTCACGCTCTCGTCCGCTTTCGTCGGCTGGGTCCAGTCGCCATGCAGCCGTGCCGCGTCGATCGCGAAGCCGCTGCGCGCGAGCAGCATGATCGCTTCGTCATACACCGAAGGCGCCCGCAGTTCCTTGTCCAGCACGGCATGCGCGGCAGCCGAGGTGTTGTGCACGCTGAGCATGTTGGCGTTCTTGTTCCCCAAGATGAATTCAAGTTCCCGGTACTGGTGCGACTGGAAGCCGGACGAGGCGCCCAGGAAGGGACGGATCGCCGTGTACTCCGGCGGCGTCATCGTCGCCAGCACGTCCCAGGCATGCACCAGCTGGTCCATGATGCGCGCCACCCGCGCCAGCATCTTGAAGGCCGGCGCCAGCTCGCCCGCGCGCAAATTCACGCGCACCGCCTGCATTTCGTGCAGCATCAGCTTGAGCCACAGCTCGCTGGTCTGGTGCTGCACGATGAACAGCATTTCGTTGTGGTTCGGCGAACGCGGATGCTGGGCATTGAGGATCTGGTCCAGCCCCAGGTAATCCCCGTAGCTCATCGCGTCGCTGAAGTCCATCTTGGCGCCGTGCCACTGGGCCGGGCATTTCTGATCGTCGTCGGTGCTCATGTCGTGTCTCTTCAGGTGACCGCGCCGCGGCTGGCGTGGATGTCGTAGGCCTGGTCGTCCAGGATCTGGCGCAGGATCTCCACCGCGTCCCAGACGTCGGTAAAGCTTGTATACAAGGGCGTGAAGCCGAAGCGCATGATGGCCGGCTCGCGGTAGTCGCCGATCACGCCGCGCGCGATCAGCGCGGCCATCACGGCATAGCCGTGCGGATGCGTGAAGCTGACCTGGCTGCCGCGCCGCGCATGCTCGCGCGGCGTCACCAGGCCCAGAGGGTGCGCGCCGCAGCGCTCTTCCACCAGGGCGATGAACAGGTCGGTCAGGGCCAGCGACTTGGCCCGCACCGCTTCCATGCCGGTCTGGTCGAACACGTCCAGCCCGCACTCGACCATCGCCAGCGAGACGATCGGCTGGGTCCCGCACAGCGCGCGCCCGATGCCGGCCGCCGGCGCAAACGCCGGCGCCATCGCGAACGGCTTGGCATGCCCCCACCAGCCCGACAGCGGCTGGGTGAACGCGTCCTGGTGCCGCCGCGGCACCCAGATGAAGGCCGGCGCGCCCGGGCCGCCGTTCAGGTACTTGTAGGTGCAGCCGACCGCGAAGTCGGCGCCGGCCCGATTCAGGTCGACCGGCAGCGCGCCGGCCGAATGGGCCAGGTCCCACACCACCAGCGCCCCTTGCGCATGCGCGTGCGCGCTCAGGGCCGCCATGTCGTGCTGGTAGCCGCTGCGGTAGTTCACGTGCGTGAGCATCAGCACGGCGCAGTCGGCGTCGACCGCGCCTTCGATCTCGTCCACGCTGTCGACCAGCCGGATCGTGTAGCCGCGGTCGAGCCAGCCGGCCAGCCCTTCGGCCATGTAGATGTCGGTCGGGAAGTTGCTGCGTTCGGTGACAATCACGCGGCGCCTGGCGCCGTCGCCGTGCGCCTGCAGGTGCACGGCCGCCGCCAGGGCCTTGAACAGGTTCAGCGAGGTGGTGTCGGTGACGACCACTTCGCCGGCCGCCGCGCCGATCAGCGGCGCCAGCCGGTCGCCGAGGCGCTTGGGCATCTCGAACCAGCCTGCCGTGTTCCAGCTGCGGATCAGGTCGACGCCCCATTCCTGCGCAATGACGGCCTGGGCGCGGGCGAGGGCGCCCTTCGGCCGCGCACCCAGCGAGTTGCCATCCAGGTAGATCACGCCGTCCGGCAAGTCGAATTGCCCGCGCAGCGGGGCCAGCGGGTCGGCGCCGTCGCGCGCGATACAGTCGTTTCGGGTCATCGCATGCCTTGAAAAATACTTTAGGCCTCATCTAATTTTCGGCCGATGGCGCAGTTTATCAAGAATTTCGCCCTGTTATAGGGCTAAATAATATCGCTTTGACATCATTTCGTGCGCAAAACGGCCTTTTTTGAACTTTTTTCAAATTATTCTAAAAAAACCCTCAAGTTCCCGAAAACGCCGCCGTAACCGGATCAGACACGGGGGAATCCGTAACTTTTTGAAAGATTCTCAAAAATATTTTCAAAAAACCCTAAAGTTCCCAAAAAGTTTGACGTAACCGGGTTAGACGACGAAAAAAAGTCGCCGATTTTTCAGGTCCCCGACCCGAAAAAGCAGTAGCACCACACATCTCATTCCACCCCGTTTTCATAGGGGCGCGACAATGATCCGGACGGGTTTGTCAGACAAACTCCTACGGGTCGCATTCGTCATTCTCGGACGCAAAATACAGGCCTCGGCCTATTCCTGAATCAAATCCCTCAGTACAGAATGTATCCCACTGGCAATAACACTGTGCCGCCAGATTTCAACGGATTGAGGGAGATGCAAATGACTGCAAACGACATGATGGCTGAGATTCGCGACGCCAACCTGAGCTACCTGATGCTGGCCCAGCAAATGATCCGCGCGGACAAGGTGACTGCGATCTTCCGCCTCGGCATCGCCGCCGAGATCGCCGACCTGATCGAAGGCATGAGCAATGCCCAGATCCTGAAACTGGCCGGCGGCAACATGATGCTCGCCCGTTTCCGCTTCGACGACGGCGCGATCCTGTCGATGCTGACGAACTACAATAAGGATCGTGTCCTCGCCCAGTCCCACGCCGCCATCCTGATGGCCGGCCAGGCGGTCGAAGAGATCGCGTAGGCGAGCGAGTGCCTTGTTCTTGGTTGAACCCTTGTTTTATTCGTGGCAGTTTGGCAGACTAGTGTTGGGGAGCAGATAACATGAGCAAGAAGAGCGTCGTATCGGAAGCACAAGAGATCCAGCTGGCGATCGAACTGATCCAGCTCGGCGCGCGCCTCCAGCTGCTCGAGACCGAAGTGTCGCTGTCGCGCGAACGCCTGCTCAAGCTGTACAAGGAGCTGAAGGGCATGTCGCCGCCGAAGGGCATGCTGCCATTCTCGACCGACTGGTTCCTGACCTGGCAGCCGAACATCCACTCCTCGCTGTTCATCAACATCCACAAATTCCTCGTCGACCATGCGGGCGCCACCGGCATCGAAGCGGTCATGAAGGCCTACAAGCTGTACCTCGAACAAATGCCGCCGGAAGCGGGCGAAGAGCCGCTGCTGTCGCTGACGCGCGCCTGGACCCTGGTCCGTTTCTTCCAGAGCAAAATGCTGGCGATGGCCCCCTGCGACAAGTGCAAGGGCAAGTTCGTCGTCGACTGCCTCGACCTGAACCAGGGTTACCAGTGCGGCCTGTGCCACATGCCTTCGCGCGCCGGCAAGACCAAGAAATCCAGGGACGCCGCGACGGCGCTGCTGGCCGCGTGACCGCGGCGCGCCATGCGGCAAGCCGGGAGGGCAGGGCGTGAGCCTTGCCCTTCGCCGCATCTGGGCCGCGCCCGCGGTCCAGGCCCTGCTGCTGCAGTGCGCCGCTTTCGCGCCCACCCTGTTCGCCGTGTATGTACTGGCCCGCCTCGGCCTGCAGGTCGCCGGCGCCGACGCGGCCGTGATCCAGGGCCTGATGGCGATGCTGCTGACCTGGTGGCGCAAGCTGGCGCCGTGGTGGCGCGCGATCCAGTTCCTGTTCCCCATCGTGCTGGTCGGCGCGCTCGCGCTCGACTTGCCGCCGTGGCTGTTCCTGGCCGGCTTCCTGTTCCTGCTGACCCTGTACTGGTCGACTTTCCGCACCCAGGTGCCTTACTACCCGTCCGGCCAGCGCGCCTGGAATGCGGTGGCCGCGCTGCTGCCGGCCGAGCGGCCGCTGTACATGATCGACATCGGCAGCGGCCTCGGCGGCCTGACGCTGGACCTGGCGCGGCGCCGTCCCGACTCGACCTTCGTCGGCATCGAGCTGGCGCCCTTGCCCTGGCTGTTCTCGACGGTGCGCGCGCGCCTGGCCGGCAGCCGCGCGCGCTTCGTGCGCGGCGATTACGAGCGGCTCGACTTCGGCCAGTACGACGTGGTATTCGCCTACCTGTCGCCGGCCGCGATGAGCGCGCTGTGGCGCAAGGCGGCCGCCGAAATGCGCCCAGGCAGCATGCTGCTCAGTTATGAATTTTTGATCACGGAAAAATCGCCGGATCTTACTATCTTGCCAGCAGGCCCAGGTCCAGCCCTTTACGTCTGGCACTTTTAGACGACAAACGGGGTGTTTTTGCTTGCCGGGTGAGCATTCTCACGTTATTGTGGTTCCGTATGTAAATTAATTGAAGCCGGATGAAACAGAGGCATGCCGCATGGCGCCCATTCGGTATTCTTTCGATAATGGGAGTGGGCGCTTTTGTTAGTCATAATCGGGTATGTCATTGTCTGCGCTTCGGTCTTCGGCGGCTTCGCGGCCAGCGGGGGCCACCTCGCTTCGCTGTTCCAGCCGCTCGAGCTGGTGATGATCGGCGGCGCCGCCTTCGGCGCTTTTTTCGTTGGCAACAACGGCAAGTCGATCAAGGCGACGCTGGCGGCGATTCCCGGTATCTTCAAAGGTTCGCGCCATACCAAGGAACTGTACATGGAGATGATGTCGCTGCTGTTCGACGTCCTGTCCAAGGTGCGCAAGGAAGGCCTGATGTCGATCGAAGGCGATATCGACAGGCCCGAGGAAAGCCCGCTGTTCTCGAAGTATCCGGGGGTGCTGGCCGACCACCATATTGTCGAATTCATGACCGATTACCTGCGCCTGATGGTGTCCGGGAACATGGATGCGTTCCAGATCGAGAACCTGATGGACAACGAGATCGAGACCCACCACCACGAAGGCGCGGTGCCGGCCCACTGCATCGCCAAGCTGGGCGACGGCTTGCCGGCGTTCGGCATCGTGGCGGCGGTGATGGGCGTGGTCCACACGATGGAGTCGGTCGGCATCCCGCCGGCCGAGCTGGGCATCCTGATCGCCAAGGCGCTGGTCGGCACCTTCCTCGGCATCCTGCTGGCCTACGGCTTCGTCGGCCCGCTGGCCAGCCTGCTCGAACAGAAGCTCGAGGAATCGACCAAGATGTTCCAGTGCGTCAAAGTGACGCTGCTGGCCAGCCTGAACGGCTATGCACCTGCGCTGGCGGTCGAATTCGGCCGCAAGGTACTGTACTCGACGGAGCGCCCGACCTTCTCGGAGCTGGAAGAGCACATCAAGAAATCGAAGTCCAAGTAAGCGCCTTGTACCAGAGACTGTTTATGCTGTTGCTTACTATTCGGAGTCCATATGGCCGATGAGGGCTTACGACCGATCATCGTCAAACGCATCAAGAAGACGGCGGGCGGCCACCATGGCGGCGCCTGGAAGATCGCGTACGCCGACTTCGTGACGGCGATGATGGCCTTCTTCCTGCTGATGTGGCTGCTTGGCTCGACCAGCAAGGGCGACTTGAACGGCATTTCCGAATTCTTCGCCACGCCGCTGAAGGTGGCGATGCAGGGCGGTTCGGGCAGCGGCGACAGCTCGTCGGTGGTGCCGGGCGGCGGCACCGACTTGTCGCGCCGCAATGGCCAGGTCAAGAAGGGCGATACCATTCCCGAGAAGAAAACCTACGACCTGAAGGCGGCCAAGGCGCTGCTCGAGGCGGAGGAGGCGGGACGCCTGAAGTCGCTCAAGGCCAAGATCGAGGCGACCATCGAGGCCAACCCCCTGCTCAAGAAGTACAAGAAGCAGATGTTGCTCGACATTACCAGCGAAGGCTTGCGGATCCAGATCGTCGACGAGCAGAACCGCCCGATGTTCGAGGTCGGCAGCGCCAGGCTGCAGCCCTATACGCGCGACATCCTGCATGTGATCGGCATCGTGCTGAACGAGGTGCCGAACCGGATCGGCCTGTCGGGCCACACGGACTCGACACCGTACTTGTCCGATGTGGGGTACAGTAACTGGGAACTTTCTGCCGACCGTGCCAACGCCTCGCGCCGCGAGCTGGTCATGGGCGGCATGAGCGACGCCAAGATCCTGCGGGTGGTCGGCCTGGCTTCGGCCGCGCACCTCGACCGCCAGGATCCGTTTTCGGCAAGTAACCGGCGCATCAGCATCATCGTCATGAACAAGCGTACCGAAGAAGCCGTATTGCGCGACGGCGCCAGCATGGAGGTGCCGGAGCAGGGCGCCGCGCAGGCGCCGGCAGCGGCGCCGCCGGCGGCAGCACCGAAGTAGCAGGCGCACCAGAAAACGGAGAAGGGAATGGCGAGAAAAAAAATCTTGGGTTCGCATGTCAAGCGCCTGCTGTCGGGCGTCTCCGACCACGGCAGGAAGCACTTGACCGAGGTCGAGACCGACCTGATCCAGACCGAGTTGCTGTTGCAGGAAGCTATCACTAAACTGACGGCCAGCTTCATGGCGATCCATACCGCGGTCGGCGCCCAGCAGGAGACCATCAACCTGCTGCTGGCCGGCGGCACCCCGAGCAGCGAGGACAGCGAGCGGCTGGGCGCGATGTCGGGCGAGATCGGCATGCACGTGAACACGGCGATCACCAGCATGCAGTTCCAGGACATGACGAGCCAGCTGATCGACCGCACTTTGAAGCGCGTGACCGGCCTGCGCGAATTCCTCGGCACCCTGGGTGCGCACGGGGCTGATATCCTGCCGGAGAGCGGCAGCGAGGAAATCGTCGACCTGCTCGGCAAGGTCAGCATGGCGCTGGCGATCCAGTCGCTCGAGCTGCGCAGCGTGTTAAGAAAGGCAGTCAACCAGCAGCATATGGAGAGTGGCGACATCGAACTGTTCTAAGGTTCGGTCATGAACGACAACATGGGCGCGACGCCCGGATTTGAACAATAGCAGGAGCAAAGATGGCTAAAACAATACTCGCAGTCGACGATTCGTCTTCCCTCCGCCAGATGGTGGCATTCAGCCTGAAGGCTGCCGGCTACCTCGTGGTCGAAGCCGTCGACGGCCAGGATGGCCTGGAAAAGGCCAAGGCGACCACCGTCGACCTGGTGCTGACCGACCAGAACATGCCGCGCATGGACGGCCTGTCGCTGATTAAACTGCTGCGCGGGCTGCCGGCCTACGAAAAAGTGCCGATCCTGATGCTGACCACCGAATCGTCCGACGAAATGAAATCCAAGGGCCGCGCGGCCGGTGCGAACGGCTGGCTGGTCAAGCCTTTCGATCCGCAACGCCTGATCGAAGTGGTCAAAAAAGTAATCGGCTGATGACTGGGCCGGCAATGAACCACTGCCACAATCACGGAGCGGCATCATGACGATCGACATAAGCCAGTTCTTCCAGGTCTTCTTCGATGAAGCCGAGGAGCTGCTGGCTGAAAAAGAGCGGCTGCTGCTGGCCGTCGACATTGCGGCGCCCGACGAGGAAGACCTGAACGCGATCTTCCGCACCGCGCATTCGATCAAGGGCGGCGCCTCGACCTTCGGCCTGAACGACATGACCGAGGTCACCCACATCCTCGAGTCGCTGCTCGACCGCATCCGCAAGGGCGAGATGGCGCTGACGGCCGAACACGTGGACGCCTTCCTGGCGGCCAAGGACATCCTCAAGATGCAGCTCGACGGCCACCGCAACGGCGCCCATGTCGACCAGGACGCCGTGGCCAATGTGCGCATGATGCTGCAGTCGCTGTCGCAGGACGCGGTGCCGGTCGCGGCGCAGGCTGCGCCCTCGTTCGTCCAGGCCGAGGTGAAGGCCGACATCAAGGCCGGCGGACGGCGCTACCGCATCGAACTGCCGAAGGTGGCGCAGCGCGACATCAACGCGCTGGCCGCCGAACTGGGCCTGCTGGGCCGGGTGTCGGTGGTGCCGCTGGGCGGCGACCGCCACGCGATCACCGTCACCACCCACGAAACGCTGGAAGACATCGTCGCGATCTGCTCCTTCGTGCTCGATCCGGACGACCTGAAGATCTCGGAAGCGCCGGCGCTGACGCCGGAACAGCAGAAAATCGAGGACGCCGCGCGCGCCAAGGTCGAGAACGACCAGGGCTACGGCTTCTTCGATCCGGTCGAGCCGACCACCACGGCGGGCGAGGCCGACGGCGACGAGGACCGCGGCTACGGCTTCTTCCAGCCGATCGAACAGATTCGCGCCAGCGCGGCCGCCAATTCGGCCGCGATCGGCAGCACGCCGGCCGTCAAGGCAGCGCCCGGCAGCACCCGGGTCGAAGCGCTGGAGATCAGCGAAGTGGCGGCCGAGAAGAAGGCGGCCGCCAAGAAGGATGAAAAGGGCGGGGCCGGCGCGGCCGGCGCCGAATCGTCGTCGATCCGCGTCTCGATCGAGAAGGTCGACCAGCTGATCAACCTGATCGGCGAACTGGTGATCACCCAGGCCATGATCGAGCAGCGCAGCGACGGGCTCGACCCGATGGTGCACGAACGCCTGCTCAATTCCGTCAGCCAGCTCACGCGCAACACGCGCGACCTGCAGGAAGCGGTGATGTCGATCCGGATGATGCCGATGGACTTCGTGTTCTCGCGCTTCCCGCGCATGGTGCGCGACCTCGCGGCCAAGCTGGGCAAGAAGGTCGACTTCATCACCAACGGCGCCGCCACGGAACTGGACAAGGGCCTGATCGAACGCATCGTCGACCCGCTGACCCACCTGGTGCGCAACAGCATCGACCACGGCATCGAGATGCCGGACGTGCGGGTCGCCGCCGGCAAGACCGAGACCGGGCGCCTGTTCCTGTCGGCCGGCCACCAGGGCGGCAACATCGTCATCGAAGTGTCGGACGACGGCGGTGGCCTGAACCGCGAACGCATCCTGGCCAAGGCCGCCCAGAACGGGCTGGCGGTGTCCGAGAGCATGAGCGACAGCGAGGTGTGGCAGCTGATCTTCGCACCCGGCTTCTCGACCGCCGAGACGGTTACCGACGTCTCCGGCCGCGGGGTCGGCATGGATGTCGTCAAGCGCAACATCACCGCCATGGGCGGCAGCGTCGACATCCGCTCGGCCAAGGGCTTCGGCACCACGATCTCGATTTCGCTGCCGCTGACGCTGGCGATCCTGGACGGCATGTCGATCCGCTGCGGCGAGGAGGTCTACATCCTGCCGCTCGGCTTCGTGGTCGAATCGCTGCAGCCGGCGCCCGACGACATCAAGGAAATCAGCGGCAAGGGCCGCGTGATCAAGGTGCGCGGCGACTACCTGCCATTGATCCCGCTGTACCAGATGTTCGACATCGTGCCCAAGTTCACCGATCCCTGCCAGGGCATCATCGTGATCCTCGAAGCGGAAGGACGCAAGGCCGGGCTGTTCGTCGACGACCTGGTCGGCCAGCAGCAGGTGGTGGTCAAGAACCTCGAATCGAATTACCGCAAGGTGACCGGGATCTCCGGCGCCACCATCCTGGGCGACGGCGGCGTGTCGTTGATCCTGGATGTATCGGCGCTGATGCGCTCTTCGCGCCAGCTGGCCGACGACGCCATTTTTTCATGATTTATCTTGATACATAATTTTTAGAAGGAACCCATCATGTCAGTCTCCTCCCAAGGCAGCAAAGCGAGCGAATTGAAGGACGGCTCGGGCAGCGAATTCCTCGCCTTCACGCTCGGTTCCGAAGAATACGGCATCGACATCCTCAAGGTGCAGGAGATCCGCGGCTACGAGGCGGTCACCCGCATCGCCAATGCGCCCGAGTTCATCAAGGGCGTGATCAACCTGCGCGGGATCATCATCCCGGTGGTCGACATGCGCATCAAGTTCAAGCTCGGCACCCCGGTGTACGACCAGTTCACGGTCGTCATCATCCTCAATATCGGGGGGCGGATCATGGGCATGGTGGTCGACAGCGTGTCCGACGTGACCACGCTGACCCCGGACCAGATCAAGCCGGCCCCGGAGATGGGCGCGGCCTTCAATTCGGACTACATGATCGGCCTGGGCACGGTCGATGAGCGGATGCTGATCCTGGTCGACATCGACAAGCTGATGTCGTCTTCCGAGATGGGCCTGATCGACAAGCTGGCAGCTTGACAAGTGCGGGACGCCACCGGCCCGGCAGACGGCCGGGGCGCCTGCCGGATGGAATGAACGGCATTTCGAGGAGAGAGACATGAACCTGCGCGACTTCAAGATAGGAACCCGGCTGTCCATCGGTTTCGGCAGCATCCTGCTGATCCTGGTGCTGATGATCCTGGCGGCGACCGTGCTCAACGCACGCAACAAATCGCAGCTGCTCGATGGGCTGAACCAGGCCACGGCCAAGAACCTGCACATCGCGGCGATGAAGAGCGCGATGCTCGAAACCGGCATCGCGATGCGCAACATCGGGCTGCAGTCGGACGTCGCGCTGATGCAGAAGGAAGAAGCCAGGGTCAAGTCGCAGGCGGCCCAGTACGAGGCGGCGCGCGCCAAGCTGCAGGCGTCGGCCCTGGACGAGGGCGAAAAGAAGCTGCTGGCCGAGATCGCCGCCATCGACAAGGAAGTCGAGAGCGCGTTCAAGGAAGCGATCGGCCAGGTGCTGGCGTTTAACAGCGAAGGCGCGGCCAAGGTCATCGCCAGCCGCATCGATCCGCTCAACCAGCAGTCGCTGGCGGCGCTCAACAAGCTGGTCGCGCTGCAGCAGGCGGCGGCCAGGGAATTCCTCGAAAGCTCGGTCGCGGCCGACAAGAAGCTGATGATCCTCCTGCTGGGGCTGGGCGCGCTGGCGGTGGCGATCGGCGTGGCCGGCGCCCTGGTCATCACGCGCTCGATCAGCGGCCCGCTGCACGGCGCGGTCGAAGTGGCCAAGAAGGTCGCCTCGGGCGAGCTGACTTCGCAAGTCTACGTCGAGGGCAAGGACGAAACGAGCGAATTGCTGCAGGCGCTGAAGGACATGAACGAGAGCCTGGCCAAGACCGTCGGCGATGTGCGCGCCGGCACCGAAACGATCACGGTAGCATCGCAGGAGATCGCTTCCGGCAATGCCGACCTGTCCTCGCGCACCGAGTCGCAGGCCAGCTCGCTGGAACAGACGGCCAGTTCGATGGAGGAGCTGACCAGCACCGTCAAGCAGAACGCCGACAACGCGCGCCAGGCCAACCAGCTGGCGGTGTCGGCCTCGTCGGTGGCGGTCAAGGGCGGCAGCGTGGTGTCGCAGGTGGTCGACACGATGGGGTCGATCAAGGAAAGCTCGCGCAAGATCGTCGACATCATCGGCGTCATCGACGGCATCGCGTTCCAGACCAACATCCTGGCGCTGAACGCCGCGGTCGAGGCGGCGCGCGCGGGCGAGCAGGGCAGGGGCTTCGCGGTGGTGGCGTCGGAAGTGCGCAACCTGGCGCAGCGTTCGGCCGGCGCGGCCAAGGAAATCAAGAGCCTGATCGGCGATTCGGTCGACAAGGTCGATGCCGGCAGCAAGCTGGTCGACGAAGCCGGCCAGACCATGGACCTGATCGTCACCTCGATCAAGCAGGTGGCCGACATCATGGGCGAGATCACCGCCGCGACCCAGGAGCAGAGCACCGGCATCGAGGAAGTGAACCAGGCCATCACCCAGATGGACGAAATGACGCAGCAGAACGCGGCGCTGGTCGAGCAGGCGGCGGCTGCGGCCGAGAGCATGCAGGAACAGGCGCAGAAACTGGCGCAGGCGGTGAGCATCTTCAAACTCAATGGCGACGACGAGAAGCGCGCCCAGCGCGCGCCGCTGCGCGCGGCCCCGGCGCGGCCTG
>JAKFDH010000110.1:0-98119 GCA_036676245.1 Massilia sp. | reverse complement strand
GTTGGTTATTGTCTTTTCGAGTTCCACATTCACGACTTCGGGAAGGGCGCCGCTCGTGTCAGTGGAAATTCAGAAGTCAACAGGATTATTCCGGACACCAGTGTGCCTTCGCAGGGACGACGTCGGTATTTTTATGTACTATTTTGGAGAATGCGGCTTCGGACACGTTGCTACTCACACCTAAGGCGACATCGTTTTATTGTCCAGCAATCGCCTTGCGTATCGCCTCCAGATACCTGGGCGACTCGCCGATCGTATTGTGGCTCGTCCCCGGCACCACGACCAGCGAAGCCACGCCGCTGGCGAAGGCAGCATTCAGGCGTGCCGTGCTCGCGCCCGGGATCACCTCGTCGCGCTCGGCCTGCAGGATCAGCGTCGGCGTCTTGATCGACGGCGCATGCGCGATCGACTCGAACTTGTCCGCCAGTAACCAGCGCACGGGGAACATGGGATAGTGCTTAGCGGCGATCGCCGCGAAGCTGTCGTACGGGGTTACCAACACCAGCTTCGCGACAAGCCGCTCGCTGGCCAGGCGAACCGCCACGCCGCTGCCCAGGCTGCGCCCGATCACCGCGATCTCCGGATGGTCGCGCTGCACCTTGTCGAACAGGGCGCGCGCGTCGGCGTGCAGGAAGGCCTCGGTCGGCTTGCCGGTGCTCGCACCGTAGCCGCGGTAATGCATCAGGTAGATCGCGTGCTCGGGAAAGGCGCGAATGAAGGAGGGCAGGTTGGCGGCGACATCTTCGGCATTGCCGCCGAAATAGAGGATAGCTTTCGGCCCCGGATGCGGACGCACCGTCACGTGCAGGTCGGCGCCGGGCACCTGCAGCACCATGCGCGCGGCAGGGTCGGCCGCGCCGCCCGGCTGCGGGAAGTAGATCATCGAGCGCTGGAATACGTACAGGGCGATGCAAGCGCCCAGATACAGCACCAGCACAATGGACAGGAAGGGAATGGCGGATTTCATCGTTGCTCCGGTCATCAACGCAGCGCGCGATCGAGGAATGCAAGTACGTGCCGCTCGTATTCTACAGAGTTGAAGGCATGCAGATCCTGATGCGCAGCCCCCGCGACCTCCCACAGTTCCTTCGGTTCGCTGGCGGCCTGGTACAGGCGGCGCGCCTCGGCGATGGTGGTTTGCTGGTCGAGCGTGCCGGAAGCGATCAGCAGCGGGGCGCCGATGCGGGCCAGGCCATCGATCGGTTTCAATGCGTCGGCGGACAGGTCCAGGCGCAGCGGCAGCTGCCATAGCAGCAAGGGAGCGAGGTAGGCGCCGCCCGCGCCAAATCGCATGGCAAGCCGGTTGGCCACTGCTTCGTCGATGGTCGGGTACATCGATTCCAGCACGACCGCCCTGGGCGCGGGACGCGCGTTCGCGAACACGAGCGAAGCGCCGCCGAGCGAGGCGCCGATCACGCCGACGGGTTCCGCCGGCAGTGCCTGGCGCAGGTAGTCCAGCGCGGCCGTAACGCCGGCCGCTTCGCGCATGCCGAAGGTGATGCGGTCGCCGCCGCTTTCGCCATGGGCGGGAAGGTCGATCAGCAGCGATGAGTAGCCCGCGGCCTTGAGGAACCTGGCCCGGCCGATCATCTCCGTCCGGTTCGACCGCACGCCATGCAGTAGCAGGATCACGCCCTTGCCGGGAACGCCGCACACAAGCCAGCCTTTGACGATCCCGTGCTGCGCAGCCGGGAACGCGACTGGCGCGGCCTGGAGGTCAGCGGGCGCCGGCCCAACGCTGGCGCGTGCCGGCCGGCTCAGCATTTCTCCGGCTGCGAAAACAGCCACCGCGCCGGCGGCGGCGAGGCAAAGGGCGGCGACGGCAAGCCCGCGCAGCCTCACTGCATGAACCTCGCGCGCTGCTCCTTGCCGAGTTTTTCGACGGCATAGCGCAGGGTTGTCCTCGGCATGCTGCCGGAGAATTCCTCCAGGTAGGCCAGCAAGGCATCGGGATCGCGCTTGCCGGCCTCGCGCACCCAGGAGCCGACTGCCTTCTGCACCAGCGGATGCTGGTCGTGCACCAGCAGGCGCGCGATTTTGAAGGTGTCCGCCGTGTCGTCGTTGCGGATGAAGTACCAGGTGCTGACGATCGCCGTCCTGCGCTCCCATGGATTGCTGGACTTCGCCAGCGTCGCCAGCACCTTGCGCGGCTTGTCGGCCAGGTAGCCGCCGACGACATGCGGGGCGGCGCGGTCGACCAAGTCCCAGTTGTTGATGCGGTCGTGGCGGCGCAGGTAAAGCTCATACAGCGCCTGGCGTTCGTCTTCGCTGATGCGCTTGGCGCGCGCCTTGAAGTCCATGATGCTGACCGCCCCGAGGCGCGCTTCGTAGTAGGGGCTATCGAGCAGGCGTTCGACTTCGTCCAGCGGCATCGCCGTGAACTGCTTCGCCACCGGGAACACGCTGCCCGGGCTAACGCCGAGGAACTTGTTGTCCGCCGAGTGGCCGTCCGGATCGGGGCTGAAGAACTTGGCGATGCCGGGGATCTCGTCGGGCGCCGCGATCGCGCGCAACGCTGCGAGAAAGGCCTTGTGCGTCAATGTGGCGGCCGGCATGGGGACTCCTCAGGCGCGGGTGGCGGCGTTATTGGATCGGTCTGACGTCCATGCCGTCGTAGGAGGCGATGCCACGTTCCGCTGCCAGCGGCTTGTTGCAACAGGAGAGGGCCGGCGGCGAGGGCCGAGAACATGGTGCGGCGTTTGAATTGCATGGTCAGGCTTTCGTTTGTGCTGCCGCGCTAGTCGGCGAGTTCGGTGTGTTCGATTTCGGCCGGCGGCGTGGCGCCTTCGGGATAGTGGTACCAGGCCTTGTGCGGCGAGACCGTGCCGCAGCTGGGAATGCATTCCCAGCGGTCTTCCGCGCGCGGGCGCCACTTGCATGCGGGGCAGTAGATCTCGGGATTGCTCATGGCTGGTCGCTGTCGAGGTAACCGCGTTCCGTCGCCAGTTCCTGGTTCTCGAAGATGGCCATGGCGGTTTTCATGCGCCGGAAGCCGAACTTCTTGTAGAAAGGCTCCTTGCCGGGCACCGAATATAGAATGATTTTCTTGTGCCCCTGCGACAGCTCGAGCAGCCTGCCAACGATCTGCTTGCCCAGCCCCATGCCCTGGACTTCTGGCAGCAGCGCCACATCGCAGATGTAGGAAACGTCGATGCCGTCCGACACCGCGCGGCCGGCGCCGACGAGGCGGCCATCCTGCTTCACAAAGCAGCGGAACCGGCTGTTGGTGAACACGATCTTGAGAGTCGCCGCCGACTTTTCGCCCAAGGCGACCCTGAACAGGGCGGACAGTTCTTCCCAGTCGATGTTGTCGAGCGAATCGGTCCATTCCAGCGGCATGCTTACATCCTTTGTGGCCAGGGGCGCTTTGCCGCTGTGTTGAATGACAATCTTGGCGAATGTTTAAGTGTATAGCGCCGGCAGCTCCGGATCAATACTGTTCAGCGCTTGCGGTCACCCAGCTTCCAGCCGATCCAGGCCATGGGAAGATAGGCGCCCAGAAGGTCGACAGTGTTGAACCAGATCGGCGAAGGCAGCATGATCACGTTGGCGATGCCGCCGGCCAGGAACAGTATGCCGACAGCCATGGCGGCCCTGAATTTGTGGCTGATGGCGATGCTTGCCGCGACGGCGGCGCCAGCCAGCGTGCCCAGTGCGTGGGCCAGGAAGGGAAACAGGAAGTGCTCGGGGCCGAACAGGTGCATCGACGCTTTCAGGCCTTCCATCGTGGTGACGTGGGCGCCGACCGGCGGGGCGATGATGCTGCCGCCGGCGACGATCAGGCCCATGTTGACGGCGCTGCCGACGACGAAGCCGCCGATCACCGCCAGCACGTTGCGAAGCAATGGATTCATCGGGTTTTCCTTTTCTGGTTTTTTCGGAATGTGGCTCTGCGCGCCCAGTGTGAAGCTTATCGGGATGCCAATCAATTGAAGGCCCGCGACACCGGCGCCGAGCTGCGCGATAATGGCGTATCCGATTGAACCAGGGAATAAACATGCAACCCCAAGCCAGTTTGCCGAAGAAGGTCAAGATCGTCGAAGTCGGTCCGCGCGACGGCCTGCAGAACGAGAAGGAATCCGTCTCCGCCGCCGTCAAGATCGAACTGGTCGACCGCTTGTCGAAGGCCGGCTTCGTCAACATCGAGGCGGCGTCTTTCGTGTCGCCGAAATGGGTGCCGCAAATGGCCACCAGCGCCGACGTCATGGCCGGCATTACCCGCAGTCCGGGCACCCTGTATTCGGCGCTCACGCCCAATATGCAGGGCTTCGAGGCGGCACTGGCCGCGCGCGCCGATGAAGTGGTGATCTTCGGCTCGGCATCGGAGGCCTTCTCGCAAAAGAACATCAACTGCTCGATCGCGGAATCGATCGCCCGCTTCGACAGCGTGGCCAAGGCCGCCAAGGACCACGGCCTGCGCCTGCGCGGTTCGATCAGCTGCGCCTTCGGCTGCCCCTACCAGGGCGAAGTCGCGCTCGAGGCGGTGGCCGACGTGGTGGCGCGCATGCGCGACCTCGGCTGCGATGAACTCGATATCGCCGACACCATCGGCGTATCGACCGCGCGCAAGACCCAGGCGGTGATGCTGACCGCGGCCGAAGCCTTCCACTTGGACCGCATTTCCGGCCACTTCCACGACACTTACGGGCAGGCGCTGGCGAACATCTACGCCAGCCTGGAAGTGGGCGTCTCGATATTCCACTCGTCGGTGTCCGGCCTGGGCGGCTGCCCGTACGCCAAGGGCGCGACCGGCAATGTGGCGACCGAGGACGTGGTGTATCTGCTCAATGGCCTCGGCATCGACACCGGCATCGACCTCGACCTGGTCGTCGACGCCGGCCAGTTCATCTCCCAGCAGCTGGGCCGCAAGGGGTCCAGCCGTGCCGGCAACGCGCTCGCCGCCAAGCGCGCGGGCTGATCACGCTGCCGTGCCGCTTGCCCGGCGCTTCGTGCGCCACAGCGAGACGATCGGCACGGAACACGCAGTCCATGCCGCTTATGTTTAACTCAACAATGGTCAATACAAGGCCATGTCAGGCAACTGGCGGAGTCTTGGCGGGGCTGTGTCGTGTTCGTTTTCGCGCCTGATGTCCATATTTTGCCATCCGGAAACCAATATGGCGCGAAAGATGAATATCGATTCGGGCAAGTTTGCGACGCTGGTGCGCGAAACGGTGGACTACTGGGAAGGTGAATGATAATACGGGGAGAAGAAGGGAGTTGACAGGCTGACGATGTTGCGATGTCAGCCTGAAAACAGAAATACTGGTCGGAGTACAAGGATTCGAACCTTGGACCCCCTGGTCCCAAACCAGGTGCGCTACCGGACTGCGCCACACTCCGAGGACCAGAATGATAACGGCTGCACAGGGTCCGGTCAAGGGCCCGGAGGTTTTATTTGAACGAAGCGGATCACATTTCTCCGATCGGCACGACGCGCGAGCGTCCGTTCCGGCTGTTTGGCGGGCTGGCACTGTCGATCGCGGTGCACGCCCTGCTGGTGTTCGCCTGGCGCCTGGGCACGGTCCCGTCCCAGCCGGACACCGAGCCGGCGCGGCGCGCGATCGCCGTGTGGCTGCGGCCGCCGCCCCCGCCGGCGCCGGAGATTGTCACGCCGCCGCCGCCGCCACCTGCGAGCAAGCCCCGTAAACAGGCGGCGCGCGCGCTGGCGGCCAGGCCGGCGCCGTCCACCGACGTGATCGCCATTCCCGATCCGGCCCCGGACCAGGCCGCCGCGCCGGACGTGTTTTCGGTGGCGCCGCCGGCCGGGGACAAGCCGGCGCCGCGCTTCGACATTGAAGCAGCGAAGAGCACCGCGCGCAAGGTGGCGAACGAGAAGGACCCGGCCAAGGCCGGCACGGCGCTGGCGCAATTCCCGGACAAGGAGCTGGCCACCGAATCGAAGGCCGCGCGGGCGATTGCCCAGGCCAAGCGGCGCGACTGCAAGGATGGCTTGCCCGGAGGGCTGCTGGGGCCGCTGCTGATCTTGCTGGACAAGAAGGACAGCGGCTGCAAGTGGTGAGGGGCTGGGTCGCAGAATTCACTGCACTAAGAAAATCAACAACACCCACCAACGTCGCTCCTGCGCAGGCAGGAGCCCATACTGAATTTGCTCAGCATGGGCTCCTGTCTGCGCAGGAGCGACGTTGAGTTTTGCAATTCAATTCGCCACCGCGCGATTTCTGTGATCGGCGGAAGGAGCGCGCAGGCATCCCGGCTTGCCAGCCGGGACGGCCCCCGATCTACCCGCCCGGCGGACATGGCGCAATGCCTGCGCCCCCTGACTTTAGAACACCGGTGCGGCGCTTAGTGCGCCGGGCTCATCACTCTTGCTGGCCTTTGAGCTGCAGCGCGCGATCGTACAATGCATTCTTCTTGCGGCCGGTAATCTGCGCAGCCAGGGAAGCGGCCTGCTTGACCGAGCATTCCGCCAGCAGGATATTGAGGATGCGTTCGGCTTCGGCGTCGCCGGCGTCGGCCCCGGCCGCCGCCCCTTCCAGCAGCACGACGAATTCGCCCTTCTCGCGGTGCGGGTCGGCCTTGACCCAGGCTTCGGCCTCGCTCAGCGGGCAGCGGTGGATCTCCTCGAACAGCTTGGTCAGCTCGCGCGCGAACACCACCTGGCGCGCGCCGTCGAAGGCGCCGGCCAGCGCCAGCACGCAGTCGAGGATGCGGTGCGGCGCTTCATAGAACACCAGCGTCGCCGTCACCGCCGCCAGCTGGCCGAGCGCCGTTTCGCGCTGCTTTGCCTTGGCCGGCAGGAAACCGACGAAATAGAACTGGTCATTGACCAGCCCGCTGGCGGACAGCGCCGCGATGGCGGCGGACGGGCCCGGCAGCGGCAGCACGCGCAGGCCGGCCGCGCGCACCGCGTCGACGATGCGCGCGCCCGGGTCCGACACGCCGGGCGTGCCGGCATCGGACACCAGCGCGATCCGTTCGCCGGCCTGCAGGCGCGCGATCAGCTTGTCCGCCACTTCGCGTTCATTGTGCTGGTGGGCGGCGATCAGCTGGCGCGACAGGCCGAAACGGGTCAGCAGGTGGCCGGTATTGCGGGTGTCCTCGCAGGCGACCGCGTCGGCGATACTGAGCAAATGCAAGGCGCGCAGGCTGATGTCGGTAACGTTGCCGATCGGGGTGGCCACTATGTACAGGGTTGCGGTAGGATAGGATTGGAGTGCCGCCTCGCCCAGGACGGGTAGCTGGGCGATCGGACTGTGCAAGGTTTCTGTCATAGGGGGATTTCATGCCTGGTAAAAGTTGCAGGAGCCTGTTAGCAGGGGTGGTACTGGCCGGCGCCGGATTGCTGGGCGGCTGTGCCGCGCCCTGTGGCGCGCCGGGGGGATTGTGCGCGCCAACGACGGCAAACACAAGTGCGCAGCCGGACGCCCATCCGCGCGCGGCCGAGGCCGCGCCACCGGCGGCCGCCGCCGCAACGCCAGCGGCGGGCCTGCCCGCCAGGGGCCCGGTCCGGATCGCGCTGATGTTGCCACTTAAATCAGAAGCACTGGGGCCGCCCGCCGACGCCGTGCGCGCCGGCTTCATGGCGGCCTACGAGCGCGACCGCGCCGGCTTCGCCGTCAAGCTTATCGAAACGGGCGACACCCCGCAGCAGGCGCTCGACGCCTACAAAGGGGCGGTGGCCGAGAACGACATCGTGGTCGGCCCGCTGGCCCGTTCGGCGGTCACGCTGGTCGCCTCCAGCGCGCTGGTCAGCAAGCCCACCATCGCGCTGAACACGCCCGACGGGCGCGCCGCCAAGCTGCCGCCGCAAATGCTGGTGATGGGCCTGTCGATCGAGGACGAAGCGCGCCAGGTCGCGGCCTGGGCCGCGGCCGAGCATCCGGGCACGGCGCTGGTGCTGTCGGGCGGCAGCCCTTGGCAAAAACGCATCGCGCAGTCCTTCATCAGTCATTACAAGCACGGCAAGCGGGTGGCGCTGCTGGTCGAACTGCCCGCCACCAACGGCTACCTGAGCGAGGCGGCCATCAACCAGCTCAAGCTGCGCGTGGAAGCCGAACCGCCGACCATGCTGTTCGCCGCACTCGACGCCGACCAGCTGCGCCAGGTGCGCGGCATGGTCGACAACGACATTCCGTTCTACGGCACCTCCTCGTCCAATCCGGGCACGGCGCCGGGCGCGGCGATGGCCGAACTGGATGGCCTGCGCCTGCTCGACCTGCCGTGGGTGGTGCAGGTCGACCACCCGGCCGTGATGGTGTACCCGCGCCGCGCCGGCAGCGGCGCCGGCCCGCTCGACCTCGACCGCCTGTACGCGCTCGGCATCGACGCCTACCGCGTGGCGCGCGAAGTGGCGCTGCAGCCGGGCGCCTCGTTCACGATGGACGGCGTCACCGGCCGCCTGACGATCGCCTTCACCCCGGGCGCGGCCCGCTTCGAGCGCCAGCAGCCGAGCGCGGTCTACCTGAACGGCGCCTACAAGCCGGCCGCCAGGCGCTGACATGTGGCCGGCCCGGCGCAGCGGCAAGCAGGAACAGGGCGCGCAGTGGGAAGGAACGGCGCTGGACTACCTGCGCCAACAGGGGCTGCGGCTGGTCGAGGCCAACTTCCGCTGCAAGTGCGGGGAGATCGACCTGATCATGCGCGACGGCGCCGGGCTGGTGTTCGTCGAAGTGCGCCAGCGCGCCGACCGGGCCCACGGCGGCGCGGCCGCCAGCATCACGCCGGCCAAGGTGCGGCGCCTGGTGCGCGCCGCCCAGTACTACCTGCTGCGATTTCCGCGGCTGCCGCCGTGCCGCTTCGACGTGGTCGCCATCGACGGCGGCCAGCTCGACTGGCTGCGCAACTGCATTGAAGTGTAAGCAATATTAACGGGACTTGAAGTGGTTTCCTTGCCACTGCACTATAATCGCCACCTATGAATACTCAACGCATCCTCGCCCATTTTCAGGAAAGCGCCGAACTGAAGCTTCAGGCGGCTTCGGCATTGTCGCAACCTATCTCGCAGGCCATCGAACTGATGTTCGGGGCCCTGTCGAACGGAAACAAGATTCTTGCCTGCGGCAATGGCGGTTCGGCCGCCGATTGCCAGCATTTCGCCGCCGAACTGGTCGGCCGCTTCGAGCGCGAACGCTTCCCGCTGCCGGCGCTGGCGCTGACCACCGACACCTCGATCCTGACGGCCGTCGGCAACGACTATAGCTACCGCGAGATCTTCTCGAAGCAGGTCCAGGCCTTCGGCCAGGCCGGCGACGTGCTGCTCGCCATTTCCACGTCCGGCAATTCGGCCAATGTGATCGCCGCTGTCGAAGCGGCGCTCGAGCGCGAAATGCGCGTGGTCGCCCTGACCGGCAAGGACGGCGGCGCGATCGGCAAGATGCTGACCGACGCCGACGTCCATATCTGCGTACCGCACCAGCGCACCGCACGCATCCAGGAAGTCCATCTGGTCACCATTCACTGCATTTGCGACGGCATCGACGTCGCATTGTTCGGAGGAGATGTAAATGAATAAACTGGGCCAGGCCGTACTGTGCACGGCATTGCTGGCGTCGCTGGGCGTCCTGTCCGGCTGCGTACCGCTGGTGGTCGGCGGCGCTGTCGCCGGCGGCTTCGCATCGGTCGACCGCCGCACCCTGGGTGCGCAGACCGAGGACAAGTCGATCGCCGTCAAGGCCGAGATGAGGATTCCTAAGATCACCGGCGAAAACGGCCACGTCAACATCGCCAGCTACAACCGGCGCGTGCTGCTGACCGGCGAAGTCAAGGACGAGGCGATGAAGGCCGCGGTCGAGAAGGAAGTGCGCGCCATTGAAGGCGTGACCACGATCATCAACGAACTCGAGATCGCCGGCCCTTCCAGCTACACCTCGCGTTCGAGCGATGCGCTGATCACCACCAAGGTCAAGGCCAGCCTGGTCGACATGAAGACCATCTCGGCCAATTCGTTCAAGGTTGTCACCGAGCGCGGCACCGTGTTCCTGATGGGCCGCGTGACCCAGCGCGAAGGCCAGGTCGCGGCCGACGTGACGCGCGGCGTATCGGGCGTGACCAAGGTCGTCAAGGTCCTCGAGTACATCACCGAAGACGAACTGCGCGCGCTGACCCCGAAAGCGCTGCAGACCACCGAACTGTAAAGCCATGGCGACCGCGAACCCGAGCCGTTCCTGGATCAAGCCAGCCATCGCCTGCGCGGTGCTGCTGGGACTGCTCGCGGGCGGCTATGTCGCCGTGAACAGCACGCCGGCGGCGCCGGCGGTGACCTTCATCTCGCTCAAGGGCGAGAAGATCAGCACCGAAAGCCTGCGCGGCAAGGTCGTGATCGTCAACTTCTGGGCCACGGACTGCAAGACCTGCATCAAAGAGATGCCCCAGATGATAGAGACGTACAACAAGTACAAGGGCAATGGGCTGGAATTTGTCGCCGTGGCGATGAAGTACGACCCGCCGAACTACGTGCTGAACTTCACCGAGACGCGGCGCCTGCCGTTCACGGTGGCGCTCGATTCTGGTGGGGACATCGCCAAGTCCTTCGGCGACGTATCGCTGACGCCGACCACCTTCGTGATCGACAAGAATGGCAAGATCATCAAGCAGTATGTGGGCGAGCCGGATTTTGCGGCGCTGCACGCGCTGCTGGAGAAGTCGCTGGCCGGGTGATTCTTTACAGGGCTGGGACCAAGGGTAGGGTGGGTGAGCGTAGCGCTACCCACCACTTTAGCCTGAGCCGCCAATGACGCCACGTGGGTAGCGCTCCGCTCACCCACCCTACCCACTGTTTGCGTCCCGTCTTAAAACCCCGCCTGCACCGACAAAAACATTCCCTTCTGCTTCTTGGGATTGAACACGGTGATATCTCCGAGCACCGCATACGCCGCCGTCACCGACAAGTGCTTGCTCGGGAACCAGGCCACGAACACATCGTAATAATCCTTCTCGTTATCGACGCCCAGGTTGCGCGGCTTTTGCCGGTATTCCACGCCCGCGACCAGGTCGCGCCGCAGCAGGTAAGCGGCCGACATCTCGACCATCGGCTCGACACTGTCGCCCTGGTCGCCGCCGAAGCCGAGGATGCCCATCTGGTTGGCCTTGGTCGCGCGCAGCGTGCCGTTGAGCAGCAGGCTGTGGTCGAGCAGCACCTTGGTGGCCGCCACATAGACGTCGGTCCCGCTGTCGCCCCTGGCCCCCAGCTGCGTCACATTGCTCACGCCGAGCGCGTCCAGACCTCTGATGCCCTTGTTACGCTTGTACATCGCGCCCACCGCGATCTGCGGCAGCCACAGATCCTGGTCGTAGAGCGCGTCGCCTACCAGTTTGACCTTGATGCCGGCGATGTCCTGGCGGATGCGCAGCGCATTGAGCGGGGCCAGGCTGCCCTTGAATTCCTGGGTGGCGAAGGACAGCTCGACCCGGTCCGCGATACCGACAGCGGCGCCCCGGGTGGCCAGCGAATAGTCCTGTACCGACACCCGGGTCGCGTGGGCGTTGGCGCCCCAGCTGTCGCGGGTGCCATAGCCGGTGATCAGGGCCCACGGCGTCAGGCCGCCGCCGCCCGCCCCTTCGAGCTGGGTGACGCCGGCGGTGGCAGTCAGCTTGCCCATGTCGGGCGCAGCGCCGCAGGTGGCAGCGGCGAGAAGGATGGCCAGGCCGGCGGCGTATCGAATTGTGTCTTTCATCCAAGCTCCAGAAGAAACATTTTTCATGCTACCGAAAACAAAACACGGTGCCAGTTCTGACATTCGGACACGGCCTGAACGGCAGTCCCAAACGAGACCGCGTACAGCCATCGATTCACGCTCGCGCATCGGCATGGGTCGAATCGTCGGACCGTCCCTCGTTCGCGGGAACGACGTTGGCAAGGGCACGGTTGTTCGCGCACCGCCGGATTCGAGTGGGCTACTTCGTGACAATCCCGCGCTGCATCGGCGCCAATTTCGCCACCAGCTTGTTCTGGATGCGGGACGGTACGCCATTGCGCTCCATCGCAATCTGCAAGTCCTCGGCCAGCGCATTGAACTGCGCGTTGGTGATGTTCAAGCCATCATGGATCTCGGTCATGTCCTTGCCCTTGTACACGCAAGGCCCGCCGCTAAGCATGCAGAACTGCTCTTCCAGCCGCATCGCCAGGTTTTTCATGTCGATGTCCTGGAACGAATCCTTGATGCGCGGATCAGCCAGTACGATCGGCAGCAGCGTGTCCACGATCTTCTTGATGCCCGGCTTGCCGCCCAGCCCCTGGAAGGTCGCATCGTCCTGCGCGAGCGCCAGCGACGACGCGGCGAGCAAGCCGACGCACACAAGGCGTGTCAACAGTTTCATGCCGTCCTCCGTTCTACTGCTTGGGATACAGGATCATCTGGGTGCAGCGGAACATCGCAATCGTTTTGCCATTCGCCTCGTTGACGACAATCACGTCCCACACCTGGGTAGTGCGGCCCAGGTGCGCTGGCTTGGCCACGCAGCTGATGGCGCCGTCGCGCGCGGTGCCGAGATGGTTCGATTTGAGTTCGATGGTGGTAAAGCTGTTGGCGCCCTCAGGCAGGTTGGCGACGCAGGCGTAACCTGCCGCCGTATCGGCCAGGGTGACGATCGTGCCGGCGTGCAGGTAGCCGTTCGGCGCCAGGTGGTGCGGCTTGATATCGAGCCGCGCTGCAACTTCACCGCCGCCGACACTGACGATTTCGATGCCGAGGAAACCAGGCAGGCTGGCGGCGCCGAAGCGCGTCATGTGCTCCGGCGAATACTTTTGATCGTTGCTCATGGTTGGACCCGTTTGTGCTTGTAGACTTCAACGATTGTACGATTTTACCGACCAACCGGCAGGCGAGGACAACAAATGAACAAGGTGGCACTTTTGCTGTTGCTGGCAACGAGCCAGGCCTGGGCCGGCCCCACGCTGGAACAGGCGGCGCGCGAACAGGTCGGCGTCACCATCGTCTATGACGGCGCCTACCAGCGCCTCAAGTATCCGGGTGGCGACGTGCCGGTCGAACGCGGCGTATGTACGGACGTGATCATCCGCGCCTACCGCAAGCTGGGCGTCGATCTGCAGGAACTGGTGCACAAGGATATGCGCGCGGCATGGCATGCCTACCCGCGCAACTGGGGCCTGAAGAAACCGGACCCGAACATCGACCATCGCCGCGTGCCGAACCTGGCCACCTTCTTCCGCCGCCATGGCGAGGCACTGGCGCCGGCGCAGGATGTGCGCGCCTTCCTGCCGGGAGACATGGTCACCTGGATGGTGCCGCCCGCGCTGCCGCACATCGGCATCGTGTCGAGCCAGAAGTCGGCCGCGGGGGTGCCGCTAATCATCCATAACATCGGCAGCGGCACCCGGGTCGAGGACATGCTGTTCGCCTTCCCCATCACCGGGCATTACCGCTACCCTGCGCGCTGACGGCGGCTCAGCTCTTCTTTTCGGCCTTCCAGGCATCCAGCACGGCCTTCTCGTTCTCCGGCGTGAAGGCCAGCTTCACGCGTGCCCCTTCCTTCTGGGTCAGCTGGGTCTTGTACCATGCCAGCGTGTCGTTGACGGTCTGTTCGACCGGACGGAAGGACAGGCCCGACTTCACGGCGCGCTGGACGTTCCAGGTATGGAAGCCCTTGGTAGCACCCACGTACGGCGCCCAGATCGGGAAGTCGATGTCCTTCTGCCTGGCCACGAATTCGCCCGGCACCCAGGTGACGGTGCCCGGCGTCCTGGTCGCGTTCTGGCAGGCGGTGATCACACGGCCCCACTGCATCGGCCGCGCCGGTCCGACGGCGTTGAACTTGTCGATGGTGTTGTTCTCGACCAGCATGACCAGCCATGCGGCCAGGTCCCGCACATCGATGATCTGGAACGGATCGGTCGGCGCGCCCGGCACCGCGATCTCGCCCCCTTTGTCGAAACGCACCGGCCAGTAGGTGAAGCGGCCGGTCGGATCGTCCGGGCCGACGATGTAGCCGGGACGGACGATGGTGGTGCGGCCCGGGACGGCCTTTTCGGCGGCCTGCTCGCACAGCGCCTTGAGCGGGCCGTAATTCTCGAAGTTCTTGCCCATCGTTTCGATGGTGGGATCGGCCATCGTCGCCAGCGGCGTGTCTTCATCGCCGCCGATCGGGGACGGCTCCTTGTAGCAGCTGATGCTCGAGATGTAGATGTACTGCTTGACGCGCGGCGCCAGCAGGCTGGCCGACGCGTTCACGATGCGCGGCACGTAGCCGGAATCGTCGATCACGGCATCCCACTCGCCGGTCTCGAGCGACTTGAGGCCTTCGCCTTTTTTCGGATCGCGGTCGCCCAGGCGCTTTTCGATATCCGGGAACAAGCCGGGACGGGTGCGGCCGCGGTTGAACAGCGTGAGCGTGTGGCCGCGCGCGCGCGCCGCTTCGACGATCGCCGGCCCGAGGAAGCCGGTGCCGCCGAGGACCAGGATGCGCTTCGGCGCGGGCTTGGCGGAGGACATCGACGCGGTGGCGCAGCCGGTCAAGGCGGCCAGACCGGCCATGGCGGCGGTCCCTTGGATGAACTGACGGCGGGTATTACGCATGTTGAGCCTCACGAGCAAAGGTTAAGGAAAAAACGGCCCCGCCGCGACGGCGAAGGCGGGTACAAAAAGCAGCTGCATCAATCCAGTTCGCGCCCTGCGCTGCGCGGCACCAGCCGTCCCAGCCAGCTGCCCGAGGCGACCCATGCGCCCGCCGTGGCGATGGCGGCGACGCTCACCGGAATCAGCAGGGCGCCCAGCAGCGTCGGCGCCCACACGCCGATGAAGTCGCCGGCGCGGTAGACCACGGTGTCGATGAAGGTCTTGGATTTGTATTTTTCTTCGGGGCCCAGCGGGATATACAGGATCTCGCGGGCGGGCCGGTCGACGGCATAGTGCAGGCCGCGGCGCAGCACTTGCACGATCGCCAGCGTCAGGAACACGGGCCAGGCCACGAGCGCAGCAAAGCCGGCCAGGGTCAGCACCGGCAGGATCAGCAGCACGCCGGGCACGCCGAGGCCGCGCAACAGGCGGCTGGTGACGAACAGCTGCACCGCGAGCGTGATCGCGTTGCCCCATACATCGATGGTGGCGAAGGCCGCGGTGCGTTCGGCGGTGCCGGTGAAGCTGCGCGCAACGATCGCGCCCTGGGTCAAGTAAAGGAAGGTCGACGTGATCGTAAACAGCAAGATGTACACGCAAATGAGCTGCAGGTAGCGCGAGTGGCGAATCAGGCGCATGCCTTCGCGGAAGTCCGGCCCCGGTTCCTCCGGCCCGGTGCCGGTCTTCGACAAGCCGAAACGGTTGGCCAGTTGGACCATGCAGAACACCGACAGCTGGAGACAGACCACCGCCAGTAGCAGCAGGTGCGACGGTTCGAACTTGATGCCGAAGCGGCCCTGGCTCAGTTTCTGCGTGACCGCCGCGCCGACTATTGCGCCGAGCGTGCCGCCCATCGAAATCATGCCGAACAGGCGCTTGCCCTGGTCCTCGTTGAACACGTCGGCCATCAGTCCCCAGAATACCGAGACAACGAACAGGTTGAATACGCTGAGCCAAATGTAGAAGGTGTAGCCGAGGGCGGCGCCGCCATGGTCGGGCAGCAGGCTGAAAGCGGCGAAGAACACCACCATGTTCGCCGCGAAGAAGTGCGATACCAGCGGGATGAAGCGGCGGCGCGGCATCTTGGAGACGATCATCGCGTACAGCGGGTGCAGCGCGAACATGGCCAGCATGGTGCCAGTCATCAGCCACGGGAGATTGTCGGCGCCGCGCGCGATGCCCATTGCCTCGCGCATCGGGCGCAGCAAGTAGTAGCTGAACAGCAGGAAGAAAAAATAGGCGGCCGCCCACAGCAGCGCGCGACCCTCGCCCGGCTGCACCATCACCAGCCTTTGCAACAACGAGCGGGAGGCGGAATTGGGCGAAGCGGCGGTAGGCTGGGACATCGTCTGCGGGTAGCAAGTGAAGGCGAATCGGCGGCGCCCGGGCAGGGCGCAGGACTGCCGAAATTATATCGGCTTGCTATCGAGTTTTTACGCGATTATTTCAGGCGAATTTGCTGTGGGGCCGATGAAAGATCGATGCATGCATACAACCGCCGATTTTAAGCACGTAAGGACATATGCATATCGCATGCATATGTGCCAAAAATCCTAGGCGGACGCTCGCAATTTGCCGCCCAGGATAACCATGGGAAGCAGGAGCGCGGTAAAGATGATGTGATACCAGAGGGGGACGTACGGCCAGGACATCTGCGCCTTCATCAGGCCCATCGCCAGCAGCAACATGCCCAGGATGAGTGGCGCGCGCTTGATTTCGCGGGCGGCCAGCGCGGCCAGGAAGCCGGCCATCAATGAAACGAAGACCGCAAGGACGATGTGCGTGACGAGCATCGTGGTGTCCGCCGAGTACTCACCGCCGTTGACCAGTGCCGCTTCGAACGCGCGCTGGTGGACGCCGAACCCCTCCGGCCAGGTAGCCGCAAGGAGTTTCTCGCCCCCGAACCAGGCAATCATCCACGCAAAAAATCCGGCGATGACACCCAGTGCGATTCGAAGCATCGATGCTCCCATGGCGGCGCGCCGCCTCAAAGTTTAACCGGCGATTTCCACGCCCGCGCCATGCGCCTGTTCATCCGCATGGTAGGAGCTGCGCACCATGGCGCCGACGGCGGCGTGCACGAAGCCCATCTTGTACGCTTCTTCCTCGAACATCTTGAAGACGTCCGGGTGCACGTAGCGGCGCACCGGCAGGTGGTCGCCCGACGGCGCCAGGTACTGGCCGATGGTCAGCATGTCGACATTGTGCTCGCGCAGGTCGCGCATGACCTGCAGGATCTCTTCGTCGGTCTCGCCCAGTCCGACCATGATGCCGGACTTGGTGACCGCCTGCGGGTACAGGGCCTTGAAGTCGCGCAGCAGTTCGAGCGAGTGCTTGTAGTCCGAACCCGGGCGCGCTTCCTTGTACAGGCGCGGCACGGTTTCCAGATTGTGGTTCATGACGTCCGGCAGGCCGTCCTTGAAGATCGCCAGGGCCTTGGCCAGGCGGCCGCGGAAGTCCGGCACCAGCACTTCGATGCGAGTATTCGGCGACAGCGCGCGCGTTTGCTGGATGCATTCGACGAAGTGGCCGGCGCCGCCGTCGCGCAGGTCGTCGCGGTCGACCGAGGTGATCACGACATACGACAGGCGCAGTTCGGCGATGGTCTTGGACAGGTTGACCGGCTCGTTCACGTCCAGCGGGTCGGGACGGCCGTGGCCGACGTCGCAGAACGGGCAGCGGCGGGTGCACTTGTCGCCCATGATCATGAAGGTGGCCGTGCCCTTGCCGAAGCACTCGCCGATGTTCGGGCAGCTCGCCTCTTCGCACACCGTCACCAGCTTGTTGGCGCGCAGGATGTCCTTGATTTCGTAGAAGCGGGTCGATGCCGATGCCGCCTTGACGCGGATCCAGTCCGGCTTCTTCAGGCGCTCGACCTGTTCGAGCGGCACGATCTTGATCGGGATGCGCGAGGTCTTGCTGGCGCCCTTCTGCTTGTCGCTGGCGTTGTAGGTCGGGGCTGGGACGGTGCCGCTGTCGATTTCGGAAGTCATTTTGGCTACATGCCCCTGGGGGCTTCAGTTGATATTGTTCGTGTCGGCCAGGGCCGGGGCGAGCTGGCGCACCAGCTCCTGGGCCAGCGCCTGCTGCACATCCGGCAGCGCGGCGTTGACGCCCATGGTGCGCATATCGACGGTTTCCAGCCCGGCGTAGCCACAAGGGTTAATCCAGGTGAACGGCGCCAGGTCCATCGCCACATTCAGCGATACGCCGTGGTAGGTGCAGCCGTTGCCGCGCACTTTGAGGCCGAGCGCGGCGATTTTCGCGCCCTTGCGCGGTCCTTCGGCGATATAGATGCCGGGCGCGCCATCGATGCGCTCGCCACCCAGATTATACGCCGCCAGCACATTGATCACCGATTGCTCGATTTTATGGACAAATTGGCGGGCAAACATCTTGCCGCCGGGCTTGTTGCGGCGCAGGTCCATCAGCAGGTAAATGACTACCTGGCCGGGACCGTGGAAGGTCACTTCGCCGCCGCGGTCGGTCTGCACCACCGGTATATCGTGGGCCGCCAGCACGTGTTCGCGGTCCGCGCCCAGGCCCAGCGTGTACACCGGCGGGTGCTCGACGATCCACAATTCGTCAGGCGTGTCGGCCTCGCGCGCATCGGTGAAGGCGCGCATGCGGGCAAATATGGGCTCGTAGTCGACGCGGCCAAGGTTGCGAATCTGGGCCGGCCTGAATGGAGAAGACATGTATTTAACGTGCGTTGGCCGAAGTTACATCACGATCTTGACCATTGGATGGCCGGACAGGGCGCGGTACAGATCGTCGAGCTGGGCCCGGCTGGTGGCGCGCACGGTGACCGTCAGGCCGGTGTAATTGCCTTTTGGGGAAGGGCGCACTTCCATGCGGCCGATGTGGAATGTAGGGTCGTACTCCAGCACGACGTCAATGATCGTGGCCGCGAAGTCCTCATGCGTCGCCCCCATGACCTTGATCGGAAAGTCGCTTGGGTATTCGATTAGGGAGTCAGCTGTCGTCGTCATACAAATTCCAGTCCAAAAACACATTGTAGCGAAAGTTCGCGGAACTTCCATGTTGGGACCAGGTTTTACTGTATGAAACCAAAGAGGCTGGCACAGGGCCAGCCTCTTTGGTTTGCGGCCTTGACCGGCCTAGCGGTCCACGTGACGTTCCTGCGATCCCTTTTCCGCCTTGCGTCCGCCTTCTTCCGGCGGAACGTGCGCGCGCTTCGCCGGTTCGGCCGCCTGCACCGGGCGAGCCGCAGGCTGCGGCTGCGGACGGGAAACCTGGGGCTGTGGCTGCTGCTGCTGCGGCGGCGGCTGGAACTGCGGCTGCGGACGGGAAACTTGCGGCTGCGGCTGCGGCTGGATTTGCTGCTGCTGCTGCTGCGGCGGCGGCTGCTGCGGCTGCATTTGCGGCTGCGGGCGGACCGGCTGCGGTTGCGGCTGGAACTGCACTTGCGGCTGCGGGCGCACGAAGGAATGCTGCGGCTGCGGCGCCGGGGCGTTCATGGCAGGCTGTTGCGGACGATCGCCACGGTCCCCGCGCTCACCGCGGTCGCGGCGATCCCAGCGATCGTCATTGCCTCGCGATTCAAAGCGGGGCGACGGCGTATGCACCTGCATCTGCGGCGTGGGAGCCACGGGAGCGACGGCCTGCGGCTGCGGCGCCGTCACGGTGGGTGCCACCACCTGGACCGGGCGGTTGCCGCGGTCGTTACGGTCGTTACGGTCGTTGCGGTCGTTGCGGTCGCCGCGATGATCACGGTCGTTCCTGTCGTTGCGGTCGGCGCGGTCATTGCGGTCGCCACGGTCATTGCCGTCATGACGGTCGCGGCGGTCGAAGCGGTTGTCGTTGCCGCGATAGCCGGGACGGGGACCCGGCGCGGGCGGCGTCGCCACCGGCGCAGTCTGGAGCGCCAGCGGCGGCACCACGGCGCGCGGTACATTGTTGACGACCACCGTGCCGCGCTGGTTGAACTGCGCATGCGGTACCACGGTCAGGCCGACCATCGTGCGTTCGTCGCGGTCCCAGCGGCCATCGCGGTCGCGGCGGCCATCCCTGCGGCCGTCATGGTGATCCGGCCGCGCCCAGCGGTTGATGTGGCGCAGGTGCGATTCAGGAGCACGGTAGCCCGGCACATAGACATGGCGCGGGCCAAGCGGATACCAGCCCTGCGCCGGCGCATGCGAGCGGGTGCCGAAGCTGAGCTGCCAGTTGCTGCCGCCGACCCAGCCGACCAGCGCGGGCGCCCATACCGGACGGCCGATATTGCGCCCCGGCGCCCAGCACCAGCGGTGGTTGACGATCACCCAGCGGCCGTAATGGAAGGGCGCATAGCCCCACGGCGCATTGTCGACCCAGGTCCAACCCCATGGCGACACCCAGGTCCAGCGGCCGTCGCGGTAAGGCACCCAGCCGGAAGGCACGTGGCGCGGCGCCCACAGCGGACCGTATTCGCGGTTCTCGCTCCATGCGCCATATTGGTCGAGATCTTCGTAGCCGGTCATTTCGCTGCCGACGTAGCGTTCCGATGCGATGCGGTCTTCGCGCTGGTCGCGCAGCAAGGCCCAGTCGTCGAAGGAATCGCGCGCCGCCATCATGGTGCGGATATCGTCCTGCTGCAGCTCGGCGCGGCGGTTGGCGCGCACGGTCAGCGAGGAGCCGGCGCCGTCGACCACGGCCACGCCGTCGAAGACATTGACGACCGTGGTGTCCGGCAAGCGGTCGACGTCGACCCGGAAGCGGCCCGGTTCCTGCAGGCGCAACTGGCCGTGCGGGGTGGACAGGCGGAAGCCGCGCAGCACCTCGGGATTGCGCACGCGTACGCTGGCGCTGCCGTAGTGCAGGTGCAGGCTGAGGGTGTCATCGTCGAGCTCGGTCACTTCCATCGCCGAGTCGCTGTCGAGGCGGATCGCGGTCGAACCGATCCGGATCTCGGTGCGCGCACCGCGCCCGGTGCTGATCTGGTTGCGCGAGGTGACCGGCCAGTTCAGGACGGCCGGCGTCATTTCTTCGCCCGGTTCGCCGCCGATAGAAACGTTCCCCTGGGTTAGCGAGACCCGTCCGACGCGGGCCGGCGGCTCCTGGGCCAGGGCCAGCGTCGATACGGCCGTCAACGCTACCAGCGCTGCGAATGCCATTATTTTTTTTAATCGGGTTTGCATGAATGTCTCCAAAATGACGGACGCACGGGGTCCTGACGTTCAAACGTTCGACCCCGAAAATGGCGCACCGCCGTTACAAACGGTTGCACATTTGAGCATCAAACGGCCGTCTACCCAGCCTGCATCAGGCCGGGGCGCCGCGCCTGACGAAGAACAGGGCGCCGCCCATCAGCATCAGCACGCCGCCGAAGAAGCGGTTCTGCTTCTTGAGCGCACCCGCATCCCGGAAAAAGCGCTGCATCGACGCCGCCAGCAAAGCGTAGCCGTGCATGACGACGGTATCGATGGTGACCATGGTCAGGCCGAGGATCGCCAGCTGCGGCAGCAGCGGCGCATCGTGCGCAATGAATTGGGGCAGCACCGCCACCATGAAGATGATCCCCTTGGGATTGGTGGCATTGGTCAGGAAGCCGGTCAGCACCCGCTTGCCGTAGGCCGGCACCGCGGCGGCGGCGGCCTGGGCGGCGACCGGCGCGGCTTGCGCGCGCCACTGGCCGATGCCGAGCCACACGAGGTACAGGGCGCCGACGGTCTTGACGATATTGAAGGCCAGCTCGGAAGCGAGCAGCAGCGAACCGACGCCGGCGCCGGCGATCGCGAACACCAGCAGCAAGCCGAGCTGCAGGCCGACGACGGTGGCGCTGGCCTTGCGCAGGCCATAGGCCAGGCCGTGCGACATGGACAGCACCGCGCCCGATCCGGGCGAGACGGCAATCAGCGCGCCGGCGATGACAAAGGTGATCCAGGTGGCGAAGCTCATGCGCTGCTGCGTGAAAGAATGGTCGTACAAAGAACGAAGCCGCAAGAGGCGGGCGCCGGCCTTGGGCCGGAACCGCCGCTTGCGGCCGCGCGGACTTGCTTGCTTACTTCTTCTTCGGGTTGACGGCTGCTTTCAGCGTCGCACCTGCAGAGAATTTGGGCGACTTCGACGCGGCGATCTTGATCGCTGCGCCAGTCGATGGATTGCGACCCTTGCGTGCTGCGCGCTTGGCAACGGAGAACGTGCCGAAACCGGTGATACCAACGGTATCGCCTTTTTTCAGGCGCTCAGTGATGATGTCGATGATGGTGTTCACCGCACCGTTCGCCGCTGCGCCGGACATTTCGGTACGCTTCGCAAATTCCGCAATCAGTTCGCCTTTTTTCATAACTATCCTCCCGGGTTAAAAGAGCGGGAAGATTAGCATAATTATTGCCATGTGTAATAAATTCTGTGAGCTAGGCACAAAAGTAAGCCCCGCTGTGACTGGATCACGACGGATTTTTGCGCCTGGCCCAGCCGTTTTTAATCAGCCAGCGCCGGCTCCGGCGCGGCTTGCGCCAGGCGATTGCGCAGTGCGGCATTGATCAGGGTCTGGTAACCCTTGCCGCTTTGTTCGGACAGGGAACGGAATTCCTCGAGCACTTCATCGTCGAGATAAATCGTGATCCGGGTCTTGCGTTTGACGTGGCGCGTGACGCTGCTGGCGGCATTCGAGAAGGTGTAGTCGGTTTTCATGGGTGAGCCCTCGCAGAACAACAAATTGGGATCGGGATGGACAGCAGGGACAGGCGTGCCGGGCTGGTCGCCTGGCGTCGGGCCGCCGGACCGGGTCGGTCCGGAAAGGGCTGCAGCGCCCGCCGGGAAGACGGGAGGTGCGCTGTTGGAGTGCCGCTGGTTCATTTTCCGTGGGTGCTTTAAGTCAATGTGCCTGCAAGTGCAATCGCCTTGCAGTGTTTTTACTATACGGCGGGGGCTGGACCAAACGACACGGAAAGCGACGAGATGCAGTTTTAGGCGGCTGAAATGCAGAATTCGGCGCTGGTCGGCAGTCGCGCCCGGCAGGCAGGGTCGGGTAATATGGTGGTTTTTACCATTCTCAGGAGTAGGGCAGATGGCGAGCAGTTTGCTGGCATTGATCGACGATATCGCGACCATCCTCGACGACGTGGCCGTCATGAGCAAGGTGGCGGCGAAGAAAACCGCGGGCGTGCTGGGCGACGATCTGGCCCTCAACGCCCAGCAAGTGTCCGGCGTCAACCCGGACCGCGAACTGCCGGTCGTGTGGGCGGTGGCCATGGGTTCGCTGGTGAACAAGGCGATCCTGGTGCCGGCGGCGCTGGCCATCAGCACGCTGGCGCCCTGGGCCATCGTTCCGCTGCTGATGATAGGCGGCGCCTTCCTGTGCTTCGAAGGCTTCGAGAAGCTGGCCCACAAGTTCCTGCACAGCGCAGCCGAGGACGCGCACCACCATGAAGAACTGGTGCAGGCGCTGGTCGACGAAAAGGTCGACATGGTGGCGCTCGAGAAGGACAAGATCAAGGGCGCGATCCGCACCGACTTCATCCTGTCGGCCGAGATCATCGTGATTTCGCTGGGCACGGTGGCGGGGGCCGACTTCGGCAAGCAAGTCGCCGTATTGACGACGATCGCCCTCGTCATGACGGCCGGCGTGTACGGCCTGGTGGCGGGCATCGTCAAGCTCGACGACGCCGGCCTGTACTTGTCGAAGCTGGCCAACGGCGCCGCGCGCGCCTTCGGCAAGCTGCTGCTGGCGGCGGCGCCGAAGCTGATGAAGACACTGTCGGTGGTCGGCACCGCGGCCATGTTCATGGTCGGCGGCAGCATCCTGGTGCATGGCGTGCCGCTGCTGGTGGAGTTCGTGCACGGCGCCGAGCACGCGGTCGAGGGCGTGGCCACGATCGGGCCTGTGCTCAAGGTGCTGGCCGCGACCGCGATCGACCTGGTCGTCGGCGTGCTGGCCGGCGCGATCGTGCTGGCGGTGGTGACCGCAGTCGGCAAGCTTTTCAAAAAATCCTGACCCGCCAGGGGGGCGCCCGCTCCCCGTTTCAAATCCCCCGTTTCAAAAATACCAAGCTTACGCCGAACTGACACCCGGCGCGCCTGGCTGTTGTTATCACGCCTCCAATTTCCGGTGTACGAGTTGACTTTCTATTGGTGCGGACACAGTATCAATACGCCCGCCCGAGAGGCTTAAACATAATCAAACAACCAGGGGAACCATCGCATGCAGAACAAGATTACGCCTAGAAAACACCTCCTTGCCCTCACCATCGCGTCGCTGTTCACCGGCGCCGCCTACGCCCAGACCCCGCCCGCCAGCGAAAGCACCGCCACCGCCACCGTCGTCGTCACCGGTACCCGCGTTCCGAACCGCACCGCCCTCGACACCACCTCCCCGGTCGACATCATCAGCGCCGATTCGCTGAAGGCATCCGGCAGCACCGAATTGAACCAGGCCCTGTCGATCGCCCTGCCTTCGCTGAACTTCCCGCGTCCGGGCCTGGCCGACGGCACCGACACCATCCGCCCGGCCACCCTGCGCGGCCTGGCCCCCGACCAGACCCTGGTGCTGGTCAATTCCAAGCGCCGCCATGCATCGGCGCTGGTCAACGTCAACGGCACCGTCGGACGCGGTTCCGCCTCGGTCGACCTGAACACCATTCCGACCGCGATCATCCGCAACATCGAGGTGCTGCGCGACGGCGCGGCCGCCCAGTACGGCTCGGATGCGATCTCCGGCGTGGTCAACCTGCGCCTGCGCAGCAACCGCGATGGCGGCGAAGCGACCATCAGCTATGGCAAGCGCGATACCGAATACGATTTCCTGCCAGGCACGCCGCCGGCCGGCGCCACCTGGAAAGCACCGGCCTCGCCGCGCAAGCGCAGCGACGGCGAAGTCAAGACCATCAGCGGCTGGAAGGGCATTGCGCTGGGCGAGAACGGCTTCCTGACGATCGCGCTGGAACTGAAAGACCAGGAACGCACCGAACGCGGCGGCTGGGACTACCGCCAGCAATATCCGCTGGTGAACGGCGCCTTCGATCCGCGCGAGCAAACCGTCGAGCGCTTCAACGCTTGGTACGGCGAGCCCGACATGCGCCAGAGCACCCTGTTCGCCAACGCCGGCCTGAACCTCGACGGCGGCGCCAAGCTGTACGGCTGGACCAGCTACCAGAAGCGCGACGCCACCTCGGGCGGCTTCTACCGCCGCGCGCTGCAGGACCAGAACATCATCTCGATCTACCCGAACGGCTTCCTGCCGCTGATTTCGCCGACGGTCGAGGATTACAGCGCCACCGGCGGCATGAGCTGGACCATGGGCAGCTGGGACATGGATGCCTCGCTCGGCTATGGCCGCAACGAAATGTCCTTCCTCATCGAGAACACGCTGAACCGCTCGATCGGCCCGACCAGCAAGACCAAGTTCGATGCCGGCGGCTTCGCCTACGACCAGACGGTGCTGAACCTGACGGCAGTGCGGCCATTTGAAGCCGGCCTGGCCTCGCCGGTGAACGTGGCGATCGGCGCCGAAGCGCGGCGCGAAGGCTACGAGCTGTTCGCCGGCGAACCGGATTCCTACCGCTACGGCGGCCAAGTCCTGGCCAACGGCACGCCGGCGCCGCCGGGCTCCCAGGTCTTCCCTGGCTTCCGCCCAAGCAACGAGATCAGCACCAACCGCACCGCCGTCGGCGCCTTCGTCGACGTCGAAGCGAACGTCACCAAGGCCTGGCTGGCTTCGGTAGCGCTGCGCGCCGAGCGCTATTCGGACTTCGGCAACAGCCTGGCCGGCAAGTTCGCGACCCGCTACGACTTCAGCGATTCCTTCGGCATCCGCGGTTCGGTGCAGAACGGCTTCCGCGCGCCGTCGCCGCAGCAGCAGAACTTCACCACCACCTCGACCAACTTCATCAGCGGCGTGCCGTTCGAGATCACCACCTTCAAGCCGGGCGACCCGGTCGCCGTCGCGCTCGGCGCCAAGCCGCTCGACGCCGAAGAGTCGCTCAACATGTCGCTCGGCGCCGTCATGCGGGTGGGCGGCGTGAGCCTGACGGTGGACGCCTACCGGATCAAGATCGACGACCGCATCGTGCTGTCGGAGAACCTGAACTCGGCCGCGGTGCAGGCCTTCCTGAAGAACCAGGGCTTCATCGGCGTGGGCGGCGCGCGCTTCTTCCTGAACGGCGTCGACACCGTCACCAAGGGCGTGGACATCGTCAGCAGCTGGGCGGCGAATGCCGGCAGCGCCGGCAAGTTCGACTTCACGCTGGCGGCCAACATCACCAAGACCGACGTGACCAGGACCCCGGCCACCTCGCAACTGGCAGCGCTCAATCCGGCGCCGGTGCTGTTCGGCAGGGTCAACCTGCTGGTGCTCGAGAAGGGCCAGCCGAAGAACAAGATCAACGGCAGCGTCAACTGGAAGCTGGGCCAGTTCGGCGCCACCTTGCGCGCCACCCGTTACGGCGAAGTGCTGGCACCGGATGCGAATCCGGCGCTGGACTTCGTGATGGGCGCCAAGACCGTGGTCGACCTCGAGGGCCGCTACGCCCTGACGAAGAACCTGAACCTGGCCCTCGGCGCCGACAACGTCTTCGACAAGTATCCGGAGGCACTGCCACCGGCGCTGAACACGACCGGCAATGCGGGCTTCTCGAACTACGCCGCCTTCGGCCGCGGCGGCCGCTTCATCTACGCACGCGCTTCGTACACGTTCTAAGCAGCGCCGTACCAGCCGCAAGCCACGCCGCCGCAAGGCCGCGTGGCTTTTTTAATGGCCGGATTCGGCGAAAGTCGAATCAAACCACTCTCTCCAACGTCGTCCCTGCGAAGGCAGGGACCCATACTGAGCATGCTCATTGGCACATTTGCTTTGATCAACCTCAGCATGGGTTCCTGCCTTCGCAGGAACGACGATGGCACTTAGTTTTTTGATTCGCGGCTTCGGCACAGCAGCGCCCCCGCCGCCAGCCCCACGCCGAAAGCCGCGTACACCACCGCCAGCGAGGGCTTCGACAAGCGCTCCTCGAAGCCCGGCCGCAGGCGCGGCGGCGTCAGCTGGTAATCGGTGAAACACGCGGCCGCGCTCGCCGCCGTGCCGACCCCGAGCGCCCGCAGCGCATCGCGCCGGTCGAGCACCTTGCCGAACATGCGCTCGAACAGCACCGCCCAGAAGGTCGAGCTCAGGTGGTGGATCAGGTAGCCGGTGCCCGTGTAGCGCAGCGAAGGCCCGTCGCGCCGGGTCGCCTTGGCGCCGAAGAACCAGTGGCTGATCGCATTGGTCGGCGCAAACATGCTGGCGGTGCCGGCCTTGCCCAGCACCGCCAGCGCCGCCGTCGACAGCACACTCGACGTGACGCCCGAAACGAGGCCGCGCCGCAATGCTATAGTCCAGCTATCCATGCCATCTCCCTTTTTGCTGCCAGTGAACTCGCCGCCGATGCCGGCATCTACCCCTGCCACGCCAACCAAGGGGGAGGGCGCATGCGCATACTGCTGACCGGAGCGAGCGGTTTCATCGGGCGCCACCTGCTGCAGCGCCTGCTGGCCGATGGCCACGACGTCGTGGCCGCCGTGCGCACGCCGCTGGCCCTGCGCGCGCCACGGCTGACCGAAGTCCATGCCGACTTCGCCAAGGATAGCGACAAATCCGTTTGGCTGGCGCGCCTGACGGGCATCGACGCCGTGATCAACACCGTCGGCATTTTCCGTGAATCCGGCGAGCAAAATTTTGCCAATCTGCATATCGCGACGCCTTGCGCGCTGTTTGCCGCCTGCGCCGAGGCCGGCCACGTGCGGCTGGTCATCCAGCTGTCGGCGCTGGGCGCCGATGCCGGCGCGGCCAGCGGCTACCACCGCAGCAAGAAGCTGGCGGACGACTTCCTGGCCGGCCTGCCGCTGCGCGCCGCCATCGTCCAGCCTTCGCTGGTGTATGGCCGGGACGGCGCCAGCGCGCGCCTGTTCCGCGCGCTCGCCAGCATGCCGCTGTGCCTGCGTTTCGGGCGCGCGCCGCAGCTGGTGCAACCGATCCATATCGACGACGCGGTGGCCGCCATCGTGGCCCTGCTCGGCAGTAGCGACAGCGGGCGCATCGCGCTGGCCGGTCCGCAGGCGCTGCCGTTCACCAGCTACCTCGATGCGCTGCGGCGCGCGATGGGCATGGGCCGCCTGCCGCTGCTGCCGCTGCCCGCCTTCGCCGGCCGCTGGTTCGCGCGGCTGGCGCGCCTGCTGCCCGGCTCCCTGATCGACGAGGCGGCCTGGCACATGCTCGAACGCGGCAACGCGGCCGATCCGGCCGCCACCGTGCGCCTGCTGGGCCGCGCGCCGCGCGGCGTGCAAAGCTTCATCGACGATCCGCGCGCCGAGCGCACCCGTGCCAAGCTGGACTGGTTGCTGCCGCTGCTGCGCGCCAGCGTGGCCGCCGTGTGGCTGGCAACGGCCGCCGTCTCGTTCGGCCTGTACCCGGCCAGGGACAGCTACGAGTTGCTCGAACGCAGCGGCGTGCCGCCGTCGCTGGGGCCGCTGATGCTGTACGGCGCGGCCACGCTCGACCTGCTGATCGGCCTCGGCATCCTGCTGCTGCGCCGGCGCGGCTGGCTGTGGCTGCTGCAACTGGGGCTGATCGGCTACTACACGGTGTACATCGCGTTCCGGCTGCCGGAGTTCCTGCTGCACCCCTACGGCCCGCTGACCAAGAACCTGCCGCTGCTGGCCGCGATCTGGCTGCTCTACGAATTCGACAAGGAAGGCCAACGCTGATGGAATACCTGATCGTCAAATGGCTGCACATCCTGTCGTCGACCTTCCTGTTCGGCACCGGCATCGGCTCGGCCTTCTACATGCTGTTCACCAGCCTCTCGCGCGACGTGCGGGCGATCGCCGTGGTCAGCCGCTACGTGGTGCTGGCCGACTGGATCTTCACCTCGACCACGGTGCTGCTGCAGCCGCTGACCGGCTTCTACCTGATCTACCTGGCCGGCTATCCGCTATCGAGCGCATGGATCGTGTGGTCGATCGGCCTGTACCTGCTGGCCGGCGCATGCTGGCTGCCGGTGGTGTGGATCCAGCTGCGCATGCGCGACATGGCCCAGCTTGCCGCGCGCGAGGGCAGCGAGCTGCCGCAGCAGTACTGGCGCTGCCTGCGCACCTGGTTCGTGCTCGGCATCCCCGCCTTTTTTGCGCTGGTGGTGGTGTTCTATCTGATGGTGGCCAAGCCGATGTAAGCCGATTGGGATACGATATTGCATATTCCTAATAACAACACTGGCATACGAGACAACAATGACAACCATACGACCAGCCCAGCCGGGCGACTTCGACGCGATCAAGGGCCTGCTGGCCGACGCCGCGCTGCCTACCGCCGACCTGCACGATGACCTGCTGAAGAATTTCCTGGTGGCCGACGACGACGGCGCGCTGGTTGGCTGCGTTGGCGTCGAGCGCTGCGGCGGCGACGGCCTGCTGCGCTCGCTGGCGGTCGAAGATTCGCGGCGCGGCACCGGCCAGGGCCGCCACCTGGTGGCCGCGGCCGAGGCGCAAGCGGCGCGCCAGGGACTGGGCACGCTGTACCTGCTGACCAACGGCACCGCCGATTTCTTCGAAGCGCGCGGCTACGCCAACATCGATCGCGCCGACGCGCCGCCGGCGGTCATGGCAACCAGCCAGTTCGCGCAACTGTGTCCATCGAGCGCGCACCTGATGGCCAAGCCGCTGCAGCAAACCGGGGATTCGTGATGTCGCCGGCGGGACTGCGCATGCGGCTGCGGCCGGCGCGGCGCTGAAGCACGCTTTCAGTTCGCCAGTTCGGCGCCGGACAGCGATTCGGCGCCCGTCATCAGCGATTCGACGGCGCGGTCGAACAGGGGCGCGTATTCGAGCGAGCGCAGGGTGCCGGCCTGCATCGCCGCCAGCAGCGCGGCGCGCAGGTAGATCGTGGGCGCGGCCTGGCCCGGTATGCTGAAGACGTAGGCGCTGCCGCTTTTGCTGACCGCGCACAGGCGCACCGGCACGTAATTGTCGTGCACCAGCTGTTCGAACGCTGCGCCGGGGCGGGCGAAGGCCAGCCAGGCATCATGGGCGAACTGCGGCTCGATCGTATTCGGCTCGGTCACCAGGGTCGCGTGCAGGCTGCGCTTGGACAGCGCGGACTCGATATCCTCGCGTCCGGGCGGCTGCGCCGGACCATGGGCCAGCGCTTCCTCGCGCGCGGCGCCAAAGCCGGCGAAGTGGGTGCGCAGCTGCTCGAGGTCCTTGCGCCCGGATGCGGGCGGCAGCTTGTTGCCAAGCACGTCCATGTGGATCGCCACCAGCTGGTCGAGCGCCGCCTTCGACTGCGCTTCGGGCAGGCCGATCAGCGCCAGGCCTTCGCGCACGCGCGGCACCAGCACCGGCAGCAGCTTCATCAGCGTGTTGCGTTCTTCCGGCGTCGGCTTTTCCTGCGCACTCCAGATCAGTTCGGGCAGCAGCGCGCCGTTGGCCGGACTGCAGGCCGGATGGGCGATCACGCGCGCCCAGGTCACGGCCACGAAGTCGAACAGGCGCGGCTCGACCTGCAGCGGCGCGAGCAGGTCGTGCAGCACCGCCGTGCTGGCGTCGAGCAGGGCGCCGCTGGTCCCTGCTTCCTCGATGGCGTCCAGGTAACGGCTGGTGGCGCCGTCGGCGCCGCGCAGCAGCGGCAACAGCGCCGCGTCGAACTCGCGCTCGCTGTCGCCGAACAGCGCGGCGTCGCCGTCGAAGCCGGCCAGCACCCCGTCGGCGATGCGGGTGATGGCGCGTTCAATGTCGGCAAAGCCGGGCGAGTGCGGCGTGAAGCCGGCGGCGACGGTGCCCAGGCGGTCGAGCAGGCGCCGCGCCGGGTGCTCCGGTTCGTGCAGCATGTCGGGCCGGGCCACGGCGGCGCGCAGGAAGGGCAGGTGCAGGCGCCCGAGCTGCTTGCGCAGCGCGCCTGGCAGCTTTTCGTCGTTGACGATGAATTCGAACAGCAGCGCCACCAGGTCGGCCGTCAGCCGGTCCTGCGGGCTGGCGCCGGCGTCGGCGATCTGTTCGCGCAGCTCGAGCGGCTGCAGGGCCGCGCCGGCGGCGCTGGCCGCGGCCTGCTGCATCTGCAGCAGCTGCTGGTCGAACGGCGTGCGCTGCGGCGCGCCGGTCTGCGTGAATACATTGTGCACCAGGCCTTGCAGGTCCAGCGCGGGAAAGCCGCCCGGTTCGGGCTGCGCGGATGCCTGGGCGCGCCGGTCCTGCATCTGCTGCAGGCGCTGCAGCCTGGGCAGCATGCGCGCCTGCAGCGCGTGCTGCGGATTGTCGGTCCCCAGCTGCCCGGGATCGGCCTGCTCGAGCAGCTGCTCGGCGGCGCGCTTCCAGGCCAGCCGGTCGCGCTCGGCGCGCGTCAGCTCGGCCGGCCGCGCCACCATCTTGGCGGTGATGCCGCGCGACTCGAACACCTCGATGATGCCGGCATAGTAGGCCGGCAGGTGCGCGATCATCGCGGCCGACAGGTAGTCGAACAGGGTTTTCCAGCGCGCCTCGTCGGCGATCATCGATCGCAATCCTTCGTGCAGCGCGCGCGCCAGCAGGTAAGGGCGGAACGGGTTCTCGCGCTCGCGCACCTTGTGATCGTCGTGCAGCTGGGCGATCATCAGGTTGATGCGGCCGAGCCGGATCGGGTCGGCGTCGCGCAGGCGCAATACGAGGCGGTCCACTTCGATCTGGCGCGTGACGACGTCGTCGTCGATCAGGGTCATCGTTTCGGCGCGGATGTTCTTGGTGTTGGCGCGCAGGTCGGTGTGCATGGTCTGCATCGCGCGCGCCAGGTAGCCACGGAAGAAGTGCTCGACCTGCTTGCGGAATGCGCGGCCCTGGTCCTGCATGAACACGCGCGCGCCGCTCAGCACGCGCCGTTCGGCGGCGTTGACGCGCAGCATTGCTTCGCTCATCGCTGCATCGGCTTCGGCACAGGTCACCTCGACGAGATGGGAAAAACTCGTAAGGGCCTTCTCCTCAGCAATACCGATGACAGTCTTGTGTTTTTTTGTCATGCTCCAGCGCTCATTAAGTTGAGGTTGCGCAAGCTATGTGCGACCATCATAGCCTAAGAGCCCCGGAATGCGCGTCCAAACGTGAAATCGCTTGCAGTAATCTAACTGTGCTGTTTTTAAAGCAAAATTGCTCTTAATGCAGAAAAGGCGGAGATGGTTTACTCTGGCGTTCCCTTTCCTTACCGCCGACAACGCCATGCACCCGATCCCGACCCGCCGCACCTTGCTGCTCGCCGCAGCCGCCCTTCCCCTGCTCGCCATCACGCGCGCGGCGCACGGAGCGCCGGCAGCGGGCCTGGCCGACGCCGAGGCGCAGCTGAAGGCGCTGGAAGCGGAGAGCGGCGGGCGCCTCGGCGTGGCCGCGCTCGACACCGGCAGCGGCGCCTGTCTCGCGCACCGGGCCGACGAGCGCTTCCCGTTCTGCAGTTCGTTCAAGATGATGCTGGCCGCTGCGGTGCTCGCCCGCAGCACGCGCGAGCCGGGCCTGCTGGAACGCCGGATCCGTTTCACCAAGGCCGACATGGTGCCGCATGCGCCGGTCACCGAACAGCACCTGGACGACGGCATGACCGTGCTCGAGCTGTGCGATGCGACCGTGCGCTACAGCGACAACCCGGCCGCCAACCTGCTGATGAAAGTGCTGGGCGGGCCGAAGGCGGTGACCGCCTATGCGCGCTCGATCGGCGACAAGGTGTTCCGCCTCGACCGCTGGGAAACGGCGCTCAATTCGGCGATCCCGGGCGACAAGCGCGACACGACCTCGCCGGCCGCGATGATGCGCAGCCTGCAGTCGCTGGCGCTGGGCAAGGCGCTGCCGGAAGCGAAGCGCGAAGTGCTGGTCGACTGGCTCAAGCGCAATACCACCGGCGACACCCGCATCCGCGCCGGCGTGCCGGCCGGCTGGATCGTCGGCGACAAGACCGGCACCGGCGCCCATGGCACCACGACCGACATCGGCATCGCGTGGCCGCCGGGCCGCGCCCCGATCGTGCTGGCCTTGTACTACACGCACCCGGATCCGAAGGCAAAGTCGAACTCGGAGCTGCTGGCGGCGGCGACCAAGGTGGTGGCGGCGGCGTTTGCGTGACGCGCACCGAAGTCCCGGATTTGCAGCTTGGGAGACCCTAACCAACGTCATCCCTGCGCCAAGGCGGCCCTCGGCAGGAATCCATGCTGAAGTTGATCTGTGCCGGCGCTGTTTTTGATAGCGCCACTGGGCATCCTCAGTATGGATTCCTGCTTTCGCAGGAATGCCGTTGAAAATTGTGCTTCGAGTTCCAACGCCGCGACTTCGGACTCACACGGCCATGCCGGGAATCGGCGGCGCCGCCACGTGGCGCTTGATGTAGTCGGTATGGTCCGGCATCGCCCCCACGGTGCGGGCGATCGTGTCGCGCAGGCGGATGAAATGAGCCTGCAGATCGGTGAGGTCGATCGCGTCCACAAAGGGATCGTACTTTTTCGGCACCACGCCCAGCCCGAGCAGCATTGAAACGAAGGACGGTTCCGAGAAACCGTTCGGATCGTAGATGACCACGCGCCCGCTCTCGCGGAACAATTCGATCTGGTGGCGCAGCGCGTCCGGGATCGGCATGGCCGCGCAATGGCGCCAGAAATCGGTATCGGAGCGGCTGGTCAGCTTGTAGTGCATCACGATGAAGTCGCGCACCGACTCGTAGCGGTAGCCGATCTGGCGGTTGAATTCATCGGCCAGCTCGGGCCGGAAGTCGCTGTCCGGGAACAGCTGGATCAGCGTGCCGACCGCGGTCTCGATCAGGCCGATGCTGGTCGATTCGAGCGGCTCGACAAACCCGCCGGCAAGGCCCATCGCCACGCAGTTCTTGACCCATTGCTTGCGCCGGCGGCCGGTGGTGAAGCGAAGCTGGCGCGGCTCGTCGAGCGCGCGCCCGTCCAGGCCCGCCAGCAGCACGCGCGCCGCTTCCTCGTCGGTGGTGAAGGCGTTGCTGTAGACGTGGCCATTGCCGGTGCGGTGCTGCAACGGGATGCGCCACTGCCAGCCAGCTTCCTTGGCGGTCGAGCGCGTGAACGGCGTCAGCTTCTCGAGCCGGGCGCAGGGCACGGCCAGCGCGCTGTTGCAGGGGAGCTGGTCGCTCCAGTCGTCGTAGCCGGCCTTGAGCGTGCCTTCGATCAGCAGGCCGCGGAAGCCCGAGCAGTCGATGAACAGCTCGCCGTCGATGCGGCGCCCGTCCTTCAGCTTGACGGCGGTGATGAAGCCGGTCTCGGGATGCTGTTCGACCTCGTTGATCATCCCTTCGATGCGGGTCACGCCGCGCGCCATCGCATAGTCGCGCAGGTAGGCGGCGTACAAGCCGGCGTCGAAGTGGAAGCCGTACGAGAAGGCATTGCTGGCCGAGGGACGGTCGCCTTCGGGCGGCGTGAAACGGCCATTCAGGGCCATGATGGTGGCGACCGACCAGTTTTCGTAGCTCGGCATGTCCTTGAACGAGCGCGCCAGGCGCAGCCAGTGCATGTGCGGCGAGCGGTTCTCGATGGCGGGACCGAAATCGCCGAAGCCGTGGAAGAAGGTGTTGCCGATATGGCCCCAGTCCTTGAACTCGATACCGAGCTTGAAGGTGGCCTGGGTCTTCTTGATGAAGTCCGCGCCGTCCAGGCCCAGCGAAGCGTTGTAGTAGCGGATCGTCGGCAGGGTGGCTTCGCCGACGCCGATGGTGCCGATCTCGGGCGACTCGACCAGCACGATCTCGCAGGTTTTGCCGAGGCGCTGCGCCAGCGGCGCGGCGGACATCCAGCCGGCGGTGCCGCCGCCGACGATGACGATTTTGCTAATGGGTTTCGCTGCCATGCCCGGTCTCCTTGTCCTGATCGAATTATGCGGGCGCCTCCCGCAGGCCGCGCCACTTTATATTCCAAACAGTTTGCAGGAGTCCGGCTTGCAGGGCTAGTGCGATTTTTCGCAACGAGTGCCCGGATTTTGCGCAGGCTGCGCGCTTACGCGTCCTTGTAGGCCGCTTCCAGTTCGTCGCGCCGCGGGGCGTCGGCGATGTGCAGGATCAGCGTGGTCTTGAGGTCCAGCGCCGGGTGGTGGGCGCGGTTCTTGGCGAACCAGAATACGTCGGCCAGGTCTTCGTCTTCATGGGAAGTAGTGACGACCGTCGCCTCGGCGGGGATGTCCTCGTAGTCGTGGGCTTCGAGAACGGCATCTTCGAGCGCTTCCTCCCATTCGGTGCAGGCCTCGCCCCAGGCCATCGCGCAGCGGCAGCCGGAAGCGACGAGCCAGCGGCACGCCTCCCATTGCCAGGGCTGGTGCGATTCGCCGTCGATCACGAGGATCGCCATGAAGGTATCGATGCCGGCGAGCGTGGGCAGGTCGTCGCCGGAGGCGAGTTGAAGGTAGCGCAGGGCCTTTTTCATGGGGCCGATTCTACCATCCGGCGCCGGAACGCCCCTTCAAGCAGCGCGGCCGATGTCTTCCCATACCGGCCGCACCTCCACGCTCGCCCTGGCGGCCATCGGATGGCTGGCGGCGATCCGGGTGGCGCGGACGATATCGGCGCATTCGATCAGGTCGTACGCGCACATCTGTTCGTCCGCCCCCGAGAATGGCCCCGGCGTACACACGGTCGCCCCGTCGCGCAGACGGACCGTGACCGCATCCCCGGCGGGGCGCAGCGGCTTGCCGCCGCGGCGCACGCCCGTGGCATCCATGTCGGCGATCCAGGCATGGATGTCGGCGAACAGCTTGTCGTCCGGTGCGAAGGCCTCGTCGTGCGCGATTATCAGGAGGAACAGCATGCTCAGGCTCCTGCAGCGGCGGTGTCGAACACCGCCATGTGGTCGGCCAGCGACTTGACGGCAGCCGGCCGCGCGTTGCAGCGCTTGTAGTAGGCATCGAGCGCCGGGAAGCGGCTCACCAGGTCGGTCTCGCGCAGGTCGCGCAGGACGGTCGTCATCAGGATGTCCGCCGCCGTGAACCGGTCCAGCAGGTATTCGCGGTCGACCAGCACCCGGTCCAGCTCACCGAGCCGCTTGAGCGCCTGCTCCAGCAGCGCCGGACGGCGCGCCTTCGCCCACGGTTCGTCCGGATGGAACAGGTCCAGTTCGCACAGCGAACCGATCGGCACCTCCATCGTGTTCAGCGCCGCGAACATCCAGGTCAGCGTCTGGCTGCGGGCGGCGGGATCCTGCGGCATCAGCACGGGCGACTGCATGGCGATATGGTGCACGATGGCGCCGGACTCGAACAGTTCGAGGCTGCCTTCGCGGTAGACCGGGACCTGGCCGAAGGGCTGCAGGCGCCGGTATTCGGGCGTGCCCTGGTCTTCGAAGCCGATCAGGTGTTCGGTGTAGGGCAGCTTCGCTTCCTCCAGCGCCCAGCGCACGCGCACGTCGCGCACGAGGCCGCGCACCATTGCCGGCACCCAGCGAAACCCCGTCAGGATGCGCTGTGGCTGGCCTGCGCCGCGGCCGATGTCAGTCTGTGTCATATTCCCTCCCATGGATTGATTTGCCTGAACCGGGAGCTTACGCACGCTGAGAATATGTTCAAGAACATATTTTCAGCTGGCGGATAATGCGTCAAAAGGAGGGCCCACCGAAATGCCGTATACCAGCGAACACAAGTCACGTACCCGCGAGAAGATCGTCGAATCGGCGCGGCGCCTGTTCAACCGCCACGGCTTCGAACAGGTGTCGATCGACCGCGTCATGGCCGAGGCGGGCCTGACACGCGGCGGCTTCTACAACCATTTCAACAGCAAGGACCAGCTGTATGCCGCCGCGGTGGCCAGTTTCATCAGCTGCAATCCATTCACGGCCATGGAAGAGGAAGCGCCTGAGGACCCGATGGAACTGGCGCTCTCGCTGGTCAAGCTGTACCTGAGCGACGAAGTTTTGGCCGATGTCGACCTGCATTGCCCCTTGTATGCGCTGCCGTGCGACGTGGCGCGGGCCGGCCTGTCGCCGCAAAAGGCCTACACGGAACTGATGCGCAGCCTGACCGCGGTCTACAGCGCGGCGCTGGCAGGCGAGCCGGATGGGGACGAGCGCGCCCAGATCATCGTGTCGCTGTGCGTCGGCGGGATGGTGCTGGCGCGGACCACGGACGACCCGGTGCTGCGCAATTCGCTCCGGGCGTCGGCGCGCAAGCAGGCATTGGCCCTGCTGGGCCAGTGAAGCAGCGCAATCAGCCGGCCTGGACCTCGCGCACCATGTGCAGGTCGTCGTAATACACGCCGTCGACCAGCAAGGCCTGCGGCTCCCTTCCGTAAATCCTGAATCCGAGGCGTTCATACAGGGCCACGGCCGCGACGTTGCCGGCGGTGACGGTCAGGTGGACCTGCTCCACGCCGTCCATGGCGCAGGCGAAGGCCAGCGCGTGCTCGAACAGCTGCTTGCCCAGCCCCGTGCCGCGATGCGACGGCGCTACGTACACGCTGCGGATATAGCCCTTGTGCCGGGTTTTGAGCGATGTTTCGCGGCCGGCGCCGGCGATCCCGACCAGCGCCTCGCCATCGAAGGCGCCGAACAGCTTGCGCCCGCCCGGGGCAAAGCGCGCTTCGACCTCCGCCAGCGGTGTTTCGCATTCCTCTTCGTAGCTCGAACTGAAGGCGGACGGGCACTCGCGCAGCGCCGCCAGGCGCAGGGCGAGGAAGGCGGCGGCATCGGCAGGGAGCAGGCGGCGAATGAGCATCGGATTCCGGTCAGTGAGAAGAGTTCTTGAGTTTAGCGTATTGCATGCGCAGCAGCAGCGCGCCCCATGCCAGGCCGGCCGCCATGACCAGTACGCCCGCCGCGAAGCACAGGCGCGCCAGGGTCTGCGCCTGGCCCAGCATGTCCATCATCGTCAGCAGGTTACCCCAGTCGTGCGAATCTTCGCCGGCGCCGCCATTGGCTGGACCCCGCGCTGGCGGTCCAGGTATTCTTGGTAGGCGATGCCGCATGCGGGACACACACCTTCGTGGATGTGGGAATCCGTGGCGAGGCGCTGGTAGCTGCATTTGGGACAGGTCGTCAATGGCATGCCGGACAGGCTAACCGCTTGCGCTCGCCAAAGCAAGGTTACGGCGGCGTTACCAAGGTCGAGAATGTGACACTCAAAGCACAAGTACCAACGTCGTTCCTGCGGAGGCAGGAACCCATGCTGAATACGATCAGACCGGCAGGCATCTTTAGAGCACGCCTTTGCTTTGATTGACCTCAGCATGGGTTCCTGCTTTCGCAGGAACGACGTTAATTATTGCAGGTTGAACTCCATAGCCACGACTTCGTGCCTAGAACTTCGCCGCCCAGGCCAGCGGCAAAGGCAGCACGCAGGTCAGCGCGGCGGCGGCCAGCCATTTGCCGACGACCAGGTCTTGCGCGCGGATCGGCTGTGCCATCAGCACTTCAAGCGAACGCCGGCGGTGCTGTCGATCGCGCTCGACAAGCCGAACAGGAATACCGGGATGAAGAACATGCCCGGGAAGACGCCGATGCGGGTATTCGCCCGGCTGGCGCTGCTGGCGGTGTCGTAGCGCTGCAGGCGCAGCGGCGACAGGGTCACCGGCGATACGCCATGGGCCTGCAGGCGCGCGCCGGCGGCCCGGCGCCTCCGGTGCGCCGCTTGACACTCGCCGTTCGAAGGACATAAGCTGCACCGTCCATCGCGCGCCACGCGTATTCAGGGGGATTTATGTCTGAAGTGCCCGGCAATCGTCCCATCGACGTCCTGCTGGTCGAAGACAACCAGGGAGATGCCCGCCAGATTGCGCACATGGTGGCGCAAGCGCCGCGCGGGCTGATCGACCTGGCCGCAGTCGACAACCTGACCGATGCAATCAAGCAGCTGCAGCGCAAGCCGGCCGACGTGCTGCTGCTCGACCTGGGCTTGCCCGAGAGTACCGGCCTCGATACCCTCAAGCGCGTGCTGGCAGCACTGGCCGCGCCGCCCGCGGTCATCGCATTGAGCGGCCTGAACGACGAAGAAATCGCGGTCCAGGCAGTCCAGCTGGGCGCCCAGGACTATCTCGTCAAGGGCAGGATCGATGCCCCCACGCTGGTGCGCGCGGTGCGCTACGCGATGGAGCGCAGCCAGGCCCGGCGCGCCCTGCAGCGCGCGAACGACGAGTTGGACCGGCGGGTCATGGAGCGCACCCAGGAGCTGGCCAACACCATCCAGGCCCTGCACGCCGAGATCGCGGAGCGCCAGCAAGCAGACGAACGCATCCGCTACATGGCGCACTACGACGCACTGACCGGCTTGCCGAACCGGGCGCTGCTGCAGGACCGGATCAACCAGGCGATCGCCCACGCGCACCGCACCCAGACCCGGGTCGGCGTGCTGTTCATCGACCTGGACGATTTCAAGAACATCAACGATTCGCTCGGCCACCACATGGGCGACCGCCTGCTGCAGCTGGCCGCCGGCCGGCTCCAGTCCTGCGTGCGCGAGGAAGACAGCGTGGCGCGCCTGGGCGGCGACGAGTTCGTGCTCAGCCTGCCCATGCTGAAGGACAGCAACGACGCCGCGCAAGTGGCGCGCAAGGTGCTCGATGCCTTCGCCCAGGCCTTCTGCGTGCAGGGCCACCAGCTGCACGTGAGCGCGAGCGTCGGCATCAGCGTGTATCCGGAAGATGGCACCGACATGGAAACGCTGATGCGCACCGCCGACACCGCGATGTACCACGCCAAGGAAATGGGACGCGGCAATTTCCAGTTCTTCACCATGGCGCTGAACAACGCGGTGCAGCAACGGCTGGTGCTCGGCACGCGCTTGCGCCAGGCGCTGGCGCACGACGAATTCGTCATGTACTACCAGCCGCAGGTGGGGGTGGAAACCGGCATCACCTTTTCGGCCGAAGCGCTGCTGCGCTGGCAGCCGCAAGGCCAGGCGCCGATTCCCTGCGGCGCCTTCGTCGCGCTGGCGGAGGAGTCCGGCCTGATCGTGCCGATCGGCGAATGGACGCTGCGCCAGGCCTGCAAGCAGCTGCGTGCCTGGCACGACGCGGGCCATGCGGAACTGAAGATGGCCGTCAACCTGTCGCCGCGCCAGCTGGAGCAGTCCGATTTTTGCGCCTTCGTCGGCAAGGTCCTGCAGGACGCCGGCCTGCGCGGGGATGCGCTGGAACTGGAGATCACCGAAGGCACGCTGCTGCGGCACAGCAAGTTCAACCTGGCGACGCTGGCCGGCCTGAGCGACATGGGCGTCACCTTGTCGGTCGACGATTTCGGCACCGGCTACTCGAGCCTGGCCTACCTGCAGCGCTTTCCGGTGCACGCGCTCAAGATCGACCAATCCTTCGTGCGCAATATCGGCGCCGATCCGGATGCGAATGCGCTGATCACGGCAATCGTGGCGATGGCCGCCAGCCTGCGCCTGACGGTGGTGGCGGAAGGCGTGGAAACCGGGCAGCAGCTGCAATTTCTGCGCTCGCGCGGCTGTCCGTCGGCACAGGGTTTCTATTTCAGCGAGGCGGTGCCGGCGGAAGCCTTCCTCGAGCTGCTGGACAAATGGAACGAGGGCAGCGGTTTCGCGGGACGCTGCAGCGCCGCGGCGCAAGCCGAAAACCCGCCTTGAGTGCAAAACCATGCATCGCCGCACAGTGGCGCGAACGCCGCATACCCTTCCGTACCTGCGCGAACCCTGCCGGGGCGACCCTGTCCGCGGCGAACGCGGCGCGGCCCAGCTCGATGCGCTGCGCAGGAGCGAGGCGCACTGGCATGCCGTGTTCGAACACAACCCGACCATGTATTTCATCGTCGACGCCGACGGCATCATCGCCGCCGTCAACCCGGTCGGCGCCAGGCAGCTCGGCTACTTCGTCGGCGAGCTGGTGGGCCGCCCGGTGCTGGAGGTCTTCTACCAACCCGACCGTGAATTCGTCGGCAACAGCGTGGCCGACTGCCTCGCGCACCCGCAGCGCACGCGCAGTTGGGAAGTACGCAAGATCCGCAAGGACGGCTCCGTGCTGTGGGTGCGCGAAACGGTCAAGGCAATGCGCAATGGCGGCGGGCGCACCGTCGTTCTGGTCGTGTGCGAGGACATCACTGACCGCAAGCGCACGGAGCAGGCGCTGTGCAGGGCGCGCGCGGACCTGGAGCAGCGCGTGGCGGAGCGCACCAGCGAACTGCAGCACAGCATCCGGCGGCTGGCGTCCGAGGTGGCTGAACGCGAGCGCGCCGAAGCCGTGCTGGCGCAGCGCTCGAACGAACTGGCGCGCTCGAATGCGGAACTGGAACAGCTGGCCTACGCGGCCTCGCACGACCTGCAGGAACCGCTGCGCATGGTGGCCGGCTACATGCAGCTTCTCGAGGACAAATACCATGGCCGGCTCGACGCCGACGCCGACGAATTCATCCACTTCGCGGTCGATGGCGTGATTCGCATGCAAGCCCTGATCGACGACCTGCTGGCCTACTCGCGGGTCGGCTCGCACATGAAGCCGCTGCAACGCACCGATTGCGGCGCCGTGGTGGCCACCGCGCTGCGCTCGCTCGGCATGGCGCTCGACGAAAGTGGTGCGCAGATGCAGTGCGAGGAACTGCCGGTGGTAATGGGCGACCCGGCGCAACTGGCACAGGTATTCCAGAACCTGATCGCGAATGCGATCAAGTTCCGCGGCGATGACCCTCCGCACATTTACATCGGGGCCGAGCGCGAGGGCGCGTTCTGGCGTTTCACGGTGCAGGACAACGGCATCGGCATCGAGGCCGAGTACTTCGACCGGATCTTCGTGATGTTCCAGCGCCTGCACGGGCGCCGGACCTATCCGGGCACCGGCATCGGGCTGGCGATCTGCAAGAAGATCGTCGAGCGGCACGGCGGACAGATCTGGGTCGAGTCGGCCCCGCAGCAGGGAGCGACCTTCTTTTTCACCTTGCCTGGTGAGGGCCAGGACTAAGCTGCGCGCCCTGGCCGGCCCAGGTCGCCCGGTGCCACAAGGCTTCCAGCGGTCCCTGCGCGTGCCCGCGCAGCCACCAGACGCTGAACCAGCCCTGCAGCAGCGCCAGCGCCAGGCCGATCAGCAGGCAATGGCTGGTCCCTGCCACCTTGTACAGGCCCAGGCCGTAGCCAAAGTAGATGAACGAACCGACCACCGATTGCATCACATAGCTGGTCAGGCTCATGCGGCCGATCGGCGTAAAGACGCGCAACAGGCGCGCGGGCGCCGCGTAGTGGAACAGCAGCACAAAGCCCGCGACCAGCACCAGCATCAAGGCCAGGTTCGACCAGGTCGACAGGATGACCGACAGCGGTGCGCGCAGCGCCTCGCTGGCGACCAACTGCCGCAGGCCGGAATTGGCGAAGTACAGCGGCAGGAACAGCAGCGACGCCGCCAGCAGGGTCCTGGTCCAGAAGCGCCGGCTGGCGGGCGAGGGAATGAACAGCGACAGGCGCCCTGCCAGCATGCCCAGCATGAACAGCGCGGGCATCTGGAACATGCGCCCGTTTTCCCAGCTCCACAGCAGCGCGGCCGTCCTGCCGTTGGTGAAATTGCCGGCCAGGGTCGCCAGCATCGAGTCGCCGGTCAGGTAGGCACCGCTCTTGCCGAAGTAAGCCCAGGATGCCGGGTCCGCAAGCTTGAGTCCGGGATGCTGGAGCGCGTTCAGGTAGGCAATCCATTCGAGCGGTTGCAGCATCAGCAGCAGCGCGATGGTGAACACCGCCCGGTTGCCGAGGTGCGCGACCGGAATGAGCAACAGGCCGACCACCGCGTAGAACGCCAGGATGTCGCCTTCGTAGAACAGGGAATTGACGAGGCCGAAGCAGAACAGGATGGCCAGCCGCCACGCGAAGCGCGGCCGGAAGTCCACGCCGCGCTGCTGGCGCGCATGCAGCATGATGAAGAAGGTGACGCCGAACAGCAGCGAGAAGATCGCATACGACTTGCCGCCGAACAGCAAGAACACCGCATCCCAGAGCCAGGCGTCGAGCGCCTTCAACCAGGCCGGCAAGCCTTCGGGCGTGAAGATCAGGTCGAAGTGCTCGATGTTATGCACAAGCATGATCGACACGACGGCAAAGCCGCGCAGGGCGTCGATCACGTCGATCCGGGAAGACGTTTGGTTCATGGGGGCCGGTCCAGTCCTTTGTATTCGAACCGGCCAATGCTATACGACAGGCCCTGCGCCGCAAAGCCGAAAGCGGCTGTGCGGACAAAAATATAAGCCACTATGTTGAATTTCGAAATTCTTCAATCACGAACAGTTGCGGAAAATGTCCCGCAATGCGGGTCAAGTAGGCGTTCCCGGGCTGTGCCGGTTGCAACGGCTGCCCCTGCGCCAGGCAATGCAGGATCTGGTGCGGATCGGCCTGCCATGGCACTTCGTAGCATGCCGGGTCGCCCTCCCTGACTTTCATCAGCGCCAGTTCGAACTGCGACACCGAGACCAGCAAGGGATCCGGATCGCCGGCCAGCGAGGCCAGGAAGGCCAGCGGCTGGTACTCGCGGAACGGCGACACGTTGTGGCTGCGGATGAAGGCCTGCAGGCGCGCTTCGAGCGTCCCCGCTTGCCGCAGCAGCGCCACGGTCAATACGCAAGTACGCTCGAGTACATACACGCGCCACAGCAATACATTGCCGCGCGCTTCCTGCAGGTCCGGCGACGCGGCGACCCGGTGGAAGTAGGGCTCGTCGTCGGGACCTACCTGGTAATTTTCGCGCATCAGTCCGAGCAGGATGCGCTGGTGGCCGGCCAGTTCCATGATGTCACCCTTGAAAGCGTTGCCGCAGCTGCGACAGTTCCTGGCCGATCGCGGCATGGCCCAGGCCGGGCACCGCTTCGGGCATGAATTCGTAGACCACCACCTGCGCATTGGTCGCCACGTTGCGGATGGCGTCGTGCGCCAGCGCGGCCGTGCGGGGCCGGGTCAGGCGCGAATGGACATCGAGCATGAAACCGTTGTGGACGACGCCGCACGCCACGTGCAGCTCGCGCACGTGTTCACCGTTGAGCTCGGCAAGAAAGGCCGGAATGTCGAGCCCGTGGTTGTGCTCGTCGCACTCGAGGTTGTACACGTCCAGGATCAGGCCGCAGCCGGTGCGCGCCGCGATCGCGTTCAAAAAGCCGGCGTCGGAAAAGTCGCCCTGGCTGTCGGGAACGACGTGCACGATGTTCTCGAGCAGGAAGGGAATGCCGTAGCGCTGCTGGATCGCCTCCACCCGCCGCGTGATGAGATCGAGCGCCTGTTCGGTGCGCGGCATGGCCAGCATGATGCCCAGGTGTTCGCCGTCGACCCTGGTGTACCCCAGGTGTTCGCTGTGCCAGTCCACCTCGACCTGATCGAGCAGGTCGTCGAGCAGGCGCAGGTAGGTCGGCGCCCAGCCGTCGTGCGAGCCGATCGACAGGCTGACGCCGTGCACGATGATGCGAACGTCCTTGCCGATGTTCTTCAGCTCGGCGAGCACCTCCTGGCTGAGCACGATATCGTCGCCTTTTACCTCGGCGATGGTTTCCGGCGTCACCTCGATATAGTCGATGTGCGGCAGCATCTGCTCGAGCAGGGCCGGGTCGCGCCCTTCGTAACTCACGCCCAGGGCAATGCCCGGGCGCGAGCCGGCGCGCATGGTGTGCGGAGCCGAGTTCATGGTCGTGCCTGGCTTAGTGGCCGACCGTGGCGGCGAGGTTGCCGCGTTCGAGGATGCCACCCTGGATATTCGTCACCTCGCTCAGGGCGCGGCTGATGGCCGGGTCGCCGCGCAGGAAGCTGATGTCGAAGCCGGTCAGGCCGCAGTTGCAGCCGCCTTTCGGCACCATCTGCTTGACGGCGATGTCGAGCGCCTTGTGCAGGTCTTCGAGCGTCACGCGCCCTTCATCCACGACGATTTTCAAATGGTCGTTTTCAAGCCGAACGTTTTGGGTGTGCATGATAGTCCCTTTCATGGCCGCTGCTGCGGCAAAACCGGTCCTTGGATGTGGGCGATTCCCCGGACCGGAAGGGGGAGTCGTCCATGCGATTGCTGCTTGCAGTATTGGCCGTCCAGGGGGGCTGTAAACTCTCGGATTGTCACGTAAATCGCTAAGAATTTATTAGTTGAGAGTCGGAAAAAGCCCTATGGAAATTGCGCGTCGAGCGTTCATTGGCCGCGACACCGTTGATGAATTTCGTAATTGCGGTAAGGGATTTTCGAGGTTGCGGCGGCGGCCCGAGTCTTCCAGAATAGCCAGTCCTCAATGAAAGAATTCAGGGTGTAACGAAATGACCGATCAAGCGCGCCGCCGCGCCGTCAAGACCATGCTGGGTACTCTCGCCGTGCCGGTCGCCGCCGGCAGCAGCGCCGCCGCCGTTGCGGCCCCGGCCAGTCCCACGAGCGCCCGGCCCGGGTGGGCCATCGACGTCGAAGGCCAGCGCAAGGCGGACCTGGGGAACGGCACCTTCCGCAATCCGATCATCGCCGGCGACCGCCCCGACCCGACGATCCTGAAGGATGGCGAGAACTACTACATGACGTTCTCGTCGTTCTTTTCCTACCCGGGCATCGTGATCTGGCATTCGACCGACCTGGTCAACTGGAAGCCGGTCGGCCCCGCCCTGTTCAAGCCGCTCGGCACGATCTGGGCGCTGGACCTGTGCAAGCACAAGGACCGCTACTACATCTACATACCGGCCAACCCGGCGGACAAGGGCTGGTCGATCCATGTCATCTGGGCCGACAACATCGCCGGCCCGTGGAGCGAGCCGATCGACATGAAGATCGCCGGCGCGATCGATCCTGGCCACATCGTCGGCGAGGACGGCAAGCGCTACCTGTTCGTCAACGGCATCCGCAAGATCCGCATCACGGACGACGGGCTCGCGGCCGACGGCCAGCTGGAGCCGGCCTACCAGCCGTGGCGCTACCCGGAAGACTGGGTGGTCGAGAACTTCGCGCCGGAAGGACCGAAGCTGCTCCGCCATGGCGGCTGGTTCTACCTGGTGACGGCCGTCGGCGGCACCTCGGGCCCGGTGACCGGTCACATGGTGATCGCCGCGCGCTCGCGTTCGATCCACGGACCGTGGCAGCACTGTCCATACAATCCGCTGGTGCGCACCACCAGCAAGCAGGAACCGTGGTGGTCGCGCGGCCATGCAACGCTGGTCGAGGGGCCGGACGGCAGCTGGTGGATGGTGTACCACGGCTACGAGAACGGCTTCCGCACCCTTGGGCGCCAGGTGCTGCTCGAGCCGATCGAGTGGACCAAGGATGGCTGGTTCCGTGCACTGGGCGGCGACTTGAGCAAGCCGATGCGCATCCCGAAGGCGCGCCAACGCGGCGCTTCCGGCAATCCCCTATCGGACGATTTTTCGCGTAACCGCTTCGGCGTGCAGTGGGCGTTCCACGATCCGGCGCCTGACGAAGGCAAGCGCGTCCAGTACAGCGACGGCAGCTTGTACCTGACCGGCAAGGGCAGTGCGCCGGTCGACAGCACCCCGGTGACCTGCATTGTCGGCGACCGCGGCTACGACGCGGAACTGCACCTGGAACTGGAAGGCGACGCCGAGGGCGGCTTGCTGCTGTTTTACAACCACAAGGCCTTTGTCGGCGTCGGCTTCACGCCGGAGCACGTCAAGACCTTCCAGAGCGCGGAAGAACAGCAATGGATGCGCCAACCCAATAAGTCGCGCAAGTTGCGCATCCGCGTGAACAACGACGACAACGTCATCACCTACCGCTACTCGGATGACGAAGGACGCAGCTGGAAACTGCACGGCCTGCGCATGGAAGTATCCGGCCTGAACCAGAACGTGTTCGGGGGTTTCCTCAGCTTGCGGATCGGGATTTATGCCGCCGGCAAGGGCCGGGTCCGGCTGACGAATTTCATCTATCGCGGCAACAATCGCTAAGAAGTACACAAACTAAAAGGAGACAAGAATGGGTAACAAGAAGATTGCGGCGCTGCTGCTGGGCAGCTTGCTGTCCTGCGCACCACTGGGCTGGGCACAGGATCGCGTGATTGACGTCGACGTCAAAGCCGTCAAGGGCAAGCTGGACCAGACTTTCAACATGGTGATCGGCGCCGGCCGCGCCAATGAAGGCTTGCGCGCCGACTGGCAGCAACAGCTGGCCGAGATCAAGCGCGATGCCGGCTTCAAGTACATCCGCATGCACGGGCTGCTCACCGACGACATGGCCGTGTACGGCGGTACCGATGCCCAGGGCAAGGAACGGTACAACTTCATGTACATCGATTCCCTGTTCGACTATTTGCTCAGCATCGGCGTCAAGCCCTTCGTCGAACTTGGCTTCATGCCCCAGGCGATGGCCAGCGGCAGCAAGACCATCTTCTGGTGGAAAGGCAACGTGACGCCGCCGAGCAGCTACGAGAAATGGGAAAAGCTGGTCAAGTCCCTGACCGAGCACTGGACCGAGCGCTATGGCGCGGCCGAAGTGGCCAGCTGGTACTTCGAAGTGTGGAACGAACCGAACCTGGACGGTTTCTGGACCGGCACGCAGGACGAATACTTCAAGCTGTACGCCCATGCCGCGCGCGGGGTCAAGAGCGTCAATCCAAAGTACAAGGTGGGCGGCCCGGCCACCGCCGGTGCCGCATGGATCCCGGAGATGATCGCCTACAGCGTGAAGAACAAGGTGCCGCTCGACTTCGTCAGCACCCACACCTATGGCGTGGGCGAGGGTTTCCTTGACGAATTCGGCACCAAGGGCACTGTGCTCAACGCCGACGAGTCCGCCGTCAGCGGCGACGTGCTCAGGAACCGCAAGGAGATCGAAGCTTCTGCCATGCCGGGACTGGAATTGCACTACACCGAATGGAGTTCCTCGTACACGCCAGCCGATCCGACGCACGACAGCTACCACCAGGCGGCGTATATCCTGGACAAGCTGAAGCAGGTCGGAAAGGCGGCACAGTCGATGTCTTACTGGGTGTTCACCGACATCTTCGAAGAACCAGGCCCGCGCTTTGAGGCGTTCCACGGCGGTTTCGGCCTGATGAACACGCAGGGGATCAAGAAGCCGGCCTACTTCGCCTACCAGTTCCTGAACCAGCTGGGCTCGGACGAACTGGCCAACGCTGACAAGCGTTCGATGGCGACCACCGATGGCAAGGGCAATGTCCAGGTCCTGCTGTGGGATTACACGCACACGCTGCCGGAGAAGGTCAACAACCAGCAGTTCTTCATCAAGGATTTGCCGCCCAAGAACAAGGGCGAGGTGCAGGTCAGCCTGAAAGGCCTGAAGAAGGGCGCGTACACGATGGAAATTTCGCAGGTGGGCTACAAGCGAAATGATGCCTTTACCGCCTTTATCGGCATGGGCTCGCCCAAGCAGCTGACCAAGCCGCAGGTGAGCACGCTGAAGTCGATTGCCAACGGCAAGCCGACGGAGCAAAAGAAGGTGCAAGTCGGCGCCGATGGCAAGCTGAGCATGAAGTTGCCATTGCGGGAGAATGATGTGTACTTGCTCAATTTGAAAAAGCACTCGAAGTCGTAACTGCGGGACTCCAAGCACAAAGACCAACGTCGTCCCTGCGAAGGCAGGGACCCATACTGAATTTGCTCAGTGCCGACGAACCAAGCGTCAGCTCAGATCAACCTTAGTATGGGTCCCTGCCTTCGCAGGGACGACGTTGGTTACATGGTTAATGACTTCAATCCAGAGGTTCCTGCGGAGCCGCACATTCAGTTTTTGGGCACGATTTCGCCGATGTAATCGCGGTAAGTGCGCAACGGGCGCCCCAGCATGGCGGTGAGGCGCTCGACGTCGCCCGCGGCGGGAATCATGCCATCGCTGATAAAGCGCTCGCTCATCAAGCGCATGTCGTAAGCCATCCAGTTCGGCATGAAGTTCCGCAGGTTCTGCTCGAAGCCGGCGGTATCGTCACCGGCATAAGCAATCGGACGCCCCAACACGTCCGACCAGATCGCCGCCGCATCGGCGCCGGTCAGGGTATCGGGCCCGACGACATTGATGCGTTCGAGCGGCATCGGCCGGGTGGCATTCGCACGGTGAATCAGCTCGATCGCCGCGATCTCGCCGATGTCCCGCGCATCGACCATGGCCAGCCCTTTGGCACCAATCGGCATCGGGTAGACGCCGTATGCAAGCACTGCATCCTTGATGGTCACCTCATTGTTCATGAAATAGGCTGGCCGCAGGATCGTGGCGCTGAAGCCCATCTGCTCGATCATGCGCTCGACGCCGAACTTGGCTGCAAAGTGCGGCACGTTCACGAAGCGGTCGCTGTGGATGACGGACAGATAGACCACGCGCTCCACACCGGCTTCCCTGGCAAGGTTGATTGCGATCAGCGCCTGGGTGAGCTCATCTGGCACGACCGCGTTGAGCAGGAACAGGGTGGAAACGCCGGCGAACGCGCCGCGCAGGGAATCGGGATCCAGCAAGTCGCCCTGGGCGACGGTGACGCCTGGCGGCAAGCCGCGCGGCAGACTGCGGGTCAGTGCGCCTGTGCTGTTCTCGCAGGCCGCCATGGGTAAATTGGCTGCCGGGTTCGCCCTGAAATACCCCGAGATCCGGCTGGAGGTGACGACCGAGGATCGTCCTGTCGACATGGTCGAGGAAGGCTACGACCTGGTCATCCGGGTCAATCCGGATGCCGATGAAAACCTCATCGGACGCATATTTCTACGGGATCGGCTGGCGGTTGTCGCCAGCCCAGGCCTGGCTCGGCCGGTCGCCTTCCTCGATTATTTGAAGGAAGCGTTTCCCACAGGGGAGCCTGAAGAACTGGCTGCCTACATCCTGACCTAATCGAGAACGTCAACGCATCATTTCAGCAGGGCGGCCGCATCGACGATGTCCACCCCTTGCAGCTGGCCGAGCCAGGCATCGAACCACGGCTTGTGTGAGGCGCCGACAATGGACAGGACGCGGGCGCCCGGGCGTTCGCGGAAGGTTTCGCGAATGTTGGCGACCATGCGCATGTTGCGGATTTCCCATCCTGCGACCCACAGCTGCGGATAAGCTTCCGGCGACTTGGCGCGCATCGCCGCGATGACGTTCGCTTCGGCATGGATCTGCAGGCTTTCCGGGGAGTTGATGTCGCGGTACAGCGGCAGCATGTCAGGTTCCAGCTTGAGGATATCCTGCCGCTGCTGGCGCACTTTCAGCACGGCGCCGCCCGCCGCCCATGCCCCCTCGATCGACTTGACGAAGGCTTTGATGTCCTTGACGTCGATGCGGTCGCCGGTGTGGTTGTCGACGGCGTGTACCTGCTGCAGGCCAAGCCGCGCGGCGAGGCGCGCCGCCAGCAGGATGTCCTCGTTGTTACGCTGTCCGATTTTTCCGAGCAATTCGACCAGCGCATCGTCCAGGCTGTCGCCGCTGCGGCGCTCTGCCTCGGGCAGCTGCAGCCACTGCACATAGGCCGAGGCGCGGTTGTTCGACGCCAGGAACAGCGCGGCAAGGCGGCGCCGCTGCGCAGGCGTCGCTTGCGCGGGCCAGGCCTTGAGCGTCTTGTCCACTTCGGCCATGGCGGCTGGCACGTCAAGGCCGGTGGCCGCCATCGCGGCGGTGGTAGGGGCGCAGTAGTCGGCACCGTACTTGGCGGGGTGGCGCGCGGCCATATCGCATTCTTCGCCGGACTCGGTTTCGATGGTGATAATGTCGGGCTTGAACCCGGCCAGCCGATTGAGCACGCCATCGAGCGATGCGGGATTGAAGGTTTTCGACATGCTGTTCAAATGCACGGTGCCCAGCACCAGCACCTGCGCCCGCGGCCCGACCATGTCGCGATCGAGCGCGGTAAGGTCGACTTGCGCCTGCGCCGCGAACGGAACTGCCGCTACCACTCCCCAGATCCACTTTGTCCAGTTGCCCATGCCGCATTTCCCCCGTTATTGTTGAGTAACCAAGAATGTAAGGAAAACATGAGGTGGGCTCAATAGCGGTGCGGACAGGAGGCGCGATTTGAGGGCCAGGATGTCGAAAATGAGTACCAAGCGGGCGCGCGCGATTCGATTGCAAGCCTAGATATGTTCTAGAACGATGCCACCGCACAGTTGTAGGCTGTTACAGCCACGGCCCGTTCTGACCAGCTGGATAGGCGCCGACTTCTCCTTCAGCCGGCGACGCAATAGCAGAAGCCTGGTCTCGAGATTGTCTTTGATGTCCGGAAGTCGAAGCTCTTCCGATAGCCTCAGCTCACGATTGGTGAATTCGTTTCTTTCTTCGCGCTGCAAGGTCTCCAGCATGAATACCAGCAACCTGCCAGGCACTCCCTTGATGACGTATAAGTTATCGATGAAGATGCTGTCGTCGAACACGTAATGCGTCACCTTGAATGTACGGCCAACCGGTTCCAGCCTGGGCTCGGGGCTTGTTGCCGCCTGCGGCTCGCCGGCCAGGGAATCCGCAAGGATCAGTGCGGTAGCAGTCTGGCGCGCGATAATCGAGAGCGCTTTCTCGTCTTCCTGCGAAAACGCAAGCCGCTGCCGGCTTTCGGCGAAAAGTACCCCATAAACCATGCCCTGGGCGATCATTGGAACACCGATCTGGCTCATTGCATCGGGCATTCCGGGAAGCGCGATCGTGCGCGTCCTCTCTTCGTGCGCCGACGAATTGCGGATGGCCGTTCCCAATCGCTTTACCCGACTCATGTCGCTCACCTTGATGAGGCGACGTTCGGCGGCAGTGTTTCCGATAATCCCATCGCCCAGCAAGACTTCCGATCCGACTCCGGTGTTGTCATAGCCGCGGCTGCCAATGGTGGTGAGGACATTGCGGCGCGTATCCAGGTGCAACAGCATCGCGCCTTCATACGCCAAATGCCTGCATAAGCCATCGAGAACGGCATCGACGATGTCGTCCACATGGACCTTGTCGGTGACAGACTCCACCACATCGACAGCCTTTTCCAGCGAGGACTTCCTGGGTACGGCGAGCTCGAGCGGCAACGGCTCGACCACGGAGGGCACTTGCGCAATGGACGTGACGCGATAGATGTCGATGGCCCTGAGCCGCATGATATCGGCCATGCCGACCTGTGCGCTCGTCGCATCGAGATGTGTCTTTACATGCTGGAACACTTCTCCAGTACTTCGGGATTCCAGGAAAACCACGTCGATCCGGAACTGCTCGCCGTTGCGCGGATCGACAAGCAGGAGCGCCGCCCGGGGGTTTGCCTGGATGTTGGCGGCAGTCTTCGAGAAGAACTGGTTCGACAGCGCGACATGATCGGCGTCGATCATCACGACGTGGGAAAGATAGGAAATGTTCGGCATGCCATCGGCCGCCGCAGTGGCCACGATCGACGGAATCACGCCTTCGAAACAGGCTGCAAGATCAGGAAGGGCGATCATGGACGTGAACCCAGTTTTTGCCCCGCCTCGGTTCCTGGCGTCTGGACAAAGATCTCATCAACGCGAATTCGGGCCACGACAGCCTCACGGTTCGCGAGCCAGGGCGCCACCAGTTCACGTGTCATCCCAAGGCCGACGAGAACATTCGCCATGTCCGTCAAATAGCGTTCAGAAATAGTGATGTCCTCCGCCCCAGCATCGCGCAGCGCGGCCCGGCCCTTCACCTGATAGGACACATAGTCGTTGGGGCGAGCGAATGTGACCGCGATGCGGGGATTGGCGCGCAGGTTTTCCACCGTGGCAGGCCATTGCCATCCTGAAAAAAGCAAATCGATCACGCCACTGTCCGCATCGACCTTCGCCCCCGCCCCGCGCCCGATTTCCGATTGGCCGTGCGCATCGCTGGTCCCGATGATGATCATTACCGGGCTCGCCAAGAAATTCGCCAGTTCATTTTCTATCTGCATAAACCTCCCAAAGCAGTGCTGATCTTAGCCTACTTAGTTAACTTTTAGGATAGTCCGGGCCGGCCTTAATAAGCATTTAGGAAACGTACCCATGGCGTTTGGATATATTGAAGACCCAATATTTTAAGAGGTATGCAAGTGCAAAATCCAGACCCAATATCAATGCCCGCAAACGCGGTCGCCGTGATTGGCGCCGGCCCTGCGGGTCTCGTCAGTGCCCGCTGGCTGCAACAGCATGGCCTCGAAGCTGTTGTATTCGAAGCTGCCGAACGCATCGGGGGGCAATGGAACCCTGCCTCTCCGCTCAGTGGTAGCTGGAACGGCATGCGAACAAACACCAGCCGCGTCTTGACGGCATTCTCCGATTTGGAACATCCCGCAGAAACCGCCGTCTATCCCTGCCAGGAACAGATGCTCGCCTACCTGGAAACCTATGCGGCCCGGTTCTCGCTTTTGCCCTGCATACGACTTCGCACGCGGGTCAAATTGCTCGACAGGACAGACACGGGCGGCTGGCTGGTGCATTCGACCTGCGATGGCGTGGAAAGAATCGAAATATTCCAGAAGGTGATCGTCGCGTCGGGCCGCTATATCGCACCAGAGGTGCCGCTGGTGCCCGGCCAGGAAACGTTCTCCGGTTCCCTGGGCGTTGCCCACACGCGCCAGTATGACGGCGCCAGGCGTTTTCAGGGCAAGGACGTCGTGGTGGCAGGATGTTCAATCAGCGCGCTTGAAATCGCATCGGAGATCGCGCTCGCAGGGGCGCGAAGCGTAACGGTAGCGTATCGGCGGCAGCGCTATATTTTTCCAAAGCTCATCAGCGGTGTTCCTCTCGACCACGTACTGTTCACCCGCGCCGCGGCGCTCTTCGGCGAGACCGCGGCACCCGAGGTGTTGGCCGAAGGGCTTAAATCCATGGTTCTCCGTGCCGCCGGCAATCCGGCGCAGTTTGGCGCCCAGAGTCCCGATGAAAATATCTTCGCGGCGGGCATTGCACAGTCGCAGCACTTCCTCGCATCGGTGGCTGAAGGCAAGATTGTCACGCGGCCGTGGATTGAGCGTATCGATGGAAGCACGGTGCATTTCGCGGATGGCTACAGCCGTGTCGCTGATGCACTATTGTTTGGCACGGGCTATCGAATTTCCTTGCCATGGCTCGCGCCGTCGGTCGCCAGCCTTCTCGGTCTCGACGACCGGCATATCGACCTGCATGAGCACACCTGGCATCCGCAGCTACCCGGTCTCGCCTTTGTCGGCTTACAAGACCAGATTGGCCCTCTCATGCCCGTGCTGGAACTGCAGGCTCGTTGGGTGGCATACACCTTCGCAGGCGTCATACCTGCCCCCGCTCACGGCGCAATGATCGAAGGTCTGGCACGCTGCCAGGCTCGTAGGGATGGACCGCAAACTGTGACGATGAATGCGATGGCTTTGCTGTTCGCCCGCAATGCCGGCGTAGAACCCACTCCCAGCTCGTGGCCGGACCTTGAGCGTGCACTGTTGTTCGGCCCTTTGTCACCGATTTCATTCCGTTTGCAGGGGCCTGATCGTCTCGACGACGCCCCGGCTCGTACGGCAGCTGCGGCCGCTGCGTTCGGTGCGATCACATCGCCTGACTTCATCGCCGAGGAAAAGGAGATGCGTGCGAGGATAAGCTAAAGCCGCTGAGGCAGGGGACAGGACCTGAAGCGGGCAATTTATCCGGAATGATCAACTTGCGAGCGAGTATCGGCTTTGAACGCGAGGTGAAGATGCGCTGGCTTCTCGGCGGTTTGGAACAGGCACAACGAAGCTTTTCCCTTCGGGCTAAGCTCGACACCGCAGGCCGGCGTGCCTTCCGAGGCTACAACGACACCGGGCGGCGCGAGCGCCTTGCGGAAGAAGGCCTTGTTTTTTACTCAACCGTTACCGACTTGGCCAGGTTACGCGGCTTGTCCACATCCGTACCGCGCGCCAACGCCGTGTGGTAGGCCAGCAGCTGCAGCGCGGCCACGTGCAGGATCGGCGACAGCAGGCCGTAGTGTTCCGGCAGGCGGATCACGTGCACGCCGTCGCCGGAGTTGATGCGCGAGTCGACGTCGGCAAACACGTACAGCTGACCGCCGCGCGCGCGCACTTCCTGCATGTTGGACTTGAGCTTCTCCAGCAGTGCGTCGTTCGGCGCGATCGTCACGACCGGCATTTCATCGGTCACCAGCGCAAGCGGGCCGTGCTTCAGTTCGCCCGCGGGATAGGCTTCCGCGTGGATGTACGAAATTTCCTTGAGCTTCAGCGCGCCTTCGAGGGCGATCGGGTAGTGCATGCCGCGGCCCAGGAACAGCGCGTTTTCCTTGCGTGCGAAGTCGTCGGCCCAGGCCATGATCTGCGGCTCGAGCGCCAGCACGGCGGCGATCGCAACCGGCAGGTGGCGCATCTGCTTCAGGTACTCGGCTTCTTCCTCGTCGGACAGGCGGCCGTTCACTTGCGCCAGGGTCAAGGTCAGCAGGAACAGCGCGGCCAGCTGGGTGGTGAAGGCCTTGGTCGACGCCACGCCGACTTCGACGCCGGCGCGGGTGATGTACGACAGCGCGCATTCGCGCACCATGGCGCTGGTAGCCACGTTGCAGACGGTCAGCGTGTGCACCATGCCCAGGCTGCGTGCGTGCTTGAGCGCGGCCAGCGTGTCGGCCGTTTCGCCGCTTTGCGAGATCGTCACCACCAGGGTGTCCGGATGCGGCACGCTGTCGCGGTAGCGGTATTCGCTGGCGATCTCGACGTTGACGGGCACCTTGGCCACCGATTCGATCCAGTACTTGGCGGTCAGGCCGGCGTAGTAGCTGGTGCCGCAGGCCAGGATCAGCACGCGGTCGATTTGCTTGAACACCTTGTACGCGTTGTCGCCGAACAGTTCCGGCATGACGCCGGTGACGCCTTCGAGCGTGTCGCCGATGACGCGCGGCTGTTCGAAGATCTCCTTCTGCATGTAATGGCGGTACGGGCCCAGCTCGGCCGCGCCGGTGTGGGCGTGCACGGTTTTCACTTCGCGCGTGACTGGCTTGCCGTCGACGTCGACGACCCAGATGCGCGCCAGCTGCAGGTCGACCACGTCGCCTTCTTCGAGGTAGATGATCTGGTCGGTGGTGCCGGCCAGCGCCATCGCGTCGGAGGCGACGAAGTTCTCGCCCTGGCCGATGCCGACGATCAGCGGCGAGCCCTGGCGCGCGGCGACCACGCGGTGCGGTTCTTCGCGGCAGAACACGGCGATCGCGTAGGCGCCATGCAGGCGCTTGACGGCTTGCTGGACGGTGTCGAACAGGTCGCCGTTGTACATCTGGTCGACCAGGTGGGCGATCACTTCGGTGTCGGTCTGGCTGGTGAACACGTAGCCGGCGGCGGTCAGCTCGGCGCGCAGTTCGTCGTGGTTCTCGATGATGCCGTTGTGGACCAGCGCGATGCGCGCCGTTTCCTCGGAAGGCGAAAAGTGCGGGTGTGCATTGTGCGAGGCCGGCGCGCCGTGCGTGGCCCAGCGGGTGTGCGCGATGCCGGTAAAGCCTTCCAGCCTGGCGCTGCCCATCTGGCTTTCCAGTTCGGCCACGCGCGAGGTGCTGCGCGAACGCTGCAGCTTGCCGTCAACGTGCAGCGCCACGCCGCAGGAATCGTAGCCGCGGTATTCGAGGCGTTTGAGGCCCTCGATCAGGATAGGGGTGATATTGCGCTGCGCTACTGCTCCGACGATCCCGCACATGGTGGCCTCAATGGATAAAAAAGTAATGAACGAATGCTAGAGCAGGCCGCATGAAATAAGCTTTCTAAATTGCACCTCTCTTGGTATATTATTTCATCGACCGAATACAATGAAATATTATTTCACTTAGTGGCTACATTTGTTTTTAGATAGGGCAACGGCATGGGCGAAGGCAGTGAAATCATCATGGACGAGCTCGATCGTCGCATCCTGGATGCGCTTCAGCTTGATGCTTCGCATACCAATGCCGAGTTGGCCGAGCTGGTCCATGTGTCGCCGCCGACCTGCCTGCGGCGGGTGCGGGCGCTGACCGAGGCCGGCGTCATCGAGCGCCAGGTGGCGATCGTGGCGCCGGAAAAGGTGGGCGCCAACCTGACCGCCATCGTCGAGATCACGCTGGACGTGCAAGCCTTCGAGCGCATGGCCGAATTCGAGCAGCATGTGGCGGCCGAGGCGGCCGTGCTGCAATGCTACCGGGTATCCCCCGGCCCCGACTTCGTGCTGGTGGTGCAGGTTGCCGACATGCCCGCCTACCACGCGCTGGCGCACCGCCTGTTCGCCGCGCACGCCAATGTGCGCAACGTCAAAGCCTACTTTTCCACCTTCCGCAGCAAATTCGAGACGCGCATCGCGGTCTGATTCGCTGCGCTTGAGCGCCCTCAACAGATTCCATGCGGAAATAGTGTCTACTGGAAACACTATCCGCAGCGCCGCACGCCGGTCCTGCTCCCACTGTGACCGATGCGAGGTTGACCCATGGATGGACACGACGACAAGAGCCCGCTGCCGGGCGAGCCGGCGGCAATGATGGAACTGGTGCGCCTGAAGGGGGTGCACAAGGTGTACGGGCGCGGACTGGCCGGCGTGCATGCGCTGCACGACATCCACCTGCAAGTGGCGATGGGCGAAATCGTCGCCGTCTGCGGTCCCAGCGGCAGCGGCAAGACCAGCCTGACGAACCTGGTCGGCATGATCGACAACGCCACCGAAGGCAGCATCGTGATCGCCAAGCTGCTGCTGTCGCAGCTGACGGAACAGGCGAGAGCCGACCTGCGCTGCGACATGATCGGCCATGTGTTCCAGTCCTTCACCCTGGTGCCGGTGATGACCGCGCTGGAGAACGTGATGCTGCCGCTGCTGCTGCGCCGCCGGCTCGACGACAATTCGCTGGCGGCGGCGCGGGCGCGCGCAGCGGACCTGCTGGCGCAGCTTGGACTGGCGACCCAGGCGCGGCTGTATCCGGGCCGCCTGGACGACAGCCAGAGCCAGCGGGTTGCCGTGGCGCGGGCGCTGATGACGCGCCCGCGCCTGGTGGTGGCGGACGAACCGACGTCGCGCCTGGACAGCGGCGCCACGCGGCTGGTGATGGACTTGTTCGCGCGCCACCAGCAGGAGCATGGCACCGCCTTCCTGATCTCGACGCGCGACCAGCGCCAGTTGAGCCGGGTGACGCGCACGCTGCAGCTGGGCGAGGGAAGGCTGGGCACGCCGGCCGACTTCCTGCGCAAGCCGCTGCGGGTGCTGACATGAGCCCGCAGCGCCTGGCCCTGCGCACCGTGCTGCTGGCGCGGCCGCGCACCGTCGTCGCCGTGCTGCTGGTCGGCGCCAGCCTGTGCGTGCTGGACCTGTTCGCCGGCCATATCGCCAGCAGCCACACGCGGATGGAATACCAGGCCGTCATCGGCGAGCGGCTCGGCCACCTGGCGCTGGTGCCGGCCGGCAGCCCCGATCCCGCCAAGGCAGTGTCGCCGCTGGCGGGCGGCGCGCCGGGCGAGGTCAAGGCGCCGGCGCCGCTGTTCGATCCGGCGGACGCCCAGCGCGCGCGGCGCGTGGCCGAATCGCTGGGCGGCGTGGCGCTGGTGGTGCCGCAGCTGAGCGTGCGCGGCATCGCCAGCAGCGGCGCCCGCTCGGCGCTGTTCCATGGCGAAGGCATGGGCGCGGCCGGCACCCTGGTCGGACCGGGCAAGCTGAAGTCGACGGTGCGCAACGGCATCGCGCTGAGCAGCACGCAGGCGCAGGCGCTCGGCGTGCGCAACGGCGGCAGCGTGACCCTGCACGGCGCCGCCCCGGACGCCGCGGTGCGCTCGGTGCAGGCCGAAGTGGTGGACGTCTTCAACGGCAGCGCCTTTTCGGCGGAAGGGCGGACTGTGCTGATGCCGCTCGAAATGGCGCAGTCGCTGCGCGACAGCGGGCGCATCGAACGGCTGGTGGTGTACCTGAGCGAGCCGCGCCGGCTGGAAAATCGGCGCGACGCGCTGGTGGAGGCGCTGCGGGTGGAGGGCGTGCAGGCCGAGGTGCGGCACTGGCAGGAGCAATCGCTGGCCTACCAGCAAGAGCGCAATGCCAGCGACCAGGCCTTCGACAGTCTGGCGGGCATGGTCTTCGCGGTGATCGCAGCGGCGGTCGCGGCGACCATCTCGATGAATGCGCTGGAGCGGCGGCGCGAGATCGGCACCTTGCGGGCGCTCGGCATGCGCAGCCATGCGGTGTTCCTGATGCTGGTGGCCGAAGCGCTGTGGATCGCGGCGATCGGCATCCTGCTCAGTTTGATGGCGAGCGGGTTGATCGCCTGGATCGCGAACCGGGCGGGCCTGTCGGCGACAAGCCAGCATCCGCTGAACCGCGCCGCGCTGCTGGTCGAGCTCGATTTCAACCGGATGCTGATGGCGGTGGTGGTGGTGCTGGCGGTCTCGCTGCTGGCGGCGCTGGTGCCCGCCTTCAAGGCCGCGCGCAACACCATCCCCGATGCGCTCGCCGCCTGAAAACCAGAAACCGCGAACCCGGGGGTGGAACATGAAATCGGGGTCAGACCTTGAAATCGGGGTCAGACCTCAATTAACGCCGAACATGAAATCGTGAAATCGGGGTCAGACCTCAATTAACGCCGAACATGAAATCGTGAAATCGGGGTCAGACCTCAATTAACGCCGTGAAATCGGGGTCAGACGTCACACGCGCCGAATTGAGGTCTGACCCCGATTGTTAATTAATTGAGGTCTGACCCCGATTGAATGAAAGGAATTATTTCTTGGTTTTGACGGGGCGCGTCCAGTTGTCGATCGTCATCTGGCGCGGGCGCGAAACGGTCAGCTTGCCGGCCGGTGCGTCCTTCGTCAGCGTGGTGCCGGCGCCCAGCGTCGCTCCCGCTCCCACCGTGACCGGCGCCACCAACTGGCTGTCGCTGCCGATGAAGGCGTCGTCCTCGATGACGGTACGGAACTTGTTGGCGCCGTCGTAGTTGCAGGTGATGGTGCCGGCGCCGATGTTGACCCGCGATCCCACCGTGGCGTCGCCCACGTATGCCAAATGGTTGGCCTTGCTGTGCGCCGCGATCTGGCTGTTCTTGATTTCGACGAAGTTGCCGATGTGGACGTCTTCGGCCAGGGTCGTGCCCGGACGCAGCCGCGCGTACGGCCCGATCACTGACTTGGCACCCACCACCGCTTCTTCAATGTGGCAGAAAGGCTTGATGGTCGCGCCCGCCGCCACGGCCGCGTTGACGATCACGCTGTGCGCGCCGATGGTCACGCCATCCGCCAGGTCGACCCGCCCTTCGAACACGCAGCCAACGTCGATCGTGACGTCGCGCCCGCACACCAGCTCGCCACGCACGTCGATCCGGTCCGGATCCATCAGGGTCACGCCGCGCTCGAGCAGGGCGTCGGCGATGTTGCGCTGGTGGCGTCGCTCGAGCTCGGCCAGCTGGACCTTGCTGTTTACGCCCGCCACTTCCCATTCGGCCGATGGATGGGCCGACACCACCTGCACCCCGTCGGCGACGGCGCGCGCGACGATGTCGGTCAGGTAGTACTCGCCCTGGGCATTGTTGTTCTCGAGCGTGGCCAGCCAGGCCTTCAGCTGGCGCGTCGGGGCGACGATGATGCCGCTGTTGATTTCCTTGATCGCGCGCTGCGATTCGCTGGCGTCCTTCTCTTCGACAATCCGCACGATGGCGCCGCCCTGGCGCACGATGCGGCCCAGGCCGAAGGGATTATCCTGCACCACGGTCAAGATGCCGAGCTTGTCCTTGCCGGCCGCGGCCACCAGCCGCTGCAGCGAGGCCAGCGTGGTCAGCGGCACGTCGCCGTACAGGATCAGGGTGGGCTCGTCGTCATCGAGCTGCGGCACGGCCTGCATGACCGCGTGGCCGGTGCCCAGCTGAGGTTCCTGCAGCGCCAGGTCGATGTTGCCGTGGGCGCCATTGTTCTGTTTTCCGATCAGTTCCTGCACCGCAGCGCCGCCGTGTCCGTATATGACGCATAATTTGCTCGGCGACAGGCCGCGCGCGGTATCGATCACGTGCATCAGCAGCGGTTTGCCGGCGAGGGGGTGCAATACTTTCGGCAGCGCGGACTGCATGCGCTTGCCCATGCCGGCAGCGAGGATGACTACATTCATGGCGGTTGTTCTGAAAAGTTGAAAAAGATGAAAAAGTTTAACACGCAGGACCACTTCATTCATCGCCTTCGCGTCATGTGCCTGATCGCGCTGCTGTTGACCGTCGCCGCCTGCAGCAGCATCCGCTTCACCTACAACCATGGCGACACGCTGCTGTACTGGTGGATGAACACCTACCTCGACCTCGATTCCGAGCAGGCCACCGAGGTCCGCCAGGATATCAACGACCTGTTCCAGTGGCACCGCAAGACCCAGCTGCGCGACTACGCCCAGCTGCTGGGCCGCGCCAAGCTGCAGCTGGCCGGCAACCCGTCGGCCGAAGACCTGCACAACGACTATCGCGAAATCAAGGCGCGCAGCGAGTTGCTCGCGATTAAGGCGCTGCCGGAACTGGCCGACCTGGCACGCTCGATGAAGCCCGCGCAAATCGCCCGCATGGAGAAGAAGTTCGCCTCGAATAATGATACCTTCCGCAAGAAGTTCATGAAGGGCGACCTCGACAAGCAAAGGAAAGTGCGCTTCAAAAAGTCGATGGAGCAGTTTGAATTGTGGTTCGGCAGTTTCAGCGGCGAGCAGGAGGCGCAGCTGCGCCGGGCCTCGGACGCGCGCCCGCTCGACAACCAGATCTGGCTCAATGAGCGCATCCGCCGCCAGCAGCGCATCCTCGCCGTGGTGCGCAAGATCCAGCAGGAAAGGCTGAGCAAGGATGCGGCCATGGGCCAGCTGCACGCACTGGTCAAGGAACTGTTCGAGCGCCTCGACGGCGGCGAGCACAAGGTCTTCTTCGAGGCCAATACCAAGGGCACGATCGAGATGGTCATGACCGCGATCCGGATCGCCACGCCCGAGCAGAAGGCGCATGCGCAAAAGCGCATGCAGGGCTGGATCGACGATTTCAGGATCCTGGCGGCCGATACCAAGTAGCAGCACGGATTCGCCAATTGCCGAGCATCCGAACCCTCCACGGCATGCCGGGCCGGGCGATTTGGTATAGTGCTGCAATGCAAAAGAAACCCGCCAAAACACCGGTCCACCGCGCGCCGCCGCCGCAACAGGTACGCATCATCGGGGGCGCGTGGAAGCGCACGCCGCTGCCCGTCCTCGACGCTCTCGGCCTGCGCCCGACCCCGGACCGCGTGCGCGAAACCGTATTCAACTGGATTAACCACCTGCGCGATGGCGCCTGGGACGAGGCGCGCGTGCTCGACCTGTTCGCCGGCAGCGGCGCGCTCGGCTTCGAGGCCGCCAGCCGCGGCGCGCGCGCAGTGACGATGATCGACAGCCACACGCCGGTGGTGCGCCAGCTGCAAGTCATCAAGGACAAGCTCAAGGCCGAGGCGGTCGAGATCCAGCGCGCGGATGCGCTCGCCGCGGCGCAGGGCATGGCGCTGCGCGGCCAGCGCTACGACCTGGTGTTCCTCGATCCGCCCTACCACCAGGAGTTCATCAGCCGCTCGCTGCCGCTGGCGGCCCAGCTGCTGGCCGACGACGGCCTGGTGTATGTCGAGGCCGGTGCGCCGCTGCCGTTCGCGCCGGAAGATGGCAGCGATGCGCCGGACTGGCTGGCGCCGTGGGAAGCGGTCCGCCATGACAAGGCGGGCATCGTGTTCTATCATTTGCTCAAGTTAAAGGCAAAAGCCGCGCAAATATTGTAGGCAGGCCCGTCCGGCGGTAGCTGCCCGGTTTTCAGGCATAATGCGCGTTCTAGATTGGTGCATCTTCAGGGAGTCGCAATGGTTGTAGCCGTTTATCCAGGAACCTTCGATCCGCTCACCCGCGGCCACGAGGATTTGGTGCGTCGCGCCTCCGGACTGTTCGATGGCCTGATCGTCGGCGTCGCCGACAGCAAGAACAAGCGTCCCTTCTTTTCGCTCGACGAGCGCCTGGAAATCGCGAACGAGGTGCTGGGCCATTATCCGAACGTGCGGGTCGAGAGTTTTTCCGGCCTGCTCAAGGACTTCGTGCGCAAGCACGACGCCCGCGTCATCGTGCGCGGCCTGCGCGCCGTGTCCGACTTCGAATACGAGTTCCAGATGGCGGGCATGAACCGCTACCTGCTGCCCGATGTCGAAACCTTGTTCCTGACGCCGTCCGACCAGTACCAGTTCATCTCCGGCACGATCGTGCGCGAGATCGCGATGCTGGGCGGCGATGTAAGCAAGTTTGTATTCCCGTCGGTTGACCGTTGGTTGCAAAAGAAGATTGCCTCCATGGCGCCGCCGGCCGCCTGACCGCCTCACCAGAGAAATAGCATGGCCCTGCTGATTACCGACGATTGCATCAATTGCGACGTCTGCGAACCCGAATGCCCGAACGATGCCATTTACATGGGCGCCGAGATCTACGAGATCGATCCGAACAAGTGCACCGAATGCGTCGGCCACTTCGATGAGCCGCAATGCCAGCAGGTATGCCCGGTCAGCTGCATTCCCTTCAATCCCGCCTGGCGCGAAACGCGCGAGGAACTGCAGGCCAAGTTCGAACGCCTGACCGCCGCCAAGGGCTGATTCCGCCCAATCGTTCAGCAAAATATGTTTGTTGAATATCAGACATCGTTATCGCTTATAACTGTGTGCGCCGAAACCACGCTTTTGGTGTAAATCTGCGCGCACCGCAGCTAAATTGTGGCCATGCGGCAATTCCTGACGAACAATGAATGGTATATTTGTTGTATAAATTAGCACGCCCATTCTATTTTTCGCCAGGAAATTCATGAATATCCGGAATATGCGCATCGGCCAGCGTCTGGCCATCGGTTTTGGTGTCGTTATTGCATTGCTGATCCTGGTGGCCGGGATCTCCTACTTCCAGATTTCCAGCCTGAACCGCGAAGTCGGGACCATGGTCAAGGAGCGCTATCCGAAGACGGTGGTGGCGAACAGCATCAAGGCCGATGTCAGCGAAGCGACCCGCAGCATGCTCAACGTGCTGATCATGACCGACCCTGAGCAGATCAAGAAGGAATTGCAGAACATCGAGGCGCGCAACGCCAGCGCCAGCGCGGCCATCGCCGGCCTGGCCAAGAGCACGGAAGAGGCCAGGGGCCAGGAAATCCTGAAGGCGATCGACACCATCCGCGCCAAGTTCATCCCGGCCCAGGCTTCGTTCGTCAGCCTGATCAACCAGGACTTGAAGGATGACGCGATGGTCAAGTTCATGTTTTCGCTGCGCCCGCAGCAAGCCAAGTATTTCGAGCAGCTCGACAAGTTCATCGCCTACCAGAACGACATCATGGTCAAGGCCGGCGACGAAGCGTCGGCCGTGACGGCGCGCACCCAGGGCATGATCCTGGCGCTGACCCTGGTCGCGAGCGTCATTTCGCTGGGCGTCGCCTTCCTTGCCACGCGTTCGATCACGACGCCGCTGAACGAGGCGGTGGGCATCGCCAAGCGCGTCGCCGACGGCGACCTGACCAGCGTCATCGAAGTGAGCAGCAGCGACGAAACGGGGCAGATGATGGAGGCCCTCAAGCACATGAACGAAAGCCTGATCCGCATCGTGGCCGAAGTGCGTTCCGGCACCGATTCGATCACGTCGGCGTCGAGCGAAATCGCCAGCGGCAACCTGGACCTGTCGAACCGCACCGAACAGCAGGCCGCCTCGCTGGGCCAGACCTCCAGCTCGATGCGCGAACTGACCGGCACCGTCCAGCAAAACGCCGACAATGCGCGCCAGGCCAACCAGCTGGCGGCGACCGCGTCCGAAGTGGCGGTGCGCGGCGGATCGGTGGTGTCGCACGTGATCGATACGATGGGTTCGATTACCGCCTCGTCGAAGAAGATTGTTGATATCATCGGCGTCATCGACGGCATCGCCTTCCAGACCAACATCCTGGCGCTCAATGCCGCCGTGGAAGCGGCGCGCGCCGGCGAGCAGGGCCGCGGCTTCGCGGTGGTGGCATCCGAGGTGCGCAACCTGGCGCAGCGTTCGGCGGCGGCGGCCAAGGAAATCAAGACCCTGATCGGCGATTCGGTCGACAAAGTACGCGAAGGCAGCACCCTGGTCGAGCAGGCCGGCGTGACGATGGAGGAAGTGGTGGCCAGCGTGCGCCGCGTGACCGACATCATGGGCGAGATCACCTCGGCCAGCCAGGAGCAGAGCGTCGGCATCGCGCATGTCAATACGACCATCCTCGAGATGGACGAGACGACCCAGCAGAACGCCGCGCTGGTCGAGCAAGCGGCGGCGGCGGCGGCTTCGATGCAGGACCAGGCGGCCAGCCTGGCGCGCGTGGTCAGCGTGTTCAAGCTCGATGCGGCGCAGGCATTTGTAACACCGGTAAGCGCGGCCCCGGCCGTGTCGTCCGGGCGGCCGGCTCCGGCGTTAAGGAAGCAGATCGCCGGCAAGGCTGCGGCGGAAGAATTCTGAACGGCGGCGCGGTGCCGCAGATAAACCTCGTATAACAATCGGAGACAACATGATCGCAATAAACAACTTCAGTTTCAAAGGCTTGCTGGCAAGCGCTTTCCTCGCATGGGCGTTCAGCGCCCCGGCCATGGCCGCGGAGATCAGCGGCGTCAAGTTCGACGAGACCAACAAGGTCGCCGGCAAGGAATTGAAACTGAATGGCTACGGCATGCGCACCAAGTTCGTGGTCAAGGTGTACGCGGCCGGCCTGTACCTGGCGGAACGCGCCAAGACGGTGCCGGAAGTGCTGGCGGCCGAAGGTCCGCGCCGCGTGACCCTGGTCATGATGCGCGACATCTCGTCCGACGACTTCGGCAGCGCCTTCATGAGTGGCCTGAACAATAATGTGGACAAGGCCGAGAAGACCAAGATCGTCGGCCAGATCAGCAAATTCGGCGAAATGTTCGCCATGCTCGACAGCCTGAAGAAGGGCGATGTGCTGCACCTGGACTGGCATCCGGGCGTCGGCACCCAATGCGAACTGAACGGCAAGAAGATCGGCGATGTGATGCCTGACATCGCGTTCTACAACGCCGTGCTGCGCATCTGGCTGGGCGACAAGCCGGTCGACAGCTCGCTCAAGCCGGCATTGCTGGGCGGTAAGTAATCACTTAGTTAGCTTCAAACCGGGGTCAGTGCCGACAAAAGCACCCGGACTCAACCATAAGGCCTTATGGTTGAGTCCGGGTGCTTTTGCCGGCACTGACCCCGGTTTTTTTATTGTTAGCCGCGGGACGCCATCGCGCGCAGTTCGGCGGCGTGGCTCGGGCATTGCGAGTTGTTGATCAGTTTTTGCATCATGCGGGCATCGCGCAGGGCGCGGCGGGCGCGGCGCTCTTCCTTGCTCAGGTGGGGATGAACGACCAGCAGGGCGGCGCGGGCTATGCCGAGCAGCAGGGGCTTGAAGAACAGGGCGGCGGCGATGATCAGCGGCAGCAGTACGATCCAGGTAAACACTTTGATTCCAATGCAAATTTTGTTGTACGATGGAACTATAATGCAGCGCAACATATAAAGCCAATTTCACTTCCTGATATTGGTTATATGCATTGTGAATGGATTGCGGTATATTTAAGCCTGCCGACTCCCCTAACCGACCTGGACGCCCATGAGTTTCCTGACGCTTGATTTGAACCTGCTGCGCGTCTTCGACGCCGTGATGACTGAGCAAAACCTGACCCGCGCCGCTGGCCACCTCGCCATGACCCAGCCGGCCGTCTCCAACGCCATCAAGCGCCTGCGCGAAAGCCTGGGCGACGAGTTGCTGATCCGCACTGCCTACGGCGTGAAGCCGACCCCGCGCGCCGAAGCGCTGTGGCCGGCCGTGCGCCAGGCGCTGGCCGGGCTGGAAGCGGCGGTCACGCCGGAAACGTGGGATGTCTCGAAGGCGCACGCCACCTTCCGCATGGCGATGGCGGACGCCACCGCCGCGTTCTGGCTGCCCTCGCTGATGCGTTCGATCGAAAGCGAGGCGCCCGGCGTCAATGTGCGCATGGTGCCGCTGACCACGCGCGAACCGCGGCCGATGCTGCTGCGCGGGGATATCGACCTGGCGGTCGGCTTCTTCCCGGGCGTGGCGGCGCAGTTGTCGTCGGACACCAGTTCGCCGATCCGCCACGAACGCCTGTATTCGGGCCACTATGTGTGCGTGATGCGCAAGAACCATCCGCTGGCCAAGGTCGAGCTGGGCATGGACAATTACTGCGCGGCGAATCACCTGCTGGTCAGTTTTTCCGGCCGCGCGCATGGCCTGGTCGACGAAGCGCTGGCCCAGGTGGGGCGCGAGCGGCGCATCCTGCTGACCGTGAACCAGTTCTTCACGGCGGGGCGGGTGGTGGCCAATTCGGACCTGATCACGGTGCTGCCGAAGCACTTGATCGCGTCGACCGGCATGACCGATGCGCTGGTGTGGCGCGAGCTGCCGTTCGCGCTGCCGGCGGTGCACCTGGACATGCTGTGGCACGAGCGCGATGCGCGCAGCCCGGCGCACAAGTGGCTGCGCAAGCATCTGGAGGGGATGAACACGACGACACTGAGGGGCGTGACGGGCAGCGATTAGGCCCGGGACTTGTAAACGGGCGTAGGGTGGGTAGCGGCCTAGGCGGCCCCCTTATCACCCACCCTACACCACCTTCACCGCCTCAGCCTCAAGCCGCGCTCGAGCGGTACCCGACCCTGAACCCGCCCCAGTGCTTCCCATCCACATAGATCGGCACCGACAGATCGTGCATCACCTCGCCCGTATCCCGCTTGTAGGTCTGTAGCAGGAACGGCTTGGTATTCGACCCGCAGCGCGAACCGGTGCGGTCGTTGAAGATCCGCTTGGTGCGGTTGTTGACGATATCCACATCGTAATCGCCCGTCAGCGGCTGCGAAAACTTCTTGTTGTGCGTCGGGAAGTAGCCGTTGTTGTCGACCGCGCCCGCATACGCCAGCTGCGGCATTTTCTGCAGCAAGCCTTCCTGGATCGGCGGCAGCGCCTTGTCGGTGAAGGCATCGAAGGCCGTCTTGTGCTTCGGCGGATTGGTGTTGGGAATCGGAATGTAGCGCCGGTCGAACAGCGCCTCGCGCGTGATATGCCCGGCCCGGATCGATTCGCTGAACAGCTCGCCAACCTGGCGCGCCGCCTGCTGGGCGGCGATGCGGATCGGGTCGTGCTCGGTTTCCACCGAGGAATCGCCGAGCGCGCCGGCGATCGCTTCCGCCTTTTCCGCCAGCGCCATCGCCGAGCCAGTCGCACGCGGCAGTTCGGCGTTGGTCGACAGCATGCTGTCGCGGATCAGGGACAGCGATTCGGCGATCGAACGCGTGGTGTCGACGTGCGCCCGGGCCGCGGTGGCGATTTCGCCGATCTCGCGCTCCGACTCGCCCGACGATTGTTCGATGTTGCCGAGGAAATGGTGCACCCGCTCGACGTTGCCGGCCGCTTCGCCGACCTTGCCGGTGAGCGAGGCCATGCCGCGCGACGCCTGTTCGGCCTGCTCATTGATGGCCTTTACCATCGCGCTGATCTCGTCGGTCGCTTCCTTGGTGCGGTGCGCGAGCTGGCGCACTTCGCCGGCCACGACCGCAAAGCCGCGGCCGTGCTCGCCGGCGCGCGCCGCTTCGATCGCGGCGTTCAGGGCCAGCAGGTTGGTGCGGGCGGAAATTTCGGAAATGACCTGGGTGAAGCCGGCGATGCTTTTCGATTTTTCCTGCAGCGCCACCATCGTCGCCGCCGCCTTGCCGGCCTCGTCGCGCGCACTGCTGATGCGCGCCAGCCCCTGGTCGACTTCGGCGCGGCCGGCCACGCTTTCGCTCTGCACCCGGGCGGCCACGTCGGCGGCGCTCTCGGCCTTGGCGGCGATGCGCTCCGTGCTTTTGGCGACCTCGTCGGCGCTGGCCACGACGGCGACCGCCGTCTGGACGTCTTTCTCGATCTTCTTCTTGACGGAATCGACGAAATAGGAGGTCTCGGCGGCGCCGATCATGATGTCGTCGATGGCGTGGCCGACCACGCCGATGAAACGCTGGCTTTCCTCTGCGCCTTCGCGGCTGCGGCCAAAGTACAACACGGCGCAGCTGGCCAGGCTGGCCAGCGCCGCCGCCGACACCGGGCCGAGCGGGGCGCCGAACAACAGGCCAATGAGATATACGACGAGGGTGCTGCCGGCGGCAGCTGCGAGCACGAGCGCGGCGAATCTCGCCGCCCTTGAATTTGGAAGCGTCATGTGTCCCCTAGCAATTCGAATTTTTTCCCTCGCGCTGCAGCAAAAACTTAGCGCAAGGTAACTCGTCGTCTAATAGTACTAACGTACAGCATTCGTTCGATAAGCTCAACGAATTTGTAAGGAGAAATACTCGGGATGGAACAGCGTTAACGTTCTTTTACTTGATCGGCAGCTTGGTGGTATTCTTGACTTCTTCCATGACCGCGTAGGTGTGCGTTTCGCGCACGCCTTTTTGCAGCAGGGTTTTGCCGAGGAATTCGCGGTAGGCAGCCATATCCTTGACGCGCGCCTTGACCAGGTAGTCGAAGCCGCCAGCCACCATGTGGCATTCGAGGACTTCGGGAATGAGCTGGACGCTGTTCTTGAAGGCGTCGAATACTTCCGGCGTCGTGCGGTCCAGCACGACCTCGATGAACACCAGCAGCGATACGTCGAGCAGCTGCGGGTTCAACTGGGCGGTGTAGCCCATGATGTAGCCGGATTCGTGCAGCTTGCGCACGCGTTCGAGGCAGGCGGCAGGCGACAGGTTGACGCGCCCTGCCAATTCGACGTTGCTGATCCTGCCGTCGCTCTGCAGCTCGGAAAGGATTTTCTTGCTTATCTTGTCCAGCATTCCAGGTATCTCCCAAAATAAATTTTATTTGGTGAAATTGTCTCACTAAAAACAATCTATGGCCAGTCTTCTCTAATACCAGAATTAATCCAGAAGAATTCCCACTACAATCGAATCATCTTTCAGGAGGGCCGCGGCAGCGGCCGCGCGTGTTCGCACTTCCCGCCCTGCTTCCATTTTTCATTGTTAAAGAGTTCTCCATGCTGAATGCCGCACCGGCCCCGTCCTTCGTTCCTTTCGCTGCGCTCGGCGCGGAAATTCCGCGCGCATCGACGCCGCTGCGCTCCGCCATCACGAACGCTTATCGCCGCGATGAAACCGAGGCCGTCGAGTGGCTGCTGGCGCAAGGCGCGCGCGCCACGCCGGACGCCGGCCCGCTGGCCCACAAGCTGGTATCGGCCGTGCGCGAAAAGCGTACCCGCGCATCGGGTGTCGATGCTTTGATGCACGAATTTTCGCTGTCGTCGGAAGAAGGCGTGGCACTGATGTGCCTGGCCGAAGCGCTGCTGCGCATTCCGGACAGCGCCACCGCCGACCGCCTGATCGCCGACAAGATCAGCAAGGGCGACTGGCGCAAGCACCTGGGCGAATCGCCTTCGCTGTTCGTCAACGCCGCCACCTGGGGTTTGCTGATCACCGGCAAGCTGGTTGACACCAGCAGCGAAAACGGCCTCGGCTCGGCCCTGACCAAGCTGATCAGCAAAGGCGGCGAGCCGCTGATCCGCAAAGGCGTGGACCTGGCGATGCGCATGCTCGGCAACCAGTTCGTCACCGGCCAGACCATCGAAGAAGCGATCAGAAACAGCCGCGACAATGAAGCCCGCGGCTACCGCTATTCCTACGACATGCTGGGCGAAGCGGCGCTGACCGCCTTTGACGCCGACAAATACTACGCATCCTACGAACAGGCGATCCATGCGATCGGCAAGGCGTCGAATGGCCGCGGCATCAAGGACGGCCCCGGCATTTCGGTCAAGCTGTCGGCGCTGCACCCGCGCTACAGCCGCGCCCAGCATGCGCGCGTGATGAGCGAACTGCTGCCTAAAGTTAAGGCACTGGTGCTGCTGGCCAAGCAGTACAACATCGGCCTGAACATCGACGCGGAGGAAGCGGACCGGCTCGAGATCTCGCTCGATATGATGGAGGCGATGGCGTTCGACCCGGCCCTGGCCGGTTTCGACGGCATCGGTTTCGTGGTGCAGGCTTACCAGAAGCGCTGCCCCTTCGTCATCGACTTCCTGGTCGACCTGGCGCGCCGCAGCGGCCGCAAATTCATGGTGCGCCTGGTCAAGGGTGCATATTGGGATGCCGAGATCAAGCGCGCCCAGGTCGACGGCATGCCCGGCTACCCGGTCTACACGCGCAAGGTCTACACCGACGTGTCTTACCTGACCTGCGCCCGCAAGCTGCTCGATGCGGCCGATGCGCTGTACCCCCAGTTCGCCACCCACAATGCGCACTCGCTGGCGGTGATTTACACCTGGGCCCGCGAAAAGGGCGTGTCCAACTACGAATTCCAGTGCCTGCACGGCATGGGTGAAACCCTGTACGACCAGGTGGTCGGCAAGGAGAACCTGGACAAGCCCTGCCGCATCTACGCCCCGGTCGGCTCGCACGAAACCCTGCTCGCCTACCTGGTGCGGCGCCTGCTGGAAAATGGCGCCAACTCCTCGTTCGTGAACCAGATCGTCGACGAAAAGGTCGCCATCGACACCCTGGTCGCCGATCCCTTCGAGGCTGCGCGGGCCCAGGCCGGCATGCCGCATCCTGGCATCGCGCTGCCGCTGGCCCTGTTCGGCAGCGAGCGCCGCAATTCGGCCGGCATCGACTTGAGCAACGAAAACGTGCTGCGCGAGCTGTCCGATGCGCTGGCCCAGCCGCGCGAATGGATTGCCGGCCCGCTGATCGACGGTCCCGTCAGCGTCGGCGGCGTCTTGCAGCCGGTCGTCAACCCGGCCCAGCGCGCCGATGTCGTCGGCCATGTCGTCGATGCCACCGCGGCCGATGTGAATACCGCACTCGAGGCGGCCGTCGCCTACGCGATGGACTGGCAAACCACGGCGCCGTCGGCGCGCGCGGCGCTGGTCGCCAAAGTGGCCGACTTGTTCGAAGAGAACATGGGCGAACTGATGGCACTGGCGATCCGCGAAGCCGGCAAATCGCTGCCGAACGCGATCGCCGAAATCCGCGAGGCGGTCGATTTCCTGCGCTACTACGCGGCCCAGATCGACGGCACCCAGAACATGCTGGCGCTCGGTCCCGTCACTTGCATCAGCCCATGGAATTTCCCATTGGCGATCTTCACCGGACAGGTCGCGGCCGCGCTGGCGGCCGGCAACGTGGTGCTGGCCAAGCCGGCCGAGCAGACGCCGCTGATCGCCCACCGCGCCGTGGCGCTGTTCCATGCCGCCGGCATTCCGAAAGGCGCGCTGCAGCTGCTGCCGGGCCGCGGCGATGTCGTCGGGGCCGGCCTGTGCAAGGACGCGCGCGTGCGCGGCGTCATTTTCACCGGCTCGACCGAAGTGGCGCAGTTGATCAACCGGACCCTGTCCCAGCGTGCCTCGATGGAAAATGGCGACATCCCGCTGATCGCCGAGACCGGCGGCCAGAACGCGCTGATCGTCGATTCCTCGGCGCTGCCCGAACAGGTGGTGCAGGACGTGATGACTTCGGCCTTCGACAGCGCCGGCCAGCGCTGCTCGGCGCTGCGCGTGCTGTTCCTGCAGGAAGAAATTGCTGACAAGACCATCAAGATGCTCAAGGGCGCGATGCAGGAACTGCGCGTCGGCGTGCCGGACCGCCTGGCGACCGACATCGGTCCCGTCATCGACGCAGAAGCCCAGCAAAACCTGCTGCGCCACATCGAGCGCATGAAGGGTAGCGCCAAACAATACTTCGCGCTGGAATTGCCGCGCGACATGTCGGCCCAAGGTACTTTCGTGCCGCCGACCGTGCTGGAGATCGGCTCGCTGTCGGAGCTGACGCAGGAAGTGTTCGGTCCGGTGCTGCACATCATCCGCTACCAGCGCGCCAACCTGGCCAGGCTGGTCGACGACATCAACGCCACGGGCTTCGGCCTGACCCTGGGCGTGCATTCGCGCATCGATGAAACGATCGATTTCATTTCGCAGCGCGCCCATGTCGGCAATATCTACGTGAACCGTAACATTGTCGGCGCGGTCGTCGGGGTCCAGCCCTTCGGCGGCGAAGGCAAGTCCGGCACCGGCCCGAAAGCCGGCGGTCCGCTGTACCTGAAACGCCTGCAGCGCGCGGCGCCGCCGCTGCTGCAGCATGAGCGCCAGGCCACGCCGGGGCTCGATTCGCTGCTGGCCTGGGCGCGGACCCAGGGCCATACCCGTGTCGTCGCGCTGGGCGAGCAATACACGCGCACGACGCTGGCGGGCACGACTTTGGGCCTGCCGGGTCCGACGGGCGAACGCAACCATCTCGCCTTCGTCCCGCGCGGCGCCGTGCTGTGCGCCGCCGCCGATATCGGCGTGCTGCTCAATCAATTCGCAGCGGTGCTCGCGACCGGCAACCGCGCAATGGTCGTGGCCAGTTCGAAAGACGTGATTCCGAACGGTTTGCCGAACGACGTCAAGGAACGTATCGAATTTGCCGGTACCCTCGATGCGTGCAAACATGAATTTCAGATTGCGCTGGTGGAAGCATCGCTGGCCAACAGCCTGCGCACGGTACTCGCCGCGCGCGCGGGCGCCATTGTGGGCATGATCGAGACCTCGGAAGAAGGTGCGATTCCCCTGTGGCGGCTGGTGGCTGAACGCGCCCTGTGCGTCAACACGACGGCAGCCGGCGGTAACGCAAGCCTGATGACCTTGGGCTTGTAACGATGGTGTAGAAGACTTGGAGGAAGACATGTTAGTTGGCGTTCCAAAAGAGATAAAGAACCACGAATACCGGGTTGGCCTGACCCCACCGAGCGTGCGCGATTTGACGATGCGCGGGCACCAGGTGCTGGTCCAGAAGAACGCCGGTGCCGAAATCGGCCTGTCGGACGAGCAATATGTCGCGGCCGGCGCCACCATTGTCGAGACGGCCAAGGAAATCTTTGCCCGCTCGGAAATGATCGTCAAGGTCAAGGAACCGCAGCCGGGCGAGTGCGCGATGCTGTCCGATGGCCAAATCCTGTACACCTACCTGCACCTGGCGCCGGATCCGGAGCAGACGGCGGCACTGGTCAAGTCCGGCGCCGTTTGCATTGCCTACGAAACGATCACCGGTCCCGGCGGCGGCCTACCGCTGCTGGCGCCGATGAGCGAAGTGGCGGGGCGCATGGCGATCCAGGCGGGCGCCGCCCACCTCGAAAAGTCGAAGGGCGGCATGGGCCTGCTGCTGGGCGGCGTGCCTGGCGTTGCTGCCGGCCACGTGGTCATCATCGGCGCCGGCGTGGTCGGCACGAATGCGATGCAGATGGCGGTGGGCGCGGGCGCGCGCGTGACGGTGCTCGACAAGAGCGTCGACCGCCTGCGCCAGCTGGACCTGGTGTACGGCAATCGCATCTCGACCCAGTATTCGAATGCGTTCTCGATCGAGGAAGCGGTGCTGTCGGCCGACCTCGTCATTGGCGGCGTCCTGGTGCCGGGCGCTGCCGCGCCGAAGCTGGTCACCAGGGACATGATCTCGCGGATGAAGAAGGGCGCGGTTGTGGTTGACGTGGCGATCGACCAGGGCGGTTGCTTCGAGACCTCGCATGCGACGACACACGCCGATCCGACCTTCGTCGTCGACGGCGTGGTTCACTATTGCGTGGCCAACATGCCGGGGGCGGTTGCCCGCACGTCGACCTTCGCGCTGAACAACGCCACCATTGGCCACGCAATCGCGCTGGCAAGCAAAGGCTGGAAGAAGGCGCTGACGGACGACATTCACCTGCGTAACGGCCTGAATGTCTGCCAGGGCAAGGTCACGTACGCGGCCATTGCGCAGCAGCTTGGCTATGACTACGCCAGTGCCGAGTCGATGCTGGCCTGAGCTGATTAAGTGACATAAGCTGGAGATCCCAGCTTATGCCGCATTTTAGCTACTCAAACACCGCTGTACGCTGTTTCCCGCTCCGCGGGCGACAGCTCTTTCACGTCCACGACCGGCGTGCCCGTAGTGAAGAACGGCGTGGTCTTGTACGACCCGTTGAGCCTGCCTTTCATGATCCGCGGGATCAGTGTCATCAATGTGAACATGTTGCCGAGGCCCATACCGGGTGGCTTCGCATGGGCGCTTTCAGGACTCACTCGCATCTGAATGCGTGGGAACGAACGCTCGTAGGCAGCTGGCTCCGCCTTCAGGCAACTGTGGACAAGTCCAACGTAAGGAAGCTTCCAGTCCCTCGCCGTGTTGCCGATCGCCGTGTTACAGCACTTGGCATACCAACGCAGTGCGCCTTTTTCCGACAATGACACGCAGGCGAGGTTCTCCGCACCGCGCGCGAAGGTGACGTATCTGGATTGCGTTGCTACAAATTCCGCGCCACCCAATTCATCATGGATTTCGGATTTTTTACCAAGAAAATTGGAGTAGGCGCGGCAGTCTTTGCAATAGCAGACGCCGCGAACGGCGCGATTTGTTTCACTAAGTTCCCCTTGAAGGGCACCGCATTGGCATTCGATTCTATGATTCATTGAAAGTGGACCTTTGAACATACTCGTTTAACGATATGGAATGCATACAGCGCAGCGACCGATTTCACGAAACGCATGAAATCGGTGGGCGCTTCCTCATTCGCATTGTCGGATATCGTCCGCACAACCGCAAAGGGGATGCCGAGCTCGAAACAAACCTGGGCTACGGCCGCGCCTTCCATTTCCACTGCAAGTAAACCAGGCAGGGAAGTATTCAATTGCTCAATATGCGCACGTGCACTGATGAATTGATCGCCGCTGGCTATCAGTCCACGATGGACTTGGGGCCGCTCGAGCCGGAATTGCTTGCGTTCTCCTGCACCGATCGCATCCAGGAAATCCTGGTCAAGAAAGCACTGGGCCGCGTCGGCGACCTGGCCGCTTAACTGCACGTCACTCAGGAAGTGCGACAAGCCGGTCAGCGGTACTTCGTATTTGGGAAACAGGGGACTGGCATCGATATCGTATTGCAGCAGTGATTCGGCAACCACAATGTCGCCAACACGGACGCCAGCATCACCCGCGCCAGCAACGCCAGTGAACAGGATGTGGGTAACTCCGAACTTTTCCACAAGGATAGTGGCTGTCATTGCCGCGGCAACCTTGCCAATTCGCGACAGGACGCACACAGCGTCGATTCCCCACAGCTTTCCTGTCGCGTAGTCACGCATGCCATGGATGAGCTTGGAGGGGCCTTCCAGGGCTTCCACGAGACCCTGCTGTTCTTCATGAAGTGCACTGATGATGCCTAGACGCATGATTTGAAGCCTGTTTTTGGGTGGATTTTGCAGTTTATACACTGAACGTCTGCGGTTTACTGTTTTATATAAAAGTATGTATATAAATTTAGTAGTAGTAGTTAACGGCGGCGAAATTTGTGGATAAGTGGCTTAAGCCTTTGTAAACGCTCGCGTTAACGCGCGAAAAACTACAGGGACAAGCCTTGTATCCAAAAAGGATGTTAACTGGATAAGAAAACGGCTGTGGAAAAAGGATGGGCTTGTGCACAAAGGGTGCTGTGGATATCCAGCGGCTTATCCACAGGCCACCTTCCTTGTCAGCAGCAAGACTTCCAGTTCAGCCGCCGGCATGGGTGTTCCAAGCAGGTAACCCTGGCCGAGGTCGCAGCCGGCTTCGATCAGCAAATCGCGCTGTTCATCGGTCTCGATGCCTTCCGCGATGACTTTCATGCCGAGTCTATGGGCCATCAGGATAATCGCTTCGCATAGCGCGATGTCTTCCGGCCGGTTGCCCAGCCTGCCGACGACATCCGGATTGATCTTCAGGTAATCCAGATCCAGGCTTTGCAGGAAGGACAGCGAGGAATAGCCGCTGCCAAAATCGTCGATCGATATTTCGATGCCAGCCTTGCGGAATGCCAGTAGTTTTTCAGTGATACCGAGCCCCGCTTCGTGCAGTATTTGTTCATTGATTTCGACGACGATGCTGTTCGCAGGCAGATCGAGCGTCGTCAGCAGGTCTTTCCAATGTTGGAAATGACAGCCGCGGTCACGCAATTGCAGTCCCGATTTATTGACGCACACCTGGAACGTGGGGCCTGCCAGGGATTGCAAGCGTCGCGCTTCCAGTACCGCCTGCTGGAATACCCAGTCGCCGATTGGCACGATCATTCCCGTCGATTCGGCGATCATGAGGAAATCACGCGGACTCAGCAAGCCACGTTCGGGATGCTGCCAACGAACAAGGATTTCTGCTTTTTGAATCTTTCCATTCTTTAGATCGACAATTGGCTGATACAGGACCCGCAGTTGTTCGAGCTCGACCGCACGGCGTAACTCGCCCGCCAGCAGTTTTCGACCATGGATCGCATGTTGCATGAAGGGAGAAAAATAGTTGTAGCGGTTGCGTCCCTTTTCCTTTGCCGCATACATGGCCTGGTCGGCATTCTTCATCAAGGTGTCGATAGTCGTGCCATCTTCCGGATAGATGGTGATACCAATGCTGGCGGAAATATGCGCCTCGTTCTCACCAAGATGGAATGGCTCGGTGAACTGCTTGAGGATATCTTCCGCGATCCGGACCGCATCGTTGGCATCGGGCAGGGCACTGAGGATCACGGTGAACTCGTCGCCGCCAAGCCTGGCCACGGTATCGCTGCCGCGCACGCTGTTGCTCAAACGCTGGGCCGCTTCCCGCAAAAGCACATCACCTTGCGCGTGGCCGAGCGTGTCGTTGACTTCCTTGAAGTGGTCTAGATCGATAAAAAATAGCGCCATTGGCGCATTGCTGCGGTCAGCCTTCAGCATTTCCTGGCGCAGGCGTTCATGGAACATCCGGCGGTTCGGCAATTCGGTCAAGGGATCGAAATTGGCCTGGCGCCAGATCTTTTCTTCCGAAGCTTTGCGTTCGGTGATATCGGAGAACAGGGCGATGCGCCGGAACGGACGTCCTTGCTGGTCGTTCACCGTATTGAACTTGATGGCGATCAGGTAGGGATCACCGTTCTTGTACTGGTTCCAGATCTCGCCTTCCCATTGGCCGGTTTTGGCGATGCTGCGCCGAATTTCTTGAAAGAATCCTAGTGGATGTCTATCAGCTGCCAGGTCGCTCAAGTGGCGGCCGTACACATCGTTCAGCGTGTATCCGGTCAGACGGGTAAAGGCCGGGTTGACGTTGATGATGGCGCCGTCCGCTTCCAGGATCATCATGCCTTCGCTGGTGTTGTCGTACACCAGCGATGTGAGCATGCGCGATTCTTCTGTCTGGCGGCGTTCAGTGATGTCCTCCGCAAGAAGGAAGAAACCTTGCACCTTGCCGTCATGTATTTCCGGTATGTAGCTGACCGCGTCGAAGCGCTGTTTGCCTTTTAACATACGCGGCCGTTCGAAGCTGACCGCCTTGCCTGCCAGGGCAGCGCGAATATACGGTTCTGAAATACGGTAAACGTCGGCATCGAGAATGTCGACAACCTTGCTGCCGGTGACCTTTTCAAACGGTACGCCGAACATCGATTCGTAGGTTCGGTTGACGAAGGTGATCACTTCGTCCTGGTTCACATAACCGATCACGACCGGCACATTGTCGGTGACCAGGCGCAGGCGTTCTTCGCTGCGGCTCAGCATTTCCTCTGTCTTACGGCTGGATTCGTACAGCTTGCTCAATTTGAATTGCCGTTCTTCCATTGACTGGAAGGCGCGCAGGGCGAGTTGAAACGAGATGCCAAATACCATGGTCATCAGGCCGATGGCGGCGAAACCGATCAGCAGGGGCGTGTCGGCGCCGCCGTTTTTAGACAGGTTGATGCTGGTAACCAGGATCGTGAGTATGACGATACCTGTCAACCCGAGCAGCAAACGTCGACGGAATCGACGGAAGGCGGGCGTACGGACAGCTTTTTCTGGAGGCGTGCTGTTTGGATCCAAGGCTAACTCCAGCCGGCAGACTGCATGAGGAACCTTTGTTACTTTAAGTATAGATGACAAGCTGTGAGGCTTTGTGCTTTCCGGTGTGGTTTTTTGGAGGGTGTTGGGTTTTTTTTTCGCTTTGTGTTGCCTTGTTTGTTTACTCAATAAGGTTGAATATAAATTTAGTAGTAGTAGTTAACGCAGGCACTTTTCTGTGGATAAGCCCGTTTACCTGTTTGTAAACAAGCTTTTGGCGGCGTTATAACCCGGTGACTTACCGTGTATGCGGCTGGTATCAATTCTGGACAAAAATCGGCTTGTGAATAAAGTCGGGTTTATCCACAAACGGTGCCTGTGGATATTCATTGGGTTATCCACAGGCGCCGGCCTCTGGAGGCTTGCTTAAGGTGCCATGGATGCGGCACACTGCTTGCTCGATGCACGATTGGCGTGACAAGGAGCGGGATTTGGAATCAGCGGGTCAGTACGACTACATCATCGTTGGTGCTGGAACGGCTGGCTGCGTCCTGGCCAACCGCCTCACAAGGAACCCGAATACCTATGTTTTGCTGGTCGAAGCCGGCGGCAGGGACGATTACATGTGGATTCACATCCCGGTCGGCTACCTGCATTGCATTGGCAATCCCCGCACCGACTGGCTCTACAAGACCGAGGCCGATGCCGGACTGGGCGGCCGTTCATTGATCTACCCGCGCGGTAAAGTTCTGGGCGGCAGTTCCTCGATCAACGGCATGATCTACATGCGCGGCCAGGCTGGCGACTACGACCGCTGGGCCGAGGTAGCCGGCGACCCGTCCTGGGCCTGGGACAAGGTGCTGCCCTTGTTCACCAAGAGCGAGGACTATCATGGAGGCAAGGGTCCGCTGCATGGCGCCGGCGGCGAGTGGCGGGTGGAAAAACAGCGCTTGTCGTGGCAAATCCTGGACGCTTTCCGCGATGCCGCGGAGCAGGCCGGCATCCCGAAAACCGATGATTTCAATGGCGGCGACAATTTCGGCTGCGCGTATTTCGAGGTCAACCAGAAGCGCGGCATCCGTTGGAACACGGCGAAAGCTTTCCTGAAACCGATTGCGCGCCGCCAGAACCTGACGATCATGACGGGCTGCCACGTCGAGCGCCTGATGCTGGAAGACAGCGAGCAGGGCAAGGTATGCCGCGGCGTCGTGTTCACCGGCGGCGGCACCACTTACAGCGCGACAGCCGACTGCGACACCCTGCTGACGGCCGGTGCGATCGGTTCGCCGCAGCTGTTGCAAGTGTCCGGCATCGGCAATGGGGCGGCGCTCAGTGCGCTCGGCATCGCGCCGCAGGTCGAGCTGCCGGGTGTCGGCGAGAATTTACAGGATCACTTGCAACTGCGCATGATCTTCAAGGTCAAGGGCGCCAGGACCCTCAATACCAGCGCCGCCAGCTGGTTCGGCAAGATGAAGATCGGCATGGAATACGCGCTGTTCCAGAGCGGTCCGATGTCGATGGCGCCATCCCAGCTGGGTGCGTTCGCCAGGTCCGATCCCGGCCAGGCCACGCCGAACCTGCAATACCATGTGCAGCCACTGTCGCTGGAAAAATTCGGCGACCCGTTGCATGCTTTCCCGGCATTCACAGCCAGCGTGTGCAATTTGCGGCCGACGTCGCGCGGCCATGTACGTATCGCCGCCGCCGACAGTTACGCCGCACCGAAAATCGCGCCGAATTACCTCAGTACGCCGGAAGACAGGCAGGTGGCCGTCGCGGCCCTGAACCTGACGCGCCGCATCGTTGCGGCGCCGGCGCTGGCAAAGTATTCGCCTGAAGAGTTCAAGCCCGGCATCCATTTCCGCACCGACGAGGAATTGGCCGAGGCGGCAGGGCAGTGCGGCACGACGATCTTCCATCCCGTGGGTACTTGCAAGATGGGCCGGGTGGACGACCCAATGGCCGTGGTCGACAGCGAGTTGCGCGTCAGGGGCGTACGCGGCCTGCGCGTGGTGGACGCGTCGATCATGCCGTTCATCACTTCAGGTAATACGAATTCGCCGACCCTGATGATTGCCGAAAAGGCGGCCCAGATGATCCTGGCGAAACAGCCTCAGACTGTAAGTACCTGAAAAAGTGGCGTTTTTCCGCAGGACGCCTGATCTTGGTCAGGCGACCTAGGATGGTAGTTATACTGTATTGTGACCAAAAACCATTGTGTGTATTATCTAAAAAAAAAGCTTTCAAAGCGGTATGAGAACAATAACCCGGAGACGCAATGACGGACGTTATATTGGAGACGAGGAACCTGACGAAGGAATTCAAGGGTTTCACCGCTGTCAATGATGTGAATCTCAAAGTCGAGCGCGGCCACATCCACGCGCTGATCGGCCCGAATGGCGCCGGCAAGACCACCTGCTTCAATCTGCTTACCAAATTCCTGGTGCCGACCTCGGGCCAGATCCTGTTCAAGGGCCGCGACATCACGATGGCCAGGCCGGCGCAGATCGCGCGCATGGGTATCATCCGTTCCTTTCAGATTTCCGCCGTGTTCCCGCACCTGACGGTGCTGCAGAATGTGCGCATCGGCTTGCAGCGCGAGCTGGGCACTTCCTTTCATTTCTGGCGCAGCGAGCGTTCACTGTCCAGTTTGGACGACCGGGCCATGGCCCTGCTGGCCGAGGTCGACCTGACCGAGTTCGCCGACACCATCACCGCCGACATGCCCTATGGCCGCAAGCGCGCGCTGGAAATCGCGACGACCCTGGCGATGGAACCGGAACTGATGCTGCTCGACGAGCCGACCCAGGGCATGGGCCACGAAGACGTGCACCGGGTAACCGAGCTGATCAAAAAAGTATCGGCTGGCCGCACGATCCTGATGGTCGAACACAATATGAGCGTCGTCGCCGGCATTTGCGACAAGATTTCGGTGCTGCAGCGCGGCGCCATGCTGGCCGAGGGCGGATACGCCGAGGTATCGAAGAACCCGCAAGTGATGGAAGCCTACATGGGCACGACCAGCGCCGAACTTGAAGGAGCGCACTGATGACGGCGGCGCTTGAAATCAGCAACCTGCAAGCCTGGTACGGCGAGTCCCACATTCTTCACAGCGTCAATTTATCGGTCAACAAGGGCGAAGTCGTGACATTGTTGGGCCGTAACGGCGCCGGCCGCACCACCACCCTGCGCGCCATCATGGGCTTGACGGGGGCGCGCAAGGGGTCGATCAAGATCAACGGCGTCGAGGCGATCGCCATGCCGACCCACCGCATCGCCCACCTCGGGGTCGGCTATTGCCCGGAAGAGCGCGGCATCTTCTCGTCGCTGTCGACCGAGGAAAACCTGATGCTGCCGCCGGCGCTGGCAGGCGCCGACAAGGGCATGTCGGTGGCCGAGATCTACGAGATGTTCCCCAACCTGTTCGAGCGCAAGAATAGCCAGGGCACGCGCCTGTCCGGCGGCGAACAGCAAATGCTGGCGGTGGCCCGCATCCTGCGCACCGGTGCGCGCCTGCTGCTGCTCGACGAGATTTCCGAAGGCTTGGCGCCGGTCATCGTGCAGGGCCTGGCCCGCATGATCACCACCCTCAAGGCCAAGGGTTACACGATCGTGATGGTAGAACAGAATTTCCGATTCGCCGCACCGCTGGCGGACCGGTTTTACGTGGTGGAGCATGGTCAGATTGTCGAGACTTTCGCTTCGTCGGAGTTGAACGCCAAGATGCCGGTGCTGACCGAGCTCCTGGGTGTGTAAATCAACGTTAGCCTATCCCTCAAACGGAGACAACATGAAACGTAAAGTATTGGCCATCGCAGCCACCGCCGCCTGTGCAATGGGCATGGCCCTGCCGGCACAAGCGCAGATCTCGGGCGACACCATCAAGATCGGCTTGATCACCGACATGTCCGGCGTGTATTCCGACATCGACGGCGCCGGCGGCGCGGAAGCGGTCAAGATGGCGATCGCCGACCTCGGCGGCATGGTCAACGGCAAGAAGGTCGAGTTCATCGTTGCCGACCACCAGAACAAGGCCGATATCGCGGCCAGCAAGGCGCGCGAGTGGTTCGACCAGCAGGGCGTCGACATGCTGATCGGCGGCACCAATTCAGGCGCCAACCTGGCCATGGCCAAGGTCGCCGCGGAAAAGAAGAAAGTCTTCATTTCGGTCGGCGCCGCATCGGCCCGCCTGACTAATGAAGAATGCACGCCGTACACCGTGCACTACGCCTACGACACCGTGGCGCTCGCCCGCGGCACCGGCGGCGCGATCGTCAAGCAGGGCGGCAAGACGTGGTTCTTCCTGACGGCCGACTACGCCTTCGGCGCTTCGCTCGAGAAAGACACCACCGATGTCGTCAAGACAGCCGGCGGCACCGTCGTCGGCAGCGTCAAGCACCCGCTGTCGGCGTCGGACTTCTCGTCCTTCCTGCTGCAGGCGCAATCGTCGAAGGCGCAGATCCTGGGCCTGGCGAATGCGGGCGGCGACACGATCAATACCATCAAGGCCGCCAACGAGTTCGGCATCACCAAGACCATGAAGCTGGCCGGCCTGCTGATGTTCATTAACGACGTGCACACCCTGGGGCTGAACGCGACCCAGGGCATGTACCTGACCGACGGCTGGTACTGGGACCTGAATCCGGACACCCGCGCCTGGGCGAAGCGCTACTTCGCCAAGATGAAGAAGGAGCCGTCGATGCTGCAGGCGGCCGATTATTCGGCGGCCACGGTGTACCTGAGCGCGGTCAAGGCCGTGGGCACCGACGATGCGGACAAGGTGATGGCGCAGCTGAAGAAGACCAAGATCAACGACATGTTCGCCAAGGGCGGCGAGATCCGCCCGGACGGCCGCATGGTGCACGATATGTATTTGATGGAAGTGAAGAAGCCGTCGGAATCGAAGTATCCATGGGATTACTTCAAGGTCGTGCAGACGATTCCTGGCGCACAGGCGTACTCGACCAAGGCCGAGACCAAGTGCGCGTTGTGGAAGTAAATTAGCGCTTGAATGAGGGTAGGGTGGGTGAGCGATAGCGCTACCCACCAAGCTTCATCGGCGGCTCGTGGTGGGTAGCGGGCTAGGCGCCCCCCGGCTCACCCACCCTACCCATTGCCCACGCCCGGGCGACGGTCGACATCCCCACCGCGCAAACGGTGTTTTTATACTGTGCTTCCATGGAAATTTTCGGCATTCCGCTGCAAGCGATGATGAGCCAGCTGCTGCTGGGACTGGTCAACGGTTCCTTCTACGCGATGCTGTCGCTTGGCCTGGCCGTGATCTTCGGCCTGCTTAACGTCATCAACTTCTCCCACGGCGCCCTGTACATGATGGGCGCCTTCCTGGCCTGGATGGGCCTGTCCTACTTCGAAATCAATTACTGGGTGATGCTGCTCGCCGCGCCGCTGCTGGTGGGCGTGTTCGGCATCATCATCGAGAAAACCATGCTGCGCTGGCTGTACAAGCTCGACCATCTGTACGGCTTGCTGCTGACCTTCGGCATCACCCTGCTGCTCGAAGGCGTGTTCCGCTCCTTCTATGGCGTGTCCGGCCAGCCTTACCCGGTGCCGGACATGCTGACCGGCGCCACCAACCTCGGCTTCATGATCCTGCCGAACTACCGCGCTTTCGTCGTGTTCGCCTCGCTGGTGGTGTGCCTGTCGACCTGGTTCGTCATCGAGAAGACCAAGCTGGGCGCCTACCTGCGCGCCGGCACCGAGAACCCCAAGCTGGTCGAAGCCTTCGGCATCAACGTGCCGCTGATGGTCACGCTGACCTACGGCTTCGGCGTCGCGCTGGCCGGCTTTGCCGGGGTGCTGGCGGCGCCGATCATCAACGTCACGCCACTGATGGGCTCGCACCTGATCATCGTCGTGTTCGCCGTCGTGGTGATCGGCGGCATGGGTTCGATCATGGGCTCGATCCTGACCGGCCTCGGCCTCGGTGTCATCGAAGGCCTGACCCGCGTGTTCTACCCGGAAGGGTCGGAGGTGGTCGTGTTCGTCGTCATGGTCATCGTGCTGCTGCTGCGCCCGGCCGGCCTGTTCGGCAAAGAAAAGTAAGGGATCGTCCAGATGAACAAAAACATTGGCTACCTGATCGCACTGGGACTCGCCCTGCTGGCGCCGGCTTATTTCTATCCGGTATTCCTGATGAAGCTGCTGTGCTTCGGCCTGTTTGCCTGCGCCTTCAACTTGCTGATCGGTTTCACGGGATTGCTGTCCTTCGGGCACGCCGCCTTCTTCGGTTCGGCCGGCTACGTGGCCGGATACATGTTGCGCGACATCGGCTTGCCCTTCGAGGCGGCCGTGCTGGTGGCGGTCGGCGCCGCCGCGCTGATCGGCCTGGTGATGGGCGCGCTGGCGATCCGCCGCCAGGGCATCTATTTCTCGATGATTACGCTGGCGCTGGCGCAGATGGTGTACTTCGGCGCGCTGCGGGCGCCGTTCACCGGCGGCGAGGATGGCCTGCAGGGCGTCCCGCGCGGCAAGCTGCTCGGCATGCTCGACCTGTCCAGCGACATCACGATGTACTACGTGGTGCTGGCCATCGCGGTCGCCGGTTTTGCGCTGATCATGCGCACCGTGCACTCGCCGTTCGGCCAGGTGCTCAAGGCGATCAAGGAAAACGAGCCGCGCGCCATTTCGCTCGGCTACGACGTCGACAAGTACAAGCTGGTCGCCTTCGTGCTGTCGGCGGCATTGGCCGGCCTGGCGGGCGCCACCAAGACCGTCGTGCTCGGCTTTGAAACGCTGACCGACGTGCACTGGGCGATGTCCGGCCTCGTCATCCTGATGACGCTGGTGGGCGGCATGGGCACCCTGGTCGGTCCGATCATCGGCGCTTTCATCATCATCTCGCTGGAGAACAAATTGGGCGATTGGGGCACCTTCCTGGCGACCCATACCGGCATCGAATGGTTCAACACGATCGGTGAATCGGTCGGCATGGTGACCGGCATGATCTTCATTGCCTGCGTGCTGTTGTTCCGTCGCGGTATCGTCGGTGAAATCGGCGCCGCCATTGCCGCGGCTGGCCGCAAGAAGACCTCAGCTTGAATCTAAGAATTCGGCATAAGCAAAGCTGTTGCGCGCCTTCCGGCTTTTGGCCCGGAAGGGCGCTTGCATCAAGACTCCCTCTAGTTGGCGCGCCATACTCGATATGGTGTGTCTCGACTTCGAAGGAATTCCCATGTTCAAAATTTTCACCGCGGCGCTGCCGGCTGCGGCCTTTCTTGCCTGCGCCTGCCATGCACGCGCCGATCCGCCGCCTTTCCTGGGACCGGTGTCGGTCCAGCATTACGAGGGCGTGCGCGACGACTTGCTGACCGCCGGCATGGGCGTGCGCGGGCTGGCCGCGCTGCAGGCCCCCAGTTTCGCCAATCCCCTCAAGCCGACGGCGGCCGAACTGCGCCGCAATGCGATTTTCAATAACTACCGCGCCATCGTCGACACCAACCGCCTCAGCGGTTTCGGCAGCCTGTACGGTCCCAATGTCGGCATCGACGGCGTGCCGGGGACGGGCGAGGGCAAGATCGCCGGCACCGAATACCTGGCCTTTGCCGACGATGGCAGCGGCCGCATCAACGTGACCCTGATGGTGCAGGTGCCCGACAGTTTCGACGTTCGCAATCCCTGCATCGTGACCGGCACCTCGAGCGGATCGGCGGGCGTGTACGGCGCCATTTCGACGGCAGGGGAGTGGGGCCTCAAGCATGGCTGCGCGGTCGCCTATTCCGACAAGGGCACCGGCACCGGCCTGTACACCTTCGACGACGACCGCGTGAACCTGCGCAGCGGCGTGCGCGCCAGGCGGGCGGCGGCTGGCAAGGATGCCATCTTCGCGCCCGCGCTCGACCAGCTTAGCCGGACGGCCTTCGCCCGCGCCTACCCGCATCGGGTGGCGTTCAAGCACGCGCATTCGCGGAACAATCCCGAAGCGAGCTGGGGCGTGGCGACGCTGCAGTCGATCGAGTTTGCCTTCCATGTGCTGAACACGCACCACAGGCCCGCCACGGCATTTGAGCCGGGCAACACCATTGTGATCGCCTCCAGCGTTTCAAACGGCGCCGGGGCCGCTTTAAAGGCCGCGGAACAGGATGTTCGGGGCCTGATCGATGGCGTTGCCGTGTCCGAGCCGCAAGTGCAGGTGGGGCGGGCCGATGGCTACCAGGTCTTGCAGGGCGGGGTGGCGGTGGCGGCGCACGGCAAGACGCTGTTCGACTATGCGACCTACGCCGCGCTGTACCAGTCCTGCATTGGCGGCCATGCGCTGCGCTGCCGCTCGCTGGCGGACAAGGGCTTGCTGTCCGGCGTCACGCCGGTGGTGCAAATGGCCGACGCCTACGCCAGAATGCGCGCCTATGGCTGGCCGCGCGAGGCCGACTTGCTACAGGGCGTGCATGCCGCCACCAATGTGCTGATCGCCGTCACCTATGCTTACGGCTACGGCCGCTTTTCCGTCACCGACGGCCTGTGCGGCTTGCGTTTCGGATCCGCCGATACGCTGGGGCGGGTGCGCGCCTTCACTGCCGAGCGGCGTGCCCAGAGCTTCGCCAACCAGAGCGGCATTCCGGGCAGCGTGCTGTACGAGGATGCCGTCGGCGGCGTGCGCGCTTACCACCTGGCGGCGTCGCCCTCGAGCGGGTTGGCCGACCAGGGGCTCGACGCTTTCCTTTGCCTGCGCTCGCTGGCGACCGGCGTCGACCCGGTCAGCGGAAAGGCATTGCGTGGCGAACGCCTGGTCCAGAGCCGGCGGCTGCGGGCCGGTGTGGACGAGGTAATCGCCAGCGGCAATCTGCGCGGCAAGCCGGCGATCGTGGTCCAGGGACGCAGCGATGCAATGGTGCCGCCCAACCATGGGGGCCGTGCCTACGCGGGATTGAACGCGTTGGTGGAAGGAACGGGCGGCCAGCTGCGCTACATCGAGGTCACCAATGCCAATCATTTCGATATTTTCGCCAGCACCCTGCCATCGGCCATCGTGCCGCTGCACCCTTACCTGTTCGAGGCGCTCGACGCGATGTACGCGCACCTGCAGGGCGGCGCGCCCCTGCCGCCGTCGCAGGTGGTGCGTACCTTGCCGCGCTGGTCGGGACTGCAGCCGATGACGCGCCTGAACCTGCCCCACATCCAGCCGGTGGTGGATGCGCGCGACCGCATTTATTTGAGTCCCGGCATCCTGTCGATACCGGACTAGCGGGGAGGGGCGTTATAGCGCGGCAGCGTAGATCGCCCAGGCGTCGGCGCGCGTCACTTCGCGCGGGTTGTTGCCGAGAAGACGGGTTTGCAGCATCGCATCGTCAGCCAGGCGGTCGAGGTCGGTTTGCTGGATGCCGACTTGCTGCAGGGTCGTTTCGATCCCGGTGATCTTGGCGATTTGTTGCATTGCAACAATAAGCGCCTCGGCGCGCGCTTCGACAGTGCCATCGACGTGGGGCACGACGATGCCGGCCAGTTCCGCGTACAGAGGCGCGGCCGCCGGCATATTGAAGCGCAGCACGTGGGGCAACACCAGCGAGTTCGACAAGCCGTGCGGCACATGGAAGATGCCGCCGATCGGGTAGGCCAGCGCATGCACGGCGGCCACCGGCGCATTCGAGAACGCTTGCCCTGCGAAGAAGGCGCCGAGCAGCATCGCCTGGCGGGCTTCCAGGTCGGCGCCGTTTTCGCATGCCCGGATGAGATTGCGCGATAGCAACTGCAGCGCCTGGCGCGCCAGCATGTCCGACATCGGGTTCTTTTTGTGGCGGCTGGTGAAGGCTTCGATCGCGTGCACCATCGCGTCGATGCCGGTGGCGGCCGTGACCATCGGCGGCAAGCCCAGGGTCAGTTCGGCGTCGAGTATGGCCAGGTCCGCGTACAGCTGGGGAGCGACCACGCCCATCTTGCTCGTCTCGCCGGTCGTGACGATGGCGATGTTGGTGACCTCGGAGCCGGTGCCCGCAGTGGTGGGTATTTGCACCAGCGGCAGGCGGTCCCCTTTTACATTACCGATGCCGTAGATTTGGCTCAATGGCTGGTCGACATTGGCCAGCACCGCGATCAGCTTGGCCACATCCATCGAGCTCCCGCCGCCGAGGCCGATCACCAGGTCGGTGCCCTGGTTGCGGGCGAAGTCGACGGCGCCGAGGACCACGTCTTCGGGCGGGTCGGCGACGACGTCCGAGAAGATGTCGACTTCCAGCTTGTGCTGGCGCAGGCTGGCGACCGGAGCGTCGACCAGGCCGGTGCGCAGGAAGCCGGGATCGGTCACGACCAGCGCGCGGCGCGCATGGGGGAAGCGGCTGCTGACATGCTGGCCGAGTTGCCTGGCCGCGCCAGCTTCCGACACGAGTTGAGGAATGGTGCTGAAATTGAAGGCGGCGATCTGGTTCATGTATCTAGCTTACACCAATGCCCTAAAAACATCATCGGGATTTCTTCCGTACAATATCGTTTGATATTTGACAGGGATGGACGATGGATTTTGTGTTGCTGGGGTGTGCGGCATTTCTGGCCGGCTTGGTCGATGCGGTCGTTGGGGGCGGTGGGTTGATCCAGATTCCCGTGTTGTTTTCCGTGTTCCCGAAAGAGGTGCCTGCCACATTGCTCGGCACCAGCAAGCTGGCCGGGATCTTCGGGACTGGCGCTGCGGCAGTCAATTACGCGCGCAAGGTGAGGGTGGCCTGGAGCGCGGCCGCGCCAGCTGCCATTGCTGCGTTTGCCTTGTCCTTTGCCGGCGCCTATACCGTCACCCGGGTGCCGGCGGATTTTGTCCGGGCCTTGCTGCCGTGCGTGCTGGTTGCGGTAGCGGTATACACCTTCCGCAAGAAGGACTTCGGCAGCATCCACGCGCCGGTCCACAGTGGGCATGCCGAGCGCTGGTTCGCGGTGGGAATGGGGGCGTGCATCGGGTTCTACGATGGCTTCTTCGGCCCCGGGACCGGCAGCTTCCTGATCTTCCTTTTTGTTCGTTTCTTCGGCTTCGACTTCCTCAGCGCATCGGCCGCGGCCAAGATTGTCAACGTCGCCTGCAATTTCTCGGCCCTGATGTGGTTCGGCTACAGCGGTCATTTGCTGTGGCAACTGGGCCTGCTGATGGCCGCTTGCCAGGTGGCAGGATCGCTGGTCGGCACCAAGCTGGCGATCAAGCACGGCAGCGCCTTTGTCCGAAAACTGTTCCTCGTCGTGGTTTCCCTGCTGATCCTGAAGACCTCGTATGACGCTGTGATGAAGTGGTCGGCTTGACAGATTGTTCCACGTGGAACATTCCAGAACCGATATCGGGGTCAGACCTCAATTAAAGCCCAATCGGGGTCAGACCTCAGTTGCGCTTCGATATCGGGGTCGGACCATTATTAGAGCTCAATCGGGGTCAGACCTCAGTTGCGTGTTAATTGAGGTCTGACCCCGATTAGCCTTTAATTGAGGTCTGACCCCGATTGTTCTTGGGATGTTCCACGTGGAACAATCGTGGGGGTAGTGGGGTAAATCTAGACGGGGGAGGGTTGTGCAGGCAAAAAGACTTTATAATCTTGCCTTACACTCCTCGCACCACACTTCCATCATGCTATTTCCTACTGAATTCGACGTCATCGTTGTCGGCGGCGGCCATGCCGGCACCGAGGCTGCCCTCGCTGCTGCCCGCATGGGCCAGAAGACTTTGTTGCTCACGCATAACATTGAGACGCTGGGGCAGATGTCCTGCAACCCGTCGATCGGCGGCATCGGCAAGGGGCATCTGGTCAAGGAGGTCGATGCGATGGGCGGTGCGATGGCGATCGCCACCGACGAATCCGGTATCCAGTTCCGCATCCTGAACTCGTCCAAGGGGCCTGCCGTCCGCGCGACCCGCGCCCAGGCCGATCGCATCCTGTACAAGCAGGCGATCCGTTCGCGCCTGGAAAACCAGCCGAACCTGTGGCTGTTCCAGCAGGCGGTCGACGACCTGCTGGTCGAGGGCGACCGCGTGGTCGGCGCCGTCACCCAGATCGGCCTGCAGTTCCGCGCCCGCGCGGTGGTGCTGACGGCAGGTACTTTCCTCGACGGGAAGATCCATGTCGGCCTGCAAAACTACTCGGCCGGCCGCGCCGGCGATCCGCCCGCCATCTCGCTGTCGTCCCGCCTGAAGGAACTGAAGCTGCCCCAGGGCCGCCTGAAAACCGGCACGCCGCCCCGCATCGACGGGCGCAGCATCAACTTCGCGGACATGCTGGAGCAGCCGGGCGACCTCGATCCGGTGCCGGTGTTCTCGGTCATGGGCAACACGGCCATGCACCCGCGCCAGGTGCCGTGCTGGGTCACCCACACCAATGCCCGGACGCACGACATCATCCGCGCCGGCCTCGACCGCAGCCCGATGTACACCGGCGTCATCGAAGGGGTGGGGCCGCGCTACTGCCCGTCGATCGAGGATAAGATCCACCGCTTCTCGGGCAAGGAATCGCACCAGATCTTCCTCGAGCCGGAAGGCCTGACGACCAACGAGTTCTACCCGAACGGGATTTCGACCAGCCTGCCGTTCGACGTCCAGATCGCCCTGGTGCGCTCGATGAAGGGCATGGAAAATGCCTTCATCCTGCGCCCCGGCTACGCGATCGAATACGATTATTTCGACCCGCGCGGCCTCAAGGCCTCGCTCGAAACCAAGGCCATCAAGGGCCTGTTCTTCGCCGGCCAGATCAACGGCACCACCGGCTACGAAGAGGCGGCGGCGCAGGGCATGCTGGCCGGTATCAACGCGGCGCGCCTGACGCAGGACAAGGACGCGTGGGTGCCGGGCAGGGCGCAAGCCTACCTCGGCGTGCTGGTCGACGACTTGACCACCCAGGGCGTGGCCGAGCCCTACCGCATGTTCACCAGCCGCGCCGAGTACCGCCTCAGCCTGCGCGAAGACAATGCCGACATGCGCCTGACCGAAATCGGCCGCGAACTGGGCGTCGTCGGCGATGCCCAATGGGCTGCCTTCGAGACCAAGCGCGAGTCGGTCGCGCGCGAACTGGAGCGCCTGCGCAGCACCTGGGTCAACCCGCGCATCCTGGCGGCCGCCGAATCCGAGCGCGTCATCGGCCAGGCGATCGAGCGCGAATACTCGCTGGCCGACCTGCTGCGCCGCCCCGGTGTCGCCTACGACACCCTGATGAGCATGGCGGGTGTGGACGGCCAACAACTGGCAGGCCCCGGCGTGACCGACCCCGCAGTGCGCGAACAGATCGAAATCCAGCTCAAGTACGCGGGCTATATCGATCGCCAGGCCAAGGAAGTCGAACGCCACGACCACTATGAAAACCTGAAGCTGCCGGAAGGCTTCAACTACCTCGACATCGCCGCCCTGTCGATCGAGGTGCGCCAGAAGCTGGACAAGCAGCGGCCTGAGACCTTGGGGCAAGCGTCAAGAATTTCTGGAGTGACACCTGCCGCGATCTCGCTTTTGCTGGTACATTTAAAGAAACGCGGCGCGAAAGGTTTTGCCACCCTGAACGAGGAGCTGGCAGGATGAAGTTTTTCGACCGTCCCGCCCTCAGCAAAATACTCGCCGACGGCATTCAAGAACTGAAGCTGGACCTGAACGACAAGCAACACGAACAGCTGCTCGATTACCTGGCGCTGCTGTTCAAGTGGAATTCGGTATACAACCTGACTTCGGTGCGCGACCCCATGCAGATGGTCACGCTCCACATCCTCGATTCGCTGGCCGCGGTTCCTGCCTTCGCCAGCGCGGTCAATGTGCTCGACGTCGGGGCAGGGGGCGGATTGCCGGGCATTGTGCTGGCCATCGCCTGTCCTGGCATCAAGGTGTCGCTGATCGACACCGTGCACAAGAAGACGGCCTTCCTGACGCAAGTGAAGGCCGAGCTGGAACTGCGGAACGTCACGGTGTACACCATGAAGGTCGAGCAGCTGCAAGTGCCGCACAAATTCGACGTCATCACTTCCCGTGCTTTTGCGGACCTGTCGGATTTCGTGAACTGGTCGGGGCATTTGCTGGCGGAGGGCGGGCAATTCATCGCGCTGAAAGGCGTGGCCCCTCCCGAGGAGCAGGAAAGGCTGCCGAAAGAGTGGAAAACGGCGGAATTGAGGCCTTTACGGGTTCCAGGGCTGCAGGCGGAACGCCACCTGGTTTTTATCAGGAAATCCGAGTAAATCATATAAACCATATAAATGGTTTATACCAGATATACTAAATAAATCGTATAAACGATTTTAATAGTATTAATGGTATAAATCGTTATTGTTGCGTCTACGATCAAGAGCATACATGGCCAAAATATTTTGCGTTGCAAACCAAAAGGGCGGAGTAGGTAAGACCACCACCACAGTCAACCTCGCGGCAGGGCTGGCCAAGCTGGACCAGCGCGTGCTGCTGGTCGACCTCGACCCGCAGGGCAATGCGACGATGGGCGCCGGCATCAACAAGGCCGGCCTGAAGGCATCGACCTATGAAGTGCTGCTGGGCGAGGCCGACGTCAAGACGGCACGCCAGCGCTCCGAAGCAGGGCGTTTCGATGTCCTGCCCTCGAACCGCGAGCTGGCCGGCGCCGAAGTGGAGATGGTGGAGCTGGAGCATCGCGAACGGCGCCTGAAGGATGCGCTGGCCGTGGTCGACGCCGAATACGACTTCGTGCTGATCGACTGCCCGCCTGCGCTGTCGATGCTGACGCTGAACGGCCTGTGCGCCGCGCACGGCGTGATCATCCCGATGCAGTGCGAGTACTATGCGCTGGAAGGCTTGTCCGACCTGGTCAACACGATCAAGAAGGTGCACGCCAACCTGAACCACGACCTGAAGATCATCGGCCTGCTGCGCGTGATGTTCGATCCGCGCATGACGCTGTCGCAGCAAGTGTCGGCCCAGCTGGAGGAACACTTCGGCGACAAGGTATTCAAAACCATCATCCCGCGCAATGTGCGCCTGGCCGAGGCGCCGTCCTACGGCATTCCGGGCGTGACCTTCGACCCCGTGTCCAAGGGCGCCCAGGCCTACATCGCCTTCGGCGCCGAGATGATCAATCGTATCAAGACTATGTAATCTAGAGAGAGCATCAGGAATCATGGCAACCAAAAAACTCAAAGGCCTCGGCCGCGGCCTCGAAGCACTGCTCGGCGGCGCAGGCGACACCCCGGCGCCGGACGCCGGCACCCCGTCCTCGCTGCAGGTCTCGCAACTGCAGGCCGGCAAGTACCAGCCGCGCACGCGCATGGACGAAGGCGCGCTGGCCGAACTGGCGGCGTCGATCAAGACCCAGGGCATCATGCAGCCGGTGCTGGTGCGCCCGATCGGACAGGACAATGTGACCGGCGAGATCCGCTATGAGATCATCGCCGGCGAGCGCCGCTTCCGCGCGGCCCAGCTGGCCGGGCTGGACGTGATCCCGGTGCTGGTGCGCGACGTCGACGACCAGACCACCGCGGCGATGGCGCTGATCGAGAACATGCAGCGCGAAGACCTCAATCCGCTCGAGGAGGCGCAGGGCATCCACCGCCTGATTACCGACTTCAGTTTCACGCACGAGCAGGCGGCCGGCGCGGTTGGCCGTTCGCGCAGCGCGGTGTCGAACCTGCTGCGCCTGATGAACCTGGCGGCGCCGGTGCAGACCATGCTGATGGCCGGCGATATCGACATGGGCCACGCGCGCGCGCTGCTGGCGGTCGACGCGGCCAGCCAGATCAGCCTGGCCAACCAGGTGGTGGCCAAGCGGCTGTCGGTACGTGAAACCGAAAAGCTGGTGAACCGCGCGCTGGAAGAGCAAAAGAATCCGGTCGAGCCGCGCCACAAGGAAAAGTCGGGCGACATCATCCGCCTCGAGGAAGAGCTGTCGGACAAGCTGGCCACGCCGGTGCTGTTCAAGATGGGCGCCAAGGGCAAGGGGCAAATGATCATCGATTTTGCCGACCTGGATATTCTTGATGGCGTCTTGGCAAGATTGCGCGCCTGACACGCAACCATCGCCCGATAACCCGGCAAGTAATCGCCAGCACCGCCGAGCCAGCCTGGACTGGATCGCATGGACGCCACGTGCACGAAGATTGTGCAAGTTGGGGGCAGGGTCGTGGTATTTCAATACGTACAAGCTCTACCGCAGTGCAGCAACGTTTGACGAAAAGCAGGGGAAACGCTTATAATCCCGCTGATTCACGTAATTCCAACACCCGAAACAGCATTCACATGGCTGGCGCGAAGAAGAAAAAATGTTGCGCATAGTCTCCCTGCAATTGATCGCAACAGTAGTCGCTGGCGTCGTCGCCGCGCTGCTGGGGGGCTGGCCTGCGATGTTTTCGGCGGTGTTCGGCGGATTATGTTGTGTCGTGCCTAACGGCCTGTTCGCACTGCGCCTGTTTGCCAACGCGCAGAGAATCGGCGCGGCGAACCCGATGTCATTTTTCATCGGTGAATTTATAAAGATTGCATTAACGGTGACGCTGCTTGGCGTGACCGCTTGGCTGTACCGCGATTTGAACTGGCTCGCGCTGTTATGCGGCTTCATCGTGGCACTCAAAAGTTATATCATCTTATTGTTTAGGCACCATAAATGACTACTGAAACTGCAGCGGCAGCAGCACACGCGGCAAGTGCACACGCACCGAGCGCCGGCGAGTACATCAAACACCACCTCGGCCACAACGCTTCGGCGAAACAGGTCGAAATCTTTGATTTCAGCATCATCCACTACGACACCATCTTCTGGTCCGTCTTCATGGCGGTCCTGACCGGCCTGCTGCTGTGGGTTGCCGCACGCAGGGTCACTTCCGGCGTGCCGTCGCGCTTCACCGGCGCCGTCGAATCGATCGTCGAACTGGTCGAGGACCAGTCCAAGGCCATCGTCCATGGCGACCGTTCCTTCATCGCCCCGCTGGCGCTGACCGTGTTCGTCTGGGTCTTCCTGATGAACTCGATGGACTTCCTGCCGGTCGACCTGTTCGCCACGCTGTTCCGCATGGTTGGCATCGGCGCCGATGGCCACGAACCTTTCTTCCGCGTCGTGCCTACCGCCGACCTGAACGGCACCTTCGGCATGGCCCTGGTCATCTTCGGCTGCATGATCTACTACAACCTGAAAATCAAGGGCGTAGGCGGCTTCATCCACGAACTGTTCTGCGCACCGTTCGGCTCGCACCCTGGCCTGTGGCTATTCAACCTGGGCCTGAACATCATCGAATTCGCAGCAAAAACCGTGTCGCTTGCAATGCGACTGTTCGGCAACATGTTTGCCGGCGAATTGATCTTCTTGCTGATCGCACTGCTGGGCGCCACCTGGGTCGGTTTCACCACCCAAAGCGTCTTGCTGGCTGGATTGCAGGTTGCGGCAGGTTCGGTGTGGGCAATCTTCCACATCCTGATCGTGCTGTTGCAAGCATTTATTTTCATGATGCTGACGCTGGTGTACATCGGCCAGGCGCATGAGGGTCACTAAGTAAAGGCTGCTTGTAGTTTTCTGGTTTTCGTATTTTTTAATTTTCAATCTTTTCGATTTTTTACTAAGGAGTTTTCATGACTAACGTCGCTTTTGTTGCACTGGCTTGCGGTTTGATCATTGGTTTGGGCGCGATCGGCGCATGTATCGGCATCGGTATCATGGGCGGCAAGTTCATCGAAGCTTCGGCACGTCAGCCTGAACTGATGAACACCCTGCAGACCAAGATGTTCCTGCTGGCTGGTCTGATCGACGCTGCATTCCTGATCGGTGTTGGTATCGCGATGATGTTCGCATTTGCCAGCCCATTCGGCGCTTAATTCGCCAATTCTCATAGCCGGGCGCGCGTCCATGCCCGCCCGGCATACGTCATTCTGAGAAGGAAACTGCTGTGAACTTAAATTCAACGATGTTCGTGCAGGCCATCGTGTTCCTCATCCTGGCCGCGTTTGTCGCGAAGTTTGTATGGCCAACGGTGACGGGCGCACTGGATGCACGTGCTAAGAAAATCGCCGACGGTCTGGCTGCTGCCGACCTGGGCAAAAAAGCGGCTGAAGAAGGCAAGCTCGTGATTCAGCGCGAACTGGCTTCCGCCCGCGACGAAGGTCAAAAGCGTATTGCTGACGCGGAAAAGCGCGCGCAAATGGTTGCCGACGAAATCAAGGCCAACGCCACCGCCGAAGCCGCCCGCATTGTTGCGCAAGCCAAGGCTGATGCAGAACAGCAAGTGACCAAGGCCCGCGAAGAACTGCGCGCACAAGTCGCCGGTCTGGCTGTCAAAGGTGCTGAGCAGATCCTCAAGCGCGAAGTGAACGCATCGGCCCACGCCGACCTGCTGTCGCAACTGGCTGTCGAGCTGTAATCATGGCTGAACTCGCAACCGTCGCCCGCCCTTACGCCGAAGCAGTGTTCCGTGTCGCCCAAAAGGGCGACATGGCAGCCTGGTCGACCCTTGTGTCCGAACTGGCACAAGTTGGCGCCAATCCGGATGTGCAGGACTTCGCCCGTAACCCGAACGTGACGGAGGCGCAGGTCGCCGACGCGTTTGCGTCGCTGGTCAAGGCCCCGCTGACCGCTGAAGCAAAGAACTTCGTCAACATGCTGATCGAAAACGGCCGCGTCTCGCTGCTGCCGGAAATTGGCGCCCAGTTCGCTGTGCTGAAGAACGCGCAGGATGGCGCCGCCGACGCTGAGATTGTCAGCGCATTCGAGATCTCGGCAGCCCAGGTCGCCGACCTGGTGAAGACGCTGGAAAAGAAATTTGGCCGCAAGCTCAACCCAACGGTGACAGTGGATCCCTCGCTGATCGGTGGTGTGCGCGTGGTGGTCGGTGATGAAGTGCTCGATACCTCGGTACGCGCCAAGCTGCAACAGATGAATGTTGCGCTGACGTCGTAAGAATCGCATTGACCGCCGGCGCCCCCGCCTCTTGCCCTACGCATCAAGAAACTATTAGGAGTTAGCATGCAACTTAACCCATCTGAAATCAGCGAGCTGATCAAGAGCCGTATTCAAGGCCTCGAAGGTTCCGCTGAAGTTCGCAATCAAGGCACGGTTATCTCCGTCGCCGACGGTATCTGCCGCATCCATGGTCTGTCGGACGTGATGCAGGGCGAGATGCTGGAATTCCCAGGCAACACGTTTGGCCTGGCAATGAACCTGGAACGTGATTCCGTCGGCGCCGTGATTCTGGGTGCTTACGAGCACATCTCGGAAGGCGACACCGTGAAATGCACGGGCCGCATCCTGGAAGTGCCAATCGGTCCTGAACTGCGTGGCCGCGTGGTCAACGCACTGGGCCAGCCGATCGACGGCAAGGGTCCGGTCAACGCCAAGCTGACCACCCCGATCGAAAAGATCGCTCCGGGCGTTATCGCACGCCAGTCCGTGTCGCAGCCGATGCAGACCGGCCTGAAGTCGATCGACTCGATGGTACCTATCGGCCGCGGCCAGCGCGAGCTGATCATTGGCGACCGCCAGACCGGCAAGTCGGCCGTAGCGATTGATGCGATCATCAATCAAAAAGGTCAGAACATGACCTGCATCTACGTCGCCATCGGCCAGAAGGCATCGACCGTCAAGAACATCGTGCGCTCGCTCGAGACGCACGGCGCGATGGAATACACCATCGTCGTGGCTGCCACCGCGTCGGAATCGGCAGCGATGCAGTACATTTCCGCTTACTCCGGTTGCGCCATGGGCGAATACTTCCGTGACCGCGGCGAAGACGCACTGATCGTCTACGATGACCTGTCCAAGCAAGCAGTTGCCTACCGTCAGATTTCGCTGCTGCTGCGCCGCCCGCCAGGCCGCGAAGCGTATCCAGGCGACGTGTTCTACCTGCACAGCCGTCTGCTGGAGCGCGCAGCACGCGTGAACCCGGACTATGTCGAGAAGTTCACCAACGGCGAAGTCAAAGGCAAGACCGGTTCGCTGACCGCACTGCCGATCATTGAGACCCAGGCAGGCGACGTTTCGGCGTTCGTTCCTACCAACGTGATTTCGATTACCGACGGCCAGATCTTCCTGGACACCTCGCTGTTCAACTCGGGTATCCGTCCTGCGATTAACGCCGGTATTTCGGTGTCGCGTGTCGGTGGCGCCGCCCAGACCAAGGTCATCAAAAACCTGTCCGGCGGTATCCGTACCGACTTGGCGCAGTACCGTGAACTGGCTGCGTTCGCGCAGTTCGCTTCCGACCTCGACGAATCGACCCGCAAGCAGCT
>JAKFDH010000109.1:0-4751 GCA_036676245.1 Massilia sp. | reverse complement strand
GTTGCGGTCCTTGTTGGTGACCGTGAAGTCGTCGTGCTCGTTGTAGAAGTCCTTCAGTTCCGGATGCTTGTCCACGCGGCGCGCCAGCGTGCCCTTGTTGCGCTGGTCGGTGATCGATTCCGGCTCCGCCTTCTTCTGGGCGCGGCGCCATGCCTTCTCGACTTCAGGATCCTTGCTGCTCACGCCGTACTCGGTGATGCCGTCGACGCTGACATCGACCGGATCGGTCGTGTAGAACCAGCCGCGCCAGAACCAGTCGAGGTCCGTGCCGGAGGCGTCTTCCATCGTGCGGAACAGGTCGGCCGGGGTCGGACGCTTGAACTTCCAGCGCTGTGCGTATTCCTTGAAGGCGAAGTCGAACAGCTCGCGGCCCAGCACCGTCTCGCGCAGGATGTTGAGCGCGGTGGCCGGCTTGGCGTAGGCGTTGTTCCCGACTTGCAGGACGGATTCCGCGTTCGTCATGATCGGGTTCTGGTTGCGGCTCTTCATGTAGTCGACGATGGCGCGCGCCTCGCCGCGCTGGCGCGGCCAGTCTTCTTCCCAGGCCTGCTGCGCGAGGAACTGCAGGAAGCTGTTGACGCCTTCGTCCATCCAGGTCCACTGGCGCTCGTCGGAGTTGACGATCATCGGGAAGTAGTTGTGGCCCACTTCGTGGATGATCACGCCGATCAGTCCATACTTGGTGGCGCGCGAGTAGCTCAATTCGCCGGTCTTCTTGTCCTTGACGGGGCGCGGGCCGTTAAAGCAGATCATCGGGTATTCCATGCCGCCGACCGGGCCATTGACCGAGATCGCCACCGGGTACGGGTAGTCGATCGAATACCTGTTGTACTGCTCGATCGTGTGGACCACGGCCTGGGTCGAGTACTGGCCCCACAGCGGGTTGCCTTCCTTCGGATAGTAGGACATCGCCATCGTATCGGTGCTGCCGGACTTGACGCCCTGCGCATCCCAGATGAACTTGCGGCTCGACGCCCACGCGAAGTCGCGCACATTGCTGGCCTTGAAGTGCCAGGTCCTGGTGCCGGTGCTCTTCGATTTTTCGGCCAGTTCGGCCTCCGCCTGGGTCACGATCAGCACCGGCTTGCTGGCGCCGCGGGCCTGCTTGAGGCGCTCGCGCTGGGTGGCGCTGAGCACTTCGCCCGGGTTTTGCAGCTCGCCGGTGCTGGCCACGATATGGTCGGCCGGGACGGTGATGCGCACATCGTAGTCGCCGAATTCGAGCGTGAACTCGCCGGCGCCCATGTACTGTTTGTTTTGCCAGCCGGCCGCATCGTAATAGGCGGCCATGCGCGGGAACCACTGCGCCACTTCGAACAGGTCGTTCTTGTCTTCTTCAAAATGCTCGTAGCCGGTGCGGCGGCCGAGGAATTTGAACTCGGGAATCAGGAACTGCCATTCGAGGCTGAATGACACTTTCGCGCCCGGCTTCATCGGTTCGGCCAGGTCGATCCGCATCATCGTGCGGTTGATGGTGGTCTTGAGCGGCTTGCCGTCCGCGCCACGCACATTCTGCACCTTGAAGCCGCCGGTGAAGTCGTTGTCCAGCATGCCTTTCCAGGTTTCGAACTTGACGCCGTCCTCGCCGGTGGCCTTGGCCCACGCTTCGCGCGATGGCACGGTGGCGGTGATGCGGCGGTCGGAATCGGGGCGGAACATGTTCTGGTCCAGCTGGACCCACAGGTAGTTCAGCGTGTCAGGCGAGTTGTTGGTGTAGGTGATCGTGCCGCTGCCGCTGACCGAGCGCTTCGCTTCGTCGAGCGTGGTCTGCATCTTGTAGTCGGCGCGCTGCTGCCAGTAGGCGTGGCCCGGCGCGCCGGAGGCGGTGCGGGTCGAGGTCGGCGTCGGCAGCAGTTCTTCGAGCTGGCGGAATTTGTCGTCGAAGGGATCGGCGGCAAGGGCCGGCAGGCAGAGCGAGAGGGTGAGGGCGGCGAGCAGGGGTTTCATGGGGATGGGTTTTTGTTAACTACAACGACATACGAAAAAAACAGCTCAAACCAACGTCGTCCCTGCCTTCGCAGGGACGACGTTGGTAAGGGCGGTGGTCTAAAAGTTAATTCGGCTTCGGCGCATCCGCCGCATCCTTCTTCTTCTCGTCCTTGGTCTTCAGCGGCGTCTTGAAGTCCTTCATCAAGTCATTCTGGCCCCGCTCCGTCTTGAACAGCTCCACGCGCGACTGGGCGATCTTGCGCGGCCAGGCGTTGTTGCTGGTGTCGATGTCCGCCGTTTCCCAGTACGGGTCTTGCGTCAGGCCCACCATCGGCTCGTCGGTGACGATCAGCTTCGTGACCTTCTTCGGCGAGTAGCGCCACACTTCGGCCGGAATGCGCTCGATAGTCTTCTTGCCGCTCTTGAGTTCAATCTCCAGCACCAGCGGCGTCACCAGCCCGCCGACGTTGGAAAAATCGACCAGGTACAGGTGCTTGCCCTGCTTGAGCAGCGCCTTCTCCCAGTCATCCAGGCCTTCCATCGTCTCATTGTACTTGTTGCGGTCCTTGTTGGTGACCGTGAAGTCGTCATGCTCGTTGTAGAAGTCCTTCAGTTCCGGGTTCGCATCCACGCGGCGCGGCAAGGTGCCCTTGTTGCGCTGGTCGGTGATCGATTCCGGCTCCGCCTTCTTCTGGGCGCGGCGCCATGCCTTTTCCACTTCAGGATTCTTGGAGCTCACGCCGTACTCGGTGATGCCGTCGACGCTGACATCGACCGGATCGGTCGTGTAGAACCAGCCGCGCCAGAACCAGTCGAGGTCCGTGCCGGAGGCGTCTTCCATCGTGCGGAAGAAGTCGGCCGGGGTCGGGCGCTTGAACTTCCAGCGCTGCGCGTATTCCTTGAACGCGAAGTCGAACAGCTCGCGGCCCAGCACCGTCTCGCGCAGGATGTTGAGCGCAGCGGCCGGCTTGGCGTAGGCGTTGTTCCCGAACTGCAGCAGCGACTCGGAGTTGGTCATGATCGGCACCTGGTTGCGGCTCTTCATGTAGTCGACGATCGAACGTGCCTCGCCGCGGCCGGCCGGGTAGTCCTGTTCCCAGGCTTCCTGGGCCAGGCTCTGGACGAAGGTGTTCAAGCCCTCGTCCATCCAGGTCCACTGGCGTTCGTCGGAGTTGACGATCATCGGGAAGTAGTTGTGGCCCACTTCGTGGATGATCACGCCGATCAGGCCATACTTCGAGCGCTTCGAATACGTGATCTCGCCGGTCTTCTTGTCCTTGGTCGGACGCGGGCCGTTAAACGAGATCATCGGGTATTCCATGCCGCCGACCGGGCCGTTGACCGATATCGCGGCAGGGTAAGGGTAGTCCAGCGAATACTTGTTGTACTGCTCGATGGTGTGCACGATCGCCTGGGTCGAATACTTTTCCCACAGCGGGTTGCCTTCCTTCGGATAGTAGGACATCGCCATGGTGTCGGTATTGCCGGTCTTGACGCCCTGCGCATCCCAGATGAACTTGCGGCTCGACGCCCAGGCGAAGTCGCGTACGTTCCTGGCCTTGAAGTGCCAGGTCTTGGTGGCGGTGCTGCGCGACTTTTCGGCCGCTTCCGCCTCCTTCTGGGTGACGATGATGACCGGCTTGGCCGCGGTGCGGGCCTGCTTGAGGCGCTCGCGCTGGGCGGCGGTCAGCACAGCGTCCGGGTTTTGCAGCGCGCCGGTGCTGGCCACGATGTGGTCGGCAGGGACAGTCAGCTGCACGTCGTAGTCGCCGAACTCGAGCGTGAACTCGCCGGCGCCGAGGAACTGCTTGTGCTGCCAGCCATACACGTCATAGTAGGCGGCCATGCGCGGGAACCAGTGCGCAATTTCGAACAGGTCGTTCTTGTCTTCGTCGAATTTCTCGTAGCCGGTACGGCCGCCGTGGACCTTCGCCTCGTTGATCTTGTAGTTCCAGTCGATGCTGAAAGTCGTGCGTGCGCCCGGCTTGAGCGGCTGCGCCAGGTCGATCCGCATCATCGTCTTGTTGATGGTGTGCTTGAACGGCTTGCCGTCGGCGCCCCTGACGGCGGTGATATTGAAGCCGCCTTCGAAAGTGCGGCCGTCGAGCATCGAGCGCATCGCATCGAAACGCATGCCGTCCTCCCCAGTGGCCTTGGCCCATGCCTCGCGCGACGGCACCGTGGCCGAAGCGCGCGCATCCGAGTCAGGACGGAAGATGTTCTGGTCCAGCTGCACCCACAGGTAGCCGAGGGTGTCGGGCGAGTTGTTGTGGTAGGTGATGGTGCCGGTTGCGGAGATCGCGCGTTTCGATTCGTCGAGCGTGGCGCGGATCGTGTAGTCGGCGCGCTGCTGCCAGTAGGCGTGGCCGGGAGCGCCGGATGCCGCGCGGACCGAGGTCGGCGTCGGCAGCAACTCTTCCAGCTGGCGGAACTTGTCGTCGAAAGGATCGGCCGCCATGGCGGACATGGAAAGGCATAAAACCGCTAAGCTGACTGGCAAACGAATCATGGCTACCCTGACTTTGTAATAATTTTGGAGCAACTATTCTATTACTACCTCTGCGGCAATTGTTTGGTGGATTTGTAAAAAACCTGAAACATGCACGATGAATGGGCGATATATGCATATATCGGGTGGTGGTTTGGGGTGCAGGCGCGATAAATACGAAGTCGGGAGCGGAAGAAGATTCGCAATATAAACCAACGTCGTCCCTGCCTTCGCACACTGGTGTCCGGAATAATCCTGTTGACTTCTGAATTTCCACTGACACGAGCGGCGCCCTTCCCGAAGTCGTGAATGTGGAACTCGAAAAGACAATAAC
>JAKFDH010000108.1:0-2063 GCA_036676245.1 Massilia sp. | reverse complement strand
GTGCCCAATCGAGGCGCAAAGCACAGCCATAGCTCGGGCTATGGCGCGCATTTGCAACGACGAGTGGGTGCGTTTTGGCGTGATAAGCGGGTAGGAACAAAAGACTCTCAGCCTCTCAGGCCGGCTGCTGCGTGCCGAACGCCAGCTGCCAACGGTGCGCCTGCTGGGCGTTCACGGCGCCCTGCGGTACCCGCCCCTGCAGGATGTCGGCGACCTGCGCCACCGTTTCCAGGGCCTGGTGCTCCACCGCCGGCGGCGTCAGGCCACCGATATGCGGCGAGGCGATCACGCGCGGATGCGCCGCCACCTGGGGCGAGGGCATCTGGTCGGGCGCGCGGCCCACGTCGACGGCGCAGCCGGCCATCGTGCCGGCGTCCAGCGCGGCCAGCAGCGCCGATTCATCAACCAGGTTGCCGCGCGAGGCGTTGATGAAAAACGCGCCGGGCTTCATCAAGGCAAACGTCTGGGCGTTCATCAGGTTTTCGGTGGCCTCGGTCGCAGCGGCCAGGCAGACCACATAGTCGGCTTCCTCCAGCAGCGGTGCGAGGCCGGTTTGCACCAGTTCCTGGCGATCGGTGCGCGTGTAGGGGTCATGCACCACGATGCGCATGCCGAGGGCCAGCGCCACATCGCACAGGTAGCGGCTGATCTGGCCATAGCCGATCACACCCAGCGTGGCGCCGCGCAACTCGCGCCCCATCAGCGGCGCCACCGGGTGGCCCGCATGGTAGAGCGCAGCCGAGGCGCTGATGTGGCGGCTCAGGTCGATCATCACGCCGATGATCCATTCGGACACCGAGGCAATAAAGCCGGCGCTGGCCTGCGTCACCAGGACGCCGTGGCGGCTGGCGGCGGCCACGTCGATGTTGCGGATGTCGATGGCGCAGCGGACAAAGGCCTTGAGCTGCGGCAGCGCTGCAAACAGCGCTTCATCGCCCTGCGTCTGCCGGTAGGAAATGATCACATCGCAGTCCTGCGCCAGCGCAGCCAGCTCCCGCGACGACAGGTCGGTGTCGCCGGGATTGAAGCGCACGTCGGCCAGCGCCTGCAGTGCGGCGGTGGCGCGCGTGCCGAAATAGTGGGCCAGACTGGCTCGGGGGTGGCTTACAAAAACCGTTGTCATTCCATGCCTTGTTCAATTTTTCAATCGTCAAAAGTTCACAAAAAATTCAATACTCAAAAGGGCTTCACTGTTCAGAGCTTCGGGCTGCCACCGAGCCCCTGACCACCAGGCTGGGCTGGAAGATGAACTCGCCGGTCGGCAGGCTGGGGTCGGCCAGCCGGCTCATCACACGCTCGACAATGGTGTGGGCCATGTCAGACACCGGCAGGCGCACGGTGGTCAGGGCCGGATGCATCAGCGCCGACAAAAACACATCGTCCATGCCCACCACCGACACATCGGCCGGCACGGACAGCCCCGCCTCACGAAAACCGGCCATCAGGCCCAGCGCCATCATGTCGTTGACCGCCACGACGCCGGTGGGCCGCTCGGCCTCGCGGCGTTCAGCGAGCTTTGCCGCCTCGATGCGGCCCAGCTCGCTCATCATCGAGTCGCCATACTCATTGAGCGGCGTGCCCTCGATCACCTGCGCGCCGGCGGCCAGGCCCGCAGCGCTTGCGGCCGCCATGAAACCGTTGATCTTTTCACGCCGGCTCATGGTGATGCCGGCGGCCGTCACAAAGGCCAGCCGCCTGTGACCCTGCGCTATCAGGTGCTGGGTGGCCATGCGGGCCGCCTCAAAGTTGTCGACCGACACGTGGTCAATGCCCGACTCGACGCCGGGCGTGGCGCGGCGGTCGTAACTGACCACCACCAGGCCGCGCTCGCCGGCGGATTCGAAATGCTGTTCGTCCACCAGCGAGGAGATGATGATCACGCCGCGCACGCCGTGCGCCATCAGGTCGTCAAAGAAGCGGGCCTCCTTGTCCTTGTCGCGGTAGGTGTTGCCGATCATGATGCGAAAGCCGTAGCGCTCCTGTGCCTGGGTTTCGATCTCGCGGGCGATGAAGCCGTACATGGGGTTGGCGATTGACGGCACCAGCAGGCCCAGCATGGGCGT
>JAKFDH010000107.1:0-2327 GCA_036676245.1 Massilia sp. | reverse complement strand
CAGGGCCGTGTCCATGCGCTCTTCATAGCGCTGGAACAGCTGCTCGATGATGTCGTCCTTGTTGCGGAAGTGGTAGTAGAGGTTGCCCGGGCTGATCTCCAGCTCGTCGGCGATGTGGTTGGTGGTGACGTTGGGCTCGCCCTGTTCATTGAACATGGCGAGCGAGGCATCAAGGATGCGCTGGCGGGTCTGCCTGGCCATGGGGCGGCGTCAGCCGCGCAGGTTCTTCACGAGGTCCACGTACTTCTTCATGGCGTCCTCGGGTTTGGTGCCGGCGAGCTTTTCCCAGGCTTCGTACTTGGCGGTGCCGACGAAATCGAAGAACCCGGGCTTGGGGCCACTGACGTCGCCTTCCGAACCCTGCTTGTAGAGGGCGTAAAGGCGCAGCATGGTGTCGTTGTCGGGCCGTTCCGACAGGTTCATCACGTCCTGGGCGGCTTTCTGGAACTGGTCTTTCAGGTCGGCCATCTTCTGGGTTCCCGGGTTGAAGCGAGGGTGATAACACGACCCCGTAGGACGGTCAACGAAGGGTTTGTCACGGCCTTTGCGGTCTGGCAAGTTAGGCTGGTGCGGGCGGCCATCGCGGTCGCCCAGAAGACTAGGGCAGGGGAGAGGTCATGAGCTATTTCGTCACCGGTGCCACCGGGTTCATCGGGCGTTATCTGGTCAGCAACCTGCTCAAGCGCAAGGGCGCGGTGCACGTGCTGGTCCGCAAGGGGTCCGAGAAGAAGCTCGACGCCATCGCCGCGAAGATGGGCTGGGACCGCAAGCGCATCATTCCGGTTACCGGCGACCTGTCCAAGGCCAGGCTCGGCCTGACCGCCGCGCAGGTCAAGGCACTGTCGGGCAAGATCCAGCACTTCTTCCACCTGGCGGCGATCTACGACCTCTCGGCCGACGCGGCCTCGCAGCAGGTCGCCAACATCGACGGCACCCGCAACGCCGTCGAGCTGGCCACCGCGCTCAAGGCCGGCTGTTTCCACCACACCAGCTCCATCGCCGCCGCCGGCCTGTACCCGGGCGTGTTCCGCGAGGACATGTTCGAGGAGGCCGAGGGGCTGAAGGACCCCTACCTGCGCACCAAGCACGAATCCGAGGGCATCGTGCGCAAGGAGTGCAAGGTGCCGTTCCGCATCTACCGCCCGTCCATGGTCATCGGCCATTCCAAGACCGGCGAGATGGACAAGATCGACGGTCCCTACTACCTGTTCACCCTGATCAAGAAGATGCGCGAGACCCTGCCGCAGTGGGTGCCCACGCTGGGCATCGAGGGTGGCCGCATCAACGTCGTGCCGGTGGACTTCGTCGCCGACGCGATGGACCACATCGCGCACAAGAAGGGCCTGGACGGCCAGTGTTTCCACCTGGTCGACCCGGAGCCGATGCGTTTCGGCGAGCTGATGAACACCTTCGCCCGCGCCGCCCATGCGCCGGAGATGACCATGCGCGTGGACGCCCGCATGCTGGCGGTGGTGCCCGGCGCGGTTCGCAGCGCCATCACCAACCTGCCGCCGGTCAAGCGCTTCACCAACATGGTGCTGCGCGACCTCAAGATCCCGCCGTCCACGCTGGCCTTCATCACCTATCCGACCCGATTCGACACCCGGGTGGTCGAACGTGCGCTCAAGGGCAGCAAGATCGAGGTGCCGGAACTCGAGAGTTACGCCTGGCGCATCTGGGACTTCTGGGAACGCCACCTCGACCCGGACCTGTTCGTGGACCGGTCCCTGCGTGGCAAGGTCGAGAACAAGGTGGTCGTCATCACCGGCGGTTCCTCGGGCATCGGCAAGGCCTCCGCGATCAAGATCGCCGAAGCCGGCGCCAAGGTCATCATCGTCGCCCGCGGCGAGAAGGAACTTCACGAGACCCGCGACGAGATCATCGCCGCCGGCGGCAAGTGCTGGGCCTACACCTGCGACCTGACCGACCTGGCCAGTTGCGACACCCTGGTGAAGACCGTGCTGGCCGAACACAAGGCCGTGGACGTGCTGGTCAACAATGCCGGCCGCTCGATCCGCCGTTCGGTCGAGGCCAGCTACGACCGTTTCCACGACTACGAACGCACCATGCAGCTGAACTACTTCGGCTGCCTGCGCCTGATCATGGGCTTCCTGCCGGCCATGACCCAGCGCCGCCGCGGCCACATCATCAACATCAGCTCGATCGGCGTGCTGGCCAGCTCGCCGCGCTTCTCGGCCTACGTCGCCTCCAAGGCCGCGCTCGACGCCTTCAGCCGCTGCGCCCAGGCCGAGTTCAGCGGCAAGAACATCGCCTTCACCACCATCAACATGCCGCTGGTGAAGACCCCGATGATCGCGCCGACCAAG
>JAKFDH010000106.1:0-2096 GCA_036676245.1 Massilia sp. | reverse complement strand
GCTGAACAGATAATTGGAAGCATCGCCCACGACTGTGACCGTATCCAAAGGCGCGCCGCCACTGGCCAGGCTCAGGTCAATGTTGTTCGATTCAGACAATTGCAGGTACACGCCCTGCTCGCTGTCAGTACCGGCACCGGCCTTGTTAACGGTGATCGTGTACGGGCCGCCGACGCGGAGACCGCGGGCGGCGTAACGACCATTGGCATCGGTAACGGCCTTGCTGACGGTGCCGGATTCAGTGTGGACGATGCTGACCTCCGCGCCGGCAACCGCCTCGCCGTCGGCGCCGACGACGCGACCGCCAAGAGCAGCGGATGTGCTCTGCGCAAAAACAGGTGCCGCGGCAAGCGCAGCGATCAGGGCCAGCGACAGTTTGGATACGCGGGCGCGGTTCGGATGACTCATCTTTGTTGACCTCGATTGCAGGAAAGTGGCGGCGTCATGGCGCATGCCAACGCGCGCAAATTCCTTATTGCGGGCTCGTCGGCGACTCTGCATCCCCACCCATGCGGTAGCGCACGGGTTAACGCCAGATTAACACGGTAACAATTGGGAATGACGGCGAAATGACAGCCGTCGGCGGGTCACTTGAACGACTCAGCCAGCGCGGATGTAGACGCCGATTCCATCCAGGAACATCTGTACCGAGATCGCCACCAGCAGCATGCCCATCAGCCGCTCGACCGCGATCAGCACCCGCGAGCCCAGCCATTTGTAGAGGTAGGTCGCGGAGAACAGGATCGCGGCAGTAGCGACCCAGGCGATCAGCAGGGCCAGGCTCCAGTCGGCCAGGCGTCCGGGATCGTTGCTGCCCATCAGCATCACGGCGGCCATGCCCGAAGGCCCGGCCACCAGCGGGATGGCCATAGGCACGATGAAGGGCTCGCCGCCGGGCAACTCGCCCATCAGGCCTTCCGGTGGCGGGAAGATCATCCGGATGCCGATCAGGAACAGGACGATACCGCCGGCGATCGACACCGACTCCTGGCGCAGGTGCATCAGCTCCAGCATGTATTTGCCGCCGTGCAGGAAAGCCATCAGCACGACCAGCGCGATCAGCAACTCGCGAGCCAGAACGATGCGCCGACGCGCGGCCGGCAGCGGCTTGAGCAGGCCCAGGAACACCGGAATGTTGCCGAGCGGATCCAGGATGAGGAACAACAGGAGCGCGGCAGACGCAATCGTCATGGGAGTGCCGTCATGGCCGCGGGCTCCACACCGCGCCGCGGTGCACGGCGCCAGCGGGCGACAACAGGGCGACGCAAGCGTCGGCATACATCGCCGGATCGCGCGCATCACGATCGCCGTCCTCGACATAAGCCTTGGCGCGCAATGCAGTGCGCATCGGGCCCGGGCGTAGGCCACTCACGCGCACCGAAGTCTTCGCCGATTCGGCATGCAGCATGCCGACCAATCCAGCGAGGCCGTGCTGCGCCACGCCGTAACCGCCCCAGAACGCCTGCCCGACGCGCGCAGGGTCATCGAGCACGAACACGGCTGCGCTGTCTTCGGCCTGCTGGAGCAACGGCAGGCAGGCTTGCGTGAGCCACCACGGAGCGGTCAAGCCGACATGCACCGCACGCGCGAATGCAGCCGGGTCCGTGTGCTGGAGCGGAGTCAGGCCGCGGAATTCGGCGGCGCAGTGCAACAGCCCGTCGAGCCGTCCGAGTTCGGTTCCGATGCGCGCTGCCAGTTCCGCATAGTCGTCGGGCGATGCGCCTTCCAGGTCCAGCGGATACAGCAGTGGTTCCGGCCCTTCCTTCGCCACGGCGTCGTACACGCGATTCAGCTTCGCCGGTTTCCGGCCGAGCAACACCACGGTCGCGCCTGCGCGCGCGCAGGCGAGCGATGCCGCGCTGCCGAGCCCGCCATGCGCGCCGGTGACGAGCACGACACGCCCTTCCAAAGCCGGCCCTTCCAAAGCCGGCCCGGCCAACACCGGCGCGTTCGACTCCGTGACCGCAGCCGCGCTCACGCCTTCTGCGCTTCCGTGATCATGCGTGCCAGCTCGCCGGATTCGAATAACTCCAGCGTGATGTCGCAGCCGCCGATCAGTTCGCCATTGATGAAAAGCTGCGGGAACGTCGGCCAGT
>JAKFDH010000105.1:0-2993 GCA_036676245.1 Massilia sp. | reverse complement strand
CATGTCGCTGACATCGGTACCCACGTCCTCGGCGGTGATGTAGCGCCCGCCCAGCGAATCGACGTAACGACCGAAGGCGCGGAACAGCGTCTCGGTCTTGTCCTTGCTGGTGTCGCCGATCAGTACTGCCTTGCCGCCGCCGACGTTGAGCCCGGCCAGCGCGTTCTTGTAGGTCATGGTGCGGCTGAGGCGCAGCGCATCGGTCATGGCGTCCTCGGTATTGGCGTAGGGACGCATGCGCACGCCGCCCAGGGCCGGACCGAGCACGGTGCTGTGGATGGCGATGATCGCCTTCAGCCCCGCGTCCTGGTTGTTGCAGAACACCACCTGCTCGTGGCCGGAAGTGTCGAGGGTTTCGAAAATCATGGGAAGGGCTCCGAGTGCGCTGCCTGCTGGCTGTCGCAAGTGCCAGGAACTTTACCTAAGCGATTGACGGGAAACAAAAAAGCGACGATGCCGAAAGCGGGCAGGGGCGTCGCATGCGCCTAGTCTAGTCCAATCGCCATGGAAGGGGTCCCGCTGCCCGACCTCAGCGCAATGCGCCGGCCTCCATCAGTGCGGCGATGCGGCGTTGTTCGGCAGGAGTGAAGGCGCTCAGCAGGCGTCGGGACTCAGTCTGGCGTTGGCTGCCGCTCAAGCCGCTTCGGCTCTGCGGGGCGGCGCGTTGCTGCGCGTAGCGCTGCAGCCCCTCCGTATGGTCACGATGCGAAGCAGCATCCGAGGAGCTGGCCCACGCCATCAGACGCGATGCAGCGACAGGCGCGCCGGCCGTTACAATTCGACATCCACTCGATCGAATACCCACATGTCTTCCCCCGCCCTGCAGGCTTGGCACGACGCCGAGCGCCTGATGCATGCGCGCCAGTCCGCTGCGGCCCGCGTCGCCTATGAATCCATCGTCGGCCATCCGGAATGGACGCTGCCGGCGCACCTGCGCCTGTCGGTCATCGCAATCCATGAGGGGCGCGTGCGGGATGCGGTCGGCCATGCACTTGCGGCCTACGCGGCGAGGGAGCCGGATCCGGTGCTCATGGAAGCCCTATGCGGGCAGCTGATCGCTGTCGGCGAGTTGGAAGCCGCCGTCGATTGCGCTGAATCCCCTGCCGTCTCGCAAACGCTGGATCCGGCGATTCTCGCCGGCGTTGGCAAGTTGATGAGTGACCAATCCCTGCCGGGCATCGCTCTGCCGTTGTTGCGTCGTGCGGGCCAGTTGGGGGCTGACTCGCCTTCGTTGAGTTACTTGACCGGTCTGTCGGAGACGTACGCTGGCGACTTGTCGGCTGCTGAGCAGGAATTCGCCCGTTGCCTGCAGGCCGATCCCGGATTCGCACCCGCCCACCGGATGCGCGCGAAGCTGCGCCGGCAGACCATGGGCGACAACCATGTCGATGTGCTGCATGCCGCTATTGCGCGCATGCCTGAAGAAGCCGCTGACGCGCCTCAGTTGTACTACGCGTTGTTCAAAGAATTGGATGACTTGGGCCAGTGGGATGGCGCATGGCAAGCACTGGAAACCGGGATGCGCCGGCGTCGTCGGCAGATTGATTTCGATGCCGTCGCCGAAGCGCGGCTGTTCGAACACCTGCAACTTGATTTCGATGCCGTCGCCGAAGCGCGGCTGTTCGAACACCTGCAACGCCCCGACGGCATTGCCGTGGGGGAGGTTCGCTTACCCGATGAGGAGCCGGCGCCGATATTTATCGTCGGCATGCCGCGTTCCGGCACGACCCTGTTGGAACGCATACTGGGTGCGCACCCGCAGGTCGCGGATGCCGGCGAGCTGCGTGATTTCACTATGCAGCTCCGCTGGATGTGCGACCGCATCGGTGGCCCGCAGCTCGACCTTGACCTGGCCCAGCGCGCCGATGCGGTGGACATGGCGGAACTCGGGCGCCGCTACCTAATGCACACCCGATGGCATGCGAAGGGCAAGTCGTTCTACACGGACAAGATGCCCGCGAATTTCGTCCATGTTGGTTACATCGCGCGCGCGCTGCCGCAGGCCCGCATCCTGCACATGGTGCGCGACCCGATGGACACCTGCTTCTCGAATCTTAAGGAGCTGTTCGCCAGCGCCTATCCTCACAGCTACGATCAAGCCGAGATGGCGCAGCACTACCTGCGCTACAGGCGACTGATGGCGCACTGGCACGCGCAATACCCGGGCAGGATTCTGGACGTGCACTACGACACCCTGGTGGCGGACCCGCAGCGGGTGGCGCGAGAAGTGCTTGCGTTCTGCGGCCTGCCGTGGGAGCCGGGCTTGGTCGCGATCGAAGCACGAACCGGGGCCGTGGCGACCGCCAGCAGCGTGCAGATGCGTGAACCCATCCACCGCCGTTTCATTGGTCAATGGCGGCAATACGAAGCCCGATTGCAACCCATGCGCCGGCAGCTCGAGGAAGGAGGGATAGTCATCGAATCCCGGCCGACCAAGGATTCACAATCAGGTCTTGAATAATACGAACGATCGTGCTATTTAGTGCACCATGAGTCCTGTCGCCGCCACCAGCAAAGGCACCGCCACCCGCGAGATGATCATGGAACGCGCCTTCGCCATCGCCCGCCGCAACGGCCTGGAAGGGTTGTCGATCGGTGAGCTGGCCAGCGCTGCGGGCATGTCCAAGAGCGGAGTGTTCGCCCATTTCGGGTCTCGCGAAGACCTGCAGCTGAGCGTGCTGGAATGGACCGCGCAGCGTTTCACCGAAACCGTGGTGCGCCCAGCGCTCGCCCAGCCACGCGGGTTGCCGCGCCTGCGCGCCATCGTCTCGGGCTGGTTCGACTGGGTGCTGATGAATGAGGAAGGCTGCGTGATCCTGGCTGCCGCCGGCGAATACGACGGCCGCCCAGGCCTTATGCGCGACCGCATTGTCGGCTGGCTTGGCCAATGGAACGCCCAGCTGGCCAAGGCGGTAAGCCATTGCATCGAGTCCGGCGAACTGGCCGCCGATACCGATCCCGAACTCATGGCCTTCGAACTGGCGGCGCTTGCC
>JAKFDH010000104.1:0-34437 GCA_036676245.1 Massilia sp. | reverse complement strand
AGGCCGTCACCCCACCCTGCCCCTGCACCGCTGGCGGCGCGGCCGCGATACCGGCGGGCGCCGCGGCGACGGTCAGCGCAGCCGGCGCGGCAGGCTGCGACTGCTGGCGCCAGGTCCACAGCGCGGCCGCGGCCAGCACCAGCGCGCCGGCGGCCAGCGCCATCCACAGGCGTTCGCGCCGCCCGCCGACGGCGGCATCGGCCGTCACCTCCAGCGGGATCGCATGGATGGTCGGCGCATTGCCCAGCTGGCGCTCGGCCTGCGATTTCTTCAGGGCTTCCAGAATGTACGACATCTATTTCACCGTCCCTGCCGCCGCCAGCAGGCGCGGTTCCGCGACCCCGCCCAGCTGGTTCAGGCGCATGTATGTGCGCGGCCCGGCCACGCCGTCCGCTTTCAGTTGTTGGGCCGCCTGGAACTTGCGCAGCAATTCCTGCATCGTCGCATCCAGCGGCGTGTTCGCAGCCGGTGCGGCCATGCCGTGCAATTGGGCCAGGCGCGCCGCGATCCAGTCCACGTCCGCTCCGCGCTCGCCGCTTTGCACCTGCTCGCGAAACGCGCGCGGCATGCTCCAGAAGGTCGTGAAGGCGCCATCGAAACGCGCCGCCAGCCGCGCCACCGGCACCTTGTGGCGCACGCCGCGCACCAGCAGTGTCGCCGCTTCGTCGTCCAGCGCCAGCAGTACCGCATGGCTGGCGGAACCGCCCTGGTGCAGGGTGAGGATCGCAGGCCGGTCGAGCAGGCGCAGTTCGTACAAGCCGCCCTTGCCCTGGTGGCAGCGCAGCTTGAACTTGAGCGCGGCGTCGCAGGCGGCCTCGCCTTCGGGAAGCGCGGCCGACCACAGCTGCGCCAGTTCGCGCAGCGCCGCGTCGGCACTGGCATGCGCCGCCGGCAGGGCCGCCAGCGGCGCCTGCGCTGCGGCAGGCGTTAGCTGTGCCGCCGCCGCTGCCGGCGCGGCCTGCGCGGCCTTGCCCGGCGCAGGCGCGCCAGCCTGCTGTGGCATGATTTGCCACGCGGCGGCCGCGCTGATGACGGCGCCCGCGAGCACGCCGCCGGCCACGTACGACCAGCGCCGCGGCGCCGCCGGTCCCGCGCTGCTGCCGGCGAATACTTCGGCGGCGGCCTTGCGCAGGATGTTGCGCGTCACTTCGCGGCTGTTCTCGACATACGCGCCGAGCAGCGCCCGGTCGCACAGCAGGTTGATCCGGCGCGGCACGCCCTGGGTCAGCTTGTGCACCAGCCCCATCAGGGAACGGGGGAATGGCGAGGCCGCCGTCGCGCCGGCCACGCTGAGGCGGTGCGCCACGTAGCTGCCGGTTTCGGTTTCGGACAGGGAGCCGAGGTGGTAGCGCGCGATGACGCGCTGCGCCAGTTGTTCCAGCTCGGGCCGGGCCAGCATGCCGCGCAGTTCCGGCTGGCCGATCAGGATGATCTGCAGCAGCTTGCGCTCATTCGTTTCGAGGTTGGTCAGCAGGCGCAGTTGCTCGAGCACGTCGGCCGACAGGTTCTGCGCCTCGTCGATGACGAGCACGTTGTTGTTGCCCTGCGCGTGGCTGTGCAGCAGGTAGCCGTTGATCGCGTCGACATAGGCCTTGACGCTGACCGGCCCGGCGCCGATCGGCGGCAGCGCGATGCGGTATTCGTCGCACACTGACAGCAGCAGTTCCTCCACCGTCAGCTTGGGATTGAAGATGTAGGCGAGCCGGCAGCCGGCCGGGATCTGTTCGATGAAGCAGCGGCACACCGTGGTCTTGCCGGCGCCGATCTCGCCGGTCAGCAGCACGAAGCCGCCGCCGCTGCCGACGCCATACAGCAGGTGCGCCAGCGCCTCGCGGTGGCGTTCGCTCATGAACAGGTAGCGCGGATCGGGGGCGATCGAAAACGGCGATTGCTTGAGGCTGAAGTAATGCGTGTACATGGTATGGATTATCGCCCGGAGGTGCCGACCGGGATCGGCTTGTACTTGGCGCAGAAGATTTTCGATTTGTTGGCGAAGTAGACGATGCTGCTGCCCTGGCGCGAAGCGCGCACCGGGAAGGCCGATGCATCGCGCGCGTCATGCCGCACGCCGACCGACTTGCGGATCGCTTCATCGAGCTTGTCGGGCGTGGTCTCGGTCACCGCGCCGATGAACACCAGCTCGCTGGTGTCGTCGCTGACCATGATCTCGGCGACCTGTTCGCCCCACAGGTTGCCGTCGGCCTTGAACCAGTAGGCCCCGCCTTCGTGCTTGTACGACGGCCCGTAGGCGCTCGAAAGCCAGGCATGGAAATACGCGTTGTCGAGATGGCTGCGGCACAGCAGCGCGCTGCCGATGACGGGACCGAGGGTCGAAGGCGCCGCCAGGACGGCAGGCGCGGCAATCAGGGCCGACAGCACCAGCGCGCCGCCCGCGGAAAAAGGAAAGCATGTCGACCGGATTGCCAAGCGTATCTCCCTCTCCCTGCCCGCCAAACAATTCAGATGCGCGAGCGCTCTTCCTTCTTGGCTTTCTTGGCTTCCTTTTTTTCCTTCAGGGTCTTGGCAGGCTCCTTCTTGGATTCCTTCTTCTGGTCCTGGGCTTTGCTCATGCTTGCTCCTTATAACTTCGACATCCAGTTGCGATTCGCGGCAATGGCCGCCTTGGCCGACGCGGGCAAGGCTTCGTAGCAGCCGGGATGCTGTTTGAGTGCGCTTTCACGGATTTCTTTTTGCAGGCCGTTAATCACGAAGACGTAAACGGTGGCACCTTCCATGTTCTTTTTCGTGCCGACATAACGGATCATTTTTGTTCTCCCAATGATGCTCACCGCGCTGCGCGAGCGCCAGTGCTACGGGTATTATGACACTTCCCTATGGCTTTTCGCCATCAATTTACAGCAGCGGCAGCCAGGGATCGATCTCCGGACGGGGGAATTGCCTGCTCATGAAATCGACGAATGTGCGCATCTTGCATGACATCAAGCGCCGGCTCGGGTAGACCATGCTAACCGACATCTGGCCCAGGTGGTGTCCCTGCAGCAATTGCACAAGGCGGCCGCTGCTCACGTCGTCCCCCAGCGAGTACGAGGAGCGGATCATGACGCCCATGCCGGCCAGCGCCGCCTGGCGCAGCATTTCGACGTTGTTGGACACCATCCTGCTCTTGATCGGCACATTGATGTACTCGTCGTCCCATTGCACCGGCCAGTTGTTGCGCAGCTGGTCGAAGGCGAAATTGAGGCAGCAATGGTCGGCAATCTCCATCGGCGTGGACGGCGTGCCGCGCCGGGCGAGGTATTCTGGCGAGGCCAGCAGGACCACCTGCGAGATCGCCAGGCGGCGCGCGATCATGCTGCTGTCGAATTTTTGCAAGCCCATGAAGAAGCCGACATCGAAGCCCTCCTCGACCAGGTCGACCGCGTGGTCGGACAGTGTCACGTCGAGCACCACGTTCGGCAGTTCCTTGGCGTACAGGGGCAACAGCGGCGCCAGCTGTGACTGGCCGAAGCCGGGATGGCAATAGATGCGCAAGGTGCCGCTGGCCTGGCGCGACTGGGTCGTGGCCTGGGCGTCGGCGTCGTCGATGTCGATCAGGATCTGGCGCACCCGTTCCAGGTAAGCCTGCCCGGTTTCGGTCAGCGACAGCTTGCGCGTGGTACGGTTCAGCAGGCGGGTGCCGAGGTGGCCTTCGAGATCGGCCAGGCTGCGCGTGACGACCGTGCTCGACATGTCCAGCGCCAGCGCCGCCTTGGCAAAACTGCCATGCTCGACCACCTTCGAAAACACCCGCATCGATTGCAATCTGTCCATTTCAAGCCCCTTATTATCGCGAAATCCGCAATTGTGCATTGCGATTATTCGCCTTTTTTGCTTGAGGCGCAATGTGTAGACTGGTGTTCATGGACAAGCAACAACGCTTGTCACCGCCGCAGACCAAGACGCGACGTTCACTGAACTTCACAGGAGAAACAAAATGAATGCAACTAAATTCCTCGCCGCTGCCGCCCTGATCGTCGCTGCTGGTGGCGCCTTCGCCAACGAAACCCCGGTGGCCAATGCCGCCGTGACCGCCGCCGCGAGCACCGCGACGACCAGCATCACCGCGACCTCGCTGAACGCGCCGAGCATCATCATCACGAACACCCGCGACCGCGCCGCCGTCCAGGCCGAAGCCGTGGCAGCAGTACGCAACTACAAAACGACGCTGGCGACGCAACTGGAACTGGCAAACAAGTAATTGCCGCGCCGCAGCATCGAACAGCCCTCTTCGGAGGGCTTTTTTCAATGTGTGGGCCTGCCCGCCCCCAAGATTATTGCGAAATCAGCGATTTACCATTGCGAAATATCGCCTTTATTGCGGCCACCGCAATGTGTAGACTGCTGTTGATGGACGAGCAACAACGCTCTTCACCGCCGCACAGACCCAGGCGACGTCACTTGAACCAAACAGGAGTACTAAAATGAATGCAACTAAATTCTTCGCTGCTGCCGCCGTGTTCGTCGCCGCAGGTTCCGCTTTTGCCGCCGACACCCCGGTTGCCGCCGCCGCCGTGGCCAATGCCGCCGCTGCCGCCAACAGCAGCATCGCCGTGGTCGCGATGAACGTGCCGAGCGTCACCATCGGTCACGACCGCGCCCGCGCCGACGTCAAGGCCGAGGCCGTCGAAGCCGTCCGCAGCTACAAGCCGACGCTGGCCAAGCAGCTGGAACTGGCCAACAACTAAGCAAACCCGCAGCCGCCCGAAGCCCTCTCCCGCGAGGGCTTTTTTACGTCCCGCCGTTTCCACTCATCCCCCGGCTTGTGCATTTGACACCGCATTTTCGCGCTTCCGTCGGTTTCCGCGCGCAGGCGGCGCCTCCATAGCCTATTGTCCAGTCTTCGGCAATCCGCTCAACCCCTACCCGAGACACCATGAAAACCGTCCTCAAGCACACTGCCATTGCCATCGCCATCGCCTTCGGCGCCATTGCCACCCTGACCAGCCACGCCACCCAGGCTGAAACGACCAAGGTGGAATACGCGTCGGAAATGCGCCAGCTGGCCGCGTTCAAGGCGATCGAGCTGTCCGGCCCCTACCACGTCGTGATCAAGGGCCAGGGCGCGCAATCGGTGCAGGTGACGGGCGACAAGAGCCGGCTGGCCGACATCGAGACCATCGTCCAGGGCGACACCCTGATCGTGCGGCCGGTCCAGCGCAACAGCACCCATTTCTTCTTCGGCATCGGCAAGAAGCGGGAACAGATGACGGTCACGATCACCGCCGCGGTGCTGCACAGCCTGAAGAATTCGGGCAGCGGCGATGTCGAGCTCGAGCAGGCCAGCGCCGACCAGTTCAAGCTCACCAGCGACGGCTCGGGCGACATCACAGCCGCCGGCACCGTCGGCACGCTGGCCCTGACCAGCCGCGGCAGCGGCGACCTCGACCTGCGCCGGCTGGCCGCGACCAAGGCAGCCTCGGTGGCCATGCACGGATCCGGCGACGTCAACCTGTCCAACCTCGCCGGCCCCTTGTCGCTGGACATGCACGGCTCGGGCGACCTCGTAGCGGACGGCCTGCGCCTGGCCAAAGTGACGGCGCGGCTGCGCGGCTCGGGCAACGCCGGCCTGGCCGGCAGCGGCGGCGACCTCGACGTCGAAGTACGCGGCTCGGGCGACTTCGACGCCTGCCGCCTGGCGGTCGAGAATGCGCTGGCCGTGCTGCATGGCTCCGGCAATGGCTGCGTCACCGGACCGGCCAAGAAATTCGACGGCGAAGTGCACGGCTCCGGCGACCTGGCCGTGCGCAACCTGAATGCGGAGAGCACGCGGGTGCTGATGCACGGCTCCGGCCACACCAGCCTGGAAGGCAGCACGGTCCTGCTGCATGCCGACATCAGCGGATCGGGCGAACTCGAAGCGGGCAAGCTGACCAGCAAGAACGCCACCGTGCGCACGCGCGGCCCGGGCGAAATCGAACTGGCCACCGTGTCGGACACGCTCGACGCCGAACTGCGCGGCTCGGGCGGCATGCGGGCGACCATCGCCGGCAAGCGCCTGCTGTTGAAAATGAGCGGCCCGGGCGAGGCGGACATCGACGGCACCGTCGACGCGGTCAGCGCCCAGCTCAGCGGATCGGGCAGCCTCGAAGGCCGCGGCCTGGTCGCGCTCAAGGCCGACGTCGCCGTGCGCGGTCCGGGCAATGCGGTGGTCAACGTCAAGGGCGATGCCAAGGCCGCCAATGCAGGCCAGCCTCGGCTGGTGACGATCGACCGGCGCGGTACTCATAACAGCGACTATTAATTCTTTCAACCCCGGGGTCAGACGTGCGTTGATGCGTCGACTATCCAAAATACCCCGGGGTCAGACGTGCGTTGATGCGTTGGACCAGCCTTAAAAGGCGGGGTCAGACGTGCGTCGGTGTCTGCATTGGGCCGCCCCTGCCTCAAAAGACATTGTGCGAGATGCCCCGCTCACCCTCGCCGGGGCTCGGTAGCGCCCCGTATTCCACAGCTATTAAGATCGGGCCAATTGGCGATGCAACGAGTTCCGCCGCCATTTCAATGGTGAATGGCGATTCAGATCGGTGCATCACGAATCTCCGGCCCCTGCCCCTCACCCACTCGGGAAACCCGCCCGGCCAACAGTTTCAGAGACAGGATTTGTTTCCGTCCAGGCTGAACGCACGTCTGCCCCCAGCCCAAAAAGACGACTCCGCGCATCAACGCACGTCTGACCCCGGGGGAAAACCATGGCGCGAAACATCAACGCACGTCTGACCCCGGGGCTAAATTAGTTCAAGGCTTATTTAGCCAGCGGCGCGGCGCGGGTTTTCAGCACCTGGTATTGCGCCTCGATCATGACCGGATTCGGGTCATGCCCAGTCCGCGCCAGCGGGATCCAGGCTTTCTGCGGCGCCTTGATGCTGTCAAAGTATGTCTTGGCCACCGCAGGCAAGGTGACCAGATCCTCTTCCCCTTGCAGCATGAACACCGGCATCGCGAATTCCGTCCCCAGTTTCGGCAGGTCGATGGTCGAGACCATGCCTTTACCAGTCATCCCGACAAACTGTATCCAGGAAAACTCTTCTCCGAAGTTATAGTCGGCCACCATTTTTTCGGTCGCATAGAACGGCGCGCGCGTCCACCATGCCTGCGGAGCCGGTTCCGTGATTTTCGCCTCGTACACCCGGGTCGCGCGGCGGACTATGCCCATGGCGCGCGGATTGATCCACGGCGGCGCGCCCAGTCCCTCGATCGTGGCGACGGTCTTGCCATCCCCGGCCGCACGGGCCAGTTCGATCACGCGCGCCTGGCTGGCGCGCTGGTTGTCCAGGGAATTGACCATTTGCCCGGTGCTGACATAGGCGGCGAACAGCTCCGGCCGCGACTTGGCCATGTGCACCGCCAGCACCGATCCCCACGAACCGCCGAACAGGATCAGCTTGCGCTTGTTCAGGTATTTCGCGGCCCAGGCCGCCACTTCGGTGCCGTCGGCGGTCAGCCGCGCGATGGTCAGGATCTGCTCGGCGGTCTCGGGGTCGGCCACCGGATTGCGCCCATAGGTGCTGCCCGCGCCGCGCTGGTCCCAGTGGACCAGGGTGAATTCCTTTTCCCAGCCGCCATACAACGCGTCGCTGTACGGCGTCATCGGATTGCCGGGACCGCCATGCACGAACAGCACGACCGGGTTGCTGCAATTGTCGCCTTTGACGGTGACCCATTGCTCGATGCCGCCGATCTGCACAAATCCCTGCTGGTCCAGTGCTTGGCCAGGAACGCACTTGACGGCGCCCGCGCCGAGCGCTTTTGGCGCCGCGGCGGCGGCTGGGATGGCGAACATGGCGCCCAGAATCGACAAAGTGGCGAATGTTTTTAAGACAAGTTTCATGAATCTCCCAATTTCCAGATCAAGCGGTTCGGATGATTTTTTGCGCCGGCCAGCAGCCGACGCACACTCGAACTATCCCCGAATCCCGCCCGCGCCGCGCCGCAAATCATGATTCGGGCCGTGGACGCCCCCCCCTTTTCGGCATCCATGCGATAGCAAATCGCCAATCTTGCGAAAATACTGACGGGCAGTCAAGGGCACAAAGTTGATAAAAAATTGGCACTAAACCAGGATCAAAACAATACCATTTTCCTCCTTCAAAAAAACATTAATAATCAACCACCTATAGCGGCAACTGGCAAATCGGTAGCAATGCCAATTCAGTATTTTACAATACCACTTAAATACCTGTTGACAAGCTGGTTGGGCAACCCTATAGTGCCCTGACCTTATCAAGGCAGTATCGAACCCAGGCTTGGGACTCCGCTTTGGACTCTTGCGCCGTTTTGAACTCTTAATATCTATATGATCGAATATCTGATCGGCGTCGACGGCGGTGGAACCGGCACCCGGGTACGCCTGGCGCGCGCCGATGGCAGCGAACTGGCGCAGGCCCAGGGCGGCCCTTCCGGCCTGGCGCATGGCATCGGCCCGGCCTGGCTGGCGATCGGCGACGCGGTGGCCAGGGCCTTCGCCGCGATCGGCGTCAGCCAGCCGGCGATCGGCAGCGTGGCCATCGGCCTCGGCCTGGCCGGCGTGCACAACAAGGTGTGGGCCGCCCAGTTCGAAGCGGCCAACCCGGGCTACGCGGCGCTGCGCCTCGAGACCGACGGCTACACCACCCTGATGGGCGCGCACCAGGGCCGTCCCGGCATCATCGTGGCGATCGGCACCGGCAGCGTGGGCCAGGCCCTGCTCCCCGACGGCAGCCAGCGCGAAGTGGGCGGCTGGGGCTTCCCGGCCGGCGACGAGGCGAGCGGCGGCTGGATCGGCCTGCGCGCGATCAACCATATCGAGCAGGTCATCGACGGGCGCAAGCCGCACAGCGCGTTCGCGCAGGCTGTCATCGATGCCTGCGGCGGCGAACGCAATGCGATCCAGGCCTGGCTCGGCACCGCCACCCAGACCAGCTACGCGTCGCTGGCGCCGATCGTCATCGCCCATGCCGCCACCGACGATAGCGCGCGCGGCTTCCTGGTCGAAGCGGGCAAGGAAGCGGCGTCGATCGCACGCGCGCTCGACCCGGCCGCCACCCTGCCGCTGGCACTGTGCGGCGGCCTCGGGGCGCCGCTGCGCGACTACCTGCCGCCCGAACTGCTGGCCCGCAGCGTGGCGCCGGCCGGCGACGCCGCCCACGGCGCGCTGCGCATGATCGACCTGCATTTCAAGGGAGAATGACGATGCTGGCCCAGCTCAGCGATTTCAAGCCCGACGCCGACAGCGTCACGCCTTTATATATGCAGCTGGCGAACAAGCTCTCGGCCGGCATCACCTGCGGCGACTGGCGCGCCAACGAGGCGCTGCCGTCCGAGCGCATGCTGTCCGATATGCTCGACATCTCGCGCGTCACCGCCCGCAAGGCGATCGACATGCTGTGCGAACGCGGCATGCTGACCCGCCGGCGCGGCTCCGGCACCTACATCACGCCCAAGCTGGAGCAGCCGCTGTCGCGCCTGACCAGCTTCTCGGAAGAACTGAGCCAGCGCGGCTTCACCGCCGGTTCGCGCTGGCTGGAACGCGAAATCGGCATGGCAGCCCCGCTCGAACTGCTGTCGCTGGGCCTGTCGCCCAACATGCCGGTGGCGCGCCTCAAGCGCCTGCGCACCGCCGACGACATGGTGATGGCGATCGAGACCACCACCATCCCGGCGGTCCATATGCCGGACCCGCATAACGTGACCGATTCGCTGTACGGCTACCTGGAAGCGCGCGGGGCGATCCCGATGCGCGCCCTGCAGCATATCCGGGCCGTCAACGCCAGCCCGGAACAAGCGCGCCTGGCCGGTCTCGCGACCGGTGCGGCGATGCTGCACATTACCCGCGTGAGTTATCTTGAAAATGGCGCTGCCGTGGAACTGACCCATTCGTTCTGCCGCAGCGATTACTATGAATTTGTAGCGGAGTCGCGCCGATGAGCGATGCAATTAATGGCAATATCCTGACCCCTGGCGGCTGGGTGCATGGCGCGATCCGCTTCGGCGAACGCGTGGACGGCATCGACGGCGGCGCGGGCGACCCGAACCTCAACGGCGACGATTACATCATCCCCGGCTTCATCGACCTGCACGTGCACGGCGGCGGCGGCCGCGACATCATGGAAGGCGGCGACGCGCCGCACGTGATCGCCGCCATGCATGCGCGCCACGGCACCACCAGCCTGCTGGCCACGACGATGACGGCGCCGCCGCACGAGATCACGGGCGCGCTCAAGGCGATCGGCGCAGCCTGCGCGGCGCGCCGCCCCGGTTCCGCGCGCATCCTCGGCGTGCACCTGGAAGGCCCGTACATCAACAGCGGCAAGCTGGGCGCGCAGCCGAACTATGCCCGCGCCGCCACGCTGGCCGAGGTGCAGCAGCTGGGCACCCTGGCGCCGATGCGCCTGATCACCGTGGCGCCCGAGATCGCGGGCCACCTCAAGCTGGTCAAGGCGCTGTCGGACGCCGGCATCCGGGTCCAGATCGGCCATACCCTCGGCTCGTATGAAGACGGCGTGGCCGCGCTCGAGCACGGCGCGCACGGCTTCACCCATTTGTTCAACGCGATGAGCGGCCTGCACCACCGCGAGCCGGGCATGGTCGGCGCGGCGCTGGCGCATGCCCAGTACGCCGAGCTCATTCCCGACCTGCTGCACGTGCACCCGGGCGCGATCAAGGTGGCGCTGCGCGCCATTCCGCACCTGTATTGCGTGACCGATTCAACCGCCGCCACCGGCATGCCCGACGGCGACTACATGCTGGGCAGCCACCAGGTGCAGAAATGCATGGGCGGCGTGCGCCTGCCGGACGGCACCCTGGCCGGCAGCACGCTGACGATGGACCAGGCGCTGCGCAACCTGGTCGGCCTCGGGCTGGACCTGGCCGACGCTTCGCGCCGCGTGTCCACCTACGCCGCCGACTACCTGGGCGAGACCGAACGCGGCCGCCTGGCGCCCGGCTGCTACGCCGACATGGTCGTCCTCGACCGCAATCTGAAAATCAAGTCTGTCTACCTGGAAGGAGAAGTGCTGTGACCTCGATGATGTTGAAGGAGGCCGTATCCGCGGCTGAATGCGTCGCGCTGCAACTGGCGAGCGACACGGAGCGCTACGCGGAGCTGGGCCGCAAGTTGAGGACCACCCCTTTCAATACCGCGCTGACCATCGCGCGCGGCAGCTCGGACCACGCCGCCAGCTACGTGGCTTACCTGATCATGGCGCGCATGGGCCGCGTGGTGGCCTCGCTGCCGATGTCGCTGCTGACCCTGTACAAGTCGCCGCTGGTCACGCGCGACACGCTGACCATCGCGATTTCGCAGTCGGGCCAGAGCCCGGACGTGGTCGAACCGACCCGCTACTTCCGCGACGGCGGCGCCACCACCGTCGCGCTGGTCAACGACATCAACTCGCCGCTGGCCGAGGCGGCCGAATGGGCGATGCCGCTCAACGCCGGCAAGGAACAGAGCGTGGCCGCGACCAAGAGCTTCATCACCAGCCTGGTGGCCGGTGCGCGCCTGGTGGCGCAGTGGCAGAACGATCCGGACCTGCTCGACGGCCTGGCCGCCCTGCCCGACTCGCTGCGCGCCGCGTCGACGGCCGACTGGTCGCCGGCGATCGAGGTGCTGGCCCCGGCCCGCAACATCATGGTGGTCGGCCGCGGCATCAGCTTCCCGGTCGCCCTCGAATCGGCGCTCAAGTTCAAGGAAACCTCGGCCCTGCAGGCCGAAGCCTTCAGCGGCGCCGAGATCAAGCACGGCCCGATGGCGCTGATCGAGGACGGCTACCCGCTGCTGATCTTCGCCACCCGCGGTCCGGCCCAGGCCAGCCTGCTGCAGCTGGCGGCCGAGATGCGCACCCGCGGCGCGCGCGTGCTGCTGGCCGCGCCGGGCGACGTCGCCGAACGCGACCTGACCCTGCCGACCGCGCCGACGCCGGACCTCGATCCGATCGTGGCGATCCAGGCCTTCTATGTGATGGCGGCCAAGCTGGCCGAAGCGCGCGGCTTCGACCCGGACCGTCCGCGCCACCTGAGCAAAGTCACCAAGACCAACTGAGCCCCGCGCCTCCGCCATCGATGAAAAAGCTCCTTCTCATTGCATTGATGGCGGCCACGGCGCAGGTGTTCGCATTTGCGGCCGCAGCGCCGCAGCCGGTGCAGAAGGTCGAGTTCTGGACCTTCAGCATGAAGCCCAAGTTCACGCCGTGGTTCGAATCGGTGGTGCGGCGCTTCGAGGCCAGCAACCCCGGCATCGAGATCGAGTGGATCGACTTTCCGTGGGACGTGATCCAGACCAAGCTGGTCACCCGCATCGTGGCCGGCACCCCGCCGGCGCTGGTCAACCTGAACGTGCCGTGGGCCGATGAATTCGCGCGCGACGGCCTGCTGACGCCGGTCGATGCCCTGCTCGGCGATGCAAAGGCCTCTTTTATTCCGTCGACGCTGGAAGACTTGCGCTTCAAGGGCAAGACCTACGGCTTCCCGATGTACAGCAACGTCGCCGTGGTCGCCTATAACACCACCATCTTCAAGGCCGCCGGCCTTGCGCGCGCTCCGGCCACGCTCGACGAGCAGCTCGCCTTCGCGCGCCAGATCGCCGCCCGCACAGGCAAGGCGGGCATCGGGCCTGCCTTGTCGAAGATCGACGGCTTCTTCATGTGGCAGGGCCTGGCCGTCATCGAGGGCGGCAAGGCGGTGTTCAATTCGCCGGCCCACGCGGCGCTGGTGCGCAAGCTGGCCGACACCTACAAGGCCGGCGGCCTGCTCAAGGAAGGCCTGTTCGCCGAGGATAACTTCCCCTACGTGGTCGACGCCTACAAGGGCGGGCGCCTCGGCATGCTGCTGGCGCCGCCCACGGCGCTGCGCCGCATCGAGGGCGACGCCAGGGACATTTATGCGGTCACCGGCATCGCGCCCGCGCCGCTGGGGCCGACCGGCATCGCCGACGGCGGCTGGCTGATCCACTTCGCCGTTCCCAAGGGCGTGGCCCCGGCGCTGCTGCCGGCCGTCGGCAAGTTCGCGCGCTACCTCACCAGCGACGACAACCAGCTGTCCTTCGCCAAACTGGCCAGCGTGTTCCCTGCCACCACGCGCGCCGCCAGCGATCCCTTCTTCCTGAACCTGGCGCCGAACGCCGGCGCCGCCGAAAAGGCGGTCGCCGCGGGCGCGCGCTCGATGCAGCATTCGCACACGCTGTACGTGGCCGGCATCGACGACTACGACGAACTGCGCCGCTCGCTGGTGAAGGCGGTCGAAGCCGGCGTCACCGGCAAGCAGGACGTGCAGGCCGCGCTGGACCAGGCGGCCGCGATCTGGAACAAGAAGCTGGCATCCCAGCGGGGCCTGCGTTGAAGCGCGGCCACACGCTGCAGGCCTGGCTGTTCCTGGCCCCCGCGCTGGCCTTGCTGGCCGTGTTCTCGTTCTGGCCGGTGCTGTTCGGCTCCGTGCTGGCCTTCACCGACTACAGCCTGGTGCGCGAGACTTCCTGGGCCGGACTGGACAACTTCCGCTACATCTTCGACAACGAGATGTTCGTCACCGGCCTCAAGAACTCGCTGCTGTTCCTGCTGATCGTGCCGCTGGTGCAGGTCGGCGCGATCGCGCTGGCGGTGCTGGTCAACAACCGCCTGCCCGGCATCCGCCTGTTCCGCGCCGCCTTCTACGTGCCGGTGGTGACCGCCGTGTCGGTGGTCGGCATCATGTGGGGCTTCATGTTCCACGAACAGGGCACGCTCAATTACGTGATGCTGCAGCTGCGCCTCGTGAACGCGCCGCTCGGCTGGCTGTCGGATGACACGCTGGCGATCTTCGCGATCATGTTCGTCACCGTATGGCGCGGCCTGGGCTGGTACATGGTGATGTACCTGGCCGCGCTGCAGTCGATCCCGGCCGACATGCAGGAAGCGGCGCTGCTCGATGGCGCCAACCGCTGGCAGCGCTTCTGGAAGATCACCGTGCCGATGCTGCGCCCGACGATCATGGTGTGCGCCATCCTGTCGGTGCTGGCCGCGCTCAAGGCCTACCAGGAGGTCGACGTGCTGACCCAGGGCGGGCCGATGAACTCGACCTTCACCGCGCTGTACTACGCCTACGACCAGGGCCTGAAGCACCTCAAGCTGCCGCGCGCGCTGGCCGCCAGCTTCGTCGTTTCGATGATCTGCATCGGCATCGCCCTGCTGTGCCTGCGCTACCTGAAGCCGAGGCACCGATGAAGACCGCCCTTCACTATCTGCTGCTGGGCGCGATCGCGCTGCTGTGCGTGTTCCCGTTCTGGTGGACGCTGGTCACCGCCCTGTCGACCGAGGGCAATCCCTTCGCCTACCCGCCGACTTTCTGGCCGCAGGCGCCGTCGCTGGCCAACTTCGCCGAAGTGTTCGGCGCCATTCCGGTGTGGGCCTTCCTGAAGAATTCGATCGTCATCGCGCTGTGCACGGTGTTCTGGAAGCTGGTGCTGTGCGCCCTGGCCGCCTACCCGCTGGCGCGCATGCACTTCCGCGGCCGCAAGCTGGTGTTCGGCGTGATCCTGGCGACCCTGGTGCTGCCGTCCGAGGTGAACTTCCTGGTCAACTTCATCACCGTCACCAAAATGAGCCTGGTCGACACCTACACCGGCGTGATCCTGCCGAACGTGGTGACGGCAGTCGCCATCCTGCTGCTCAAGCAGGCTTTCGAGGAGGTGCCGCAGGACCTGATCGACGCGGCGCGCGTGGACGGCGCTTCCGAGTGGACGATCCTCACCAGGATCATGCTGCCGCTGATCGCGCCCTGGCTTGCCACGGTCGGCATCCTGACCGGCGTCGAGGCCTGGAACGAATATATCTGGCCGTCGATCGTGATGAGCAAGCCCGATGAATTCCCGCTGTCGGTGGGCGTGCTGTACCTGCGCGGCACCTTCGGCAGCAGTACCCGCGTGATCGCGGCCGGGACGATCCTGACGATCGTGCCGACGCTACTTGCCTTCCTATTTACCCAACGATTCTTCATGCGCGGCATGGATGGAGCAGTGAAATGACGGACAACTTCAGAAAACTCGCGGGCCAGCTGATCATGGTTCGCTTCCCCGGCACCGAACTCGATGCCGCCACTGCCGCATTCCTGCGCGCGAACAGCGTGCGCGGCGTGTGCCTGTTTCGCGGGAACATGGTCAATGCGGAGCAGCTGTCGCGCCTGACCGCCGACCTGCGCGCCGTCATGGGGCCGCAGGCGCTGATCGCGATCGACCAGGAAGGCGGCGCCGTGGTGCGCTCGACCTGGGTGCCGGCGCCGCCGGCGGCGATGGCGCTGGGCGCGGCCGACGACGTGGAACTGGCGCGCAGCACCGGCGCGGCGGTCGCGCGCGCGGCCCGCTCGCTGGGCTTCAACTGGAACTTCGCCCCCGTGCTGGACCTGAATAACAACCCGGACAACCCGGTCATCGCCGAGCGTTCCTTCGGCGCCGATCCGCAGCGCGCCACCGAACTGGCAATGGCCTGGATGGACGGCAGCCAGTCCGAAGGCGTGGCCTGCTGCGTCAAGCACTTCCCCGGCCATGGCGACACCACGGTCGATTCGCACCGCGACCTGCCGACGGTCGACAAGCCGCTGGCCGAGCTGGAACAATTCGAGCTGGCGCCGTTCCGCCATGCCGCCGCCAGCGCGCCGGCGATGATGACCGCGCATATCGTCTACCCGGCGCTCGACGCCGAATTCCCGGCCACGATGTCGCGCCCGATCCTGCACGGCCTGCTGCGCGAGCAGTGGAACTACCGCGGCGTGATCATTACCGACGGCATGGACATGCACGCCATCGCCGGCCGCTACGGCGTGGGCCAGGCCGCCGTGCGCGCGCTGCTGGCCGGGGCCGACATGGTGATGGCGCTGGGCACCCCGGAAACCCAGGAAGAGACCATCGCCGCCATCGCCGCCGCGATCGAGTCGGCCGCGCTGAGCATGGAGGAAGTGAACGCCCGCCTGCAGCGCCTGGCGGCGCTGGCGGCAAGCTATCCGGTGGCGCCGCGCGCCTACATGGAAGACGCGGCCGACCGCCAGCTGATGGCGCATGGCTGGCGCCGCAGCCTGACCGCGCGCGGCGCGCCGCAGCGGCCGGCGCCCGGCGCCAGGGTGCGCCTGGTGGTGCGCCAGGACGTCGTCAGCGACGGCGTGTCCGAAGCGGGCGTGCCTGCCGCCGTGGTGGCCGCCGCGCTGGGCCGCCTGTACGCGGTGGAGCTGGTCACCTTCGCCGACGCCGAAACCTTCGACTGGTCGGCGCTGCCGGACGACGGCCGGTTCACGATGCTCGCTTCGACCTCGCGCCTGCGCTACGGCCCGAACGCGCGCGCCACCTGGAAGCCGGACCTGCACCTGGCCCTGTGGAATCCCTACCAGGCGCTCGACATCGGCGCGCCCGCGCTGATGACCTACGGTTTCGCCGCGCCGGCGCTGGACGCGGTGGTCGCGTGGCTGGCCGGCGACCTGGAAGCGACGGGCCGCTGCCCGGTGCCTGGCTTTGCTTGACCAAGGAATGGATATGAACGACAACAAGACGGACAAAAACACCAACAACGCCCGCAACCCGCTGACCTGGGTGCCGAGCCTGTACTTTGCCCAGGGCTTGCCGTTCTTCGCGGTGGCGCTGGTGGCCGGCCAGATGTTCAAGAGCATGGGCGTGGCGAATGACGACATCGGGCACTGGACCGCGGCCATCATGTCGGCCTGGATCTTCAAGCCTTTGTGGAGCCCCTTCCTCGAGCTCGCCAGCAGCAAGAAGCTGGTCATCGTCACCTTCCAGCTGGTGGGCGCGGCCTGCCTGGGCGGCGTGGCGCTGGCGCTGCATTTCCCGTTCTGGATCGCCGCCTGCGTGACGATGCTGACCCTGGTCGCGATATCGTCCGCCACCCACGACGTCGCCTGCGACGGCCTGTACATCGCCAGCCTGTCCGCCAAAGACCAGGCGCGCTACGCCGGATGGACCGGCACCTTCTTCAACGCCGGCCGCTTCATTTCGGCCGGCGGCCTGCTGCTGCTGGCCGGGCACTTCGAGAAGACGATGGGCGTGGTGTCGGCCTGGACCATCGTGTTCTGCATCCTGGCCGCGATGATGGCGCTGCTCGGCCTGTACAACGGCTGGGCGCTGCCGCCGGCGAAGAACCAGCTGGCGGTCGGCACCGATGCCGCCGCCATCGCGCGCACGCTGGGCGCAGTGATCGTCGAGTTCTTCCGCAAGCCCGGCATCTGGGTGTGCATCCTGTTCATCATCCTGTTCCGGGCCGGCGAGGCCCAGGTGCAGACCATCGGCCCGCTGTTCCTGCGCGAGGCGCGCAACCTGGGCGGCCTTGGCCTGACCACCGCCGAAGTGGGCGCCGTGTACGGCACCGTCGGCACGGTCGCCTTCATCGTCGGCAGCATCGCCGGCGGCTACTTCACGTCCTGGCTCGGCCTCAAGCGCGCGATCCTGCCGCTGATCCTGGCGGTCAACCTGCCCAACCTCGTGTTCTGGTACCTGTCCGCGGCCCAGCCGGCCAACCTGTCGGTCATCGGCGGCGCGCTCAGCGTCGAGATGTTCGGCTATGGCTTCGGCTTCGTCGGCCTGATCCTGTACATGATGCAGGTGGTCGCGCCCGGAAAATACCAGACCGCGCACTACGCCTTCGCGACCGGCATCATGCAGCTCGGCTTCTCGCTGTTCAAATGGGTCAGCGGCGACATCCAGGTCGCCCTCGGCTACCAGAACTTCTTCCTCTGGGTGCTGGCGGCCGCGATCCCGGTGGCGATCATGTCCCAGCTGATCCCGATGAGCGCGATCCAGCAGAACGAAACGTCCGCCGCCCCGGCGGCGGCAACGGCGCAATAAGGCGGCATAAACAACATGGCACAGGTCACGCTAAAGGGCATCACCAAGCGCTACGACGACAAGGCCGGCGTCCTGCACGGCATCGATCTCGACATCGCGGACGGCGAGTTCGTCGTCTTCGTCGGCCCGTCCGGCTGCGGCAAATCGACGCTGCTGCGCATGATCGCCGGCCTCGAAGAGATCAGCGGCGGCGAACTGCATATCGGCGGCAAGCTGGCCAACACGGTCCCGCCCGCGCAGCGCGGGCTGGCCATGGTGTTCCAGTCGTACGCGCTGTACCCGCACATGTCGGTCTACGAGAACATGGCGTTCTCGCTGCGCCTGGCCGGCCGCAAGGGCGCGGCGCTGGACGAGGCGGTGCAGCGCGCCGCCGCCATCCTGCAGATCGGCCACCTGCTGCAGCGCAAGCCAAAAGAGCTGTCCGGCGGCCAGCGCCAGCGCGTGGCGATCGGACGCGCCATCGTGCGCACGCCCGAGGTATTCCTGTTCGACGAACCGCTGTCGAACCTGGACGCCAGCCTGCGCGTGCAGATGCGGGTCGAGATCAGCCGCCTGCACAAGGAACTGAAGACCACGATGATCTACGTGACGCACGACCAGGTCGAGGCGATGACGCTGGGCCAGCGCATCGTCGTGCTCAACGGCGGGCGCATCGAGCAGGTGGGCACGCCGCAGGATTTGTACAACCGCCCCGCCAACCAGTTCGTGGCGGGCTTCCTCGGCGCGCCGAAGATGAACTTCATCGCCGCCACGGTCGAATCGGCGGCGCCGGGCCGGGTCCGGGTGCGCACCGCCGGCGGCGCGCTGGTCGAAGCCGCGGTGGACGGCGCCGGCGCCGTGCAGGGTGCGCCGGTCACGCTCGGCATCCGCGCCGAACATCTGGCCGTGCAGGCCGGCGCCGCGGCCATGGGCAACCTGGTCGAAGCGCAGGTGCGCCACGTGGAATACCTGGGCGACCAGAGCGTGGCCTACGCCGATCTGCCCGGCAGCGAGGCGCTGGTGGCCGCGCGCAGCATGCCGGATGCGGCGCTGGCCCCCGGGGCGCGCATGGCGCTGCATCTGCCGGCCGCCCATTGCCACCTGTTCGATTCGGACGGCCGCGCCTTCGCGCGCACGATTGTAGAGTCGGTTTTATAACTTTGTGGGAGAATATGCCCTCGGCTGCGCCCGGGATTGCAATTTCTGCATGTGCACGACTTGCCCTCCATCGGCGTTATGGCCTTGGCTTCACCCCATTTTGAATTTGATTGAAGGATCCTCCATGTCCCACCTCCGTCTTGCCCGTATCAGCCTGATCCTGGCAGCGATTGGCTTCAACGCCACGCCCGCACTGCTCGCCAGCGCACACGCCCAAGCCAAGCCTGCCGCGCCGGCCGCGGACGCGCCCAAGCCCGAATCGGTGCGCGCCGAAATGTTCAAACTGCTGGATCCGAACATGATCAAGGAGCTGATGGCGGCCAAGAAGTACCCTGAAGTGAAGGAAAAGATCACGGCTGCCGAAGCGTTCCCGAACCGTACGCCGTACGAAGCCTACGTCATCGACCGCATGAAGCTGGCCCTGGGCGCGGCAAGCGGCGACGAAGCGCTGACCTGGATCGGCCTTGAAGCGTCGATCAACTCGGGCCGCCTGAGCCCGGCCGAAAAAGCCGATTTCACGCTGGCCATGGCCGACATCAAGCTGCGCGCCAAGGACTACCCGAAGGCGATCGAACTGCTCAAGTCCTACCAGGCCCAGAGCAGCACGCCGCAAAAGGCGCACGGCATGCTGGTGCGCGCCTATGTCAACACCCAGGATTACGCCAACGCGAAGACCGAACTGCTGCCGGTGCTGAAAGCGGCCGAAGGCGGCGGCAAGCCGGACGCCGAGGAACTGCGCCTGCTGGCAGGCGTTTCGCACAAGCTCAAGGACATGACGACCTACGTCGCGGCGCTGGAACAGCTGGTCGTGCACGCCCCGTCGGACGACTACTGGACCGACCTGCTGGGCCGCATGCAGAGCAAGCCGACCTTCAACAGCCGCTGGAGCCTGGATGTCTACCGCCTGCTGAACTCGACCAACAAGGTCATGGCGCCCGAAGAATACACGGAGCTGACCGAACTGGCGCTGCTGGCCGGCCAGATGACCGAAGCGAAGAAGATCGTCGACCAGGGTTACGCCGCCGGCGTGCTGGGCTCCGGCAGCAACGCGGCCAAGCACAAGCAGCTGCGCGACAAGGCCGCCAAGGGCGCGGCGGACGACGCCAAGACCATCGCAGGCGACGAAGACAAGGCGAGCAAGTCGAAGGACGGCCTGGCGCTGGTCAACCTCGGCTACGCCTTCGTGACCATGGGCCAGAACGAAAAAGGCATCAGCCTGATGGAAAAGGGCATCGCCAAGGGCGGCTTCAAGCGTCCGGACGAACCGAAGCTGCACATGGCGATCGCCTACGCCAAGGCCGGCCGCAAGGACGACGCCCTGAAGATCCTCGAAACCCTGAAGGGCGACGACGGCCTGACCGACCTGGCCAAGTACTGGACCATCCACCTGAAGACGGCAGGCACCGCGCCAGTCGCCGCGAAGTAAGCGCGCAGCGGATAAAAAAACCCGGTGAAGACCGGGTTTTTTTTCGCTTGAACCGCGCTCAGTCCGGCGTGCGCACGCGGATCTCGAGCGCGCGGCGCATCGCCGCATTCTGCTGGTCGATGCGCTGCTTGGCCATCTGTTCCTCGCGGACCTTGTCGTATTGCGCCCGTTCGCGCTCGCGGCGCTCGGCCTCGTGCTCCTGCCGCTGGCGGTACACATCGCGCTCGGCCTCCTGCTGCAAGGTCGCATGGATACGTTCGCCGTCGCGGCGCGCCTGCTCCAGTTCGCGCTGCCGCTTGTATTCAGCCTTTTCGCGGTCGGCCAGGATGCCCTGCGCCAGGCGCGATTCGGCCGCCTCCGCCTCCAATGCCGCACGCTCCGCCTCGGCCTTGGCAATCAGCGCCTGCTGGGCCAGCGCTGCGCGCCGCACGTCGGATTCGACCTTCTTCTGGTAGCCGAACACGAGGGCGCCCAGCAGCACCACGCCAATGCCGATCTTCGCCCAGGGCACCGCGGCCGCCTCGACCACCTCGTAGCTGACCGCGGCCGGCCGGTCGAGCTTGCTGTCATAGGCCTGCCGCCGCGAGGGCGACGACAGGATGTCGTAGGCTTCGCGGATCGCATGCAGGCGCACCCGCGCCGCATCGGCGTCCGGTTCGCTGGCCTTGATTTTCTCGGACTGCACCAGGAAGCCCTGGTCAACCTGCTCCGCCGTCGCATTCCTGCCGAGCCCTAGGATTTCGTATAGTGTCGCCATTGCCCAAAGTGAATATTCGTAAATACCAACTATATAGCATGCGCGTCGGGCACTGTCTATGCGCATATGTTAGACAACGTACTTTCTTTCTGTGAAATTGATTTCATAATCAGTTTTGCTACAACGAAAGGAAAATCATGAGCGCTCCACGCAAAGGACAGGCGCCGGCGCCGCTGGCGCGGGATGAATTCAAGCTGGCGTTCTTGCGCTCGTTCCGGGATCCTGCGTTCAAGGCCGTCGGCCCCGCCCTCGACCAGGTCGAGCAGGTCGCCTGGGAAAACTACCGCGCCGGCCACAAGGCGCCGGTCACCGTCGAGGCCGGCCCCGGGTTCGAGGACCCGGGCTATGCGCTTTCCGTCGAATGGAAGGAGACCCGCGACCGGCTGCTGGCCGCGGCCGAGGTGCAGCGCGACCCGGCCACCCGCTCGCGCGTACTGCTGATCAACGGCGCCGCGCGCAACGACGGCAGCTGCCCGGGCGAGGTCTCGAAGACCTGGCGCATGGCCAACTGGGCCAGGGAGGTGCTGGAGGCCGGCGCGGTCGAGGTCGACCTGCTCGACCTCAGCTTGCTGACCTCGGACTACGACCGCCACATCCATCCGTGCAAGGGCTGCGTGTCGACCGCCATGCCCCTGTGCCACTGGCCGTGCAGCTGCTATCCGAACCACGCGACGCGCCAGACCGGCGACTGGATGAACGAAATCTATGAAAAATGGGTGGCGGCGCACGGGATCATCATCCTGACGCCCGTGTACTGGTACCAGGCGCCGTCGGTGCTCAAGCTGATGATCGACCGGCTGGTGTGCGCCGACGGCGGCAACCCGGACCCGACCTCGACCCAGGGCAAGAAGGCGGAACTGGCCAAGCAGATCGAACGCGCTGGCTGGGCTTATCCGAAACACCTGGCCGACCGCGCCTATGGCGTGGTGGTGCACGGCGACGTGGCCGGCGTCGAAGGCCTGCGGCGCAGCCTGACCGACTGGCTCGACTGGATGGGCCTGGTGGACGCGGGCAGCCTGGCGCGCCTGGACCGCTACCTGGGCTACTACGAAAGCTATGCCGACAGCCACGAAGCGCTCGACCGCGACCTCGGTTTCCAGGAAGAGGTGCGCAACGTCGCGCGCGCGGTGATGAAGGCGGTCGAAGAACTGCGGGCCGGGCGGCTGTCGCAGCCGGACCGCGCGCTGCGGGCGCCACGGCCCAAGTAGCTCCGGATTCACTTGCCCGGAGGCGTGACCGTATCGATGTAGATCACGCCATCGTAGCTGTCCACCGGCGTGATGCGCGTCGGATTGGTGCCCCACTCGCGCGCCACGATCGGCTTGAAGATCCAGTCGGCGCCCGCGCCCGGCCCGGCGCGGCTGAAGTCGACGAAGGCGTATTTGAGGCCACCGTTGGCGAGCACGGCTTCCATCGTGTCCGGGCCACCGGGCGCAATCTGGTAGGTCTGCTGATTATTCATGTTCGCCGCGCCGCGGTTCATGTACAGGCCGATCGTGTAGACCTCCGCCTTGCGCCGTTCGGCCACGTAGGCTCCCATCATTTTAGGCATGCCGGCGCCCCTGTCCTTCGCGATGTGCGCATTGTGTGCCCATACGATGACTTTTCGCTTCGGGTACATTTTGTCGAGCAGGAAGTCCAGGTTGTCAGCCATGCCCTCGTCGCGGATCGCCGGACCGTCCGTGCCTCCCATCGGACGGCTCAGTTGCTGGACGTAGCGCACGCGCGAGCGCGCTGCTTGCGCAGTCAGGTCCACTTCTTCCGCGTTTTTCCCCGCGGCCAGCAGTCGTGGACGGTTCGAGCCCAGGAGCGCAGCCGCCTCGCGATAGTATGCGAGCAATTTGGCGCTGACCTCGGCGCTGAGCGGCTTCGTGGCCCCCCTGAGATCCGCCTCCATCGCTTCGAGGACCTTGCCCAGCGGCGAGTCCAGCGTCTCGAGCATGCCGCGCATGCGCTCGTATCTGCTGCCGTTGTACCAGGTGCTGTCCTGGGTGTCGAAGCCTGCCAGCGTCAGCTTGCCGCCCGCCTTGCGCGTGGCGTTCAGATAGTCGAACACGGTCGTCACTTCGGCGTTGTACCAGATGCCAAAAATGCAGCTCTGCATCAGCTTGGGGGCATCGATCGTTCCGGCAATCCGGTCGGCTTCATAGCACTGGTCGAGCGAGCTTTCGAAGGCCAGCACGTCGAAGCCCATTTCCGCGTGCAGGAAGCGGATCAGCCGCGCTTTCATCCAGTTGAATTCGGCCACGCCATGGCCGCTCTCGCCAAGCTGGATGACCCGCTTGCCCGCCAATAGCGGCTTCAGGAATTGCAGGTCGCTGAAATCGTCGCTGAACAGCGAGCGGATGACCTGGCGCCGCGCCAGCACGTCGTCGCGCCAGGCGGTGGAGATGGCCGGGATGTCGCTCTTCGCCAGTTGCAGGGCCGCGTCGTCCAAGAGCGCCTGCGAAGGAACGGGACGGGGCGCAATCTTGATGTCCAAACGCTTCATTGGCCCAACCACGACCGAGTCGTCCACCCGCAACTGCAGTTTGCTGAACCAGGCCGTGCCCGAACCTTTGACCATCACACCGGCCATGATGTGGGAAGCATTCGGGGGCACCGATACGGCAACTTCAAATGGCGTCCACCCGGTGCTGCCCTTGGGCGCCCTGTTCATCATGTTGTCGATTGCGGCCATACCCGCCGCACCGTCGACCCGCAGCCACAGCGCGGCAAAACCATCTTCGTCAATCTTCTCGGTGCGGATCGATCCCGACAGGATCAGCTTGTGCCCTGCCGCACCACCCAGCGGCAGCCGCTGCATCATCGGCGTAAAGTCGCCGGCCTTGTGCGAAGCCGAAGGCTCGAAGCGCACAACGCAGTCCGGCAGGCACTCGACGCGCGCCTGGTGGCCGATACCGTTGACACCCCAGTCCACCGGCGCACCGGTCGCCGCATCCTTCTGTTCGAACCCTGCGTTGCGAAGCGCCGGTGGTGCTGCGGCCGCATGAACGGCTGACGGCGCGCCCACCAGCAGGCATGCCAGCAAGGCGAAGACGGTTTTCAACATGGTTTTCCTGTTTGCTATGCGGATAGTCCCGCGACGGCGAAAAGGATAGCATTTTGCCGACGCGAAAAATGCGCAAACTCTCACAGGCTGGATAAATGCGTTCGATTGATGCAATCGGCATAAGGTGTTTTTGGGACGGCGGAGCGGCTCCCTCGCCCTATTCGCTCAGGATGCGGTTGAACTCGCCGGCCTTGACATCCATCGTGCTGCAAACCGCGCTGGCGCCCTTGGCCGGCTCGCTGCACGGACGGTCGCGGTCGATCGACCAGAAATGCAGGCCCGCCAGCTTCATCGAGCGCGCCGCCCTGGCCATCATGCGCGCGTCGCGCAGGGTGGTGTCGTTATCCGGCACGTCGTTCACGCCGATCATCGCCGTCATCTCGATCTGCGACAGCGGGATCCCATACTTCTTGTGCACGTTGCGCACCGCTTGCACGGCCGACAGACCCATGTCGCACACCCCGGCGCGCACCACGCAGTTCTCCTGCTTCGGCGGCCCGTAGTCCATCACCATCAGGTTGAAGGTGTAGTCGCGCAGGCCGGCCTTGCGCGCCGCCGCCAGGATCGTCTCGCCTTTCGCGTTCAGGCTTTTGCGGCTGCCGTCCGATGCCGCATGGGTGGCGACCGTGAAGCTGAACCGCAGGTCCGGGTGCTTCTTCTGGATATGCACGGCGCGCGCCACCAGCGAGTCGATCTGTTCCGGCGTTTGCGCATCCTCGATGTCGAAGTCGATACCGACCAGGCGCTTCGACATATAACGCTGGACAAAGCGCTCCATGCCGGCGTCGGTCGCACAGGTGAACAGGCCGCCCTGGCCGCCGGTCGAGACGATGTAGCCGACGCCGGCCTTGTCGAACGCGGCCACGTTGGCGTCGGCGATCTCCTGCCCGCCCTCCTCGCCCCAGCGCTCCTCGCCGCACTCGCCGGTGGCGAAGGCCCAGCTCATCGTGCCGGGGCCGAACATGCGCTTTCCGAAGGCGACCGCCGGCACCGGTATGCCGTCGGGGGCGATCGTGATCGCGTGCGAGGGCTGGCGGTGCATCGCCGTGTGCTTGTACGGGCCGGCGACGAAACGTGGTGCGGCCTGCGCCGCCGAGGCGCACAGCGCGAGGGCCAGCGCCAGGCCGGCGGCGTTTTTTGGATTGAATAGCATTGCGCTTCCTTATTTTTTCAGTTGCTCGATCAGGACATCCTTGATCTTGCGGATGTCCTGTTCCGACATCGCACCGAGCACGCCGCGCCGGTGTTCCGGGATATGGGCGGCGGCATTCGCGCTGTCGAAGACGAAATGGTTGAACACGGCCTTCCATGCCTCGCGCAGCGGCGGGCTCAGGTCGTGCATATTGGCCAGGCAGTGCATCATGGCGTTGGTCGGCGAGCTGGCGCGGTCGGTCACGCCGATGGCCCCGCCCCACCAGTAGTTGATCAGGATATTGAGTACGCCGATCGATTCGACCCGGTGCCACCACAGCGAGGGGATGTAGACCGCGTCGCCCGGCTCCAGCTCGGTCACCATCGACGCCGCCAGCGCATCGCGGTAGCGCGGGTACTTGTCGAAGTCGGCGGTGGCCATGCTGACCGGCGCGCCTGCGGGCGTGAAGTCGATCGGGCCGATGTACAGGTTGGACACCTGCTCCGGCGGAAACAGCGTAAAGCGCCGCCGTCCGCTGACGCAGCAGGCGATGTTGTGGGCCTCGTCGAAGTGGGCCGGCACGGTGATCGTGTTGCCCAGCCAGATGCGCGGCTGGACCGACGCCGCCAGCAGCGGCAGCCGGTTCTCGTCGAGGAAGCCGGGAATCGCTTCGGCGATCAGGGCGCTCTGCGCGGCCAGCGATGGCGCGTCCGGCGCGCCCAGGTAGCGCTGCAGCTGGGTGATGACGGCCGCCAGCGGCAGCCGGTTGCGCACGAAGCTGAAGCCTTTCAGTCCTTCGCTGTAGCCGACATGGCCCCCGGTGCCGGGCGGCGTCATGATCGCGTTCACGTCGGCGCCGGTGTCGAAGGCCTTCAGGTAGCTGCACACGGCGTCGGGCGAGCGCCGGGCGTACTGGACGACCGGCCAGTCCCTGACGATGCCGCGCATGACCACAGGCTTATGCAGCGGCACGATCTCCTGGTGGAAGGTGGCAGGATCGACGTCGGCGATTTCGGGAATGGCTTGTTGCTGGATCATTGGAGGCCCAAAAAAAAATGACGGCGGATGCATCCCGCCGTCATTGATTCTACCTAAAGGCTGCTAGTGCCAGGCATCAGAACTTGGCGCGCATCGTCAGGAAGAACTGGCGGCCGTTCTGGTAGACCGAACGTGGCTGGTCTTCATTCAGGGCGTAGTACTTCAGCTTCGGATTGTTCAGGTTGCGCATGTCGAGCGAGAACGAGATCTTGTCGTTGAGCGTGTAGCCCAGCGATGCGTTCACGTCGCCGCTACCGACCTGGTTGAACTCGGTGCCGCGGTCAAGGCCGACATAGGCGTCCGAGCGATGGCCGTAGGTGATGCGGGCATTGAACTTCTCATCTTCGTAGTAGGCGCTGATGTTGTAGGTCTTCTTCGACGAACCGAGCACCTTGGCGCCGCTGTCGTCCTTGGCGTCGGTCAGCGTGACGTTGGTGGCGAAGCCGAAGTTGTTAAACAGCGGCTGCTCCCAGGCCAGCTCGACACCCTTGACGTTGCCGGTGCTGTTGATCGGCGACGTGATCAGGTACTCGGCGTCGAAACCGTTCGGGTGCGTGAGCTTCGTCGCTTCCGTGTAGGTCTTGTAGGTCGCGGTGCTGGTGCCCTGGCCGATGTAGTTGGTCAGGTCCATGACGTAGACACTGCCCGACACCAGCGACTTCGGTGCGAAGTACCATTCCAGCGAGGCGTCGAAGTTGGTGGAACGGACCGGCTTCAGGAAGGGATTGCCGCCGCTGCCGGAGCCTTTCAGGCCCATCGCCGGTGGCGGCGTCAGGGTGAAGGTGCCGACCAGCGAGGAGTAGTCCGGACGGGTCATCGTTTTCGACACGGCGAAGCGCGCGATCAGGTCCTTGCGCAGTTCGATGCGCAGGTTCGCGCTCGGCAGCACGTCGGTGTGGGTGACGTTGGTGTGGGTCGGACGGAAGATGCCGAACAGCGAGTTGTAGTCGACGCCCGGCAGGTTGGCCGGCGTGTCGCCCGGCAGGCCGACGTTGGTGATCGCATGCTCCTTGGTCTGCACATAGCGCAGGCCGATGTTGCCGCTCCAGCCTTCGCCTTCGAAATTGCCCTGCACGTAGGCAGCGCGGGTCTTCTCGTTCAGCGTGAACTCGTTGCCGAAGTCTTCGCGGGTGCCGTCGGTCGGACGGGTGCTGAACTTCTCATTGAAGGCGGCCAGTTGTTCGGCGGTGTAGCGGAACACATTGCGCGGGAAGGTGCCGCCCAGGTTGCTGCCGAAGTTGCCCGGATACGCCGCCGCGGCCGCCGGCCAGTTGGCCGGGTTGTACGGCGAATTGGCGCCGTTGAGGCAGAAGTATTGCGACGCGAGCGGTGCGCCCCAGAAGAAGCCCGGGCCGCCGCCGTTGTCGGTGCGGGTCGAACAGCTGGGGCCCTGGCCGATGATGTCTTTCGAGCTGCGGTCATGGTCGGCCGAACGCACGCCGAACTTGACCAGGTTGAAGGCGCCAAGTTTGGTGCTGAACTCGCCGTCGAGCTGCAGCCACTGTTCCTTGTCTTCCACGTTGACGTTCTGGTCGCCGAACATCCAGCCGAAGCCGGCGTTGCTGGTGGCGCTAGGCGACGCGGCCGCATTGTTGCTGCCGAACGCGAAATCCGCTGCGCTGCCCAGGCCATTCAATTTGTACGAGGCGCCGGTGCCGGTGGCGCCGTTCCATGCGATCACGTCCTGGCGCGGGGTGCGGCCCTTGCCCTTCGAGGTGCCGCCCTTGACGTTGAAGGTCAGCTCTTCGGTCGGACGATACTTGAGGTCGAGCGCCAGGAAGTTGGCGGTCGCTTCGGCGCCAGGACGCGAGATCTGGTCGTATTCGTTGTAATTGGTGCCGGCCACCGGCGCGAACACGGCGCTGGTCAGGGTCTTGACGCCATTCTTTTCGCTGACCGTGTACGAACTCGGGAGCTGGCCATTGCCCTTCTGGATGATGTTGCCGCCGTTGAGCAGGTAGTTGTCGTTGGTATTCGATGCCGACAGCTTCGACGAGAACGCGTTCACGTCGATGTTCAGTTCGCGGCTAGGCTTGAACTGCAGGTCGACCAGCGCGCCTTCGCGCTTGCGCACCTGCTGGAACAGGGCCGCGCCGAGGAAGCCAGGATAGTAGGCGTTGGCCAGGTCCGGCTTGGCCAGGGCCATCGGGCTGCCCGCTTCGATCTTGTCGTAGGAAAGGATCTCCTGGCCGTCGCGGCGCAGGTGGCGTTTTTCCGAGAACACTTGCAGCAAGGCGCCGAAGGTCTTGGCGTCGTTCTTCCAGTTGACCAGGGCCGAGAATTGCGGGTCGGTCTTCTTCGGCAGCTGGGCGTGGACCACGCCGATCGAGGCTTCGGCGGTCACATTGTTCTTGAATTCGAGCGGCTTGCGGGTGATGATATCGACCGAACCGGCGACGCCGCCCTCGATCAGGCTCGCTTCCGAGCTCTTGTGGACAACGACCGAGCCGACCAGTTCCGACGGCACCAGGGTGTAGCTGACGCTGCGGCCGACCTGGGTGGTCTGGTTCAGCACGAACCAGTCGCCGGAGGCGACGCCGTGGCCGTTGATCAGGGTCTGGGTCAGGTTGGCATTGGTGCCGCGCATCGAGACGCGGTCGTTTTCGTCGAAGCCGCCTTCGCTGGCGCCGGCGTTGCTGACGTTCACGCCAGGCACGCGCTGCAGGGAGTCGGCCACGTTTTTGTCAGGCATCTTGCCGATGTCTTCGGCGGTGATCACTTCCACATGCGATTCGGCGTTCTTCTTCTGGTTCAAGGATTGCTGAAGAGCAGCGCGGATACCTTGCACATAGACTTGCTGGACTTCGTCGCCTTTTTTCGGCGCATCGGCGGCTTGCTGCGCCTGCGCCGCGATGCTGGTGCACAGCACCATGATACCGACCGCTGCCGCGATTGGTGTCAGGTTGGTCTGCGTCGAGACCTTCGCTTTATTGTTACGTACTGCCTGATTGCGCTTCATATACTTCCCCCTGGTGTTGGCTCCGTGTCAAAGCCGGTTTTTTTGGACGAATACTTTTTTTCACTGCTTGGTACAACCACCTTCAAAACCAATCTAACGCCAATATACCCTTGTTTAATACCAGAACACTACCAATTCCGATAATTTTTTCATATGCACGCATAACAAAACACCCATTTTTGGGGATTTTCGGGAAGTGGTCTGGTCGTTCCGCCAATATTCGGGCTTGTTTGAGGGGCATGGCTTTACGTGTGGTCTTTTTTTGGTATTATCGGGTCCACCGCAACGAACGTGTACCACTTAGGACACAGAAAGCCCGCATGACCTCACTCGCCGCCATCCTGCAAGACCTGGCCCGGACCAGCAGCCTGCCCCTGTACCAGCAACTGCAGCGGGCACTGCGCGAGGCGATCGACAAGCGCGTATTCGGGCCCGACGAGGCGCTGCCGGCGGAGCGGCAACTGGCGCTCGACCTGGACATGTCGCGCATCACGGTCAGGAAGGCGATCGACGGCCTGGTGGCCGAAGGCCTGCTGGTCAAGCGGCCGGGGTCGGGCAACTTCATCAACACCCGGATCGAGAAGAACTTTGCGAAGCTGACCTCGTTCTCCGAGGACATGCGGGCGCGCGGGCGCACGCCGCGCAGCGTATGGATCAAGCGTTCCGAAGGCACGGTGACGCCGGAGGAAGCCTTGCGGCTGCGGCTGTCGCCGGGCGCGCCGGTGTACCGCTTCAACCGGATCCGCTATGCGGACGACATGCCGATGTGCCTCGAGTACGCGACCATCGTGGCCGGCGCGCTGCCTTCGCTCGAGGCGGTGGGGATTTCGATGTACGAGGCGCTGGAAGCGGCGGGCAACCGGCCGGTGCGCGCGCTGCAGCGGCTGTCGGCGCTGCTGCTCAACGCCGAGCAGGCCAAGCTGCTGCAGTCGAAGGAAGGCGATGCGGGCTTATGCGTGGAGCGGCTCGGCTTCCTGCGCGACGGGCGGGCGGTCGAGTTTTGCCGGTCTTACTTCCGCGGGGATATGTATGACTTCGTGGCGGAGCTGAGTACCACGTAACGAGACCTGCGACCGGGAATACAAACCCGTAGGGTATGAAACTAAATCGCCGTCAAGCCGCCGTCGACCGCCAGCTGGTGGCCGGTCACGAACGACGCATGGTCGCTGCACAGCCACAGGGCCGCGTCGGCGATCTCGGCCGCTTCGCCGAAGCGCCCGATCGGGTGCACGTTCTTGAGCTTCTTCTCGCGCTGCGGCTCGCGGTCCAGCGCGCGCGCCAGCATCGGCGTGTTGATCACGCCCGGGCACACGCTGTTGATGCGGATCCCCGCGCGGCCATACTCGGCGGCCGCGGTCTTGGTCATGCCCACCACCGCATGCTTGCTGGCGGCGTAGATCGGCTGCGTCGGCGCGCCGACCAGGCCGGCCACCGACGCGGTGTTGACGATCGCGCCATGCCCCTGCTTGAGCATCTGGCGGATCTCGTACTTCATGCACAGCCAGGCGCCCTTGACGTTGACGGCCATGATGCGGTCGAACAGCGCTTCGTCGGCATCGGCCAGCGGCAGGTGCTCTTCCTCGATGCCGGCATTGTTGAAGGCGCAGTCGAGCCGGCCGTAATGCACGACGATCTTGTCGATCAGCGCCTCGACTTCGTTCGCGCGCGTGACGTTGGTTTGCACGAACAGCGCCTTGCCGCCCTGCTCCACGATCATCGCCGCCGTGGCGTGGCCGCCATCGACCGACACGTCGGCCACGACGACGCAGGCGCCCGCCTTGCCGAAAGCCAGCGCCGCCGCACGCCCGATACCGCCGGCGGCCCCCGTCACCAGCACGACTTTGCCGTCGAATGAGATGCCGTCGTGTTTCTGCCTAACTGCCATGTTGTTTCTCCGTCAGTGTACTATGTCAACATTTAATGCTCTATGGAAACATCATACTGCTGACTGGGCAATCAGGCAATCCCCCGATGAGCGATTGTTGTGATTTTGCGTGATGTCTTTTGTAATAAATTGTCACTACCTCACTATTGGCGGGCGCGCTTCTCGCGCGACTGCTGGTGCGAGGCGATGCGCGACAATTCGCCCATTTCCTCGGCCAGGAATTCGAGCAGGTCGTCGACGCTGACGATTCCGGTCAAGCCGCCCTCGCCGTTGACGACGGGGACGCGCCGGATGCCGCGGTGGCGCATCCGCTCGATGGTTTCATAAACGTCGTCGTCTTCCGACGTGGTCAGCAAGTCGTCGCTCATGATGTCGCCGACCAGCAGGCTGGCCGGATCGAGGCCGAGCGCGATGACGGAGACGACGATGTCACGGTCGGTGACGATGCCCACGGGTTCGGGCCGGCCATCCGCTTCCTCGACCACGACCAGGTCGCCGACATGGTGCTTTCGCATCATCAAGGCTGCGCCCTGGACGGATTCGTCGCGTTTGCAGTAGATGGTCTGGACGGTGCAGATCTCGCCTATACGCATGATAGCCTCCCTCAGAATTGCGCGTGCGCAGGAATGTACGCGATAAGATAACGCTAACGCGGGCTATCCGGCGCAGCCTTGATCTTGCTCAATCCATTCGGGGGCGTCAGGGCTTTGATTCGCCAGGAAGAGGCAACACGCAGGCGTCGACGACCTGCAGGTCGTTGTCCTTGGCGAAATCGCGGACGAAGTGGTAGGCGAGTGGCTCCAGGTCCTTCAGGGCGGCATTGACGACCACGGCCTTGACGCCGTTCAGCACCGTCGGGCGCACATAGGGGGAATACTTGAGGTGGGCATTGCGCCCGCCCGAACCTTCCGGCTGGAAGCAGGACATCACGCCGCACAGGCGCTCGGCCCAGTCGCTCGGGCGGAATTGCCTGCCATTGCTGGTGAGGCCAAGAATGAAGAACTCTTCAGCGAGTGCCTTCTTGTTGTGCGGTGACTCGGCCATAGGGCGACGTGTAGGGGCAAGAGGTCAGCGTGGATCGCGGCAAGCCGCGTGGGTAGTTCGGGACAACTTAGGTATTATATCTTATAGAAGACCTGAAAACGCAGAATGCGCTGATTTGGCCACGAAACCCGGCACCCTGCCCTCTTTCCAGGCGAGCGGCCCTAGCCCAGCCACACCGCGCCGGACAGCAACAGCAGCAGCATCATCCATAATAGCAGCGCGCGCCAAACGAGGCCCACGGTACTTTGCAGCGCGCGCACGTTCGGCTCTTCGCCCGGCAGCACTTCGCTTTCGCTGTCGCTCGAATCGACGGTGGCCGCGTCCGGCGGCAGCACTTTCGATGCATTCTCGTTCGGTGTGCCCAGGCGCACGCCCATCGCGCCGCCGCCCGCCGCCAGGATGATGCCGCGCGCCTCGTCGGCCCAGCGGTGCGCGAAATTGCGCCATGCGTAGACCGCATCCTCGAAGTTGCCGACCACGGCGAACGCGATCGCCGTCAGCCGCACCGGCAGCCAGTCGATCCAGTAGAAAGCCTTGGCCGCAAACTGGCCGAACGCTTCGTTGCGCATGTGCTCAGGCTCGTTCCAGGCACGCGCCAGGTATTCGGATACGCGGTACATCACGGCGCCCGCGGGGCCGAGCGGCATCAGGAACCAGAAGAACACGCCGAACACATTGCGGTGCGTGGTGACCAGCGCTTTCTCGACGGCGATGCGGGCGATCTCGGTCGCTTCCATGCCCACCGTGTCGATGCGCGTCCATTCGGCCAGCAGGCTGCGCGCCTGGGCCTCGTCGCCGGCGTTGAGCGCGATCTGGATCGAGGTGAAGTAATGGCTGTAGTGGCGGAAGCCGAGGGTCAGGTAGACGATCAGCACGTTCCAGGCGAAGGCGGCGAAGATCCAGCCGAAATGCAGCAAGGTCCAGTAGATGGCGGCCGTCGGCAGCAGCAGTGCGCCCATCATCAGGAACCATCCCATCCGGCCGTGGCTCGCTTCGCCCGCATTGAACCAGTGTTCCATGCGCATGGCGAAGGCCTTGATCTCGGCATAAATCAGATTGTCCGCGCGCAGGGGCTTGAGCTGTTCGATCAGCAACGCACAAAGAATGGACAGAAATGTCATTAATGATCCTTTTTGAAATAATGCAATACCGCCGTTGCCCGCTACGATAGCGCAGAGCCGGGCTGGAATCAAACTAATCGCCCACCATTATAGAGGCCGCCGGAAGACCGATCAGGCGCGCAGGAAGTGGAACAGGTTGCGCAGCATTCCTGCGGTGGCGCCCCAGATGAAGAAGCGTTCATACGGCATCGCATAGAAGCTGCGCCGGCCCTTCCCGCTCGGCATGTCGAACGACAGGCGCTGGTGGTTGGCGCCGTCCATCAGGAAGGCCAGCGGCACTTCGAAAATCTCGGCCACTTCGTGCGGGTCCGGCGTCAGTGCGAACGGCGGCGCCACCAGGCCGACCACCGGGGTCACGCGGTAGCCGGTGCCGGTCACATAATCGGGCAGGCTGCCGATGATCTCGATGTGGCGGCGGTCGAGGCCGATCTCTTCCTCGGTTTCGCGCAGCGCGGTTTCGATCGGCGAAGCGTCTTCCGGTTCGGCGCGCCCGCCCGGAAAACTGATCTGGCCGGCGTGGTCGGTCAGGTGCGCGGTGCGCAAGGTCAGCAGCATCGACAGGCCGTGCTCGCGCTGCACCAGCGGCACCAGCACCGACGCGGCCGTCATGTCCGGCCCCAGGTCGAACACGGCCAGTTCCGGGTGTTCGGGTTCCCACGCGGGCGGTTCGGCGAAGCGGCGGCGCAGCCAGGCCACGTCGAGGCGCGCGGCATCGACGGCAGGCTCCCCGGCGACGGCGTCGACCGGCAGCTGGGTCGGATCGAATGGTGTTCTAGGCAATGAAAGATTCCTTAAACAAAAAAAGGCATCCGGAAGGATGCCTTTTCTTTGGTCCAAACGCTATTACTTCGCAGCAGGAGCTGCAGCAGCGCGGCGGTTTGGCAGCTTTTCCTTGATGCGTGCGGATTTACCCGAACGCTCACGCAGATAGTACAGCTTGGCGCGGCGAACATCACCACGACGCTTGACTTCGATCGATGCGATCAGCGGGGAATACAGCTGGAACGTACGCTCAACGCCTTCGCCGGACGAGATCTTGCGAACGATGAAGTTCGAGTTCAGGCCACGGTTGCGACGGGAGATCACCACGCCTTCGTA
>JAKFDH010000103.1:0-2057 GCA_036676245.1 Massilia sp. | reverse complement strand
CGTGCAACCGCGTAGGCGCGCGATAGCCCACGCCATGCAGCACCGCCGGCCAGAACAGGCCGTGGAAGTTGACGATGTCCTTGCCGATGAAATGATGCAGTTCGGTCTGAGTACCGGCGACGAGGTGCGATTCGAAGTCCAGCCCGTTGCGCGCGCAGAGGTTCCTGAAGCTGCTCAGGTAGCCGATCGGCGCGTCCAGCCAGACGTAGAAATACTTTCCCGGCGCGCCGGGGATCTCGAAACCGAAATACGGCGCATCGCGGGAGATGTCCCACGCGCGCAGCCCGCCTTCGGCATCCAGCCATTCCGCCAGCTTGGCCTTGACTCCGGGCAGCGCGACATCTTCCGCCAGCCACCCGCGCAGGAAGGTCTGGAAGCGGCCGACTTCGAAAAAATAATGCTCCGAATCACGCAGCTCGGGAGTGGCGCCCGACAGCACCGACTTCGGTTCCTTCAGGTCGGTCGGGGCGTAGGTGGCGCCGCAGTTCTCGCAGTTGTCGCCATACTGGTCGGGCGTGCCGCAGTTGGGGCAGATGCCCTTGATGTAGCGGTCGGGCAGGAACATGCCCTTGGCCGGGTCGTAGAACTGGGCCACGCTGCGACGTGCGATGTGGCCGGCGGTCTCCAACCTGGCGTAGAAGGTCTCGGTCAGTTCGCGGTTGGCCGCCGAATGGGTCGAATCGTAGTGGTCGAAAGCCACGCCGAAGGCGGCGAAGTCGCGTTCGTGCGAGGCCTGCATGCCGGCGATGAACGCTTCCGCGGTCACCCCGGCTTTTTCCGCCGCCAGCATGATCGGCGTGCCGTGGGTGTCGTCGGCAGAAACGAAGTGGACTGTTTCACCGCGCAGGCGCCGTGCGCGCACCCATATGTCGGCCTGGATGTAACCGACCAAGTGGCCAAGGTGGAGCGGGCCGTTGGCATAGGGCAGGGCGGTGGTGACGAGCGCGGTGCGGGTGGTCATGGGGTGCGATGTGCGAAGGGGACGCGATTATCGCATGCACGGCAAATATGCCAGCCGGAAAAGATTCGGCCCGGCAAGTGCCGGGCCGAACCAAGTGTCGGGCGGGTCGATTGAGCAGCGCTTATTCGCGTACCCAGGTCTGCGCGCGGCAGATGAAGGCGATGCAGCCGGAAACATCCAGCTTGGTGCCGCCAGCCTTGAGCTCGGCCTTGGATTTGTAAATCTTGCCGTTCGCCGGATCCATGATCTTGCCGCCGGACCATGCGTTGTCGCCGTCTGCCTTCAGGCTCCAGAGGATGACCATGCCCTTGACCGGCTTGTTCTTGTTGGCGCCCGTGCATTTGTCGCACAACGGGTTGGGGCCCTTGTCGGAATGCAGGATCTCGACGACCTTGCCGGCCAGGGTGCCATTGGTGGCCTTGTAGACCTCGACAATGGATTTGACCTTGCCGGTTTCATCGTCGATGGTCTTCCAGCGACCGATGGCGTCAGCCGCCATCGCCGACATCGAAAACGCCAGCAGGGGCAATGCCATCAGGGTGGCGATCATTTTGTTGCGCATGTTCCCCTCCCAGGGGCAGTGGATGATTGGGCCCGGATACCCGTTTCCGGTCGTGCCGGAGGCCGCGGCCTTTATACCGCATCCGGGGGCGTATGGAACCGGCTTCCGGCGCCCGTTCAGCAGGCGTCGCGGGAGGGGATACGGGTAAAATGGACCGCATCCCGAATTCCCAAGGAGCTTCATTCGATGGAGCATCGAATCAGCGCGCACGCGGTACAACCAGGCCTGTCACCATCGCCGCGCGTGAAGAACGTGATCGCCGTTGGTTCCGGCAAGGGCGGGGTGGGCAAGTCGACCACGGCAGTGAACCTCGCGCTGGCCCTGCACGCAGACGGCGCAAGAGTCGGGATCCTCGATGCGGACGTCTACGGTCCCAGCATCCCGACCATGCTCGGCCTGAGCGGCAAGCCAGACAGTCCGGACAACAAGTCGATCGAACCGATGCGGGCGTTCGGGGTGGAAACCATGTCGATCGGGTTCCTGGTCGAACAGGACACGCCGATGATCTGGCGCGGGCCGATGGCCACCTCGGCG
>JAKFDH010000102.1:0-75830 GCA_036676245.1 Massilia sp. | reverse complement strand
TTGCGGAACCAGTCGTCGAGCAGCTGCTTCTCGTGCCCGAAGAGGTCGTCGCGGTAACGGCTGAAGCCCATCATGTAGGACATGTCGGTCAGCTCGCGCTCACCGCTGCTGATCACCTTGCCGTCCTGCTCGATGCGGTAACGCAGGTGGATGTGCGGGAAGTCGCCGCGGCCCTTGAAGACCCGCACGTTCTGCAGCGCGATGCGGGGAAACACGTCGCCCGCCAAGTCGATGTCGAGGATCTCCACTTTCAAATCCTGGCCTGCCGGCAATTTGGCTGCCAGCTTGTTGAAATGCTCGAGGAGCTGTTCTTCCATCGCCTCGCGGTCGGTCTGGAAGCGCGGCACATCGGTCATCTTGCCCGGATTGACGTAGGTAACTGTTGCCCCGGCCGAAGCATTGGCCGTTGCCACCACGGCAGCCGCAGCGAATGCGGCAAGTTGCATGAGCTTGTTCATGGCGATTTCCTTCTTGCGAAATTGACTACGATGCTACCAATATACGCTCGTTTGGCTTGCAGCGTTCCATCAGCATGTAGGTACTTTGTATCAGATTGTCTTCTGGCCTGTGCTCTTTCGGCTGGTAAATATTGATGATTGTTTAACAATGAATAATACTGCATTTCCCATGATCCAGAAAGTGCCAACAATGACGGTCCGACCGATCGTCGACATCAGATCGCGATGGACAGGCCTACGTCTAAGGCGCGTATATTCGTGACATGCTCACCGTCGTGGAAACGCTACTGTTCCAACGCCAATGGCCACTCTATTGGACGGAGGAAGAACGCGGCGCATTTGCGGCGTACATTGCTGAGCACCCCACCGCTGGTGACGTCGTGCCGGAGTCAGGCGGGATTCGCCGAAGTTGTCCTGCTCACCCTCTACGCCAAATCGTACGTTACAAGAGTGGGAACAAGGCCGAAAGCAGCCGAGCGGTGCTGCCCGTACCTTGCTTGCAATTGCGACGATGAATCCCAAGGCGCTACTGGCCGTTGCGGGCAAATAGCGCCGCCTTAGCCAGCAAATTGCACAGACACCTTCAAGCCACCCAGGCGCGCCGACTGCTCCAGGCTCAGCTTCGCATTGTGCCGGTCCGCCACCGCCTTGATGATGGCCATGCCGATCCCGCTGCCGCCCGCCTCGCTGCCGGCGATCCGGTAGAAGCGGTCGAACACGCGCTCGCGCTCCTCGGCCGGGATGCCAGGCCCGCTGTCCTCGACCACCAGCAGCGGCCCGCCCTCCCCTTGCCTGACTTCGACATCGACCGTGCCGCCGGCCGGCGTGTATTTGATCGCGTTGTCGACCAGGTTGCGCAGCATCGTCGCCAGCGCGTCGGCCTCGCCTTCGAAGCGCACGCTGTCGGCGCGCTCGATGCCGAGGTCCACGCCCTTGTTCTGCGCCGCCAGCGCCATCTCGCCGACAGTGCGCCGCGCCAGCTCGCCCAGGTCCAGCTGCACCACCTTGACGCCGGGCGTCGACGCCTCCTGGCGGGCCAGCACCAGCAGCTGCTCCACCAGCCGCGTGGCGCGCTCGATGCCGGCCGACAGGCGCGACACGGCCAGCTCGCGCGCTTCGATGCTGTCGGCCCGCTCCAGGCTTTGCGCCTGCAGCTTGAGCGCGGCCAGCGGCGTGCGCAGCTCGTGCGCCGCGTCGGCCACGAAGGTGCGCTGGGTATCGAACGCGGTCTGCACGCGTCCGAACAGCGCGTTGAGTTCCTGCACCAGCGGCAGCACTTCATCCGGAAGGCCCTGTTCCGACACCGGCGACAGATCGTCCGCCTGGCGCGCCGCCACCTGCGAACGCACCCGCGCCACCGGCTCCAGCGAGCCGCTGACGACCCACCACACCACCAGCATCAGGATCGGCATCATCACCGCGATCGGCCCCACCGTGCGCAAGGCCAGGCTGCCCGCCATGTTGCGGCGTACCGCCATGTCCTGCGCCACCTGCACCGTCTGGGCGCTGGTCTGGATCGAGAAGATGCGGTAGGTGGTGCCGTTCGCCTGGACATTCGAGAAGCCCAGCACCGCGCGCTGCGGCAGCTGCGCGCGCGAGGTGGTGCGGAAGACCTGCACGCCGTCCGGCGTCCACACCTGCACCATCAGTTCATTGTTCTCGGCGTCGTCCCCGGCGTTCTCGCGCGCTTCCATGTTCGACAGCGGCGCGGAGGAACGCAGCGACAGCGCCATCTGCTGCATGTGGTAGTCGAAGATCTCGTCGGCGTCGGACAGCGCGGTGCGGTAGGCGATCGATGCCTGGGCGATGGCGGCGATGGTGATCGCGGCCAGCAGGAACCACAGCAGCCGCCCGCGCAGGGAATGCGAAATCGTCATAGCTTGGGCACCATGTAGCCGACCCCGCGCACGTTGACGATCAATTCGCTGCCAAGCTTCTTGCGCAGGCCATGGATATACACTTCAACGGCATTGCTGGACACCTCGTCGCGCCAGCTGTACAGCTTTTCCTCGAGCTGGGCGCGCGACAGCACCACGCCTGGGCGCGCGATCAGCGCTTCGAGCACGGCCCATTCGCGCGCGGACAAGGTCACCGGCGCGCCGTCGACCTGCACTTCGCGGGTGGCGGGATTGATCGCGATATTGTTGTACTGGAAAACCGGTTCGGCGCGGCCCACGGCGCGCCGCAGCAAGGCGCGGATGCGCGCCAGCAGTTCATCGAGGTCGTAGGGTTTGAGGACGTAGTCGTCGGCGCCGGCGTCAAGCCCGGCGATGCGCTGTTCGACCGAATCGCGCGCGGTGGCCACCAGCACCGGGGTGCGGTCGCGGCGCGCGCGCATCGAGCGCAGTACTTCCAGGCCGTCCTTGCGCGGCAGGCCCAGGTCGAGCAGCACCAGGTCGTAGCTTTGCGACTGCAACAGCGCGGTATCGGCCATCTCGCCGTCCTTGACCCAGTCGACGGCGTAGTGCTCGGCCCTTAGCAGGTCGAGCACTACTTCGCCGATCATCGTATCGTCTTCCACCAGCAATAGCCGCATCACTTCCCCAATTCTTGAATGCTGCGCCGATCATCCCGGTGAAAGCCGGGACGCACTACCCGATCCGCACGGGAATGAATATTCTGTCATTCCCGCGCTGAATCAGCAAGGCGACCGACTTGGTCGACTTGCCCACCACGTCCCGCACCTGGTCGACCGATGTCACCGGACGGCCATTCACGGACAGCAGTACATCACCCGGCAGCACGCCCGCCACTGCGGCCGCGCCGCCGGCTTCCTCCACCAGCAGGCCGGAGCCGATGCCGGAGCGGCGTTTCTCGTTCGGGTCGAGCGGACGCAGCGCCAGGCCCAGCTTGCCGCCGCTGTCGGCGCTGCCGGCCTCTTCGTCGTCGGCCGCGGCCACCTTGTCGCTGGCGTTGGCCAGGCGGGCGTCGATGTGCACGATCTTGCCGTCGCGCCAGACCTCGAGCGTCACTTTATCACCCGGCTTCGACACGCTCATCATTGCCGGCAAGTCGCCCGAGGCGATGATCGGCGTGCCGTTCAGCTTGCGGATCACGTCGCCCGACTTCAGGCCGGCCTTTTCGGCGGCGCTGCCACGTTCGACATTCGATACCAGCGCGCCTTCCGGCGACTCGAGCTTGAAGGAATCGGCGAAGGCCTGGTTCACTTCCTGGATCGTGACGCCCAGCTTGGCGTGCTGCACCTTGCCGGTCGTGACGATCTGGTCCTTGATGCGGTAAGCCACGTCGATCGGGATCGCGAACGACAGGCCCTGGTAGCCGCCGGTCTGGCTGTAGATCTGCGAGTTAATGCCGATCACTTCGCCCTTGGTGTTGAACAGCGGGCCACCCGAGTTGCCGGGGTTGACCGCCACGTCGGTCTGGATGAAGGGCACGTTGCTGTCGTCCGGCAGCGAGCGGCCCTTGGCCGACACCACGCCGGCCGTGACCGAGCTTTCGAGACCGAACGGCGAACCGATCGCCAGCACCCATTCGCCCACGCGCAGGTCTTGCGATTTACCGATCGGCACCACCGGCAGGTTCTTGGCGTCGATCTTGAGCACCGCCACGTCGGTCTTCGGATCGGAGCCCATGACCTTGGCGCGGTACTCGCGCCGGTCTTGCAGCTTGACCGTGACTTCCTTGGCGTCGCGCACCACGTGCGCATTGGTCAGGATGACACCGTCCGGGCTGATTATGAACCCGGAACCGGCGCCAAAAACGGGCCTGTCGCGTTGTTGTCCACGGGGCATTTGCGGCCCCTGGAAGCGACGGAAGAATTCAAAGAATGGATCGTCCTCGTCCATCTGCTCGCCGCGCCGGCCCTGGTAGGCGGTCTTGGTGCTGCCGACGACGCGGATGTTGACCACGGCCGGGCCCATGCGCTGGACGATGCCGGTGAAGTCCGGCAAGGTAATGCCGGCGGGGACGGGCGGAATGACACCGGCGGGTGCGGGCGCGGCGGCGGGCGCCGCGGCAGCCGGGGCAGCCAAGGAGGCGCCCGCTGCGGCGCCCGATGCGACGGCATTATTGTGATTGACTGCGATCGCACCAACCGCTCCGCCGATGGCGCCGGCGGCGACAAGGGCTAGCGTGAGTCGCTTAGCGGTGATGGCAGTATTGGCACCTACGTTATGCATGACTACTCCTGGATTGAAAGGGTTTGCTGATGGGATTCATCTTGCAGCACCAGTCTTAATGTTTCCTTAAAAACGCTGAAATGAACGCCTGGCCTGCTCGTACAAAGGGGCGCCCCATGCAGCGGGCGCCCCAGTATTGCCTTACTTAAGACTTAATGATGCTCAGCGGCATTCAGGCAGCCTGGCGCTGCTCCAGCTGCTGCACATTGTCGGCGCCGTCGATGGCGATCTTGCGTGGCTTGAGCGCCTCCGGCACTTCACGCACCAGCTCGATGGTGAGCATGCCGTTATCGAACGAGGCCGTGGTCACCTTGACATGGTTGGCCAGCTGGAAGCGCTGTTCGAAATCGCGTGCCGCGATGCCGCGGTGCAGGAAGGTACGCTGGACCTCATCCTTCTGCTTGCGGCCGCTGACGTGCAGGCTGTCACGCTCGGCGACGATGTCGATTTCCGAACGGTCGAATCCGGCGAGCGCCATCACGATGCGGTACTTGTCTTCGCTGACCAGTTCGATGTTGTATGGGGGATAGCTAGGGGCGGCGTCAGCGCGCTGGGTTTCCAGCAGCTGGGCCAGGCGATCGAAACCGATAGCCGAACGATACAGGGGAGTAAGGTCAAAAGTGCGCATGATATCTATCCTTTTAGAAGTTAAGCGATAAGGGGGCGGACCTCCGTTGAGCATCCGCTGAGTCCAATCTAGTGGCACCGCTTTGCGTTTTCAAGGCCTTGAAATTCACGGTTTTTTGCCCCATGGACCGAAAATTATTTTGAATTCCCGCGGGGAAAGCTGAAAAGAATACGGCTGCGAAAAAAATGCTATGCTGCGGCCATGACTACCGATACCGACATCCAGCTGAGCGGCCCGTTCAAGGCCAGCGACAGCACAGGCAAGGCGCATGACGTCAAGGGCATCCGCATTTTCGACGAGGGCTACGGCATCATCGACGTCTACGTCGACTTCGCCGCCCCGCTCGACGGCGGCCTGTACAAGGACAAGACCCTGGTCGGCGCCGTCATCGCGCAATTGCGCAAGCTGGGCTACGTGGGCCCGGACTTCGCGCACAGCGACCCGGCGCTGCAGGAGCGCAAGCTGATCGTGCTCGAGGCGCCCGAGGAATTCACGGGCTTTGCCAAGAGCAAGGGCTGGAAGAACCTGGCCGAAGAATTCGACGACGAGTAGTCAGGTGTAACGCGCGCTCCAGGCGGCGATGATGGCCGACACCCACAGCGCGTCTTCCTTGCGCGTGAGCAGGTGGTCGGCGTGGTCGAGCGACACGAAACTCTTCGGATGTTTGGCCGCCTTGAAGATGTGCAGGGCATTGTCGATATCGACCGTCGTGTCCAGCGGCGAGTGCATCACCATCAGCGCCCGCTGCAGGTGGCCGATTTTCGGATTCAGGTTCTGTTCGGCCGCGTCCACCAGGAATTGGCGCTTGATCTTGAACGGCCGCCCGGCCAGCTGCACCTGCGCCTCCCCTTCCGTTTCAATCGTATCGATGTGGTCACGGAACATGCCGGTCACGTGCGAGGGGTCGCTCGGCGCGCCGATCGTCACGACCGCCTTCACTTCCGCGATGTCGGCCGCCGCGGCAAGCACCGCCGCGCCGCCCAGGCTATGGCCGATCAGGATCGCCGGCGACGCCAGCGTGGCACGCATGTGGCTGGCCGCGGCCACCAGGTCCGCCACATTCGATGAGAAATTGGTGTTGGCGAAATCGCCTTCGCTGGCGCCCAGGCCGGTGAAATCGAAACGCAGCACGGCAATGCCGTGTTCGGTCAGCGCCTGCGCGATGCGGCTGGCCGCGAATACATCCTTGCCGCAGGTAAAGCAGTGGGCGAACAAGGCGTAGGCCTTGGCGGGGCCGTCCGGCGAATCGAGCTTGGCGGCCAGCTTCTGGCCATCGGTGCCGGTGAATTCCTGGCGGGTGCTTTGCATGGCGGTTCCTGTTCAATACAGACGGGAACGCCTACTGTGCCCTATTCGGACCGCTTCAGCAAGCCATCCTCGTCACATGGAATCGAGCGCCGCGAGACGGGTCTTGTCGAGCGGCTTGACCGCCAGTTTCGGTTCACTATTCTGCCGGACCTCCCACAGGTCAACGGCCTGCTGCATCAGGAGCCAGCTCTCCGCTGTCGTATGGAACAGCGTTCCGATGCGCACAGCCATCGCTGGAGACAAACCGCGCTTCTCGTTGATCAGTTCGGAGATGCTCAATCGGCTAACTCCCAGCAGTTTAGCCAGTTCGGTTTGGGTCATCTCCAGCGCGGGAAGAATGTCTTCGCGTAGCACAGCCCCCGGATGGGTTGGCCTCCGTTTTGAAGCACGCCGTGATTTCATTAGTGGTAATCCTAAAGCTTCTGAGTGTATTGCTAAACATTACAATGTCAACCATCACGCAAACAACCCGTGCAAATACCAGCGCGGGTCGGCCTCGGTGCCGGCGCCGGCGATGCGCTCGCGGTAGACCCAGTAGTGGGCGTGGTCCTGCCCTTCGGCGATGAAGTAGTCGCGCGTTTGCGCCTGGCTCCACCAACCCGCCTCGATGCGCTCCGGCGCCGACGCCATCCGCAGCGGCGAGCCGTAGAACGGCCGGTGGTCGCGCATCAGCAATGCCACCGGCTTGGCCAGCAGCCAGGCCGGGCGCGGCAGGCTCAGCACATCGGGCGGCAGCTGCGCCGCCATCGCCGCCGGCCGGATTTTCTGCTGCACCGGCAGCCACACATTGGCCAGCTCGGGCCGGTAATCGGCTTGCGGCGCGGCCTGCAGCACGTTGTCCGGCCCCAGCCGCGCCACCAGCAACTCGAGCATGCGCAGCTGGTCTTCCTCGCTGCCGCCCGGCTCGGGAAACAGCGACTCGCTCAGCGGCGCCATCGGCTGCACCTGCACCGCCTCCAGCGCCAGCCCGATCACATGCGCCTCGAGCACCTGCTTGGCCAGGCGCTCCTTGAGCAGGCGCACCAGGTGATCGTCGCGCCAGGCCGGCTCGGCCAGCGCGATGTCGATCACCGTGGGCGGACGCGCCACCCGCCCCCGCTCGTGCTCGAGGTGCAGGGTGATGCGCTCGACCGCGAGCTGGCGCGCGCACAGCCAGCCGGTCATTTGCAGCAGCAGGCGGCGCGCGCCGAACAGCAGCGCCTCGGCGTCCTCGACCCGGTCGAACAATTCGAGGTGGGCGCGGAAACTGGGCGGCGCCTCGATCCACTCGAACAGCTCGGGCGCCATGCCATAGGCGGCGTCGAGCAGGTCGAGCAGCTCGCGCCCGCAGCGCCGCTGCAGCCCGGGGCGCGGCAGGCGCCGCATTTCGCCCAGGGTGAAGCAGCCGATGCCCTCGAGCCAGGGCGCGAACGGACGGGCCGGCGGCAGCAGCGCGCACGGCAGGCGGTCGAGGCGGCGCAGCAGCGAGGCCATCGCCAGCGCCCTGCCCGCGTGCTGGCGCGCCAGCAGCCAGGCCCCGCGCGCGGTTGGCGCGCAGCTGAGCGAAGCGGTAAAGCCCAGCGCCTGCATGCGTGCGCGGATGCTGGCGCACAGCGCGCGGATGCCGCCGAACAGGCGCAGGCTGGCGCCGATGTCGATCAGCAGGGTCGCTTCCTCGGCCTGGGCCACCAGCGGCGTGTACTGCAGCAGCGCCATCGCCACCGCATGCAGGGCCTCGGCCTCGCGCTCGGCGGTGCGTTCGTGGATACGGGCTTCCGGCATGAGCATCAGCACGCCGCCGCGCCGCATGCCCGGCTGCAGCCCGGCCGCACGCGCCAGCGGCGACAGCGCCAGCACGCGTTCCTGCTCGAGCACCACGCTGCCCTGGTCAGCCGACCAGTTCGGGCAAAACACCTCGAGCGGGAGCAGGGGCAGGGAGAGGCCGATCCAGAGTCGCATGGCGCTGCAATAAAGTAGGGGTAAGTGGCAGGAACAGCGGCGCATCGCGCTGCGGCCCCCGGCGTTTGACGAAGCCGATCTCGATGCCGCCGGCCGCCGGCCGCAGCGACAGGCGCAAGGGCGCGGGCGAGGCGTCCTGCGCGCCGGAGAGCGGGCGCAGCAGGAAGAACAGGGTGTCGCCGGCCTGCGCGGCCAGGTGCAGGCGGCGCAGCGCTTCGCCGCGCATGTGGCTGTGGCGGTCGTTGCCGGGCCAGAACAGCAGCGCGCCGCAACTGCCGCTGCGCAGCACCTGCTCGGCCGCCCACAAGGCGTCCGCCGCGCGGCTGCTGCGGATCCACAGCAGCTGCGACGGCGGCAGGCCGAGCGCGGCCAGCGCCAGCGCCTGCGGCGGATGGGGCGGCTGCAGCAGCGCGATGCGGCGCCGCGCCACGCTTTGCAGGGCCGGCCGCAGCAGGCGCAGCTCGCCGATGCCGCTTTGCTGCAGCAGCAATTCGTTGAGCGCGCCGGTGGGCCAGCCGCCGCCCGGCAGCTGGGCCGACAGCGTGGGATGGCCGGTATCGATGCAGCGGGTGGCCGCATGGGCCAGCTGCGAAGCCCGCCACAGGGAGGGATGCAAGCTCTCGGGAGAGGCAATTAAATCAGGACAGCTCATGGTCATCGTCCGCTAGAATACTGTATGAATGTACAGTACTTTAGCGGGCGGATTTTAGCAAGGCCAATCTGACAACTAACGAACCTTGCGTGCCCGGCCGAAGAAATCGAGCAGCATCTTGCTCGCATCCGGCCCGGTGCCGGAGTTGTAGGCCAGGGTGGCGTCGCCCCCGCTCCACGCATGTTTCAATCCAGAGATGCGCGCCACCCGCAGCAGCAGCTGGCGGCCGCGCCAGATATCCTGCAACTGGTAGGGATGGCCGCGCGTGCCGCCCGGTTTCAGCGCCACCGTCACCGTGGCGCCAGCCGGCAGCCGGTTCAGCAGCATGGCCTGGTGCACCAGCTGCGCCTGGTTCACCGGACGCACCACCGCGTCCTCACTCCCCTGGATCAGCATGATCGGCAGGGGCGGAAACGCCGGATGCCGTTCCATCACCTCGCTGATCGCGTCCCCGGCGCGCGCCGTGGCGCCGTGCTGCATGACGCCGAGCGCGCCGACCGCGCTGTGCCCGGCCCCGAACAGCGGCCCCGAATGCAGGCCGAGGCCGGCGAACATGCCGGGATGGTTCAGCGCCACGATATGGGCCATGCCCGCCCCCGCCGAAATCCCGCAAATGAAGATGCGGGTGCGGTCGACCGGATACTGGCGCGCCACCTTGTGCACGATGCCGGCGATCAGCCCGGTATCGCCGCCGCCTTGCTGGGTGGCACGGTCATACCATTTCCAGCAGCGGTGCGGACTTGCGCGCAGCGATTGCTGCGGGTACAGCACCGCATAGCCTTGCGCTCCGGCAAGTTGGTTCATCCGGGTGCCCTGGGCGAACAGGGTCGCGGTCTGGTCGCAGCCATGCAGCATCACCAGCAACGGCATGCCGGCCGGCGCCGGCGGCGTGTCCGGCAGGTACAGCCAGTAGCTCAAGCGCCGCGCAGGCATGCCGCCCTCGCCGGGAAAACCGGTGTAGTGCGAGGCCAGCCACTTGCCGCTGGCCGGCGCCAGCCGGACGGCACGCCGCTCAGGGAACGCGCGCGGCTTGGGCGTGGGCTGGACCCTGGCACTGGCGCTGGCCCGGGGTTTGGGCAGCGGCCTGGCCTTGGCCAGCTTCGGTTTTGCCTTGACGGACGGCTTGGCCGCCTTGGACGGCGCCAGCAGCTTGCCGACCGCGCGCACCATGCTGCGCTGCTGCCGTTTCCCCGCGCGCAGCAGGCTGCGCAGCCAGGGAGATGCCGCTTTTACCATCGGAAACGCGCGAGGATGGGCAGGCGCGCCAGCAGGGCCACGAAGGAGCGCGTAGGAATCGGTTTGCCGAGCGGGCCGGCGTTGTTGCAGCGGGGTTGAACGAACATCATGGCATTGCCTCCGTGGGTTGATTCCAGAATAGCCACGGTGCAATTTCCGCTCTGTGCGCCAGCGCTCATACGCCTCAAACGTGCGGGAACACAACAGTAAACCAGGGCTGGCACACGATTGAGCTGGATCAATCGGGCGCCGGCCCTGGCCCCTACGCTTGGACGACCTAACCAAAGGAGGGAAAAAATGAGCTACATCGACCGCGACAGGTATGGCATCTACAAGACCAGCGACGGCCCCGGCCCGGCGCTGATGGGGGCCGACACGCTGATCGGCGACAGCGTCGTCAACGCCCAGGAAGAAGACCTGGGCGACATCAAGGAAATCATGCTCGACGTGGACAAGCAGCGCCTGCAGAACGCTCCCGGTTTCGACACAGACCGCTGGCCCGACATGAGCGACGTGACCTGGGCCGAGGAAGTACACACCTTCTACGGCACCACGCCCGGCACCACCGGCATGCCGATGGACCACTGGCGCAGCAGCGGCGCGACCGGCACCAGCGGCGTGGCCCGCCACTAAGGGCCAGCAATAAGAAAGGCCGGGATCGCTCCCGGCCTCGAAGCCCTGACCTACAACAAAATTACCAGGCCGCCTTCAGCGTGTACTTGCCGCTGGTCGCGCCCGTGCCACCGCCGTAGTAGAACACCTTGGCGTAGTACACCACCGCCGTGCTGCCCGTGTTCGTGCGGGTGATGGTGTCGGCCACGCCGGTGCCCTTGACGCTCGAGGCCAGCTTGGCGCCGGTGCTGCTGAGCAAGTCGAGGTCGTAGTCCGAGGTGGCGTTCGGCGTCATCGTCAGGGTCAGCGTTTTGCCTGCAGGGATGGTTACCTTGAACATATCGACATCGCTGCTGGCGCTCATGGTCGCGTTGACGGTGGTGCCGGCGGTTGCCACGGTGTTGGCGGTGGCGGTCGTATTGTTGGACTCGACTTCATCCATCGTCGGACCAGGCGGCTGCACGCCGGCCAGGATGTTCTGCGCCTCGAACTTGGCCTGGAAGGTATTTGCGTAAGTCAGGTCCGCCGGGAACAGGTTCTTGGCCGCATTGACGATCGCCGTCGCCATCGCCGGCATCTTGATGTTGCTGCCGAGGCCGAAGTGCGCTTCCAGGATGATCTTGTCGATGTTCGCGCGCGGCTTGCCGGCGTTGAGCAGCGACACCATCGATGCGTACAGCGGGGCCGACCACAATTCGTCGGAACTGAAGGTGACGCCGTTCTCGGTCACCGACTGGTGCGCGCCGTAGGTCTTGCTGCTGTTGTACTTCGCATCGGTGCGGCTCATCATGCGGCCGCCCCAGCAGGCGCCATGGCCGTCCCAGCTGAAGGCCCAGTCGGGATGGAAAGTCTTGCCGTTGGCGGTGCTGTACGAATACGATGCGGCCCAGTAGTCGCCGAAGCCTTCGCCCATCGCGCCGGTGTCGCCGCCGGTCCAGCCGCTGTTGATGTTGCGCTGGATGCCATGGCCGTACTCGTGCAGGATCACGTCCGCATCTTCCGAATCGTTGACGCAGCCGTGGCCGAAGGCCAGGTAATCGGTGGCGCCGCCGAAACTGTAGTGCGAATTGTCGTCGCCGTTGACGCCGTCGGTGTCGACATCGAGCGGACGGTTGATGATCGACTTGGTGCCGGTGAAGCCCAGCGACTGGATGTAGCGCTGGTTCTGGTCCAGGTGGAAGTAGACGTTGGTGTCGTCGAAGGCATTGTTGCCGCGCTTGGCCGTCCACACGCCGTTGGTGGTGGTGCTCGGCGCGGTGTTCGGCGATTCGATGTTCTTGATGTTGACGTAGGGGCCAGTCAGCTTGTAGACGCCGCTGGTCACCGTCAGGTCCTGCAAGGTCTTGGTCGAGTACGCCGGGTCGAAGCTCGCCGCGCTCGAGGTGTCCGCCAGCGTTTCGCTGGCCAGCGCGGTGCGCGGATCCGGATCGAACACCAGGCCGCTGCCCGAAATGCCGGAGGCCAGCGCCGCCACCGCCGTGGTCGTGGTGCCGGACGTGCCGCCCGAGCCGCTGCCCGGCTTGGCTGCCAGCGCCTTCATGGCACTGCTGCGGTCCAGCGTCTGGCCGGGCGCAGCCGCGCGTGCGGCCAGGCTGCGTTCGCCGCCCTTGCTCGTGCGCGGCAGCGACAAGGTATAGGAATCGATGACGCTGCCGTCATGCGCGTTGAGCAGCTGGACAAAACCGCCGGTCGGCATTTCGGCCTGGATCTCGACCTTGCGCGCCAGCTGCACGCCATCCTTGGTCAGCGACCACACCAGGTTCGTCCTTGGCGCCGCCACCAGCGCGTGCTGCACCTTCATATTGTTCCAGCCACGGTCGATGGCCTGGTCTTCGCTCAGTTGCGGCTTGTTGAACAGCTGGTTGACGGCATCCGCATCGACCTTGTCCGACAGGTGGCGGGTTTCATTGAAAATTTTCTGCAGCTGGCCATTCTTACCGATCGACACGATGATCTGCGCCCCCTCGACAGGCAAGCCACGCAGCATCTGCTGGTAGATGTAGTGCTTGCCGGTCAGCGATTCCTGCACCTTGACCAGCTCCAGGTTGTTCAAGCTGGCAGGCAGACCGAAGCGGGCGGCGTTCTGGCGCAGCACGTCCTGGGCCGAAGTCGCATTGGTCTTCGAGAACACGGTGAGGTTGTCGACCGTGATGCTGTCGGCTTGTGCGAGGCCTGCGTAGGCCAGCAAAATCATGGAGGCAAGGATGGGGCGAGAAAGGTGACGCATGCTGGGTAATCTCCGTATCGAATGATGTTCTTGTCGTTGTCCGCAATTCCGGATAGGAAAAGCGACTGGCAAGTATTCCAGAGATTCCCGACAAAATGCAGAATCGCGTTGTTATAAACGGAACAGCGAAAAATGTCTAATTTTGAACATTCAACGCGGCGCAGTTTCGGCCGCGTTATTATGGAAAAAACGACCGGGAAAATGGCATGCGACGAACGACCTTTGCCCTCAGCTTGTGCACTGCACTGCTGTTCGGCTGCGCCCAGGCAGGTGTGACAACACCCACCCTCAAGCAGGCGCAGACGATTGAAGACATGGAACCCGACGTCACGCGCCAGGTGGGCGAAGTACTGGCACAGCTTGCCGACGGCAAGGTGCCGCGCGAACGCTTCACCGAACGCGCCAGCGAAGCACTCGATGCAGCAGCGGCGAGCGCCCTCGCCACTCAGCTGCGCCCCTGCCCACGGCCCATCGTCCTGGCGCTGCTCGAACGCAGCACCAAGGGAGAAGACCGCCAGTACCTGTACCGCGCCGCGTGCGGGCAGAAGGACCTGCCGATCGAGATCGTTTTCAACAAGGCAGCGCGCATCAACAAGCTCGCCGTGCGCGACGACAAGGGCACCTAAGCGGCGTTGCGCTCGGCGTCGATTTTCCCAAGCAGCCACTGCAAGCCGGCCAGGTGCTGCTGGTCGTGGCTGCACAGGTAATGCATGAGGCTGCGCACCGTCAGCGGGCCGTAGCCCTCGAACAAGGCGGTGCGATTCAATTGCTCAGGTGTCAGGTCCGCAAGCAGTTCGACCGTCTTCGCGCGCGCCTGGGCGAAAGCGGCAAGGGTTGCCGCCGCGTCGGCGCCACCATAGTTGCGCTCGCGCGCAAGTGCATCGGTGTCGATGGAAGGAAGCGTCGGGTGCGTCTCGCTCAAGGAACGCGCGAAGCGGACGTGGTAGCCGTCCACTTCGATATCGAGCACGTGGCACAGCTGCTCGATGGCGGTCAGCGGCTCGCTGGGCACACCTTCCCACGAGGCAGGCGCCCAGTGGATGTATTCAGGTGGGAAAGCCGCGTAGTGAGCCTCAAGTTGTTTTGGAAAATCTGCCAGTGCGGAAAGCGTAATCGGATTCATGTGTACAGGCCGGAAAGGCGAAATGGTTGCTTCCCGGCCATGATACCAACATAGGAAATTCCTACAGGCTGACGCCAGATTTACTAGTGCTTGCGCTTGTCCGCGCTTTCCTTGGTTTCGCCGTGTTCGGCGCGCTGCTTGTTGACGATCCTTGCGGCGACCTCTTCCTCGCGGCCGGGATAGCGATGTTCCTTCTTGAACTTGGCCTTGATTTCCTTGTACTCGCGTTCGCGTTTGGGGCTGGCTCCAATGGGCATGGCGCTCTCCTCAAAAATATACCGAACGCAAAGCCTGGCGCAGTGGGCCAGCGCATTCCGTGCGCGCACGCACATTGCCGTGGCTAATCGCGGGTCAGGTCACGCTGCAGGAACTGGGTGCCGGCGACCGGATTGAACACGTATGGCGCAATCGGTACGAATCCAAGCGTCGCGTAAAGCTGTTGGGCCGCGGCCATGTGCGGCAGCGTATCGAGGCAGATGCGGGCGTAGCCGGCGTCCCGGGCGATCGCGCAGATCTGCTCTGCCAGGCGGCGGCCCAGTTGCTGGCCGCGTCCTGCGGGCCGCACATACAGGCGCTTCATCTCCGCCGCCGTCTCGTCGATGGGCCGCACGGCACCGCAGGCGATCAGCTGGTCGCCGTCGAAGGCAAGCAGCACGCGGCCCAGCGGCGCGGCGTACTTACCGGGCAACCCCGCCAGCTCGGCGTTGAAATCCTGGAACGAAAGATCGACCGGCAGGCTGGCGGCGTACTCGGAGAAAATGTCCCGAACAATGCCGAGCTCATCGGGAAATTTGGCTTCGCGAATGATGGTCATGCGCAATATTGGCACAGAACAAAAAATCGTGCGGACCGGGGGCTCGAGGGGTCTGTTTTTGGGGATAGGCGCGCTTTTGCACGATATGGCGCGCTTCCACCCGATAGCGCACCTCAAACGCACGATTGGCTCACGCAATCGCACGCTTCACGGACGAAAATTCACGCTCAGCTTACGATTTCATCCGATTTTCCGGACAGCATGAAGGACCCAAGTACCTTAATCTGGATCGCGCGAAATCGTGATCCCATCGTGCAATTTCGTGAACAAATCGTGCGATTGCGTCGGGAATTCGTGCCTTTGCGGCGGGCTATCGCGTGCAAGCGCCGGGTATCGTGCGAAAGCGTGGACTCGCTGCCGGAGAGATACACCTTGCCCGCGTCCTCTGTCGAAAAAGATCCCACGAGCTATTGCTTTTGACGAAGGCGTCGCATGAGTAGCACAAGGGCAGCAAACGCAGCGGCGACGACGCAGGACACGTGCAAAATATCGAGCCCTACGATGCCAAGCAGAGGATTGGCCTCGCTAAATGGTGCAAGGAATGTCAGAACAGGCACCGATTATGGGCACCGATTAGGCACCGATTAGGCACCGATTAGCGAAATGATTGGTTGAACGTCCCAGCGACTTGTTGGCCGATCGTACGCAACCTGGCCGGCTCGTCGAAGAGCCTGCAATCGCTCATTAATCGTTGTATCGGCACTATTACTTGGCGAAACACCTGCCCGCCGAATATTCAGGCGCAATGCTTGATCACGAACGGCAGCAACTGCCAAAAGATCATCAAGCTTCAATGGACCTTTCGCGAACGATTCAACAATCGAGGAGTCAAGAAGAGAGAAATCAATTTTCATCGTGTCTAAGCCCTCCGTCAGGTCTTCACAGTCCGCTTTTGGCTGTAGTCGATTGTCCTTCCCTCGTCAGCAAGAAAAATGAATCATGCCGAGCGCAAGACCAGCAATCAATCCAAGTATGGCGCCGACAGCCAGCCCTGCGCCGACCACCAGGATTCGTCCAATTGTTCCGAGCACGAATTGCGTTCGCAGCTCGCCCCTACAGGCGTTTTCTTCCGCGTTGAGCGCAGCTGCGTGAACCAAGTCGTTCATTTTAGTTCCGGCACTACCGGGGAGGTCCGCTTGGCGATCCGCTTGGCAATGTCTTCGCTCAGATCATCCGCGCTCTGGCCGCTAACCTTAATTGCGGTCAGAATCGCCCGTCCATCCATGCCCCCAGCGCGAGATGCTTCTACCAGCCCCCAAGTCCGCGCCGCTCGCTTACCGCTGCGGCAATACAGCAGGACCTGGCCTGGATGTTCTGTCAGTGCCTTGTCGAGCGCAGCAATGGCGCTGTCGGGGATCCCGCCCTGCGGTACCGGCACATAGACAAACTTCATCCGATTGGCACGTGCGACGGTTGCCATAACTGCGGAAGGAGGCTGGTCGATCGCTTCCCCATCTGGCCGCAAGTCGATGATGGTTGTGAAGCCGCGTTCCATGAGCTCCGGAAGCTCTTCCGGCCGAAGCTGTTCGGACACGGCGATATTGGCATGCAGCTGGTGGACCCGGGCTGGGGGCGGGCGGTTGAGTTTTTCATAGAGCGGCTGGGCGAGCACCAACGAAAATCCCACGAATATCGCGGCGCCGAAGAGGACACGTTTACTGAATATATTCATTGAAGGATGCCTAAGATTGGTGTGATTCAACTCTAGCACATCGCCCACCCCTCGCCCCCGGTTGACGGAGCACAGAGCCGAATGGATATCGTGGCGCTACCGCAGGTTGCTGCAGATGATACTGAGCAGGAACGCCGGCTGATAAGCACCGGTTGCCTGATCTTTCGGTAGAGCCCGTGTCCGATTGTCAGAACTGGCACCTTCACCGTTGTCAGAACTGGCACCTTCACCGGTCCCTAACGCTGCATCGATTCCCACACCTTCTGCAGCCGCTTGGCCGACACCGGCATCGGCGTGCGCAACTCCTGCGCGAACAGGGACACGCGCAGCTCCTCCAGCATCCAGCGGAACTCGACCATCTTCGGATCGGTGTTCTTGCCCGCCATGCGGTCCTTCACCGCGCGCATGAAGTGCGACGCGGCTGCATTCCATTCGGCCATCAGCTTGGCGTCACGCGCCGGATCGGCGCGCAGCTTCTCGATGCGCACGTTGATCGCCTTCAGGTAACGCGGGAAATGCGCCAGCTGCGAATACTCGTTCTCGATCAGGAAGCGCTTGTGCACCAGCCCCTGCAACTGCGACTGCATATCCGCCGCCGCAGCCTGCTGCAGGCCCTGCAGCTTCTTCGGCAGGCCATGGAACTCGGTCAGCACCGACGACACCAGCCGCGCGATCTCATTGACCAGCAAGGTCAGGCGCGACTTGCCCTCGTCCTTGCGCTTGTTGAAGGCTGCGGCATCGGTCGGCAGCGGATCCTGCAGGCAGGCGATCTCGATCGCCTTCTGGATGATCTGCTCGCGCAGCTCTTCCTGCGATCCCATCGCCATGAACTGCATGCCCATCTGCTGCAGGCCGGGGATGTTCTTTTCGACGAACTTGAGCTGCTCCTTGAACTGCAGCGCGAACAGGCGGCGCAAGCCGATGCGGTGCGTGCGCGCCGCCACGGTCGGGTCGTCGAACACCTCGAGGTCGCAATGCGTGCCCTTGTCCACCAGCGCCGGGAAGCCGATCAGCGTCAGCTTCCCCTGCGGGATTTCGAGCAGTTCCGGCAGCTCGCCAAAGGTCCACGAGGTCAGTCCCACGTGCTGGCTGATCGACGGCGAGGCCGGTGCAGCATCCGGCGCCGGCTTGCCCTTGGCAGGCACGCCGGCCTTCGCCACCGGCGCGGCAGGCGCCGACACTTCGGCCAGCTTCTGGAAGCTCTGGCGCGCCTGGCCGCCGAATTCGGCCTGCAAGGTCGCCAGGTTGCGCCCCATGTCGAGCTGGCGGCCATGCTCGTCGATGACCTTGAAGTTCATGAAGTGGTGCGCCGGCAGCGTTTCGACCTTGAAGTCGGTCGTCATTACCATCAGGCTGGTCTGGCTGCGGATATCGGCGATGATCGCGTCGATCAGGTCGCCCCGGCCGAAGGTGCCCGCCGCCTGCACGCGCTCGCAGAAGCGCGCCGCGTAGTCCGGCAGCGGCACGCAATGGCGGCGCAGCTTCTGCGGCAGGGACTTGAGCAGCAGGTGTACCTTCTCCTTCAGCATGCCCGGCACCAGCCACTCGACGCGTTCGCGCGGCAGCTGGTTCAAGGCGAACAGCGGCACCGACAGGGTCACGCCATCGCGCACGCTGCCAGGTTCGAAGTGGTAGGTCAGGGCCATTTCGATGCCGGTCACCGACATCACTTTCGGGAACAGTTCGGTCGTAACGCCGGCCGCCTCGTGCCGCATCAGCTCTTCGCGGACCAGGAACAGCAGCTTGGGGTTGTCGCGCGTGGCGTCCTTGTGCCACTTTTCGAAGCCGGCGCCGTTGACCACGTCCGATGGGATCAGCTTGTCGTAGAAGGCGGCGATCAGGTGGTCGTCGACCAGCACGTCGAGCCGGCGCGACTTGTGCTCGAGGTTCTCGATTTCCTTGACCAGCTTGTGGTTGTGCGCGAAGAACGGCGCGCGCGTGTCGTAGTCGCCCTGCACCAGCGCGTCGCGGATGAAGATCTCGCGCGCCTCGAAGGGATTGAACTGGCCGTAGTTGATGCGGCGCTGGCTGTACACGACAATGCCGTACAGCGTGGCGCGCTCGGACGCCGTGACCTGCGCGGCGCGCTTTTCCCAGCGCGGCTCGCCCCACGACTTTTTCAGCAGATGGCTGCCGACCTTCTCGATCCACTCGGGCTGGATCTGCGCCACGCAGCGCGCGTACAGGCGCGTGGTGTCGACCAGCTCCGCCGCCATCACCCACTTGCCCGGCTTCTTGGTCAGCGAACTGCCCGGCCAGATGTGGAACTTGATGCCGCGCGCGCCGAGGTAGCCCGCGCCCGGCTCGTCGTCGGACTTGAAACCGATGTTCCCCAGCAGGCCGGTGAGCAGCGCCATGTGCAGGTTTTCGTAGGTGGCCGGCAGCTCGTTCAGGCGCCAGCCCTGCTCCTTGACAATCGTCAGCAGCTGCGAGTGCACGTCGCGCCATTCGCGCAGGCGAACCTGCGACAGGAAGTTGCTGCGGCAGTTTTCCTGCAACAGGCGGTTGGTCTTCTTGTGTTCGATGGCGTTGTCGAACCACTTCCAGATCTTGATGAAGCTGAGGAATTCGGACTTCTCGTCGGCGAACTTCTTGTGGGCTTCGTCCGCCGCCTGCTGGTGCTCCAGCGGCCGGTCGCGCGGATCCTGCACCGACAGCGCGGACGCCACGATCAGCATCTCGGTCAGGCAGGCGTTCTCCAGCGCGGCCAGGATCATGCGGCCCACGCGCGGGTCGAGCGGCAGCTTGGCCAGCTTGTGGCCCAGCTGCGTCAGCTGGTTGGCGTCGTCGACCGCGCCCACTTCCTGCAGCAGCTGGTAGCCGTCGGCGATCGCACGGCCCTGCGGCGGTTCGATGAAGGGGAAGGTCTCGACGTCCGTCAGGTGCAGCGACTTCATGCGCAGGATGACGGCCGCCAGCGACGAGCGCAGGATTTCGGGCTCGGTGAATTTCGGGCGCTGGTTGTAGTCGTCCTCTTCGTACAGGCGGATGCAGACGCCATCGGCCACGCGGCCGCAGCGGCCGGCGCGCTGGTTGGCGGCGGACTGCGCGATCGGCTCGACCTGCAGCTGCTCGACCTTGTTGCGGAAGCTGTAGCGCTTCACGCGCGCCAGGCCGGCGTCCACCACGTAACGGATGCCAGGCACCGTCAGCGAGGTCTCGGCGACGTTGGTGGCCAGTACGATGCGGCGCGCGTTCGTGATGCGGAACACGCGCTCCTGCTCTTCCACCGACAGGCGGGCGAACAGCGGCAGGATCTCCACATGCGGCGGATGGTGCTTGCGCAGTGCCTCGGCGCAGTCGCGGATCTCGCGCTCGCCCGGCAGGAACACCAGCACGTCGCCCGAGCCCAGGCGGCACAGTTCATCGACACCGTCGACGACGGCATCCATCAGGTCGCGCTTCTCGCGCGCGGCCTGGGCCTTTGGCATTGGTTTACCCGACTCCGGCGCGGCGACCGCCACCGGATCGCGCTCCACCGGGCGGTAGCGCACTTCCACCTTGTACAGGCGGCCCGATACTTCGATCACCGGCGCCGGCTTGTCCGGCCTGCCGAAGTGGCGCGCGAAGCGGTCGGCGTCGATCGTCGCCGAGGTGATGATCACCTTCAGGTCCGGGCGGCGCGGCAGCAGCTGCTTCAGGTAGCCGAGCAGGAAGTCGATGTTCAGGCTGCGTTCGTGCGCTTCGTCGATGATGATCGTGTCGTAGGCGCGCAGCAGCGGGTCGGTCTGGGTTTCGGCCAGCAGGATACCGTCGGTCATCAGCTTGACCGACGCGCCCTTGGACAGGGTGTCGTTGAAGCGGACCTTGAAGCCCACGTGCTCGCCCAGCGGCGAACCGAGTTCCTGGGCGATGCGCTTGGCCGTCGACGAGGCCGCGATGCGGCGCGGCTGGGTGTGGCCGATCAGGGCCTTCTGGCCGCGGCCCAGCTCCAGGCAGATCTTCGGCAGCTGGGTGGTCTTGCCCGAGCCGGTTTCGCCGGACACGATGATGACCTGGTTCTCGCTGAGCGCCTTGGCGATGTCGCCGCGCCGCCCCGAGACCGGCAGGTCCTCCGGGAAGGTAATCGGCGGCAGCGGATTGCGCACGACTTCGCGCGGCTCGCGCGAAGGGCGCGGCTCGCGCGCCTCCTGCGGCTGGCGCGGCGCCTGCTTCGAACGCGCGTCCTGCGCCGGGCGCGGGGCGCGCTGCACGCGCGGCTCGCCGTCCCCCTGCTTGCGCGGAGCTGCTGGTGGACGTGCGGGAGGTGAAGAAGGCTTGTTACTCTGATCAGGCATTGTTTTTTACGGTTTTTACAGGTATTTGGCGCGCAAGCCGCGCAGCGAATTATAATGCGGCAAATGGAAACCCCTACCCAATTCGTCCAGTGGCTGCGCTCCGTCGCGCCGTACATCCACGCCTTCCGTGGCAAGACCTTCGTGGTCGCCTTCCCGGGTGAACTCGTGACCGCCGGCGCCCTGCCCGTGCTGGCCCAGGATTTATCGCTGCTGGTGGCGCTCGGCATCCGCGTCGTCATCGTACACGGCTCGCGTCCCCAGGTGGCTGAACAGCTGGCCCTGAGGAACGTCGAAGGCCGCTTCCACAACGGCATCCGCATCACCGACACCGCCGCGCTCGAGTGCGCCAAGGAAGCGGCCGGCGAACTGCGCCTGGACATCGAGGCCGCCTTCAGCCAGGGCTTGCCCAACACGCCGATGGCGCACGCGGCGATCCGCATCATCTCGGGCAACTTCGTCACCGCGCGCCCGCTGGGCGTGATCGACGGCGTCGACCTCGAACTGACCGGCATGGTCCGCAAGGTGGCGGCCGAAACCATCCACGCGATCCTGCAGACCGACAGCGTGGTGCTGCTGTCGCCGCTGGGCTTCTCGCCGACCGGCGAAGTGTTCAACTTGACGATGGAAGACGTGGCCGTCACCACCGCCGTCGCCCTGCACGCGGACAAGCTGGTGTTCATCAGCGAAACGCCGATGATGATGGACCAGGGCGGCTTCGAGATCCGCGAACTGTCCTCGCACCAGGCCGAAGCGGTGCTGCAGGCGGCCTTCCTGCCGTCCGACGCCGCGTTCTACCTGCAGCACGCGATCAAGGCTTGCAACAGCGGCGTGCCGCGCGCGCACATCGTGCCGTTCGAGATGGACGGCTCGGCCCTGCTCGAACTGTTCACCCACGATGGCGTGGGCACCATGATCAGCCACGAAAACCTCGAGAGCCTGCGCCAGGCGACGATTGAAGACGTGGGCGGCATCATCAAGCTGATCGAACCGCTGGAAGCGGACGGCACCCTCGTCAAGCGCGGGCGCGAGCTGATCGAACGCGAGATCGACAACTTCTCCGTCATCGAGCACGATGGCGTGATCTTCGGCTGCGCGGCGCTGTACGGCTTCCCGGCCTCCAAAATGGCCGAGATGGCCTGCCTGACCGTCAATCCGGAAGTGCAGGCCCAGGGCGACGGCGAGCGTATCCTCAAGCACATGGAGAACCGGGCGCGCGCGGCCGGCTTCAACAAGCTGTTCGTGCTGACCACGCGCACCTCGCACTGGTTCCAGAAGCGCGGCTTCGTGCCGGCCACCGTGGATGCGCTGCCGAAGGACCGCCAGCACATGTACAACTGGCAGCGCAAATCACAGGTTCTGATCAAGCCTTTATAATCACACCTTTACACCATTCATAGCAGGAGCCTCAGATGGCGCGCACAGTCCATTGCATCAAGTTGAACAAAGAAGCCGAAGGGCTCGACTTCCCGCCGTACCCGGGCGAGCTGGGCAAGAAAATCTGGGAATCGGTGTCGAAGGAAGCGTGGGCGGCCTGGCTCAAGCACCAGACCATGCTGGTCAATGAGAACCGCCTGAACCTGGCGGACCAGCGCGCGCGCCAGTACCTGAAGACGCAGATGGAAAAGCATTTCTTCGGCGACGGCGCCGATGCGGCGGTGGGCTACGTGCCGCCGGCGGAGTGAGCCCGGCCCGGGGCGCGTGAACTGGCGTAGGGTGGGTGAGCCGAAGGCGCTACCCACCAAGAGCCGCCGATGACGCTTGGTGGGTAGCGCCTTCGGCTCACCCACCCTACCCTCTGATTAGGTCACATCGCCTTGCACTGCCGTAGCTCGCAGCGCGCAGTAAACACCTTCCCGTTCTCGCACTGCATCTTGTAGACCTCGACCGGCCCGGCCGGCGTCACCAGCCCGGCGCCGATGCCGCCGGTGCAGCCTTGTGCCTTGGCCATTTTTTCCACCGTCACCGACGATACGCCGGGGCGGAAGCGCACCGTTTCAATCGCCACGCCATTCGCATCGACCACTTGCGCCTGCGCATACTCCGGCACCGACCGCACCGCGACCGGCTGTGGCGCCGGCGCCTGCTGGCGCTTGAACATCGAACATGCACTCAGTACCAATACACAAGCCAACAACACCGGCAATCGCTTCATGGATTATCCTTAAAAGGTCAACTTCTTGACGCCTTCGCTCGTGCCGAGCAGGCATACATCGGCGCCGCGCTGGGCGAACAGGCCCACCGCGATCACGCCGACCACCTGGTTGATCTGGCTTTCCAGCGCCACCGGATCGGTGATCGCCAGGCCCGCCACATCGATGATCTCACCGCCATTGTCGGTGATAAATGCCTGGTCCGTGCCCGGCTTGAGGCGCAGCTTCGGCTGGCCGCCGAGGGCCGCCAGCTTGCGCATGACGGCGTTGCGCGCCATCGGCAGCACTTCCACCGGCAGCGGGAACTTGCCCATCACGTCGACCAGCTTGGAGCCGTCGGCGATGCAGATGAACTTGCCCGACACCGATGCCACGATCTTTTCGCGCGTCAGGGCCGCGCCGCCGCCCTTGATCATCGCGCCGCTGGCGGTGATCTCGTCGGCGCCGTCGATGTAGACGGCGATCGCCGGCACGTCGTTCAGGTCGAACACCTCGATGCCGTGGCCGCGCAGGCGCGCCGCCGTGGCTTCGGAAGACGCCACGGCGCCCTTGATGCTGCCCTTGATCTTGGCCAACTCATCAATAAAAAAGTTGGCGGTCGAGCCCGTGCCCACGCCAATAATTTCGCCGGACACCACATATTCGATGGCGGCGCGCGCCACTGCCTGTTTCAATTCGTCTTGGGTCATGATGTTGGATAAAATGAAGAATGCCGTCATTTTAGCGGAACGACCGGCTCCGGCCAGCAATTTGATAGCCGCAGCATGCATGATTGTCAAAAATATCAGTAAAACTATGCGAAAATGTCGGCACAGTTTGATCATCCGGGAACACGTACATGAATGAAGCAAAAACGGTGCTGGTCGTCGATGACAGCCGCGTATCGCGCCTGATGGCGCGCCAGTACATCTTGAGCAAGCAGCCCGAGTGGCTGGTCGAAGAAGCCGCCACCGGCGAGGAAGCGCTGGCCAAGGTCGCCACCGTGTGCCCGATCCTGATCCTGGTCGACGTCAACATGCCGGGCATGGGCGGCGTTGCCGCCGCCGAGCAGCTGCGCGCCGTCTGCCCGCAAGCCCATATTTCCCTCGTCACCGCCAACGTGCAGAACGCCACGCGCAACCGCGCCAGCGAACTCGGCATCGGCTTCATGGAAAAGCCGATCACCGAATCCCGCATCCACGCCCTGATCGACGCCCTGTCCTGAGGTGCGACGCCATGTTCAATCTCACCGAGCTCCAGCACGACGCACTAGTTGAAATCTTCAACATCGGCGTCGGCCAAGCGGCCAAGGCGATGAGCGAGATCGTCAACGAAGAAGTGACGATGTCGGTCCCATCGATTACCTTCCTCAATCGCGCGGACGCCGCTGAGATGCTCGGCAACAAGGATACCCAGCGCGTGTGCGGCGTCAGCCAGCACTACGAAGGCGCCTTCAACACCGAAGCGATCCTGATGTTCCCTGAGGATAAGAGCCTCGACATCGTGCGCCTGATGGTCGGCGAGTCGGTGCCGCTGAAGGAATTGACCGAGATGGAACAGGAGGCGATGAGCGAGATCGGCAACATCATCCTCAATTCCTGCGTCGGCACCCTGGCCAATATTTTTTCGCAGGAACTGAGCGGCTCGCTGCCGGAATACCATGTCGGCACCAGCGTCGAGATCCTGACCGCGTCCGGCGGCCAGGCCAGCACCGTGGTGCTGATGCTGCATATCGACTTCATCCTCGAGAAGCACCAGATCCACGGCTACGTCGCGTTCATCCTCGACATGAGCGCCCTCAGCGACCTGCAGGAGCAGGTCGACCGCTACATTGCCAAAGCGATGGGCAGCGCCTGACATGACGCCGACCGATACGATGCGCCTGGGGATGCTGGAAAGCGTACTGGGCGCGGTGAACTTTGGCCTGGTCGTGCTCGACCACGAGCGCCGCATCGTGCTGTGGAACACCTGGATGGCGCGCTACACCGGCGTGCCCGCCGCCACCGTCACCGGCAAGGATTTCTTCGAACTGTTCCCCGACCTGGCCGGCAAGCGCATCGACAGCGCCGTCCGCCAGGCGCTGCGCGACAACTTCCCCGCCGTGCTGTCCCAGACCCTGCACAAGGCGCCGTTCGCGCTGTACGCCAGCGCCGCCACGCGCGCGCTGGACGAACGCATGCAGCAGGCCGTGGCCGTCACGCCGTTCGAAGTGGCCGGCGCCGCGCGCCATTGCCTGATCCAGGTCAGCGACGTCAGCGTGGCCGTCAACCGCGAGCGCCTGCTGCGCGACCAGGCGCTCGAACTGCGCTCGCAATCGTATTCCGACGGTTTGACCGGCATCGCCAACCGCCGCCATTTCGACGTCGCGATGGAAAAGGAAATCCGCCGCGTCAAGCGCGCCGGCACCCCGCTGTCGCTGCTGATGATCGACATCGACTGCTTCAAGCTGTACAACGACCACTACGGCCACCAGCAGGGCGACGACACCCTGATCCGGGTCGCGGCCGCGCTGGCCGGAATGCTGCAGCGGCCGCTGGACCTGATCGCGCGCTACGGCGGCGAGGAATTCGCGGTGATCCTGCCCGAGATGAGCGCCGAGCAGAGCGCCGGCATGGCCGAGACGATGCGCAAGAAGATCGCCGAGCTGGCGATCCCGCATGCCTGCGCGCAGGGTGCGGACCACGTGACGGTCAGCATCGGCATGGCCACCCGCACCGCGGAGAATGGCGTGGAAGCGGCGGCGCTGATCGGCGCGGCCGACCGCGCGCTGTACATGGCCAAGCGCGATGGGCGCAACCGGGTGGTGATGCTGGAGCCGGGCTGAGGCTTTGAGAGAGGCGTAGGGTGGGTAAGCGCGAGCGCGACCCACCCTACCCGCTACCCTGCCTCACGGTTCGACCGAATGACTGCGCTTCAAACAGCGCAGCACGAACGTCGAGCGGCTGTGCCGCAACCCCTCCAGCTTGTACAGCTTGCGCCGCAAGAACTCCTCATACCCTTCGGTCCCGGCCACCGCCACCCGGATCAAATAATCGTACTCGCCGGTCAGCAGGTAAGCCTCCATCACCTCCGGCATATCGGCCAGCGCCTGCCCGAAGCGCTCGAAGGTTTCGTCATCATGCCGGTCGAGCGTGACCTCGATCATCACCGTCTCCGGCAGGCCCAGCGCCTTCTGGTTGAGCAGCACGGTGTAGCCCTCGATCACCTTGGCCTCTTCCATCTGCCGCACCCGGTTCCAGCACGGCGACGCCGACAGCCCCACCTTCTCGGCCAGGCTCGCATTCGATATCCGCCCATCCTGGCGCAGCTCGCGCAAGATTCTGCGGTCAATTTCGTCCAGTTCAGCAGCTATATTCATGATATTGATCAATGAAGGAAGAAGTTACCGATAATATCGCATACGAAGAAGATTCTTTCAAATTTATTGCAAACACCAGCAACTTCGAAAGCCTATTCTGCGGCCCCGCAGTCATACTTTCTGCATGAACCACACACACCTACCCGTCAGTTTTTCGGTCGACAAGGACCGCACCCTGGATACCGTGGAAGCGGTGCTGGCCATCGCGCGCCGCGGCGGCTTGCGGCTCGGCGCGATGCAGCTGCGCTCATGCGAGTCCGACGACCGCGTCTACCTCGAACTGCACGCGCCCGAGCCAAGCCTGCTCGACCTGTTCATGGCGCGCCTGCACAACCAGGTCGGGGTCGACGCGATCGACCGCTAGACGTATGCATGTTGCAGAAATCGGCGAAGTGCCCGACAATCCGCCGATGAAAAAACTTATATTTACACTAAGCCTGCTGCCACTGCTCGCCGGCAGCGCCCTGGCCCGCCAGGCCGCGGAGCCGCCGGTCGAAGCGGAGAAGATCGAAGAAGTCAAAGTCGCGACGACGCGCGATCCCGAGTTCAAGTTCTACCGGCCCTTCATCCTCGGCCTGGACGCCTTCGCCAGGCACCGGCAGTTTGCACCCGAGGCCCCGCTGCGCTTCATCCTGCGCGCCGATACCGCACCCCACAGCTTCGAGGGCGTATCCATGCGCATCGCCGGCAACGATAGCAGCGTCGACATCCCGATCGCCGCCGACGGCACCTTCACCATGCCGCGCGAGCAGGCCCTGGCGGATGAGAATGCCGAGATCATCCTCAATCGCAAGAAGGGCACCTTCCGCTGGCGTCCGTATATCCACACGCCCGGCTTACCGCCTGACGTGCGCCGCCTCGGCGACCTGCGGCTCGAATGCGAACTGCGCTGGGCAGTCGAAAGGTCGGAACTGGGCTTCATCAAGCGCACGTCGATCAGCGCGCTGGGCGGCGCCTGCCAGTCGAAGCACGTGCAGGTGCTGTCGCAGGCGCCGCGCCAGATCAAGGCCGCCTACATGATGGTGAAAGGCGCGCGCGTCGAGCTCGATCCCAAGCTGATCGAACGCACCAAGGGCCGCGCATTCACCGTACCCATCTTCGACCACACCATCCCCGACGATACGCTGGTGCAGTTCGAATTCGCCGAGCCGTCAAAGACCTAGCCGCGGCAGGTTGCGCCGGTCGCCTGGCCGCTCGATGAAGCCGGCCAGCACGCGCTCGAACAGCGGCAAGGCATGCGTATAGCGCGGCTGGCGCAGCGCGTGCGGCGCACCGTCGTGGCGCAGCGCGAAGTAGTCGGCCAGCAGGTCGCCCTGGGCTTCCATGTTGAAGTCGGCAAGCGACTTGCCGGGCGCGAGCTCGTAGCGGTAGTCGAGGCGCAGGCGCAGCGCGCCGCGCAGCCGGACCGGGTAGCCCAGCTGGTGCTGCCAGACGTGAGTCATCTCGTGGATAAACCAGTGGCGCGCATGGGCGTCGCCGGCGGCGAAGTCGGTCAGGCAGCGCGAAGCGTGGAAGTAGATGCTGCCGTTCGGCGCCATCGCGCAGGATTTCGGCTGGAACGGCAGGTAGCGGCGCGCGTGGATGCGCACGCGGGCGTAGTCGATGGCGTCGCCGAAGAGCAGCGAGGCCATCTGGATTTCATCAGGCGTCAGTGGTCGTGACGGCATGGAGAGCGGTGTAGGGTGGGTGAGCCGAAGGCGCTACCCACCATGCGCAGCCAACACAGTGCGTGGTGGGTAGCGCCTTCGGCTCACCCACCCTACCCACTATTTGCGCAGCGCGGCGGCAGCCTTCGCCAATTCAGTGATATGCGCCCAATCGCCCGCCTTGATCGCATCCTTCGGCGTCAGCCACGACCCGCCCACGCAGGCCACGTTCTTGCACGCGAGGAAAGCCGGCGCGGTATCGATCGAAATCCCGCCCGTCGGGCAGAAGGTCACGTCCGGCAGCGGCCCGCCGATCGCATTGAGCATCCCCACGCCGCCCGCAGGCACCGCCGGGAACAGCTTCAACTGGCGGAAGCCCTGTTCGCGCGCGGCCATCACTTCGGACGGCGTCATCACGCCCGGCAGCAGCGGCAGGCCGCTCTTCCTGGCCGCTTCGATCAGCGCCGGGGTCAGGCCCGGCGACACGCCGAACACCGCACCCGCGTCGCGCGAGGCCGCGAATTCTTCCGGCTGCGTCAGCGTGCCGACGCCGACGATCGCGCCCGGCACTTCGGACATGGCGCGAATCGCCGCCAGCCCATGCTCGGTGCGCAAGGTCACTTCCAGCACGCAGATGCCGCCCGCAACCAGTGCGCGCGCCAGCGGCACGGCGTGGTCCGGATCGTCGATGGCGATCACGGGAATAACGCTCGCCGAGCGCATGATGTCGAGTAGTGTCATGGTCATTTTGGGTTCTTGATCAAAAAGTCTTCGTCGGAGCCGGGGACGGTGTCGCCGATGTCGGCGGTCGCGTGGATGTCCACGGTGGTGGGGATCGGCGACGGCAGCGGGAAGGTCGCAGCGCCCTTCTCGGCCTCGCCGATCGAACTGCGGAACATCGCGAACAGCTCGCGCCCCATGCCGATATGCGAGGACGACAGGTCGGCGGTGGCCTGCGAACGGGCGGCCCACACGTCGGCCGGCACCAGCGCTTCGAGCGTGCCGGTGGTCGCGTCGAGGCGGATGATGTCGCCGTCGCGCACCAGGCCGAGCGGGCCGCCGGCGAGGATCTCGGGCGACACGTGGATCGCCGCCGGCACCTTGCCCGACGCGCCCGACATGCGGCCGTCGGTCACCAGCGCCACGTGGCGGCCGGCATCCTGCAGGTTGGCCAGCGCCGGGGTCAGCGCATGCAGCTCGGGCATGCCGTTCGCGCGCGGGCCCTGGAAGCGGATCACTGCAACGAAGTCGCGGTCCAGCTTGCCCTCTTTATAGGCATGCATGAAGTCTTCCTGCGAATTGAAGGTCAAGGCGGGCGCTTCGACGACGCGGTGCTCTTCCTTGACGGCCGAGATCTTCATCACCGCGCGCCCCAGGTTGCCGGACACGAGGATCATGCCGCCGTCCTTGGCGAACGGCGCGCTGGCCGGGCGCAGCACGCTGTCGTCGCCGGAGACGGCCACGGCCTCCTTCCAGAACACCTTGTCGCCGTCGAGGAAAGGCTCGGCGCAGTGCGCGCGCAGGCCCTTGCCGAGGATGGTGGTGACGTCGTCGTGCAGCAAGCCGGCATCGAGCAGCTCGCGGATCACGAAACCGGTGCCGCCGGCGGCGTGGAAGTGGTTCACGTCGGCGTCGCCGTTCGGGTAGATCCGGGTCAGCATCGGCACGATGGCCGACAGCTCATTGAAGTCGTTCCAGTCGATCACGATGCCGGCGGCGCGTGCAATCGCCACCAGGTGCAGCGTGTGGTTGGTGGAACCGCCGGTGGCCAGCAGGCCGACCACCGCGTTGACCATGCACTTCTCGTCGACCACCTGGCCGACCGGCGTGTAGCTGCCGCCCTGCTGGCTGATCGCCACCGCGCGCTGGGCCGCGGCGGCGGTCAGGCCGTCGCGCAGCGCGGTGCCCGGGGTGATGAAGGCGGCGCCCGGCAGGTGCAGGCCCATGATCTCCATCAGCATCTGGTTGCTGTTGGCGGTCCCGTAGAAGGTGCAGGTGCCGGCGCCGTGGTAAGACTGCGATTCGCATTCGAGCAGTTCTTCGCGGGTGGCCTTGCCCTGCGCGTACAGCTGGCGGATGCGGGCTTTCTCCTTGTTCGACATCCCGGTCGTCATCGGGCCGGCCGGCACGAACACCGCCGGCAGGTGGCCGAAGTGCAGCGCGCCGATCAGCAGGCCCGGCACGATCTTGTCGCACACGCCCAGGTACAGCGCGGAATCGAACATATTGTGCGACAGGGCGATGGCGGTCGACATGGCGATCGCGTCGCGCGAGAACAGCGACAGCTCCATGCCCGGCTGGCCCTGGGTGACGCCGTCGCACATGGCCGGCACGCCGCCCGCGAACTGGGCCACCGCGTCGACCTTGCGCACGGCATCCTTGATGATCGCCGGGAAGGCCTCGAACGGCTGGTGCGCCGACAGCATGTCGTTGTAGGCGGAGACGATCGCGACCGACGGCTTGCGGTATTCCTTGAGCTTGAGCTTGTCGTTGGCAGGGAAGGCGGCAAAGCCGTGCGCCAGGTTGGTACACGACAGCGCGCTGCGCTGCACGCCCTGGATGCGGGCCGCATCGAGGTGGGCCAGGTAGGCGGCGCGCGATGCGCGGCTGCGCTTGATAATCCGATTGGTCACCGTTTCAACTACGGGATGCAAGGCCATGATCGTCCTTAGAGAATGTGTATGCTCGTGAAATTTTACTACAAAATGAAGCGCATTCGCACAAAATAATGTCTTAGCTTGCGCCTTTCCACGTCAGTTTGCAAATTCAGGGGGGCCGCAAGCGTGCACCCCATAGGCAATGCGGTTCCGGCCCCGCCATTCTGTGCATGCCGATTTTTGTAGTGAATTTACGAGTTTTTCCTGTATCATTCGCTAATTCCGAGACCAACCCGCACTGCGACCTCATCATGCGCCAGCCTGCCCTGACCACCACCGCCGCATTCCAAGCCCTCGAAGCGCACGCCGCCGAAGCCAAAGACTGGCAGATGCGCAGCCTGTTCGCAAACGACCCGCAGCGCTTCCCGGCGCTGACGGTCGACGCGGCCGGCCTGTTCCTCGACTATTCCAAGAACCGCCTCGACGCCACCACGCTGTCGCTGCTGGTCAACCTGGCGCGCGTGCGCGGCGTCGAAGACCGGCGCGAAGCCATGTTCAACGGCGAGCAGATCAACCTGACCGAACGCCGCGCCGTGCTGCACACCGCCCTGCGCGCCCCGCTCGGCGCCGCGCTGACGGTGGACGGCCAGGACGTCAACGCCGATGTGCACGCCGTGCTCGAGCGGGTCAGGCTGTTCACCGACGCCGTGCGCGCCGGCACCTGGCTCGGCTACAGCGGCAAGCCGATCACCGACATCGTCAACGTCGGCATCGGCGGTTCCGACCTGGGCCCGAAAATGGTGTGCCTGGCGCTGCGCCAGTACGCGCACCCGCGCCTGGCGATGCATTTCGTGTCGAACGTCGACGGCCACGACATGGACGCGGCGCTGTCGCGCGTGAACCCGGAAACGACGCTGTTCATCATCGCCTCCAAGACCTTCACCACCAGCGAAACCATGATGAACGCGCAGACCGCGCGCGCCTGGTTCCTGCGGCACGGCACCGAAGCGGACCTGGCGCGCCACTTCGTGGCCGCGTCCACCAATGTCGACGCGATCAAGAAATTCGGCATCGACCCGGCCAACATGTTCCCGTTCTGGGACTGGGTTGGCGGACGCTATTCGGTGTGGTCGGCGATCGGCCTGCCGGTCGCGCTGGCGGTCGGCTTCGGCTACTTCAGCGACTTCCTGGCCGGCGCGCACGCGATGGACCAGCACTTCCGCGAAGCGCCGCTCGAGAAGAACATGCCGGCGCTGCTGGCGCTGGTCGGCTTCTGGAACCGCCAGTTCCTCGGCTGCTCGTCGGTGTCGATCGCGCCCTACCACCAGGACCTGAACCGCTTCCCCGCCTACCTGCAGCAGCTCGACATGGAGAGCAACGGCAAGCGCGTCACGCGCGACGGCGAGCAAGTCGACACCGCCACCTGCCCGGTGATCTGGGGCGACTGCGGCACCAACGGCCAGCACGCCTATTTCCAGCTGCTGCACCAGGGAACCGACGTGACGCCGATCGACTTCATCGCGACCCTGCGCCCGGCGCACGAACTGGAGAACCACCACGCCGCGCTGCTGGCCAACTGCTTCGCGCAGTCGGAGGCCTTCATGCGCGGCAAGAGCACCGATGAAGTGCGCGCGGACCTGCAGGCGCAAGGCCTGTCTGCGGCCGAGATCGAGCACCTCGCGCCGCACAAGACCTTCCCTGGCAACCGTCCCAGCAACACCATCCTGATGGAGTACCTGACGCCGTACACGCTGGGCGCGCTGATCGCCCTGTACGAACACAAGACCTTCGTGCAGGGCGTGATCTGGAACGTCAACAGCTTCGACCAGTGGGGTGTCGAACTGGGCAAGGTGCTGGCCAAGAAGATCGAAGCCGAGCTGACCGGCACGGCGCAGCCCGAGCTGCATGACAGTTCCACCAACGGCCTGATCGCGATGGCGAAGGCCGCCGTCTGACCCGTGGCGTCAAGAGTGGCGTAGGGTGGGTGAGCGTTAGCGCTACCCACCATGAGCCGCCGATGACGCCTGGTGGGTAGCGCTAACGCTCACCCACCCTACCCTCCGTCCACGTTCCTGAACATAAGCAAATGAACATGACCACCAACGAATTCCAAGTCGCCTGCGACGCCCCGATGAACGTGGGCGAATGCCCGCTGTGGCACCCGACCGAGTCGGCCCTGTACTGGGTCGACATCCCCGCCTTCGCGATCCACCGCCTGCACCCGGCCAGCGGCGCGCACCAGGAATGGCGCATGGACAGCGAACCGGCTTGCCTCGCCCTGCACGCCAGCGGCGGCCTGGTGGTCGCGCTGCGCCGCGGCTTCGTGCACTTCGACCCGGCCACCGGCGAAGTGAACGACATCGCCGCGGCCCCGTACGACACCTCGACCACGCGCTTCAACGACGGCCGCGTCGATCCCGCCGGCCGCTTCTGGGTCGGCACCATCTATGAACCGCGCAACGCGCAGGCCGCCGAAATGTATTGCCTCGAAAAAGGCCAGGTCCGGCTCAAATGGTCGGGCGGCATGATGAACTCGAACGGCCTGGCCTTCAGCCTGCACGCGCACCATATGTACCACGCCGACACCGCCGCCCACCGCATCAGCCGCTACACCTTCGACGCCGCCAGCGGCAGCGCGGCCAAGCCGAACTGCTTCCGCCAGTTCTCGACCGACAAGGCGGCGAAGAACTACGGCGGGCGTCCTGACGGCGCCGCCGTCGACAGCGACGGCAATTACTGGGTCGCGATGTTCGAGGGCGGCCGCATCCTCAAGTTCGCGCCGGACGGCACCCAGCTCGCGGAAATCAAGCTGCCGCTGCGCTGCCCGACGATGGTGGCCTTCGGCGGCGACGACCTGCGCACGCTGTACATCACCAGCGCCGGCCGCCGCCCGCAGGCCGAGCTCGACGAGTACCCGCTCAGCGGGCGCGTGCTGGCGCTGCGCATGGACGTGGCCGGCCGCGCCGAGAACGCCTACCAGCCCTGAGGCCGGAAACCCCGGCGGCTCAGGCCTTCGGCGTAAAGGTGTACTGGTTGCGGAACTCGCTGTCCATGCCCGGCCCCTTCTCCTTGCCCGCCTCCTCGCGCCTGAGTACGACCAGGCGGTTGGCGGCGACGCCGAACGACATCTCTTCCTTGCTGCTCTTCTCGTAGGACATGAACACCATCAGGCTGGCCTTGACGTTGTGCTGGATGGTGGCGGCCAGCGGCAGGTTGTCGGCGCCCAGCCAGATCTGCGCGACGTGGGTGTTCTCCTTGATCGAGACCTTGTCGTTCTCGGCTTCCTGCGGCACCACCACCACTTCGATCAGGCGCGCCGGCTTGCCGTTCCAGGCATCCATGCGCTCGCCGCGCAAGGTGCCGGTCGCCAGGTACTGCAGCAGGCGCGGCGCATAGTTGACGGCCTGCGCCACGCGCGGCGCCGTCGTCGCCCCGATCAGCTGGTTCAATGCCTCCTTGCGCCTGGCGCCCTTGGCCATGCTGCCTTCGTCGGCGGCACGCTTGAGCAGCGCGCGGTCCCAGCGGATCTCGAGGCCGCTCGCATCCTCGGCCACCTGGGCCAGCGCGGTCACGGTTTCCGGTCCCTTGGCTGGCTTGGCGTCGAGCACATGGCGCGTTTCGCGCGCCTCGTAGGCGCCGCGCAGCGCGCCCTGGCCTTGCAGCGGGGCCAGCGCGGCCTTCAGGTCGTCAAGGCCATTGGCAAAGGCGGTGTTGCTCAATACGAGGGCAAGCAGTGCGGCGTATTTCATGTGGCTCCTGTCAACGTTGTATGGGAAAGGAGCCGTCAATATACCCGCACATGCCCTACCCTAGTTGCATTTTTGTAATTATTTGTGACAAACCCCGACTGTGTAATCAGGAACACCTTGCCGACACAAGCGCGTTAGAATAAAGACATCAGACGCAGCACCCGCACAGGACCTCCGATGAACCCTGGCATCGACCACCCGGCATGAATGCCGACCGGCGCAAGCTGTCGGGCGAAACGCTGGCGCATATCGCCGGACGCGTGGCCCATCTTGGCGGCTGGATCGCCGACCTCGAGAGCGGCCGCGCCTTCTGGTCCGAAGCAGTCTGCGACATCCACGAGATGCCGCACGGGACCCACCCTACCTTCGCAGAAGCCCTGCAGTACTACCGGCCCGAGTCGCGCGCCCTGCTGCAGCGGGCGTTCGAGGCATGCATCGAACATGGCACGCCCTTCGATGTCGAGGCCGAGATGGTCAGCGCCAAGGGCCGCCGGCGGTGGGTGCGCAGCATCGGCGAAGCGGTGCGCGACAATGGCCGGACGGTGTCGGTGCACGGCGCCTTCCAGGACATCACGGCCGCGCACCAGGCCGAGCAGCAGCGCCTGAAGACCGCGGCGCGCCTGACCGCCACGCTCGAGGACATGAGCAACGGCTTCGTGATGATCAACCGCGACTGGACCTTCGGCTACCTGAACCGGTCGGCCGAACAGACCTTGCAGTGCAAGCGCGAGGATGTCCTCGGCAGGAACATCTGGGAGTGCTTCCCCGCCGCCAAAGGCACCCGCTACGAAATCGAATACACGCGCGCGATGCGCGACCATTGCGCGGTGGCCTTCGAGGAGCATTACGCCCCGCTCGACCTGTGGACCGAGATCCGCGCCTTCTATTCCGACGAAGGCCTGGCCGTGTACTTCGTCGACATCAGCCAGCGCAAGAGCAACGAGGCGGCGATCCGCAAGCTGGCCTATTTCGACAGCCTGACCGGGCTGCCGAACCGCCAGCTGCTGCTGGCGCGCCTGCACGACGCGCTCGAACTGAGCCAGCGCGACCGGCGCTACCGCGCGGTGCTGACGATCGACCTCGACAACTTCAAGAGCCTCAACGACACGCGCGGCCACGAGAAGGGCGACATACTGCTGATGCTGGTGAGCGAGCGCCTGCAGTCGATCGTCAAGGACGGCCATTTCATCGCCCGTTTCGGCGGCGACGAATTCGTCGTGCTGCTGGGCGACCTCGGCGCCGGCGTGGAAGAAGCGGCGCGCAGCGCGCAGGCCTGCGCGCAGGCGGTGCTCGACGGTTTCGCCCACAGCTTCGAAATCGCCGGCCTGGCGCAGTACAGCACCGCCAGCATCGGCATCGCGCTGGTCGACGGCGAACCGCTGACGCCGGACGAAGTGCTCAAGCGCGCCGATCTGGCCATGTACCAGGCCAAGGCCGCCGGGCGCAATACCGCGGTGCTGTTCAATCCCTCGATGCAGGCGCGCGTCAGCCACCGGGTCGAGCTCGAAGGCGCGCTGCGCCACGCGCTGGCACGCAACGAGATGCTGCTGCACTACCAGCCGCTGGCCGACGTCAAGGGCCACATGACGGGGGCCGAGGCGCTGGCGCGCTGGCAGCATCCGTCGCTGGGCATGGTGGCGCCGGCCGACTTCATCCCGATCGCCGAGGACACCGGCCTGATCCTGCCGATCGGGACCTGGGTGCTGCAGACGGCCTGCACCCTGCTGGCGCGCTGGGGCGCCCATCCCGCTACCGGCCAGCTGACGATGGCCGTCAACGTCAGCGCGATCCAGTTCCACCGTCCCGATTTTGTCGAAGCCGTCATGGCGGTGCTGGACCAGACCGGGGCCAACCCCGCGCGCCTGAAACTCGAGCTGACCGAGAGCCTGCTGATCAAGGACCTGGCAGGCACCATCGCCAAGATGGAGCGCCTGCGCGCGATCGGCGTCGGCTTCTCGCTGGACGACTTCGGCACCGGCTACTCGTCGCTGTCGTCGCTGCACCGGCTGCCGCTCGACCAGCTCAAGATCGACCAGTCCTTCGTGCGCGATGCGCTGCAGGCGCAGCACGGCGCGGTGATCGCCCGCACCATCCTGGCGCTGGGCCGGGCGCTCGACCTGGCGGTGCTGGCCGAAGGCGTCGAGACGGCCGAGCAGCATGCCTTCATCATCGGCGCCGGCTGCCGCGCCTACCAGGGCTACCTGTTCAGCCGCCCGCTGCCGGAAGCGGCGCTCGACGACTTCATCGACCGGGTCAACCCGGCATAAGGGCTTCCTTGCGGGCTTCCTTGCGCTCGACCAGCACGAAGTACATGTCGATGTCGCCCTTGCCCTTGGCCGCGATCTTGCCGCGGTACTCGCAGTCGAACTGCTTGCGGATCAGCTCATAGGTATAGGCCGACACGTTGACGCGCCCGATCGCGCCCGAGCTTTCCATGCGCGAGGCCACGTTGACGCTGTCGCCCCAGATATCGAAGGCGTACTTGCGCTTGCCGACCACGCCCGCCACCACCGGCCCCGAATGGATGCCGACCCGCAGCGACCACTTGAAGGCCGAAGTCAGGTTGCGCGATTCGACGAAGGCCAGCATCAGCAGGCCGGCGCTGACGCAGCGCAGCGCGTGGTCGTCGCAGGGCTTGGGCAGGCCGGCCGCCGCCATGTAGGCGTCGCCGATGGTCTTGATCTTTTCCACCCCGCAGGCGTCGGTGATGTCGTCGAAGGCGGCGAAGATGTCGTTCAGTTCGGCCACCATGCGGTCGGCCGGCATCGTCGATACCGCCTGGGTGAAGCCGCTGAAGTCGGTGAACAGGATCGACGCCGCCTCGTGCCGCGCGGGGCGCGCGCTGCCGGTCGCGGTCAGTTCATCGGCCAGCTCCACCGGCAGGATGTTGTGCAGCAGGTCCTTGGTGCGCACTTGTTCGCCGCGCAGTTCGGCGGTGCGCAGGATGACTTTTTCCTCCAGTGCGCGCTCGGACTCGCGCAGCGCCGCCACCAGCTCGGCCTGGGCCTGGATGCGCGCGGCCCGTTCCTGGTTATAGCGGTCGGCCACGGCCAGCGACATCAGCACCAGTTCGATCGCGCTGCCCCACATCAGGTAGGCCAGGTCGGCCTGGCGGCCCGAATACAGCTCGGCCCACACCAGCAGCGCCGCCGCCATCATCGGTGCGAAGGCCAGCAGGACGAAGCGCGCCTGGCGGTTGCCGCGCAGGCTCAGGCTGGCAAGTCCATAGGCCATGCATGGAAACAGCGGCAGGAACGAGGTCAGGCCGGCGACGAACACCACCTGGATGGCGGCGTCGCCGCCCGCAAGCGCCAGCTGGCGCACCACGGTTTGCAACACGAGGCACACGGCCATCGACACAATGCCCGCCATGGCGGTCCGGTACACGCGCGGCATGGCGCGGTCGATCCCGGTAAACCTGGACATGAAATACACCGAGAAGAACGAAGCGCAGACGATCGACAATACCCAGCTCACCTCCTCGAACGCGGGCCAGTCCGGCCACAGGTACTGGTAGGCGGCGCCATAGCCGCCCGCCGCCGAGCTGACCGCCCACACGATCGACAAAAGCGAGAACGCGTACAGCAGGTGGGTTATCTCGCGCAGCGAGACGAACATCAGCAGGTTGAACAGGCAGAGCGCACCCGCCATGCCGAGGTAAATGAACCAGGTAACTTTTTCGCGCCCGGCGGCGGCCAGGTAATCGTCCGGCCGCCACAGCTTGGGCGCCAGCACCACGATGGCGGTGCTGCGCACCCGCACGTAGATATCGACTGGCTGCCTATCGACCTGCTGCCTGTCGACCGACTGCTGCGGCAGCGATATCGGGAACACGAAGGTGGCGGTCGGCAGCGGCCGTTCGCCGAAGCGTTGCGTGGAGCCGCTGCGCATTTCGCGGTACACGCCGGCGCTGTCGGGCGCGAACAGGCTGATCTCGCGCACCACGCGGTTGCCGCTGTCGAACCACCAGTCGGCCGGCGCGCTGCCGCGCGCCACGGTGTAGCGCATCCAGTGGGCCGACAGCGACATGCCAAGCTTCGGCGAGCCTGGCCGAAAGCGCGCGCGATGCGCCGCGCTGCGCACCTGATCGAGCGTCAACTGGCCGTCCGGATCCTCCAGCAGTTGCGTCACGCCAGCCAGGTCGACCGGCCCGGCCGCCTTCGCGGCGTCCAGCACCACCGGCTGCGCGGCCGCGCCGAATGAACACAGCAGGCACGCCGCCAACACCGGGCGGCCGCGCGCGGCCATGCGGGCGAACAGCGCAAGGCATACCCAGGCCAGCCAGCGTGCAGGGATTCCCAAAGCGACACCCGATTTTTGATGTAAAGTTTTTCAATGGCAATATTACAATGTTTTTTGCTTAAAAAATGCAGATTGCATTATTTTTTGGACGCGCCGGCAACACCCCGCGGCCGCCGCGGCGCCGGCGCGCCCCGGGTGGGCGGCGCGGCGCGCGGCGGGCAATGCTATTATTTCCCCGTTCGCGGCGACTCAAGGAGAAGGCATGTGCAGGAATATCAAGACCTTGTTTAACTTTGCCCCGCCGGCCACCGACGCCGAGATCCGGGCCGCGGCGCTGCAGTTCGTGCGCAAGCTGAGCGGAACGACCAAGCCGTCCCAGGCCAACCAGGCCGCGTTCGAGCGCGCCATCGAGGATGTCGCCGCGGCCGCCACCGCCCTGCTGGCGGACATGAAAACCACGGCGGCGCCGCGCGACCGCGCCATCGAAGCCCAGCGCGCCAAGGCGCGCAACGCGGTGCGCTTTGCACCGCTAAAGTGAGCGATTACGTAGTAAAATTTCTTGCAAACTCATAATTTGTGTAGTAAATTTACATGAATGCTGGCGCCCGGTGCGCCAGCCTGGCAATTCTTCCCTGGCACCCACTTTTTTGCGACCACATATTATGGCTCTTACCGATTTTGACCTGGTGTTGTTTGGCGGCAGCGGCGACTTGGCAATGCGCAAGCTGCTCCCCGCGATGTACGCGCGCGACGTGGCCAAGGACCTGCCGCCGACCGCCCGCATCGTCTGCGTTGGCCGCCACGAATGGTCGACCGATGAATTCCTGGCGACCGTCGAAAGCACCTCCAGGCCGCACATCAAGACCGTGGCCGAGAAGGCCTGGGCCCAGTTCACCAAGCGCATCGTCTACGTGTCCGTCAACGCCACCGACGCCGGCACCTACGGCGCGCTGGTCGATGCGCTGCGCGAAGACGAGGCGCTGACCCGCGTCTACTACCTGGCCACCCCGCCGCACCTGTTCGCGCAAATCTGCGACAACCTCAAGTCGGCCGGCCTGGCCACCGCCAATTCGCGCGTGGTGCTGGAAAAGCCGCTCGGGCGCGACCTCGAATCGGCCAAGCAGATCAACTTCGAAGTCGGCAAGGTGTTCGCCGAATCGCAGATCTACCGGATCGACCACTACCTGGGCAAGGAGACCGTGCAGAACCTGCTGGCCCTGCGCTTCGGGAACATCCTGTTCGAGCCGCTGTGGCGCCGCGAATGGATCTCGGACGTGCAGATCACCATCGCCGAAAAAATCGGCGTGGGCAACCGCATGGGCTACTACGACACCTCGGGCGCGCTGCGCGACATGCTGCAGAACCACCTGCTGCAGCTGCTGTGCATCGTGGCGATGGAGCCGCCGACCTCGATCGCGCCGGACGCCGTGCGCGACGCCAAGCTGCAGGTCCTGCGTTCGCTCAAGCGCTTCACCCCGACCACGCTGGCGCAGAACATCGTGCGCGGCCAGTACCGCGCCGGCCACGTGGACGGCAAGGCGGTGCCGAGCTACCGCGACGAACCGGACGCGCCGGAGCAGTCGCGCACCGAGACCTTCGTCGCCATGAAGGCCGAGATCGACACCTGGCGCTGGGCCGGCGTGCCGTTCTACCTGCGCACCGGCAAGCGCATGGCCGACAGCCTGGCCGAGATCGTCGTACGCTTTAAACAAATTCCGCATTCGATCTTCAACCAGCCCACCAGCAGCTTCCAGCCGAACAGCCTCGTGATCCGCCTGCAGCCGGACGAAGGCCTGCGCATGAACCTGATGGCCAAGACCCCGGGCGACGGCATGCGCCTCAAGCAGGCCGAGCTCGAACTCGACTTCCGCGAGTCGTTCAAGACCCCGCGCATGGACGCCTACGAGCGCCTGCTGCTCGACGTCCTGCGCGGCCAGCTGACGCTGTTCATGCGCGGCGACGAACTGGAAGCGGCGTGGGAATGGGTCGAACCGATCCTCGACAGCTGGGACCAGGACGACACCGCCCCGATCCCGTACAGCGCCGGCACCTGGGGACCGGCCGCCGCCTCCGCCCTGATCGGCCGCGACGGCCTGCAGTGGCGCGAAGAAGCGCTTCCGGAGGACTAAGAATGGAAGCGCAAGGAATTCGGCCAAGCATGGCCGAACCGTTTCGCAGGCACGATGCCATGCATCGTGAAACCCCTGCTTCACCTCTTCCGGAGGACTGACGTGCTGCTCGACTCGATCCGCACCCAGCTCGACTCGCTCTCGAAGTCCGAGAAAAAGGTCGCGCTGGCGGTGCTGGACCACCCCGCCGCCACCGTCAACCAGAACATCACGGCGCTGGCGAAAAGCGCGCAGGTGTCGGAACCGACGGTGGTGCGCTTCTGCCGCACCCTGGGCTACGACGGCTGGCACGAGTTCAAGCTCAAGCTGGCGCAGGGCCTGGCGCTGGCCATGCCGGGGGTGAACGAGCAGCCGGCGCAGGACGACCTGGCCTCGGACCTGGTCAACAAGATCTGCAGCCGCTCGATCAACACCCTGCTCGACCTGCGCAACAACCTCAATCCGGAAGCGATCCAGCGCGCGCTCGACATCCTGTCGCGCGCCAAGAAGATCGAGTTCTACGGCCAGGGCACGTCCGGCATCGTCGCCAGCGACGCCCAGCACAAGTTCTTCCGCTCCGGCGTGCCGACGGTGGCCTATGCCGATCCGAACATCCACAGCATCGCCGCGGCGCTGCTGCACCAGGGCGACGCGGTGGTGGCGATTTCGCAGCGCGGCAACAGCCCGGCGCTGGTGCGCTCAGTCAAGCTGGCGCGCCGCGGCGGCGCCGACGTGATCGTGCTGGCGCCGTCGGGCACGCCGCTGGCCGACCTGGCCACCGTGCTCATTCCGATCGACCTCGTATTCAATACCGACCCCTACACCCCGATCTCGGCGCGCCTGGCCTACCTGGTCGTGATCGACGTGCTGGCGGTCGGCCTGGCGCTGCAGCGCGGCCCGGAATTCCGCAAGAAGATGCAGAACGCCCAGAAGGCGCTGCAGGAGTTCGACATGCAGTTCGATTCCTTCATCGGCTGACAGGCGGCTGTACAATAGTCCCCTGACGGAGCAACCGGCACGTCGTCCTCGCGAAAGCGGCGGTGCGGCGATCCGAGACCCATACTGAGCCTCTGGGCCCACTCAGCATGGATTCCGGATCGCCGGACCGCCGCCTTCGCGGGAATGACGAGCCACTGACTTCGGGCATTACACCCTGACTCTCCTTTTACCGCGAAGCCATGAATCAACTCGAACAGCTCAAAGCATTCACCACCGTCGTCGCCGACACCGGCGACTTCCAGTCGATCAAGCAGTACACCCCGCGCGACGCCACCACCAACCCGTCGCTGATCCTGAAGGCCGTGCAAAAGCCGGAATACAAGCCGCTGCTCGAAAAAGCCGTGCGCGACTATCCGAACCTGTCGACCGACGGCGTCATCGACCGCGTGCTGATCGCCTTCGGCATGGAGATCCTGAAGATCATCCCGGGCCGCGTATCGACCGAGATCGACGCCCGCCTGTCGTTCGACACCGAAGCGACTGTCGCCAAGGGCCGCGAACTGATCAAGCTGTACGAAGACGAGGGCGCGGGCCGCGAGCGCGTGCTGATCAAGATCGCATCGACCTGGGAAGGCATCAAGGCCGCCGAGATCCTCGAACGCGAAGGCATCCGCTGCAACATGACGCTGCTGTTCTCGCTGTGCCAGGCGATCGCCTGCGCCGAAGCGGATGCGCAGCTGATCTCGCCGTTCGTCGGCCGCATCTACGACTGGCACAAGAAGTCGACCGGCGTCGAGTACGTGGGCGCGGAAGACCCGGGCGTGCAGTCGGTCAAGCGGATCTACAACTACTACCGCAAGTTCGGCTACGAAACCGAAGTGATGGGCGCGAGCTTCCGCAACACCTCGCAGATCCTGGAACTGGCGGGCTGCGACCTGCTGACCATCAGCCCCGACCTGCTGCAGCAGCTGGCCGACAGCGCGGCCCCGGTCGCGCGCCAGCTGAACGCGGCGGACGGCGCGGCGACGATCGAGAAAGTGGCGATCGACGAAAGGACCTTCCGCTTCATGCTCAACGAAGACGCGATGGGCACCGAGAAGCTGGCCGAAGGCATCCGCGCGTTCTGCGCCGATTCGGGCAAGCTGAAGCAGATGATTGTCGGGATGCGTTAAGACCTCAGGGAATCCAGATGCATGTCAACGATCTGCTGCCCCATCTTCACCAGGTTGAACCCTCCGGGGTTCAGCAGCCAGCTGCGCACCAGCCCGTCGAGCAGGGCATACAGGCCCAGCGCGACGGCGCGCACCGGCAAATCCTCGCGTAGCATGCCATGCCGGATCCCCGCCCTGATCCGGTTCTCGGCAAGCGCCATCCACTTCGCCTTTCCTTCCAGCCGCCGCTCGCGCACCGACGCCATCTCGTCGACCAGCTCCAGCTTGAACGTCGCGATCTCGAACACGCGCCGCGTCTTCGGCTCGCCCGCCGTCACCCGGAACACGCACAGCACCATGTCGCGCAGCTCGCTCACCGGGTCGCTCTGCCCGTCCTGCCCGATCATTTCCATCGCCTTCTCGAGCGGCATCTTGGCGCGCTCCATCATCGCGTGGAACAGCGCCGCCTTGTCGGCGAAATGCCAGTAAATCGCGCCGCGCGTCACACCCGCGGCCGTTGCGATATCCTGCAAGGTGGTACGCGATACCCCTTGCTCCAGAAACAGCAACTCAGCTGCATCGAGGAGGCTGCCGCGCGTCGCCATCGCGTCTTCCTTGGTCCTGCGCGCCATCAGCCATTCTCCATTTTCAGACCCTGCCCAACCTTAAACATACACTCGTGTTAGTATAATCCGAAATTGACCAAAGCCTGCGGCGGCTTGATGCACGAAGGATAAAACCGTTGTTTCGTACATACAAGCCGCCCGTTTTCAAGGAAGCACACCGTATGCGCCTCGACCACTTCACTTCCTCCGCCCCGGCGCGCCTCGCCGCCTGCACCGTCGCCGCACTGGCGCTGCTTTCCGGCTGCGGCGACAAGAGCGCCGCCGCGCCTGGCGGCCCCGCCGGCAACAAGCCGCCGCCCGAAGTGGGCGTCATCACCACCCGCTTCGAGCCGGTGGTGCTGCAGACCGAATTGCCGGGCCGGGTCGAGCCGGTGCGCGTGGCCCAGGTCCGCGCGCGCGTGAACGGGGTCGTGCTCAAGCGCCTGTTCGCCGAGGGCAGCGAAGTCAAGGCCGGCCAGCGCCTGTTCCAGATCGACCCCGCGCCTTACCAGGCGGCGCTGGCCAGCTCGCAGGCGGCGCTGGGCAAGGCGCAGGCCAACCTGGCCCAGGCCAGCGCCCAGGCCGAACGCTACAAGCCGCTGGTCGAGGCGAACGCCGTCAGCAAGCAGGAATACACCAACGTCGTGGCGGCCCACAAGCAGGCCGAGGCCGACGTGGCCGCCGCCAGGGCCGCGCTGCAAATCGCCAGCATCAATTCCGGCTACGCCAACGTGACCGCGCCGATCGCCGGGCGCATCGGCCGCGCGCTGGTCACCGAAGGCGCGCTGGTGTCGGCCGCCGAGGCGACCCAGCTCGCGCTGATCCAGCAAACCAATACCGTCTACGTGAACTTCACCCAGTCCGCCACCGAACTGCAGCGTTTGCGCAAGGCGGCCGGCGGCAAGGCCAATGCCGGCGCCGCCGCCAGCGCGGCCGTCACCGTGCTGCTCGACGACGGCTCCGAACTGCCGGGCAAGGGCAAGCTGCTGTTCTCCGATGTCAGCGTGGACCCGACCTCGGGCCAGGTCACGCTGCGCGCCGAAGTGCCGAACCCCGAAGGCCTGATCCTGCCGGGCCAGTACGTGCGCGTGCGGCTGGCGCAGTCCGAACTGCCGGCCGCGATCGTGCTGCCGCAGCAGGCGGTCACCCGCGGCACCCAGGGCGACACGGTGATCGTGGTCGGCGCCGACGGCAAGCCCGGTCCGCGCCCGGTCAAGATCGGTTCGCAGCAGGGCAACAACTGGATCGTGCTGGAAGGCCTGAAGGAAGGCGAGCAAGTCGTCGTCGACGGCTTCCAGAAAATGCAGGCGCCGGGCGCGCCGGTCAAGCCGGTGCCGTGGAAGCCGGGTGCGCCAGCGCCAGCCGCCAAATAAGAACAGACACAGGATCCGACAATGGCACGTTTCTTCATCGACCGCCCGATTTTCGCCTGGGTGATCGCGCTGTTCATCATGGTGGTGGGCGCGGTCGCCATCACCCAGCTGCCGATCGCCCAGTACCCCGCCGTCGCCCCGCCGGCGATCGTCATCAATGCGTCCTACCCTGGCGCCTCGGCCCAGACCCTCGAGGACAGCGTCATCAGCGTCATCGAGCGCGAGATGAACGGCTCGCCCGGCCTGATCTACATGGAGTCGATCAGCCAGGCCAACGGCACCGGCAGCATCACGCTCAGCTTCGAGACCGGCACCGACGCCGACCTGGCCCAGGTCGACGTGCAGAACCGCCTGAGCCGCGCCACGCCGCGCCTGCCGCAAGCGGTGGTGCAGCAAGGCGTGCGGGTCGACAAATCGCGCGCCAACTTCCTGATGTTTACCATCTTGTCGTCGGACGATCCGAAATGGGATCCGATCGCGCTCGGCGACTACGCCTCGCGCACCGTGCTGCCCGAGATCCAGCGCATCAAGGGCGTCGGCACGGCGCAGCTGTTCGGCACCGAGAAGGCGATGCGGATCTGGATCGACCCGGCCAGGCTGGTGGGCTACAACCTGTCCCCGACCGACGTCAACAGCGCCATCCGCGCCCAGAACGCGCAAGTGGCGTCGGGCACCATCGGCGACCTGCCGAACCTGAAAGGCCAGGCAATCACGGCCACCGTGGTGGTGAGCGGGCAGCTGAGCACCGTCGAACAGTTTGGCAATATCATCCTGCGCGCCAACCCGGACGGCTCCACCGTGCGCCTGAAGGACGTGGCGCGCCTCGAGATCGGCGGCCAGAGCTACGGCACCTCGGCGCGCCTGAACGGCAAGCCGTCGACCGGCATCGGCATCCAGCTGTCCCCGACCGGCAATGCGCTGGAAACGGCCAAGCTGGTGCGCGCCCGGATGACCGAACTGTCGAAGTACTTCCCGCCAGGGATGAAATACGCGGTACCGTTCGACAGCTCGGCCTTCATCGACATCTCGATCAAGCAGGTGGTGGAAACGCTGATCGAAGCGGTGATCCTGGTGTTCCTCGTGATGTACCTGTTCCTGCAGAATTTCCGCTACACGATCATCCCCACCATCGTGGTGCCGGTCGCCCTGCTCGGCTCCCTGGCCACCCTGCTCGCGCTGGGCTTCTCGATCAATGTGCTGACCATGTTCGGCATGGTGCTGGTGATCGGCATCGTCGTCGACGACGCCATCGTCGTCGTCGAGAACGTCGAACGGATCATGAGCGAGGAAGGCCTGTCGCCGCTGGAGGCGACCCGCAAGGCCATGAGCCAGATCTCCGGCGCCATCGTCGGCATTACCGTGGTCCTCATTTCCGTGTTCGTGCCGCTGGCCTTCTTCGCCGGCGCGGTCGGCAATATCTACCGCCAGTTCTCGGCCGTGATGGTGTCGTCGATCCTGTTCTCCGCCTTCATGGCGCTGTCGCTGACGCCCGCCTTGTGCGCCCACCTGCTCAAGCCGGTGGAAGCTGGCCACCACCACGCCAAGACCGGCTTTTTCGGCTGGTTCAACCGCGGCTTCACGAAGACCGCCAAGAACTACGAAGGCTGGGTCGCGAAAATCCTGCGCCACACCTGGCGCGCGCTGGCGGTGTTCGCCGCCATCATCGTCGTGGTCGGCCTGATCTTTGCCAAGATGCCGAATTCCTTCCTGCCGAACGAGGACCAGGGCTACATCATCGCCAACTTCCAGCTGCCGCCAGGCGCCACGCTGGAACGCACCGGCATGGCGCTGAAGGAGGCGGAAGACTTCATCCTGGCGCAGCCGGAAGTGGCCAGCATGGTCGGGGTGCAGGGCTTCAGCTTCTCCGGCTCGGGCCAGAACATGGCGCTCGGCTTCATCACGCTGAAGAAATGGGAGGAGCGCAAGGGCGAGGGCCACAGCGCGGCCGACGTCGCCAACCGCATCTCGGGCCGCATGGCCAAGGTGCGCGACGCCTTCATCTTCGCCATCAGCCCGCCGCCGATCCCGGAACTGGGACGCGGCACCGGCTTCTCGTTCCGCCTGCAGGACCGCGGCGACCAGGGACGCGCCGCCTTGCTGGCCGCGCGCGGACAGCTGCTGGGCCTCGCTTCGCAGAGCAAGATCCTGGTCGGCGTGCGTCCGGAAGGCCTGGAAGACGCGCCGCAGGTGCAGCTCGACATCGACCGCGACAAGGCCAACGCGCTGGGCGTGTCGTTCGACGCCGTCAATGCTGCGCTGTCAACCTCGCTCGGTTCGTCCTACGTCAACGACTTCCCGAACGCGGGCCGCCTGCAGCGCGTGGTGGTGCAGGCCGACGCGCCGTCGCGCATGCAGCCGGGCCACCTGCTCAAGATTAATGCCATGAACAGCAAGGGCCAGCCGGTGCCGCTGTCGGCCTTTGCCAGCACGCGCTGGGTGACCGGCCCGATGCAGACCGTGCGCTACAACGGCTACTCCACGGTGCGCATCTCGGGCGACGCCGCCCCTGGCTTCTCCACCGGCCAGGCGATGGACGAGATGGAGCGCCTCGCCGCCCAGCTGCCGCCCGGCTTCGCCTTCGAATGGACCGGCCAGTCGCGCGAAGAAAAACTGTCCGGATCGACCGTGTTCGTGCTGCTCGGCTTCGCCCTGCTGGCCGTGTTCCTGGCGCTGGCGGCGCTGTACGAAAGCTGGACCATCCCGGTGTCGGTGCTGCTGGTGGTGCCGCTCGGCGTGCTCGGCGCGCTGCTGGCGGCCACCGCGCGCGGCTTCCCGAACGACGTCTACTTCAAGGTCGGCCTGATCACCATCATCGGCCTCGGGGCCAAGAACGCGGTGCTGATCATCGAGTTCGCCAAGGACCTGCAGGCCCAGGGCAAGCCGCTGGTGGAGGCGGCGCTCGAAGCCTGCCACCTGCGCTTCCGTCCGATCCTGATGACCTCGATGGCCTTCATCCTCGGCGTGCTGCCGCTGGCGATCGCCGGCGGCGCCGGATCGGCCAGCCAGCGCGCCATCGGCACCGGCGTGATGGGCGGGATGATCACCGCCACCGCGCTGGGCGTGTTCTTCATTCCCGTGTTCTTCGTTGTGGTGCGCACGCTGTTCAAGGGTAGCGAGCGCCAGCGCGCCAGGTACGCGCACGAAGAGACCGCCGCCGCAACAGGAGTCAAGCATGATTAAGAAAAGGACCCGGCGCGCCGCGCCGCTGGCGCTGGCCATGGCGCTGGCGGGCTGCATGTCGCTCGCCCCCAAATACGAACGCCCGGCCGCGCCGGTGGCCGCCAGCTTCCCCGCAACGGCGGCCACCGGCGCGGCGGCAGCCAGCATCGGCTGGAAGCGCTACTTCGCCGATGCCCGGCTGCAGCAGCTGATCGACCTGGCGCTGGCCAACAACCGCGACCTGCGGGTGGCGGTGCTGAACATCGAACAGGCGCGCGCGCAGTACCGCATCCGGCGCGCCGACCAGCTGCCGACGGTGAACCTCGGCGTCAGCGGCAGCCGCGTGCCGGGGGCGGATGACAGCATCACCAGCACCTACTCGGCCGGCCTGGCGGTCAGCGCCTTCGAGCTCGACCTGTTCGGGCGCGTGCGCAGCCTGTCCGACGCGGCGCAGGCGCAGTTCCTCGCCACCGAGGAAGCGCGCCGCGGCGTGCAGATCAGCCTGGTGGCCTCGGTGGCCAACGCCTACCTGTCGCTGCTGGCGGACGACGAGCTGCTGGCGCTGACCCGGCAGACGCTGGGTGCGCGCGAGGAATCGCTCAAGCTGATCCAGCTGAAATACGACAACGGCGTGGTATCCAAGCTCGACCTGCAGCAGGGCTTGTCCCTGGTCGACGCGGCGCGCGTGGCGCTGGCGCAGCAGCAGCGCCAGCGCGCGCAGGACATCAACCTCCTGACCTTGCTGGTGGGGCAGCCCCTGCCCGCTGCGTCGGCGCCGGCACTGAGCCTGGCCACGACGGCGCTGGCGGAGCTGCCGGCCGGCCTGCCCTCGGACCTGCTGGCCGTGCGGCCGGACATCCGGGCCGCCGAGCGGCAGCTGATGGGGGCGAACGCCAGCATCGGCGCCGCGCGCGCCAACTTCTTCCCGCGCATTTCGCTGACCGGCAGCGCGGGCAGCGCCAGCTCGGAGCTGTCGGGCCTGTTCAAGAGCGGCTCCTTCGGCTGGACTTTCGCACCGCAGGCGATCCTGCCGCTGTTCGACCATGGCCGCAACAGCGCCAACCTCGCGGGTGCGAAGGCGGGCCGGGATATCGCCGTGGCGCAGTATGAAAAGGCGATCCAGACCGCGTTCCGGGAAGTGTCGGATGCGCTGGCGGGCCAGGCCACGTACGGGGAGCAGCTGAGGGCGCAGCGTGCGGTGGCGGCGGCGGAAGAGGAGCGTTACAAGCTGTCGGACCTGCGCTACCGCAGCGGCGCGGCCAGCTACCTCGACCTGCTCGACGCGCAGCGTTCGCTGTTCGCGGCGCAGCAGGCGGCGGTGCAGGCGAACTTGCAGCGGTTGCAGAACCAGGTGACTCTGTATCGGGTGCTGGGTGGTGGGTTATAAAGCACCGGATTCAGCGGCTCTCGAATCGTCTCACCTTCCCCAACGTCATTCCTGCGAAGGCAGGAATCCATACTGAGCATATTCAGCATGGGTCCCTGCCTTCGCAGGGACGACGTTGGTGTGTGTTACGGGTTTTCTTACTTTCGAGTTTCTAGGCTGCCAAAAACATCTGCTGCAAATCATTCAGGAAGCGCATCCCCAGCTCGGTCGGCCTGATGACCTTGTGGTCCCGGTACAGCAAGCCCTTCGCTTCCGCTTCATTCAAGGTCTTCTCGATCGCCGTAATGCTCATCCCGGTGCGTTCGCCGAACAGGTTCGGATCGAATCCGCCGGTCAGCCGCAAGGTGTTGAGCATGAACTCGAACCCCATGTCGGCCCGCGCGATCTCATACTCCTCCTGCACCGGATTGCCCGCCCGCGCCGCCTCCATGAAGGCCTTCGGCTGCTTGTAGCGCGCCTGGCGCAGCACCCTGTGCGGGAACGAGATCTTCGAGTGCGCCCCCGCCCCAATGCCGAGGTAGTCGCCGAACTCCCAGTAATTCACATTGTGGCGAGCCTTGTGCCCCGGCCTCGCATACGCCGAAATCTCGTAATGCTGGTAGCCCGCCGCCGCCGTCTCGCTGGCGATCATGTCCTGCATGTCGGCGCTCGCGTCGTCGTCCGGCAGCGCCGGCGGATACTTGGCGAACAGCGTGTTCGGCTCCATCGTCAGGTGGTACAGCGACAGGTGCGGCGGCGCGAACGACAAGGCCGTGTCCAGGTCAAGCTTCGCCTGGCCCAGGGTCTGCGTCGGCAGCGCGTACATCAGGTCCAGGTTGAAATTGTCGAAATTCGCGTGCGCGATCTCCACCGCGCGGCGCGCTTCGCCGTCGTCGTGGATGCGCCCCAGCGCCTTCAGGTGATTGGCGTTGAAACTCTGGATCCCGATCGACAGGCGGTTGATGCCGCTGGCGCGGAACTGGCGGAATTTCTCCTGCTCGAAGGTGCCGGGGTTGGCCTCCATCGTGATCTCGCAGGCGCCGTCCAGCGGCAGCAGCGTGCGCACGTCCGACATCAGCCGGTCCAGCCCCTGCGCCGACATCAGGCTCGGCGTGCCGCCGCCGATGAAGATGGTGTAGATCTTGCGGCCCCAGATCAGCGGCAGCGACTGTTCCAGGTCCAGCCGCACGGCGTCCAGGTATTCCTGTTCCGGCAGCTCGCCGCGCGCCTCGTGCGAGTTGAAATCGCAGTACGGGCATTTGCGCACGCACCAGGGGAAATGGATGTACAGCGACAGCGGCGGCAGCGCCGCCAGGTTCAAGGCCCCCGGCTGCAGGTACTGCAGCGCGCTGGCGGCCGGCGAACGCGGTTCGGGCCTGGCCTCGCCGGTGATGGGCTTGATCGGGATCATCGCAGTTTCTCGACCAGGGCCCGCAGCGCCTGTCCGCGGTGCGACAGGGCGTTCTTTTCGGCGGGCGTCAGTTCAGCCGCGCACTTGCCCAGCGCCGGAATCCAGAAATGGGGATCGTAGCCGAAGCCGCCGGCGCCGCGCGCGGCGGCGGTGATCTCGCCGCGCCAGATGCCGTCGGCGATCACCGGCTGCGGGTCGTCCGCGTGCCGCAGGTAGACCAGCACGCAATAGTAATAGGCCGATTTATCGGCATGCGCGGCCAGGTCGGCGATCACTTTCTCGTTGTTGCGCGCGTCGGACTTCGGCTCGCCGGCATAGCGCGCCGACCACACGCCGGGCGCGCCGCCGAGCGCGTTGACGCACACGCCCGAGTCGTCCGCCAGCGCCGGCAAGCCGGTCAGGCGCGATGCGTGGCGCGCCTTTTCCAGCGCGTTCTCGACGAAGGTGGCATGCGGTTCTTCCGCCTCCGGCACGTCGAACTCGCCCTGCGCATGCAGGGTAAAGCCGACCGGGCCCAGGATTTCGTTGAATTCCCTGAGTTTTCCGGCGTTGTTCGAGGCGAGGACGAGGCGTTGGGTCATGATGGCGGTGCAAAGGGATGGGAAGGCGACATTTTAACGCCTGCTGCGATCGCGCGCGGTTTGCGCTATGCTGCGCCTGTCGGGAATATTGATTTTTCATTATAACGTCGTCACGGAGTCCCATGGAACAGGCCAAAGTCAGCTACGGATCGGACCCCTCCGGCCTCGTATGGGGTTTCCTGTTCGGCCTCGACAAGCGCGCCGTCGCCCTCGAATCGGCGGCCGCCCTGGCCTGGATGCAAAATCCCATCCCCGGCGAATTCATCTGGCTGCATTTCAACCTGTCCAACGCGGCCAGCGAAAAATGGCTGAAGGCGCACGGCCGCCTGGCCGACGAATTCTTCGAGACCCTGCACGAAGGTTCCCGCTCGACCCGCATCGAACTGGCCGACGACAACCTGATCGCGGTCGTCAACGACGTGCTGCACAATTTTTCCTTCGATGCGTCGGACATCTCCACGCTGTGGGTCAACGTGGCCGAGAACGTCGTGATCAGCGCGCGCCGCAAGCCGCTGCAATCGATCGAGCGGCTGCGCCAGGCCGTCCACGGGGGCGAGCCGATCCGCTCCTCGGTCGAACTGCTGGTGCACCTGCTGCGCGACCAGGCGGACGTGCTGGTCAACATCGTGCGCGACGCCGTCGCCCGGGCCGACCTGATCGAGGACAGGCTGCTGGCCGGCCGCCTGACGGCCAGGCGCGAAGACCTGGGCGCGCTGCGGCGCGTGCTGGTGCGCCTGCAGCGCCTGCTGGCGCCGGAACCGGCGGCCCTGTTCCGGCTGCTGCAGCGCCCGCCGGCCTGGGTGGCCGAGCGCGACACCCAGGAACTGCGCCAGTCGACCGAGGAATTCTCGGTCGTCCTGTCCGACATGGCCTCGCTCCAGGAACGCATCAAGCTGCTGCAGGAAGAAATCGCGGCGCGCGTCAACGAGGAGAATGGCCGCAGCCTGTTCGTGCTGACCATCGTGACCGTGCTGGCCCTGCCGATCAACATCATCGCCGGCCTGCTCGGCATGAATGTGGGCGGGGTGCCGCTGGCCGACCATCCGTCCGGCTTCTGGATCATCGCCGGCATCGTCGCCACCTTCACCGTGGTCGGCGGCGTCTGGGTCGCGCGGGTGCAGCGAAAACGCTAGGAGTCAGGGCGCGCCGTTCGCTCCCTTGTTTGGTTATCATTGTCCACATCACGCCAACCTCGAAAGCCAACATGCCAACGAATAGCCCCGCCGCCGGCGTAACCGGCCTGGTCGCCGCCCTGCCCAACGCCCATGTCGAGGCGGTCACCGTGTACCGCGGCATGTGCGACGCCTCGGCCGCCGCCGCGCTCGGACCCGAGTGCTTCGTCGTCGCCAACGACGAACGCAACCAGCTCAAGGTCTACCGGCGCGGCATGGCCGATGCGGTCGAGGTCATCGACCTGTCCGGCTTCCTCGGCACCAAGGTACACAAGGAGTCGGACCTGGAAGGCGCCGCCACCGTCGGCCGGCGCATTTACTGGATCTCATCGCACGGGCGCAACAGCAAGGGCGAGGTGCAGCAGCGCCGCTACCGCTTCTTCGCGACCGAGCCGGGCCAGGATGGCGCCGCGCTGGCGCCGGTCGGGCAGCCGTACGGCAGCATGCTCGACGAACTGGCGCGCGCGCCGCAGCTGCGTCCCTATGGCATCGCCGAAGCGGCTTCGCGCATGCCGGAGGCCGACGGCGCATTCAATATCGAGGGGCTGGCGGCCACGCCCTGGGGCAACCTGCTGATCGGCATGCGCAACCCGGCGCCGCGCGGCAAGGCGCTGCTGGTGGAGCTGGTCAATCCGGCGCGCGTCATCGCTGGCGAAGCGGTGCAGTTCGGGGCGGTGATCGAGCTCGACCTGGACGGGCGCGCGATCCGCAGCATCGAGCTGGTCGGGCTGGCCTACATGATCATCGCCGGACCGGCCGGCGAGGCGGGCGACTTCGCGCTGTACCGCTGGTCGGGCCAGGCGCACGAAGCGCCGGTGGAGCTGAGCCATGTGAAGTTCGACGGGCAGCGGCCGGAGGCGCTGTTCGCCATTCCCGGCACGCGCGCGGTGCAGATATTGAGCGATGACGGGGGCCAGCATTGCAAGGAGCTGGCGGAGGAGGAGCAGACGTTCCGCAGCGTGGTGGTGCACTTGTGACGCGAATGAACCTTCCGACGTCCGTGGCCTACGCCAGCTTCAAGGCCTTCTTCTGCAGCGCGATCAGATCAGCAATCCCGCCCTGCGCCAGGTCCAGCAGGCGGTTCATCCCGCTGCGGTCGAAGGCCGCGCCTTCGGCCGTGCCCTGCACTTCGATGAAGTGGCCGGCATCCGTCATCACCACGTTCATGTCGGTGTCGCAGCCCGAATCCTCGATGTAGTCCAGGTCCAGCACCGGCATGCCGTGGTACACGCCGACCGAAATGGCGGCGACAAAACTCTTCACCGGCACCGCGGCAATCGCCTCCCGCTCGACCAGCCTGGAGAACGCATCGTAGGCGGCAACCATCGCGCCGGTGATCGATGCGGTGCGGGTGCCGCCGTCGGCCTGGATCACGTCGCAGTCCAGGTTCAGCGTGCGCTCGCCGAATGCGGACAGGTCGAACGCCGCGCGCAGCGAACGGCCGATCAGGCGCTGGATCTCCTGGGTGCGGCCGGACTGCTTGCCGCGCGCCGCTTCGCGGTCCATGCGGGTATGCGTCGAACGCGGCAGCATGCCGTATTCGGCCGTCAGCCAGCCCTGCCCCTTCCCTTTCAGGAAGCCGGGCACCTTGTCTTCAATGCTGGCGGTGCAGATCACCTTGGTGTCGCCGCATTCGATCAGCACCGATCCTTCGGCATGCTTGGTGTAGTTGCGGGTCAGGATGATGTCGCGCAGCTGGTCGACGGCACGGCCGCTGGGACGGTTTTCAAAGGTCATGTGGAACTTTCTATTTATTGAGCAGCTGGGATGATTTTTCGATGGCGTCGCGGATCTCGGCGATCGCCTTTTCGATCTCGTCGTCGTTGAAGGCGTCGATCTCGTCGCTGCCTTCCTGTTCGGTGCGGGCCTGGATGGTGGTGCTGACCAGGTTATCGGGCAGCATCATGGTCGAGATGATGCCGTCGCCGGTCAGCGGCGCGGCCAGGTCGTCTTCCGACGCGCCCTGCCACATGATGGCCAGCGCGGTCGTGTTGTCGCTCTGGGGGCCGGCGATGGTGGTGGCCATGGCGATCATGTCCGGCACCGCGCGCACGATGGTCTGGGTCGACAGGCGGTGCGCGATTTCCTCGTCGTCGAGCATGCCCCACAGCCCGTCGGAGCACAGCATGATCACGTCGCCCGTCTGCAGGCTGGCCTGGCGCGACACTTCCACCCGCGGCATCGAGGACGCGCCCAGGCAGTTGTACAGCTTGTTGCGGTCGGGGTGGGTGGCCCGTTCCGACGGTTCGGCCAGGCCCTTCGCGATCAGGTGCTCGATGTGCGAGTGGTCGCGCGTGCGGCCCAGGATCTGGTTGCGGCGCAGCCAGTACAGGCGCGAATCGCCGCAATGGGCCCAGACCGCGGTGTTGTGCTGGATCAGGCAGGCGACCACGGTGGTGCGCGGCGATTCCGGCATGTTGTTGTCGCTGCGGTAGCGCTGGATCTCGTCGTGCGCCGCCACGAAGGCCTCTTCCAGGAAGCGCTCCGGCTTCTTGACATAGGGCGTGGCGTGCTGCTGGAACAGGGTCGACATCGTCTGCAGGGTGATCGAGGCGGCGATCTCGCCGCGCACGTGGCCGCCCATGCCGTCGGCCAGCACCAGCAGCAGCGCGTCGCGCGTGAAGCTGTAGCCCATCCGGTCCTGGTTGACCTTGCGTCCGCCGATGTGGCTTTCCTGATACACGGAAAATTGCATGCTCTACTCCCTGTCAGGTATTTTTGTCGTCGGCTTTTTTGCGGCCAAATCCGCCAAACAGGCCACGCAGCTGCCCGGACAGCCTGTCCATCGCGCCCGGCGGCTCGACCGGCGGCGGCGCGATCTGCAGCTCCTTCTGCAGCGCGAACACGCTTTGCGGCCGCGCCAGCGGGTCCATCTCGAGGCACCAGCGCACCAGCTTGATCAGCTCGGCCGAGAACTGCGCCTCCATCCGCGTGTAATGGGCGCCCATCCGGTCATCGATCTTGCGGCCGTCGGCCGGCTGCGGCGGCGCGCCCGCCATGCAGGCGAAGATCGCGGCGCCGATGCTGTAAATATCCGACCACGGCCCCAGCGCCGAGGTCTTCGAGTACAGCTCGGGCGGCGCGAAGCCGGGCGTGTACATCGGGGTCAGCTTGGGCAGGTCGGTATTGAAGGTCTGGCGCGCGGCGCCGAAGTCGAGCACGATCGGCACGCCGTCGGTGCGCAGGTAGATATTGGCCGGCTTCAGGTCCAGGTGCAGCAGCTTGTTGGCGTGCACCTCGCGCAGGCCGGCGCAGACGCCCATGAAGATCTGGCGGATGAAGGCTTCGGACAGCTTGCTGCCCTTGGCGCCGAGGCGGGCGATGTGCTCCTGCAGCGAATGGCCCGATTCGTAGGCCATCACCATGTACACCGTGTCGTTGGCGCGGAAGAAGTTCAGCACCCGCACCACGTTCGGGTGGGCGATCAGCGCCAGCGCCCGGCCTTCCTCGAAAAAACACTTCAGGCCGATGCGAAATACCGGCAAATTGGGCTTGGTAATGACAGGCACCAGCTCGCCCGGCTGACGCAAGGCCAGGGCGCTGGGCAGATATTCCTTGATCGCCACCGCCTCGCCATCGGCGTCGTAAGCGAGATATACAATACTGAACCCACCGGACGCAATTTTCTTTACAATGCGATATCCGGCAATTTCCAGCCCTTCGGGCAAGGGAGCGTTATTTTGTGCAGCCATGAGGGTTCCTTGCTTAACACGGCGATTGTGTGGATAAATCACTGCTTTGTAAAGCTAAGATCAAGAACCAACCGATAAAAACCGGGGACTCCATTGAGCATTTCTAGCATGACAGGTTACGCGGTAGCCACCAGCGAAGGCGCGGCGGGTACCCTTACGATCGAGATCAAGAGCGTCAATTCGCGCTTCCTGGATCTCCAGTTCCGCATCAACGACGACTTGCGGACCCTCGAACCGGACCTGCGCGCCGCCATTATGGCCGCCATTACGCGCGGCAAGGTTGAGGCGCGGCTGAGTTTCGGCCGCAAGGTGGCCGGCGGCTCGCAAGCGCTCAATACCGTCCTGCTGGCCGACCTGGCCCGCCTCCAGACGGAAGTGACCAAACATTTTGTGTCGGCGCCATTGATGACGGTGGCGGAATTGTTGCGCTGGCCCGGCATCCTCGAGGAGGCCCATGTCGGCCAGGAGTCGCTGCAGGCCGATGTCGCCGCCCTGACCGCCAAGACGGTGGCCGCCTTTGTCGAGAGCCGCAAGCGCGAAGGCGCCGCCCTGGAGGCGATGCTGGTGTCGCGGATCGACGCGATGGACGTGATCGTCAAGCGCATCACGCCGCTGATCCCGCAGGTGATCGCCCAGTTCCAGCAGAAGGCCGTCGAGCGCATGCAGGATGCATTGGGCCTGGCCGGGCACGGCACGCCGTCGACCCTGACGCGCCAGGAAGCGTTCGAACGGATCCGCCAGGAAGTGACCCTGTACGGCATCCGCATCGACGTGTCGGAAGAGCTGTCGCGCCTGACCGCGCACCTGACCGAAACCCGCCATATCCTCAAGAAGGGCGGCCAGGTCGGCAAGCGCCTCGATTTCATGATGCAGGAACTGAACCGCGAAGCGAACACCCTGGGCGCCAAGGCCTCGGTCAAGGAGCTGGCCGACGCGTCGATGGAACTGAAGCTGCTGATCGAGCAGATGCGCGAACAGGTGCAGAACCTCGAGTAGGCGCAGTCGCATTCGAAAAGGTCAAAAAAACACTGCCCTATCCAACGTCGTCCCTGCGAAGGCAGGGACCCATGCTGAGCAAATTCAGTATGGGTCCCTGCCTTCGCAGGGACGACGTTGGTTTATGTAGTTGATTTCCCCAATGTCGTGGCTCCTGCCACGCCGCCTCTTGTCATTCAGGCAAGCCTGAATCAGTAGAAAACCTTGGCCGCTTCCGGCAAGTCGACATTCGCCTTGGTGACCATGACAACGCCGGTGCTGACCTGCGGCGCCACCTTCTTCCCTTCGATGACCTTGATCACGGTCGTCACGCCGAGCGTGCCCATGCCGAAGGTGTCCTGGACGGCGGTCGCGTGCAAGGTGCCGTTCTTGACGAAATTGCGCAGGTCCTCGTTGCCGTCGAAGCCGACGCCGACCACCTTGGCCGCCTTGCCCGACTGGGCCAGCGCACGGCCCATGCCGACCGCGGTCGGCTCGTTGGCGCCGAAAATGCCGACCAGGTCCGGGTTCGAGGCCAGCACGTCGATCGTCTGGTTCAGCGCGGTCGCCATCTGCGACTGCGAATAGAAGGTGCCGACGATCTTGAGCTTCGAATTCTGCTCGACGTACTTCCTGAACCCGCCGACCCGGCCCACCTCGGAGCCGCTGCCGGCCACATAGGACATGATCGCGATCTTGCCGGTGGTGCCGATCTTCGCGATCATCGCCTTGGCGCTGGCGGCGCCGGCTGCCTCGTTGTCGGTGCTGATGGCGGACTGGTGGTACTTCTTGCCGGCCGCGGATACCGCCGAATCGATGATCACCACCGGAATGCGCGCTTCCCACGCCTTTTTAATGGCCGGCACCAGCGCATCCGGGTCGGACGGCGCCAGCACGATGCCGGCGACCTTGCGGTTGACCGCATTTTCCACCATGCTGACCTGGTCGGCGATGGCCGACTCGGAAGCGGGCCCCTGGAAGGTCATGGCGTAACCAGGCGTCTGCTTGATGCCCGCCTCCGCGCCCTTGCGCACCACCTGCCAGAAGTTCGAATTGCTGCTCTTGACGATCACGGCGATTTCCTTGTCCGCCGCGCCGGCTGCCTGCCCCGCCAGCGCCAGCGTTGCGGCCAGCATCAACTGCGTGATCCTTGCGATTGTCTTCATTGTGTCCCCTCACTCTTTCTGTTTGTAGAAATCTTTAGCGCCGGTTGCGCTTCTGGTCGATCCACACCGTCAGCAGGATCACCAGTCCGATCATGATCTGCTGGACGAAGCTCGATACCCCGTTCATGTTCAAGCCGTTGCGCAGGATGCCGATGACGAAGGCGCCGATCATCGTCCCCGAAATGCTGCCAATGCCGCCGGTCAGCGAGGTGCCGCCGATGACCGCGCTGGCGATCGCGTCGAGCTCGTACATGATGCCCTCGTTCGGCTGGCCGGTGACCAGGCGCGACATCAGCACGCAGCCGGTCAGCCCCGACAGCAGGCCCGAGATCACGTAGGCCGCCAGCGTCACGCCATTCACGTTCACGCCAGACAGCCGCGCCGCCTCGGCGTTCGAACCGACCGCGTACAGGTGCCGGCCGAACACGGTGCGGCGCAGCACGATCGCGGCCGCCACCGCGATCACGATCATCAGCACCACCGGGTAGGGGATGCCGGGGAAGACGATGTCGGGAAACGGTCCGCCGGTGTCGCGCTCGATGCGCCACAGCGAGCCGTTGCCCAGTTCGCCGAAGGACTCGCCCAGGCCGGACACGGCGCGCGCCCCGGTGATCTGCAGCGCGATGCCGCGCGCGATCAGCATCATGCCCAGCGTGGCGATAAACGAGGGCAGCTTGAAGCGCGTGACCGCCAGGCCGTTGACCACGCCGCAGGCGCCGCCGACGACGACGCCGGCCAGCATCGCCGCAGCCACCGGCGTCCCCTGCTGCGCCAGCAGGGCGGCCACCACGCCGGACAGCGCCAGCACGGAGCCGGAACTGAGGTCGATGCCGCCGGTGATGATGACGAAGGTGGCCGCGATGCCCAGGTAGGCGATCGAGGTCACCTGCAGCGCCACGCTCATGCCGTTGTCGACCGACAGGAACGCTTCGCTGGTCAGCGAAAACACCAGCGCCAGCGCGGCAAGGCTGCCGAGCGCCGCGAACTTCTGGATCAAATCCTTCTGCCTGTCGTTCATGTGATTCCTGTCCCTTGTTTTCTGGTTTTGCTCAGCGAGGCGAGATGCATGATCTCCTCCTGGCTGGTCTCCTTCGTATTCACGACGCCGGTGATCTCCCCTTCGTGGAAGACGACCACGCGGTCCGTCATGCCCATGATCTCCGGCAGCTCGGAGCTGATCAGCACCACGCCGATGCCGTCGGCCGCCAGGCGGTCGAGCAGCTGGTAGATCGCCAGCTTGGCGCCGACATCGATGCCGCGCGTCGGCTCGTCGAAGAAGATGATCTTCGACTGCCGGAACAGCCACTTGCCGATCGCGATCTTCTGCTGGTTGCCGCCCGAAAGGTACTGGGCCAGCTGCGCCGGCGACGGCGTCTTGATGCCGAGCGCGCCGATGTACTGCTGCGCGGCGGCCTGCTCGGCGTCGAAATCGATGAAGCCGAAGCGGTTCGCCACCCCGGCCATGTTCGCCAGCGTCAGGTTGGCCGCGACCGACATGCGCACCGCCAGCCCCTCGCTCTTGCGGTCTTCCGACAGGTAGGCAATGCCGTGGCCGATCGCCTCGGCCGGCGAGCGCACCAGGATCTCGCGCCCGCCCAGCGCGATGGCGCCGCCGTCGATCGGATCGGCGCCGAACACCGCGCGCGCCACCTCCGTGCGGCCGGCCCCCATCAGGCCGGCGAAGCCGAGGATCTCGCCGCGCCGCAGGTTGAAGCCGAGGGGCCCGAAGACGCCCTTGCGCACCAGGCCGGAAACGCTGAGCAGCAGCTCTTCCTGCGGCGCACAGCTGCGCGGCGGGAAGGCATCGCCCAGCGGGCGGCCGACCATGCCGGCCACGATGCGCTCGATCGTGGTGTCGGCGAACGCCGCCGTCTCGATATGGCGGCCGTCGCGCATGATGGTCACCCGGTCGACGATGTGCCTGAATTCGTCGAGCCGGTGCGAGATGTAGACGATCCCCACCCCATCGCGCCTGAGTTCCAGGATGATCCGGAACAAGGCCTCGGTCTCGCTCTCGGTGAGCGAGGACGTGGGCTCGTCCATGATCAGCAGCCCGGCCTTGAGCGACAGCGCCTTGGCGATTTCGACCATTTGCCGCTGCGCGACCGACAGCGTGCCCACCAGCGCGTCCGGCGCGACCTCGAGCCCGAGCCGCGCCAGCAGCACGCCGGCGTCGGCGCGCATCCTGGCCTGGTCGATGAACAGTCCCTTGCGCGGCTCGCGCGCCAGGAAGATGTTCTCGGCCACCGACAGGTGCGGCACCAGGTTCAGCTCCTGGTGGATGATGGCGATGCCGGCATCCTGCGCCGCGACCGTCGAGGCGAAGCGGCAGGGGCGGCCCTTGTGCACGATCTCGCCTTCGTCGGGCTGGTACACGCCGCTGAGGATCTTCATCAGCGTCGACTTGCCGGCGCCGTTCTCGCCGCACAGCGCATGCACCTCGCCGCCGAAGACGTCGAAGTGCACGCCGTCGAGCGCCACCACGCCGGGAAAGCGTTTGGTGACGCCGCGTACGGACAGCAGCGCCTCCGGTTCGCGCATGAGCGTGTCAAGCATGTATTCTTGTCTCGTTATTGTCGTTGTTGTTCAGTGCGGATGATTCAGTCCATGTGGAAGACTTGTTCCATCATCGCCCAGTGTTCGCCCTCGCCGCGGCTGGCCAGCGGCAGCTGGCACGGCTCGCAGAAGGTCCACCAGCGCTGCGTTTCCGGGTCGGCCGCAATCTGCTTCATGTCGGCGCCGAAGTCCTTGCCGTGGTACTCCCAGTAGCCGAACAGCAGGTTCTCCGGCTCGCGCAGGAAGATCGTGTAGTTGCGCACGTTCGCTTCGCTCAGCCTCGCCAGCACTTGCGGCCATACGGCAGCGTGCAGCGTCTTGTACTCCGCGATCTTGTCGGCCGCGATGCCGATCACCATTCCCATTCTTTGCATCTCAAACTCCCTGTTCAATCCGGTAAAAATGTACGGCGTTCAAGCCGAAGATGTCGTCGCGCGCGGCGCCGTCCAGGCCCGCAAGCAGGCTCTCGCTGGCGGCGATCCACCGGGCGTAGTCGGCGGCCAGGTTCAGCACCGGCCAGTCGCTGCCCCAGATCACGCGGCGCGGCCCGAACGCTTCCAGGATGTGGGCGGCGTAAGGCCGCAGCTGCTCCACGCTCCACGCTGCGCCGGCCTCGGTGACGAGGCCCGACAGCTTGCAGTGCACTTGCGGCAGCCGAGCCAGCGCCGCGATGTCGCGCCGCCAGGGTTCCAGCTCCCCAGCTTCGATCAGCGGCTTGGCGCCGTGGTCGATCACGATCGGCAGGCCGGGATAGCGCTGCGCGAAGGCCAGCAGGGCCGGCAGGTTACGCGGCAGCACCAGCGCGTCGAAGGACAGGCCGTGGCGCAGCATTGCCTCGACCGCGGGCGCCAGCGCCGCATCGTCGATCCAGCGCACGTCGTCCTCGCCCTGCAGCATCGGGCGCAATCCCTTGAGCAGCGGGTTGCGCGCCAGCGCGGCGATGCGTGCCGGCGCCTGCGCGCCTTTCAGGTCGGTCCAGCCGACCACGCCGCCGATGAAGGCATTCCCTTGCGCCAGGCCGAGCATGTACAGCGTGTCCTCTTCGTTCGGCATCGACTGCACCAGCACCGTGCGGGCGATGCCGTGGCGCGCGAGCAGGGGCGCCAGGTCGGCTGGCGCGAAATCGCGGTGGATCGCCGCCAGCGACGGCGGCGGCCAGTTGCCGTTGCGGTCGGCGATGCGCCAGAAATGCTGGTGGGCGTCGACGCGCATCATGCCCCCTCGTCCACTGGCGCGCGCTCATCGAGCAGGCCGCGCCGCTTGAGCTCCGGCCACAGGGCCGGCGGGATCGGCAGGTCGAACCAGGCGGCGTTCTGGCGCAGCTGCGCCACGTCGCGCGGCCCCGGTATGCAGGACACGACGGCCGGATGCGCCATCGGGAACTGCAGCGCGGCGGCAGGCAGCGGCGTGTCGAATTCGCGGCACACGGCGGCCAGCTGTTCGACGCGCCGCACCACATCGGCCGGCGCGTCGGTGTAATTGAAGGTGCGGGCGCCGGCCAGCACGCCGGAGTTGAACGGCCCGCCGATCACGATCGCGTTGCCGAGGCGCCGGCAATCGTCGAGGAAGGGCGACAGCGCGCCCTGCTCCAGCAGCGTGTAGCGGCCGGCCAGCAGCGTGCAATCGAGGGCGCATTCCTGCATCGCGTCGGCGACGACTTCCCATTCATTCACGCCGAGCCCGATCGCGCGCACCTGCCCCGCGCTGCGCAGCTCCTCGAGGGCGCGAAAGCCGCCGCCGGTCAGCTGCTGCCAGTACATCCCGTGCAGCAGCGAATGCGTGGCGCGGCCGATGTCGTGCACGAACAGGATGTCGATGTGCCCGACGCCGAGGCGCTCCAGGCTTTCCTCGTGCGAGCGCATGATGCCGTCGTAGCTGTAGTCGAAGTGGGGGCGGAACGGCAGCGGGTCGGCCCAGCCGCTGGCGCCGGGGCGCACGCGCTCGTCCGGCAGCATCAGGCGTCCGGCCTTGGTGCTGACCGCGTAGGCTTCGCGCGGACGGTCGCGCAGGGCCGCGCCGAGCCGGCGTTCGGACAGCGTGAAGCCGTAATACGGCGCGGTGTCGAAATAGCGCAGGCCGAGCTCCCATGCCGCGTCGACGGCGGCGCGCGCCTCGTCCTCGGCGACCGCCTGGTACAGGCCGCCGATCGGCGCGCAGCCCATGCCCAGGCGTGTCAGCTGGAGGCCGCCGCGCGGCAGCGCCTTCAGTTCAGTCGCGCGCATGTTCAGGCAGCCCTCAACGGAAAGCAGCCCGGGCCCGTGGGCTCGAACTGCTTGTAGGTCAGGATGAATTCCTGGTGGCCCAGCTCTTCCGAGCAGGTTTGCTCGCCGTTGGCCACGCGCGCCACCAGTTCCACGATCTCGGTGCCGACCTGGTCGAGCGTGGCGTCGCCGGCCAGGATGCGGCCGGCGTTGACGTCCATGTCCTCGGACAGGCGCGCGTAGGTGTCGGGATTGGCGCACACCTTGATGACGGGCGAGATCGCCGAGCCGACCACCGAGCCGCGCCCGGTGGTAAACAGCGTCAGGTGGGCGCCGCAGGCGATCAGCTCGACGATCTCGGCGTTGTCGGAGATGTTCGGGAAGCCGAAGCGCGGCTCGCCGTCAGGCACCACGTCGAGCAGGTACAGGCCGGCGCCGGCGGTCAGGTCGCCCGGCTTGAGGATGCCGCAGATCGGCGAGGCGCCGCTCTTGGCGTAGGCGCCCAGCGACTTTTCCTCGAGCGTGGTGAGGCCGCCGTCGGCGTTGCCGGGTGCGAAGCTGCCGTGTCCCATGATGGTGTAGTAGCGCGCCGCCTTTTCCACCGTCTGCACGATGGCTTCGCCCAGTTCCGGGGTCACGGCGCGCCGCTTCATGTGGTATTCGCAGCCGACCAGTTCCCCGGTCTCCTCGAAAATGCAGGCGCTGCCGGCGGCGATCAGCTGGTCGAAGGCGACGCCGACCGCCGGATTGGCGGTGATGCCGCTGGTGCTGTCCGAGCCGCCGCAGATGGTGGCGACGACCAGTTCGTCGAGCCCCATCGGCACGCGCTGCTGCGCGGCGACATGCTCGAGCGCCCAGCCCACCCACTCGCGGCCGCCCTGGACGCCGGTGCGGGTGCCGCCGGCTTCCTGGATCGTGATCGTGTGCACCGGGCGCCCGCTGTCCGCGACCGCGGCCTCGAGGCCATTCTTGTCGAAGCTCTCGCAGCCGAGCGAAACCAGCAGCGCGGCGCCGACGTTCGGGTGCGTCAGCACGCTGCGCATCATCTTGTCCGCGTACTCGTTCGGGAAGCAGCCGGGAAAGCCGATCAGGTGCACCGGCTGGTCCGGAAAGGCATTGACGACCAGGCGCGCGACATGGTGCGCGCATTCGACCAGGTAGGCGACGACCACGACATTGCGGATGCCCTTGCGGCCGTCGGCACGCGGGTAGCCCGACAGGGCCAGTTGTGCGTTGGCGTTCATTTGGTTTTGCTCCCGATGAAGTGATGGCCGCCATCGCCCAGGGTAAAGGTCGGGATGTAGCAGCTTTCCAGGTTGTGCGTGTGGATGTGGGCGCCGATGGCGATCGGCGCGGTGGCCGTGCCGATGATGGCGCCGTAGCGCAGCACCGGTTCGCCGGGAGCCAGCGCGCGGCGGGCGACCTTGTGCCCGAGGTGGATATCGTGTTCGAGCGTGACGGCCTGGCCGTCGATCGACACTGTCGCCCCGGCCTTCAGTTCGAGGCGGGCAATGAGGCAGTTATCCTCGGGCGACATAAGGAGCAGTGCGGAGGCCTGCGCTGGCGGGTGGATGGACATAGTCATACGCGAGCCTCCCATGCCAGCGCTTGCCGCGTCAGCCCGAGTGCGCCCGCAATTCCCTGGTGCGGATTGATTGCAGCATCGTGCTGCGGGATGAATTGAGGTGGATGCGCATCGCATCGAGCGCCCCGCCGATATCGCGCCGCGCCAGCGCACGCAGGATGTCGAGGTGCTCGTGCACCGCATACTGGTTGCGCGCCATCTCCGCGCCCTTGTCCCACTGGTAGTGGTAGTGGAACACCAGCGAAACGATGTCGAAGAAGCCCTGTGCGAAGCGGTTGTTCAGCAGGCCTATCATGAAGGTGTGGAAGTCGCGGTCGAGCGCCGGAAAGTCCATGTGGCGCGCCGGCATGACGGAACCGAGCTGCTCGTGCCGCAGGATCAGCGCGTCGAGCGCCGCATACGCCGGGTCGCCCGCCGGCAGCGTGCCGAAGCGTTCGATCGCGGCGAACTCGAACATCTGGCGCACGTCGGCCAGCTCCATCGCGAACGAGCGGTCGAAGGCGCACAGGCGCCAGCCGCCGTGCGGCTTTTTCTCGATCAGGCCGTAGCGCGAGAACTCGATCAGGAATTCGCGCACGCTGATCGTGCTGACCCCGGCCGCACGCGCCAGCTCCGACTCCGAGAACTCCGCGCCCGGCGGAAGATCGCTGTGGTAAATGCGTTCCATCAGCACCTGCCGGACCCGGTCCCCGCCGCTCTGCAAATCGGCGACGTCGAAGTAGTCCTTGCGCGCCGGCTTGCGCAGCAGCCGCCGGTCCTTCAGGTCGCTGATCAGCCCCTGCGTATGGAAGTACCCGAGCGCGCTGCGAATCGCCGTCCGGCTGCCCCCGACCAGCGCCGCCATCTGTTGCTCGGTAGGCAGCACTTCCCCGATCGGCACGCTGCTGGCTAGATGATCGAGCAATAGATTGGCGCTGCGCTTGAAAACGGTGGGAGGTCTGGCCATGGGCTCCAGGACACGCCGCGAGGGCGATCGTATATAAAGGACAATGGCGCATTCTACCGCATCCCGTTCGCCGGCAGACCAAGGGCCTCGCGCAAGCGGTGTTGCGCCAGCCCGAGACCGAGGCCGGCGGCGAGTTCGACGACGGGCAGGAAGCGCCGCCGCTTCTTTTCGTCGTGGTTCTGGGCGATGTCGGCGATCCTGTGCGCCAGGTAAGGATTGTTGAAGCGGTCCCGGACCTGGCCCAGGTAGTCGCGGCTGGACGCTTCCTCGCCCAGCGCGCCGAACACCGGCAGCACCTCCTCCGCCCACAGCGCCTCCAGTTCGGCGCGCAGCGCCTGGTCCGCCATCGCCTGCAGCACGGTCTCGCCGCGCGGGCGGTCCGCGCGCAGCCAGCGCTCGGCCAGGAAGCTGTGGCCGAGATTGAGCAGGAACAGCTTGCGCCGCTCGAAAGGTTCGAGCCTGTCGGTCACCACGATCTGCGGATGCGCGCAAGGCAGCAGCATGCCCGGCTGCGCCTCGACCACCCAGATGGCATACGGTTCGGCCACAGCGCCGGCAGGCTCGATCGCCTCCGACACGATGCGGTCGACCAGCGAGTTGACCCAGACGCAGGCGCTGCCGAGCCAGGCGATGAAGTCGGCATCGAGCGACCAGCTGCGCGCCAGCTCCAGCACGCGATCGCGCAGCGCGCTGCCGTTGTTGGCCACCAGCTCGCATGGCAGCAAGGTGATCGGCGCAGCGCCCTGCCGGTGGCGCGCATGCAGCAGCACCAGCAGCTTGGCCGGAAAGGCGCGCGGCGGGGTGTCCGCGTCCAGCAGGCCCGGATGGTCGTCGGCGCACAAGTCGTAGCCGCGGTCGCCGGTGTTCGACACGATGACCCGCGCCGGGCCCGCGGCCTGGCAGCGGATCTCGGGCCAGTCGCGCTCCGCGTGCAAGCCGCGCCGGACCGAGGTCACGCGCTGCTCGGCGTCGATCACGGCGCCGTCGCGCAGGCCCCTGATCCGCACCGGATAGCCCTCGCCCCGGTTGAAGGCGGCGAGCCGCTGTTCGCTCTGGGCGCTGGCGGTGGTCTGCACCACCGTGATCGGACCGAGCGCCGCGCCGCCGGCCAGCGCTTCGCTGACGAACAGGTCAACGTGCGCCTGCAGGAAGCGGCTGGTGCCAAATTGCAGGATCGGATCCAATCAAACCTCGACGATGGCTTTGATCACGCCTGCGCTCGGCTCCATCCACAGCGGCAGGGCGTCGATGAAGCCATCGAGCGTCGTGCGGTGGGTGTTCATCAGGTGCGTCGGCACCAGGCCCGCCTTCATCGCCGCCAGCACCTCGCGGAAATCGTCGACCGTCGCATTGCGGCTGCCGAGCAGGTTGGTCTCGCGCTTGTGGAATTCGGGGTCGGAGAACGAGATCCGGTCCGGCACGATCGAGACCAGCACGTAGCTGCCGCCATGGGCGACAAACTCCAGGCCGCGCTCCATCGCCTTGATATTGCCGGTCGCGTCGAACACGGCGTCGAAGAACTCGCCGTCGGTCAGCGCCGACAGGGCTTCCTTGTCGCCGTCGCCAACCGTCACCACGTGCGCGACGCCGATCGCCTGCTTGCAGAAGTCGAGCCGGTCTGCGCGCGAATCGAGCACGGTGACCGTGCCGCCCTTGAGTTTCGCGAACAGGGCGGCGGCGACGCCGATCGGACCGGCGCCCACCACCAGCACGCGCTGCCCGCCCTCCACTTTGGCGCGGCGGACTGCGTGCGCGCCGATGGCGAGGAACTCGAGCATCGCCGCATCGTCGAGCGAGATGCCTTCGGTCTTGAACAGGAACTGCGCCGGCACCGTGAGGTATTCGGCCATGCCGCCATCGCGGTGCACGCCCAGCACCTGGATCCTGGCGCAGCAGTTGGTCTTGCCCTTGCGGCAGGCGACGCAAGTGCCGCACGACAGGTAGGGCATGGCGTACACCTGGTCGCCAGGCGCCAGGCCGCAGCCGGGCGGCGCGGTCACGACTTCGCCGGACAGCTCATGCCCCATCACGCGCGGATAGCTGAGGAAGGGCTGGGTGCCGCGAAAAATGTGCATATCGGTGCCACATACCCCGATACGCCGGACGCGCATCAGCACTTCGCCGTCGCCGGCCTGCGGCACGGGACCGTGCACCATGCGCAGCTGGCCGGGCGCTTCGCACACAATACTTTTCATCATCACCAATTTCCGATTCATGTAAGCAACGGGGATCGATTGTATTCCATATATTTTAAACATTCAATGAAATTCGAGGCAATTCCGGCGATCGTTGCGCCAACAGATTTCATTCCATGCTTTCTCTATTTTCGCAATTGCGCCGTGACAGCCGTGCTCGCACAATGCATCACCCATATTGTTATTGGATCCCGGAGCCGCCCCCAATGAAACCGAAAATCGTCTGCTTCGGCGAGCTGCTGCTGCGCATGTCCTCGCCCGCCGGCGAGATGCTGCTGCAGTCGCCGCGCCTGGATGTGTGCATCGGCGGCGCGGAAGCGAATGTCGCGGTGTCGCTCGCCCGCTTCGGCCACGCCGTGTCGATGGTCAGCGCCCTGCCCGACAATGCGCTCGGCGCCGCCGCGCGCGACGGCTTGCGCGCGCATGGCGTCGATACGCGCGCCATCCGCTTCGCGCCCGGGCGCATCGGGCTGTACTTCCTGACGCCGGGCGCCGTGCTGCGCCCCTCGGAAATCATCTATGACCGCGTCGCCTCGGTGTTTGCCCAAACCGATCCGGCCGCCTATGACTGGCCGGCGCTGCTCGACGGCGCCGCATGGCTGCACGTCTCCGGCGTGTCGCCGGCCGTTGGCGGCGGCGCCGCCCACGCGGTATTGGCGGCCATGCGCGTGGCGCGCCGCATGGGCGTGCAAGTGGCCTTCGACGGCAATTACCGCGCCTCGCTGTGGGCGCGGCAAGGCAGCGACGGCGCCGATGTGCTGTTCGAACTGATGCAGCACGCCGACCTGGCCTTTGCCGACCAGCGCGACTTCGCGCTCTTGCTCAAGCGACCGGAGCTGGCCGGCGGCAGCCGCGCCGAGGCTATGGCCGCCGCCTTCGCGGCCTTCCCGAACCTGGCGACGGTGGCCGCGACGGTACGCACCCAGGCCAGCAACGACCACCACGTTCTGGGCGCGACCCTGCACCGGCGCGCCGCCGCCGCCGCCGCCGCCGGCGACTACGCGCTGCACGGCATTGTCGACCGCATCGGCACCGGCGACGCCTTCGCCGCCGGCGTGCTGCACGGCCTGCTGCGCGACTGGAGCGTTGCCGACACACTCGAATTCGGCCTGGCCGCGGCTGCGGTCAAGCATTCGATCGCCGGCGACTTCAACCTGGCGAGCGAAGCGCAGGTCGAGGCGGCGCGCACCGGCGCATTGGACGTGCGCCGCTGAAGCCCGCGCCTTGAACAAATTCAACAACAGGAACTGACATGCCGACACCCCAATCCTCCACGAGCGCGGCCCTGCTGGCCGGGCAGCCTGCGCCCTCGACCGCGAAGTCGACGATGTACCTGCTGACCAGCCTGTTCTTCATGTGGGGCTTCATCACGGTGATCAACAACACCCTGCTGCCCCACCTGCGCAGCGTGTTCGAACTGAACTACACCCAGACGACGATGATCGAGTCGGTCTGGTTCATCGCCTACTTCGTGGCGTCGATCCCGTCCGCGCGCCTGATCGAACGGGTCGGCTACAAGCGCTCGCTGGTCGCCGGCCTGGCCATCATGGCGGGCGGCGCGCTGATGATGATCCCCGCGGCCCAGCTGCCATCGTATGCGGTGACGCTGGTCGCGCTGTTCATCATCGCCTGCGGCATCACCCTGCTGCAGGTCGCGGCCAACCCCTATGTGGCGGTGGTCGGACCGGCCGAATCGGCGTCGGCCCGGCTCAACCTGGTGCAGGCCTTCAACTCGCTCGGGACCATGTTCGCGCCGCTGTTCGGCGGCTACCTGATCCTGGGCCGGGCCGCCTCCGGCACCGCCGAAGCGGGCGAAGTGCTGACCCAGGCCCAGCGCCTGGCCGACGCCCAGTCGGTGCAGCTGCCTTACCTGATCGTCGCCGCGGTGCTGGTGATCCTGGCCGTCGTCGTGGCCCGCTTCCCGCTGCCGGCGATGGCCTCGCCCGGCGCGGCGGCCCTGAAGGCCGCACGCGGCAGCCGCTCCTTGTGGAGCCACCGCAACCTGGTGTTCGGCATCCCGGCGATCTTCATTTACCTGATCGCCGAGATCGGCGTGTCCAACCTGTTCATCAATTTCGTGTCGCAGCCGGACATCGGCAACCTGACCCATGAAGCGGCGTCGCGCTACCTGTTCCTGCTGTGGGGCGGCATGATGGTCGGCCGTTTCGCCGGCAGCATGCTGATGCAAACGCTGAAGGCGGAACACGTGCTGGCCGGCGCCAGCATCGGCGCCGGCATCGTGATGCTGGTCGCGAGCTTCGCCACCGGCCCGGTCGCGCTGTGGGCGCTGGTGTCGGTCGGCCTGTTCCATTCGGTGATGTTCCCGACCATCTTCACGCTCGGCATCAAGGGCCTGGGAGCGCGCACCGAAGACGGCGCCGGCCTGCTGATCATGGCGATCGCCGGCGGCGCGCTGGTGGTGGTGCAGGGCTGGCTGGCGGACCACTACGGCCTGCAGCTGTCCTTCCTGCTGACGGTGGCCTGCGAACTGTACGTCCTGTTCTACGCCCTGTGGGGCGCGCGGACCGGCGATGACGCGCCCGAAGGCGGCCAGCCGGCCGCTTGAGCGCTCAGCTGATCTTCAGCGCGCTGGCGTAGGCCAGCGCCGGCATCGCCGCCGGCAGGGTCACCTCCAGGCCTTCCGCCGTCTGCCTGAACGCGAGCTTCTGCTTCGATCCGAGCAGCTCCACCTTCGAGATCCGCTTGGCCAGGTGCGGGCTGCCGCTGCGCATCGACTTGATCGACACCTTGCCCGCCTCAGTCTTGCCCATGAGGAAGGCGAACACGGTCTTGCCCTTGGCCGTGAAGCGGATATCGGCCGCCGAAAACGGCTTGCCCTTGCCCTCGTTGAAGCCCTGCCCCGCGATCGGCGCCGCCGATTCCATCACCGGCCCTTCGCCGAACACCGCCCACGGCCGGGTGTCGTAGATACCCTCGCCGTTGATGGCGATCCAGCTGCCGATCTCCTCGACGATGGCCTGCTCCAGCTCGTCGATGGTGCCGTCGCCGCGCACCGGTACGCTGAGCAGCAGGTTGCCGTTCTTGCTGACCACGTCGATCAGCGTATGCACCACCGTCTGCGCGCTCTTGTATCCCTTCCGGTCGTACACGCGCCGGTCGTAGTGCCAGCTGCCGATGCAGGTGCAGGTCTGCCATGGCAGCGGCTCGATCTGGTTGCTCTGGCCGCGCTCGATGTCCCACACCAGGGCGCGGCGCTGCTGGGCGTCGAGGATCTTGCCGTTGATGACGGCCTCGTTCTTGCCCTTCTTGGCGATGCTCTTGTTGTACATGTGGGCGGCCAGGCGCAGGCCGACGTCGCTGACGGGCCACAGGGGCAGCGCGGTGTCGTCGTAGTACACGATGTCCGGATCGAAGGTGTCGATCAGCTCGCGCGTGCGTTCGTAGAACTTGTCGCAATAGGCCTTGTCCGGAACCGAGGCGCCGCCGCCCCAGTGCCATTGCTGGTGCACCGCGCCGCCGTCGTCGGAATTCTTGCTCAAGGGATGGTTTTGCGCATACAGCGCCTGCGGATCGAGCCCTTCCCACCAGCTGCCCTTGCCGTCCGCCCGGGTCAGCTTGCCATCGTAGGGAACGCCGGCCAGGGGGCCTTTCTTGTCCGCGCCCTGCGCCGGCTCATACCAGGTCCAGGCATGGGCCGCGTGCACGCTGACGCCGAAGCGCAGGCCGTTGGCGCGCGCCGCCTTGCTCCAGCCGGCGATCAGGTCCTTTTTCGGGCCGACCCGGGTGGAATTCCAGTCCGGCTGGTGGCGGCTGTTGTACAGGTCGAGGTTGTCGTGGTGGTTGGCCAGCGCCATGAAGTACCTGGCGCCGGCCTTCTTGTACAGGGCCACCAGGGCGTCCGGATCCCAGCGCTCGGCCTTCCACTGATTGATCACGTCCTTGAAGCCGAACTTGGACGGATGGCCATACTTCTCCACATGGTGGCGGTAGGCGTCGCTGCCTTCCTCGTACATCCCGCGCGCATACCAGTCGCCGCGTTCCGGCTCGCACTGCGGCCCCCAGTGCGCCCAGATGCCGAACTTGGCATTGCGGAACCAGTCAGGCGTCTGGTAGTTGGCCAGCGAATCCCAGCTCGGCGCAAACGGGCCGGCCGCGATCGGCGTGGCGCCTGCCTGCGCCAGCGCGTCGGCTGCGCGCGCATAGGGCGACAGGGCAATGGCAGGAATGGCTGCCCCCATGTGCTTCAGTAATTGTCGTCGTTTCATTACGTCTCCATAAATGAATGTGTGCCGCAGGCCGGCGCGGGCGCCTGCCCGGCGCGGTGATTTTTGTATGGGTCGATTGTACTCTATATATATAAATCAACAAAGACGGAGCGGCCGCAGGGACGATGCAGGAGACTTGTTTGGTAGAATGAGCTTTTTTCCAGAGCCTGGAAACAAGGACTAAAAAGGAACAACGCATGACTACCACCACCGGTTTTTCGGGCAGCCTGTTTGTCGTCGCCGCGCCGTCCGGCGCCGGCAAGTCGACCCTGGTCAACGCCCTGCTCCAGCAGGAACCGGCGATCAAGCTGTCGATCTCGACCACCACCCGCCCACCGCGCCCGGGCGAAACCGACGGCAAGGAATACCACTTCACGACGGCCGAGGACTTCGTGGCCCGCGCCGGCCGCGGCGAATTCCTCGAATGGGCCGAAGTGCACGGCAATTACTACGGCACCTCGCGCCTGATGGTCGAGAAAGAGATGAAGGCGGGGACCGACATCCTGCTCGAGATCGACTGGCAGGGCGCGCGCCAGGTCAAGAGGCAATTCCCCCAGGCCGCCGGGATCTTCATTTTGCCGCCGTCGATCGCCGCCCTGTCGGAACGGCTGCACAAGCGCGGCCAGGACGAAGCGCACATCATCGAGCGCCGCCTGCTGGCCGCCGGGGGCGAGATCGCTCACGCTCCCGAGTTCGACTATGTTATTATCAATGAAGAGTTCAACGTCGCCTTGTCCGAGATGAGCGCGATTGTCAGAGCGACACGCAGCCGGTTTGCCCAGCAAGCCGCCCGCAACGCCTCGCTATTTGCCCAATTGGGTATCCATGCGCAACAATCGTGAACGTCCGGCACCCGGCACAAATCAGTCCATTTAGGAGCAAGCATGGCCCGTATTACCATTGAAGATTGCCTGAAAAACATCCCTAACCGCTTCCAGCTGACCCTGGCCGCGACCTACCGCGCCCGTCAGTTGCTCCAAGGCCACACTCCCAAGGTCGACGCCAAGGATAAGCCGACCGTCGTCGCCCTGCGCGAAATCGCCGCCGGCAAGGTCGGCATCGAGATGCTCAAAAAAGTACCGATGTAAGGTCGAAGGGTCTCGGACCGCCGTGCCAGGGCACCATTCTGGTATCCTGCATTCATCCTGCGGCTGATTGACCTTGCGTATGAACCTGACCACTCCGGATTCGACACAGCCTGCCACGCCCAAGACCCGGGCGTCGCGTGCCGCATCCAAAGCACAAGAACCAACTGCGGCGCCCATGCTGGCGCCGGGGGTCGCTTCGGTCAGCCACCTGTCGGCCAAGCTGGCCGAGTACCTCAGCCCCGCCGAACTGAAGAAGGTCAAGGAAGCCTATCGTTTTTCGGACGAGATGCACCTTGGCCAGGTTCGCAAGTCTGGCGAACCCTACATTTCCCATCCCATCGCCGTGGCCGAGATCTGCGCCGACTGGAAGCTCGACGCCCAGGCCATCATGGCCGCGCTGCTGCACGATGTGATGGAAGACCAGGACGTCAAGAAGGAAGAACTGATCGAGCGCTTCGGCGCGCCGGTCGCCACCCTCGTCGACGGCCTGTCCAAGCTTGAAAAAATCGAATTCCAGAGCGTGATCGAGGCGCAGGCGGAGAACTTCCGCAAGATGCTGCTGGCGATGGCCTCCGACGTGCGCGTGATCCTGATCAAGCTGGCCGACCGCCTGCACAATATGCGCACGCTCGAGCACATGACGGCCGCCAAGAAGCGCCGCATCGCGTCCGAGACGATGGAAGTGTACGTGCCGATCGCGCACCGCCTGGGCCTGAACAACATCTACCGCGAGCTGCAGGACCTGTCGTTCTCGCACCTGTACCCGCTGCGCTACCGCACGCTGTCGAAGGCGGTCAAGGCGGCGCGCGGCAACCGGCGCGAAGTGGTCAAGAAGATCCTCGAATCGGTCAAGAACACGCTGGCCATCGCCGGACTGCCGGCCGAAGTCTACGGCCGCGAAAAGACCCTGTACGGCATCTACAAGAAAATGCGCAGCAAGCACCTGTCGTTCTCGCAGGTGCTCGACGTGTACGGCTTCCGGGTCGTGGTGGACAGCTTCGCGAACTGCTATGTGGCGCTGGGCACCCTGCACGGGCTGTACAAGCCGATGCCGGGCAAGTTCAAGGACTACATCGCGATCCGCAAGCTCAATGGCTACCAGTCGCTGCATACCACCCTGATCGGCCCCTACGGCACCCCGGTCGAATTCCAGATCCGCACCACGGAGATGCACCGCACCGCCGAATCGGGCGTGGCCGCGCACTGGCTGTACAAGACCGGCGACTCGAACCTGTCGGACCTGCAGCAAAAGACCCACGCCTGGCTGCAGTCGCTGCTCGACATCCAGCAGCAGACCGGCGACTCGGCCGAATTCCTCGAACACGTGAAGGTCGACCTGTTCCCCGATTCGGTCTACGTATTCACGCCGAAGTCGAAGATCATCGCGCTGCCGCGCGGCGCCACCGCGCTCGACTTCGCCTACACGATCCACACCGGCATCGGCGACCATACCGTCTCGGTCAAGATCAACAACGAGCCGGCCTCTCTGCGCACCGAACTGCGCAACGGCGACATCGTCGAAATCGTCACCGACCCGAATTCGCGCCCGAGCCCGACCTGGCTGGCGTTCGTCCGCACCGGCAAGGCGCGCTCCGCGATCCGCCACCACCTGCGCACGATCAACCTGAACGAGTCGGTCGAACTGGGCCAGGAATTGCTGGCGCAGGCGCTGGTGGCCCTGAACATCAACCCCGACTTGCCGGCGCCGACCGTCGAAAAACTGCTCAACGAATCGTCGGCCAAGTCGATGGACGAGCTGTACGCCGACATCGGAATCGGCAAGCGCATGGCCGCGCTGGTGGCGCGCCACATCTTCGGCCTGGTCGACGACGATTCCGGGACGCTGCCGTCGGACCATCCGATGCAGTCGTCGGAACTCGATCCGGTCACGATCTACGGCAGCGAAGGCGTGTCGGTGCAGCTGGCGCCATGCTGCCTGCCGATCCCGGGCGACCAGATCACCGGCCAGCTGCGCCGCGACCAGGGCCTGCTGGTGCACACCAGCGACTGCATGCCGGCCAAGCGCCTGCGCATGAAGGAGCCGGACCGCTGGATCGCGGTCCAGTGGGGTTCGGAGCTGAACCGCCGCTTCGACTGCCGCATCAAGCTGTTGATCAACAACGAAAAAGGCATCCTGGCGCGGGTCGCCGCCGAGATCGGCGAGTCCGACGCCAACATCTCGTATGTGGGGATGGACGAGGATGAAGAACACGTGATGACGCAGCTGCGCTTCACGATCCAGGTCAAGGACCGGGTGCACCTGGCGCACCTGATCCGCAACCTGCGCGCCGTGTCGGGCGTGACCCGCGTCGAGCGCGAACGGTCGTAGTAGCCGAAGTCGCGGGCGTTAAACTCAAAAACAATAACCAACGTCGTCCTCGCGAAAGCGCACTGCTGTCCGGAATAGTTTTGTTGACTTTTTCCTTGCCCCTTAGCTGACCCGCTGCGCTGCCGAAGTCGACGCTGTGAAACGTGAAATGCAATCTCCGACGTCGTTCCTGGCCGATGGCGGCCCCCTTGGCAGGAACCC
>JAKFDH010000101.1:0-15612 GCA_036676245.1 Massilia sp. | reverse complement strand
AACCGGTGAAACCGGGGTCAGTGCCGACAAAAGCAGCCGGTCCCAACGATAAGGCCTTATCGTTGGGACCGGCTGCTTTTGTCGGCACTGACCCCGGTTTCACCGGTTTCGGCCCGCAGCTCGGCCAGCGCCTGCAAGGTGTAATGCTGGAACCACAAGCCGGTAAAGATAAAGATCAGCACGTACAGCCACACTGAAATCGCGGCCAGGAAAGGGAACAGCACCACCGACAGCGCGACCCCGCCGATCCAGACGATGCCGGGCAAGGCGCCGGCCGCGCCGGACACCATGCCGATCAGCAGCAGCTGCTTGCGGTGGCGCTGCAGCAGCGCGGCGCGCTCCTCGGCGCTGGCGTGGTCGGCCAGGGTGTCGTAGCCCATCACGCGCGCGGTCAGCCAGCCCCACAGGCAGACCTGGGCCAGCAGCGCCAGCGGCGCGAAAAAGTACAGCGGCAAGGTCGCCAGCCAGGCCGGGAAGAACACCAGGAAGCCGAGCAGGTTGGTCTTCAGGCTGCCGGCGAAGCTGCCGCCGCGCTTGCGTTCAAGTTCCGGGAACTGGCGCGCGGCCACGTGGCGCACCACGGCCGGCATCGCCGCCATCCCCATGAAGGCGAGCGCCGTGATGATCATCAGCGGCAGCAGCACCAGCATCGCGATCAGCGGCACCACCACCGTCTTGAGCATGCCCAGGCCGAAACCCGACAGCACGCTGCCGCTGGTGCGGAACAGGTCGTGCTGTTCGAAGGTGCGCTGGACGGCGTCGATCAGCGGCTGCATGCCGAACCACAGCAGCACGCCCCACAGGGCCAGCGACAGCAGGAAGGGCACGAGCGACAGCAGCAGCATCTTGCCGGTCAGCTGGGACAGCAGCGCACGGCCGTAAGCGACGGCGACGGGGCGCAACAGGGCTTGGATCATGGCAAATTGGCTTGTCAAATGTAAACGAGCACGCAGTGTAGCGCCAATTCGCCGCCCTTGCGTCAATGGCGCTTTGCCGCGCCATGGCTTACAATCCGCCTCACATTCGACAATAGAGGAACCCCATGTCCACCATTACTACTGATTCTGGCCTGCAATACGAAGACACCGCCGTGGGCGAAGGCGCCGAAGCGAAAGCCGGCCAGCACGTGACCGTGCACTACACCGGCTGGCTGCGCAACGACGACGGCAGCACCGGCGCCAAGTTCGATTCGAGCAAGGACCGCAACGACCCGTTCCAGTTCTCGCTGGGCGCCGGCCAGGTCATCCGCGGCTGGGACGAAGGCGTGCAAGGCATGAAGATCGGCGGCACCCGCCGCCTGACCATCCCGGCTGCCCTCGGCTATGGCGCGCGCGGCGCCGGCGGCGTGATCCCGCCGAACGCCACGCTGATCTTCGACGTCGAGCTGCTCGGCGTTTGATCGACTGACCCCGGTTTTACTTTTCAGTCACTCCCACGCCCCCATCAGCGCCAGCAGCACCAGCTTCTCGAACTCCGGTGCGAAGCGGCTGATGATGTTGTCCGGGTCCTTGACCAGCGCGTCGTCGGTGACGATGCCGAACTGGACCCCGCCGTTGTAGCTGAGGATCGAGACGCCGATCCCGATGTCGCCCGACTGCGGCACCCAGAACATGCACTGGTCCAGCTGGCTGCCGGCCAAAAACAGCGGCTGCTGCGGCCCCGGCACATTGCTCATCACCGCCGTCGCCTTGCGCGCGAAATAATTCTGGATCTCGTTCTGGACCTGCTTCGGCGTCGCCCCCAGCACCCCCAGCACCGACATCGCCACCAGCGCCGTGTAGCTGCCCTTGAGCTCATTCATCCGGTGCCGCACTTCGAACAGGCGCGCGACCGGGTCTTCCAGTCCGACCGGCAGCACCAGCGGCACCAGCCCGAAGGCGTTGCCGAGCTTTTGCTGGCGGCTCGCCTTGCGCAGGTTGACCGGCACCATCACGCGCACGTCGCAGGCGTGCTCCACCGTGTCGCCCTTGGCGCGCAGGTAGGCGCGCAGGGCGCCGGCCACGCTGGCCATCAGCACGTCGTTGACCGAACAGCCGTAAGCCTTGCCGATCGCCTTGACCTCGGCCAGCGGCAGCGGCTCGCTCCACGACACGTGCTTCTTGCCGTTCGGCTTGCCCTTGAGCCGGGTCGGGCTGTCTTCTTCCATCGTGGTCAGCTTGACCGCGTCCATCGCCAGCTGGCCGGCGGTCGCGCCGGCGGCGGCGATCTGGGCCGGCAGCTTGTCGAAATCGGTCATCATCGACAGCGACTTGATGAACATGCCCGACGACAGGTCGATCGCCTTGATCGAGGCCGCCGTCACCGGATTCATGATCTGTTCCCACGGGCTCTCTTCGGCCGCCGCGGCCGCCTTCGGGCCCGGGCTGTGCCCGGGTGCGTCGACGCTCTTGTCGAACATCGACATGAACACCCCGACCAGCGCCACGCCGTCGGCGATGCAATGGTGGATGCGGATGATCAGCGCCTGGCGCAGCTTGCCGTCCTCGCCGATGCAGTTGTCGACCAGGTGCATCTGCCACAGCGGCTTGTTTGGGTCGAGCGGCTGCTGCGACAGCTTGCCCACCAGCGCCTGCAGCGCCGGCTTGTTGCTGCCCTTGCCCTTGGGCGCGGGCAGGGTCAGCTGGATCACATGGTCGTCCAGGTCCACTTCCTGCTCCTGCCACCAGGAACCGGACAGGTCGGTCACGACGCGGCTGCGGAAACGGCTGTAGACCAGGAAGCGCGCCTCCAGCGCATGCTTGAGGTCCGCGGGGCTGACCGGCTTGCTCAACATCGAAACGCCGACGATCATCATCAGGTTGCCGTCCGAATCCATGCGGAGCCAGGCGGTATCGACCGTGGACATTTTCTTGCGGCTGAATGCGGACAGCGCTTTGGACAACATTGAACGTCTCCTCTAAAGTGTGGCGTTTTCCGTATTATCTCGCGCAATATTGCTATTGTTGCGATAAGATTCTAGTGACATTACTCTATCGACAATACCAGAGCAACACAATCCATCCACCGAGAGGAAACTATGAGCTTGCAAGAACAGTTTGACCAGGCGCTGGCCGATTCGAAGAACCTGCCCGAGCGTCCGGACAACATGACGCTGCTGAAGATTTACGCGCTGTACAAGCAGGCCTCGGCCGGCGACGTCGAAGGCAAGCGTCCCGGTTTCACCGACATGGTCGGGCGCGCCAAGTTCGACGCCTGGGACGGCCTGAAAGGCACCTCGAAGGACGACGCGATGCAGCAGTATGTCGACCTGATCGAAGAATTGAAGGGCTGACCCCGGTTGGTTCACGCGCTGCCGAACACCTTGCGCATGTTCTCGGCCACCTTCGCCTCGATGGTCGACGCGAAGGCGCCCATCAGGAAGCCGAGCTTGATGAACATTTCCGCCCGCTTGTCTTCCAGGGTCAGCGATCCCTGCACGCCGCTGCGTTCGAAGAACAGCACGTCGCCTTCCCACTCCCACGCCATATCGTATTCCGCGGCCATCCGCTCGGCCACTTTCTGGGCCGCTTCGCGCGCCTTCTTCGGCGTCAGCTTGTGCTCCTGGACGATGGTGATTTCTGCCATATTGTGTTTGCTCCTGTTGGTTCTCCGGCATGATACCGCGTCGGGCCGGGCGCGGCCAGTCGCGCCGCCGCCGTGCCGCTGAGTGCCGATCTGGGCAATAATGCGCACTTACCAATCGCGCAGCGCCCGCCCATGACCCACATCCAGCTGATCTCCGCCATCATCTTCGGCCTCGCCCTGGCCCACACCTTCGCCGCCAAGTCCTTCGAACGCCTGGCCGACCGCTATCCGCGCCATGCCGGCCTGCTGCATTTCGCCGGCGAAGTCGAAGTCGTGTTCGGCCTGTGGGCTTTCGTGCTGATCATCGCGATGGCGCTGGTGGCCGGCCCCCAGAACGCGATCGCCTACGCCGAATCGCGCACCTACACCGAGCCGCTGTTCGTGTTCGTGATCATGGTGGTGGCGGCCTCGCGCCCGGTGCTCGAAACCATCCGCGCCCTGATCGACGCGCTCGCCCGGCTGGCCCCGCTGCGCACCGCGGTCGTGCGCGCCTGGCTGGGCCTGGCGCTGGTGCCGCTGATCGGCTCGCTGATCACCGAGCCTGCCGCGATGACCCTGGCCGCGCTGATGCTCGCGCCGCAGGTGTTCCGCCAGGGCATACCCGAATGGCTGAAGTACGGCGCGCTGGGCGTGCTGTTCGTGAACGTGTCGGTCGGCGGCACCCTGACCTCGTTCGCCGCCCCGCCGGTGCTGATGGTGGCCGCCACCTGGGGCTGGGACAGCGCCTTCATGGCCGCCACCTTCGGCTGGCGCGCCGCGATCGCGGTCATGGTCAACGCCACCGCCGTCACCTGGCTGCTGAGCCGCCACATCGGCGACGAGGTGCCGGCGCGCCCGGCCGGCGAGCAGGCCGCGCCGCCGCTGGTGCGCGCGATCCACCTGCTGTTCCTGGGCGCGGTGGTCGGCTTCGCCCACCATCCGGTCTTCTTCCTCGGCCTGTTCATGCTGTTCCTCGGCTTCACCCACGCTTATGAGCAGTTCCAGTCGCCGCTGATCCTGCGCGAAGGGCTGCTGGTCGGTTTCTTCCTGGCCGGGCTGGTGGTGCTGGGCGGCATGCAGCAATGGTGGCTGCAGCCGATCGTCTCCAGCCTCGAGCCGACCGCGCTGTTCTTCTCCGCCGTCGGCCTGACCGCGATCACCGACAACGCCGCCCTGACCTACCTCGGTTCGCTGATCGAAGGCTTGTCCGACCACGCCAAGTACATGCTGATGGCCGGCGCCGTGGCCGGCGGCGGCCTGACCGTGATCGCGAACGCCCCCAATCCGGCCGGCGTGGCGCTGCTGCGCAACGGTTTCAACGACGAGTCGATCGGCGTCGGCGGCCTGCTGCTGGGCGCGCTGTTGCCGACCGCGATGGCAGTCCTGATGTTCTTGCTTTAAGGCCTATGCATTGACGGGAATCAAACGCCCCGGAAGCGGCAAGCGCCACTATTTCCGCTGGTCCTGATGAATGGTCCAGGCTGCTTTTTTGCGGAGATCCGAACATGGAACGTCGAGCCATTTTACCGGCCGTGCCCGCCGCCAAGTGCGAGCCGGCGCCGGTCAGCTTCATCCCCACGCCGAGCGCCTCGTACCGCGCGCACCGCAAGACCGCGGCCCTGCTGAACGAACCGGGCAGGCCGAAAGGCGAGCTGGACGAGGCGCCGGCCCCGGTGCCCCTGCCCTACGCCTTCGGCGCGCGCGTGCTGATGTGGAAGCAGGACCCCTCGGTCAGCGAGATCGGCACGCGCAAGGTGTACCTGCCCGGCATCGTGCTGGCCGGCCCGCGCGACGCCCGCATCATCTTCGGCGCGCCCGGCATCACGCCGGTCGCGCCGAACGCTTTCGGCGACTTCGTCAGCACCCCGGACACGCCCCAGTTCGACGCCGTCCACACCTTCGCCGTGGTGCGCCAGACGCTGACCATGTACCAGCGCGCGCTGGCCGCCAGCGGCAGCGATTCGCCGCTGCCCTGGCAATGGAACAGCAGCGTCGACATGCTGCCGCTGCAGGTCTTCCCGTATGGCCTGCCGAACGTGATGAACGCCTTCTACAGCCGCTCGCAATGCTGCCTCAAGTTCGGCGACTTCGTCCCGACCGGCGAAACCAGCCGGGTCTTCACCTGCCGCTCGTTCGACATCGTCTCGCACGAAACCGGGCACGCCGTGCTCGACGGCCTGAAGCCGAACTGGCTGCTGGCCGACAACCCGCCGCAGACGGGCGGCCTGCACGAAGCCTTCGGCGACCTGACCGCGATCTTCCTGTCGCTGTCCCAGCTCGACCAGTGCGAGGCCGTCATCGCCCAGACCAAGGCGCGCCTGCACGACAAGACCTTCCTGGCCGACATCGCCGAACAGTTCGGCCTGGCGCTGGGACGCGCGAACGGCCTGCGCAACGCCGACAACGACATCACCCTGTCCGAAGCGGGCACCCAGGTGCATGCGATCTCGCAAGTGTTCACCGGCGCCGTGTACGACATCCTGGCCGACGTGTTCGCCTTCGAGCGCAGCCCCGGCCTGCGCGACGACGCCGCCGTGCTGCACCAGGTCGGCGACTACCTGAAGGGCCTGCTGCTGCGCGCGCTGATGGCCGCGCCCGACATGGGCGCGACCTTCGCCGACGTCGTCAATGAAATGCTGCGCCTGGTGGCCGAGGACGGCAAGCCGGCCGAGTACACCAGCTTCATCGCCCACCGCTTCGCGCTGCGCGAAGTGGTCGAACTCCCGCCCCCGCCGGCGGACGGCGCGCCGCTTGCGCCCGGCACCAGGCTGGCCGCGCGCGTCCAGGATGCGCCCGGCGCCGTGCAGGACCGGCGCGCCTGCTGCGGCACGATGAACCTGGCCGAGTACTACGACGTCGAACATGTGCTCGACGGCGAGCTGCAGGCGCTGGCGCGCTGGTGCGCCGAGAATGGCCGTACCGGCGAGACGGCGCCGGCCGATGCAGCTTAGTCGGCGAATGACCCCACATTAATAATAAAATGTTATCACCGGCGCCCTCCCCGGCGCATTTGCTTATGTGGATTGTGTATAAGCCTGAATTGTGGGAATAAGCGAATTGCCTTAAAATACAGTGCTTTGCTATCGTTGGCCCTCGCCCCGGGCGAGTCCGGCACCGCAGCACCTTTACTGATAGGACTGTTATGACCCACGTTGTCACCGAATCGTGCATCGCATGTCGTTATACCGATTGCGTCGATGTATGCCCGGTAGATTGTTTCCGGGAAGGCCCGAATTTCCTGACCATCGATCCGGACGAATGCATCGACTGCGCCGTCTGCGTCGCCGAATGCCCGGTCAATGCGATCTACGCCGAGGAAGACGTGCCGTCCGACCAGCAGCAGTTCATCAAGATCAACGTCGATCTCGCGCGCAACTGGCCGTCGATCACCAAGACCAAGCCGGCCCTGCCTGACGCGGAAACGTGGAAAGACGTCAAGAACAAGCTGGACCAGCTGGTACGTTAAACCCGCGGCGGTGTGGCGGCCGCCTGCAAATATTCTCCGGGCGTGGCACACTGTGCACCGCAGCAATACCGTAACGCCACTCAAAATCAACAGGAAGTAAGCATGACTATCACCCACGAAGCAGGCAGCGTCGCTGCCAACAGTTCCTTTTCCGGCGCGATCGAAACCGATGCCGTGATCATCGGCGCCGGCCCGGTCGGACTGTTCCAGGTGTTCGAGCTGGGCCTCCTTGAAATCAAGGCCCACGTCATCGATTCCCTGCCGGCGGTGGGTGGCCAGTGCGTCGAACTGTATCCGGACAAGCCGATCTACGACATCCCGGCCGTGCCTGTGTGCACCGGCCAGGAACTGACCGACAACCTGCTCAAGCAGATCGAGCCGTTCGAACCGACCTTCCACCTGGGCCAGGAAGTGACGGCCGTCCAGCGCCGCGAAGACAGCCGCTTCAACGTCGAAACCTCGACCGGCACCCGCCTCATCGCCAAGACCATCTTCATCGCCGCCGGCGTCGGCTCGTTCCAGGCGCGCACCATCAAGGTCGACGGCATCGAGGTGTTCGAAGGCTCGCAGCTGCACTACCGCGTCAAGGAACCTGCCCTGTTCGAAGGCAAGAACCTGGTCATCTGCGGCGGCGGCGACTCGGCCCTGGACTGGGCCCTCAATTTCGTCGGCAAGGCCGAATCGGTCGTCCTGCTGCACCGCCGCGAAGACTTCCGCGCGGCCCCGGCGTCGGTGGCCAAGATGAAGGCCCTGTGCGACGCCTACGAAATGCAGCTGATCATCGGCCAGGTCACCGGCTTCGACGAAAAGGAAGGCAAGCTGACCGAAGTGAAGGTCACCGGCGCCGACGGCGTCACCCGCCGCGTTCCGCTCGACATGCTGCTGGTGTTCTTCGGCCTGTCGCCGAAGCTCGGCCCGATCGCCGAGTGGGGCCTGGACATCGAGCGCCGCCAGCTCAAGGTGCAGAACACCGAGAAGTTCGAAACCAATGTGCCGGGCATTTTCGCCGTGGGCGACATCAACACCTACCCGGGCAAGAAGAAACTGATCCTGTCGGGCTTCCACGAAGCGGCGCTGGCCGCCTTTGGTGCAGCGCCGTATATCTTCCCCGACAAGAAGATCCACATGCAGTACACGACCACCTCGCCGAAGCTGCACAAGATCCTCGGCGTCGAAAGCCCGGTCTTCGACTAAGGCTTCACTGCGAGGGCGCCCCTGCGCGCGCGTTCAGTATCTTCGAAACAACAAGTGCCCCGCTCAGCCGGGGCATTTTCATTTGAGCGTTGCTTGCCTCGTAAACGCAGTGCAGCAATTTGTGATAAAACTGATGCCATCAGCATACTTTGGAATCCCAGCTTGGAAACCTTATCTAATTTCCAATAAGCACCGTTAATTGCTGTGCGGCGTGGGGAATAGCCTATAATTGATGCAGAGCTGAACGTTGCAACCGATTGCAACGCACCGATTTTTACTAAGGAATATGTATGCTTTACCAACTGCACGAGATGCAACGCTCGCTCCTGACACCGCTGATGCAGTGGGCCGACGCTTCCTCCAAATTATTCAGCAATCCGGTGTCGCCCTTCGCCCACACCCCCTTCTCGCAGCGTATCGCCGCCGGCTATGAGCTGATGTACCGGCTCGGCAAGGATTACGAAAAGCCAGCGTTCGACATTGCATCGGTCCAGGTCGGCGACGAAACCGTCGGCATCATGGAGCGAACTGTCGTCAACCGCCCGTTCTGCAAGCTGCTGCACTTCAAGAAGGACCTCAGCGAAAAGAAGCTGGCCGCGCTCGACCACCCGAAGGTGCTGGTGGTCGCGCCGCTGTCCGGCCACCATTCGACGCTGCTGCGTGACACCGTGCGCGCGCTGCTGAGCAGCCATGACGTCTACATCACCGACTGGACCGATGCCCGCATGGTGCCGCTTGCCGACGGCCCCTTCCACCTGGACGACTACATCTTCTACGTGCAGGACTTCATCCGCATGCTCGCGCCCGACCTGCACGTGATCTCCGTGTGCCAGCCGACGGTGCCGGTGCTGGCCGCCATTTCGCTGATGGCCAGCGCCAAGGACAGCAAGCTGCCGAAGACGATGACGATGATGGGCGGCCCGATCGACCCGCGCCGCTCGCCGACCGCGGTCAACGACCTGGCGATCGAAAAGAGCTTCTCGTGGTTCGAAAACACGGTGATCTACTCGGTGCCGGGCAACTATCCCGGCTTCGGGCGCAAGGTCTACCCTGGCTTCCTGCAGCATGCCGGCTTCATCGCGATGAACCCGGGCCGCCATGCGCAGAGCCACCGCGAGTTCTACATGCACCTGGTGACGGGCGACGACGAACCGGCGGAAGGCCATCGCAAGTTCTACGACGAATACAACGCCGTGCTCGACATGCCGGCCGAGTACTACCTCGACACGATCAAGACCGTGTTCCAGGACTTCAGCCTGCCGAAGGGCACCTGGATGGTCGGCGGCAAGCTGGTGCGGCCGCAAGACATCACGACGGTGGCGCTGTTCACGGTCGAGGGCGAGCTGGACGATATTTCCGGCGCCGGCCAGACCCAGGCCGCGCACGACCTGTGCAGCGGCATCCCGGCCGACATGCAGCAGGATTATGTGGCGCCGGGCGCCGGCCACTACGGCATTTTCTCGGGCCGCCGCTGGCGCGAGACGATCTGCCCGAAGATCGGCGAGTTCATCCGCAAGCACGGCTAAGCAGCCGCAAAACAAAGATGCCGCTTCCAGCGGCATTTTTTTCGCCCCCAGGAGCCGCAAGGGATCGTAGGGCGGAAGAGGCGGAGCCGACATCGGCCATGCGTGTAAGGAACGCGCCGTGGCTCTATAATGGCAAGTCATGAACGCCCCCAAATCCCTCGCCGACCAGATCGAAGACCTGCTGCCGCAAACCCAGTGCACCAAGTGCGGGTTCGACGGCTGCCGTCCGTACGCCGAGGCGATCGCAAGCGGTGCGGCCGAGATCAACCAGTGCCCGCCGGGCGGCCTCGAAGGCGTGGCCCGCCTGGCCGCCCTCACCGGCCGCAAGGTCATCCCGATCAATCCCGCCAACGGCGTCGAACGCCCGCGCCCGGTCGCCTTCATCGACGAAGCGCTGTGCATCGGCTGCACCCTGTGCATCCAGGCCTGCCCGGTCGACGCCATCCTCGGCGCAAACAAGCAGATGCACACCATCCTGCCGAGCCTGTGCACCGGCTGCGACCTGTGCGTGGCGCCGTGCCCGGTCGACTGCATCTCGATGATGCCGGTCACGGGCGATCGCACCGGCTGGGACGCCTGGTCGCAGGAACAGGCCGGCACCGCGCGCGAGCGGCACGACTACCGCAAGCTGCGCCTTCAGCGCGAACGCGCCGAGAACGACGTGCGCCTGGCCGCCAAGGCAGTCGCCAAGATGAACGAGGTCAGGGCGCTGCCCACCAACACGCCGGAAGAACTGGCGGAAAAAGAACGCAAGCGCGCCATCATCGCAGCGGCGATGGAACGCGCGCGCCAGAAAGCACAGGAACAATGAACCCGGCCAAGCGGCAAGCCATTTTCGAGCGGCTGCGCGCCGCCAATCCCAACCCCAAGACCGAACTCGAATACACGACGCCGTTCGAACTGCTGATCGCGGTGCTGCTGTCGGCGCAGGCGACCGACGTCGGCGTCAACAAGGCCACGCGCAAGCTGTACCCGGTGGCCAATACGCCGCAGGCGATCCTCGACCTCGGGCTGGAAGAACTGAAGTCCTACATCTCGACCATCGGCCTGTACCCGACCAAGGCGAAGAACGTGATGGCGACCTGCCAGATCCTGGTCGATCGGCACGGCGGCGAAGTGCCGCGCACGCGCGAGGAGCTCGAAGCGCTGCCTGGCGTGGGCCGCAAGACGGCCAACGTGGTGCTCAATACGGCGTTCGGGGAGCTGGCAATGGCGGTCGACACGCACATCTTCCGCGTATCGAACCGCACGAAGATCGCGCCGGGAAAGGACGTGGTGGAGGTCGAGCACAAGCTGATGAAGTTCGTGCCGAAGGAGTTCTTGCTCGATGCGCACCACTGGCTGATCCTGCACGGCCGCTATACCTGCGTGGCGCGCAAGCCCTTGTGCTGGAATTGCGTGATTGCGGATTTGTGCGAGTACAAGCAGAAGACGCCGGCGCCGGAAGGGGTTTGAGTGCATCGGCGGCTCGGTGGGTGGCGCTGCGCTTACCCACCCTACCCTCCGCCGAGGCCACCGACTCCGAGGGCGGCGTAGGGTGGGTAAGCATAGCGCCACCCACCACGAGTCGCCGATAACGCGGGCTCAGGTCGGGGTGTTCACCGCATCCCAGGGAGCATGCTGGAAACGCACCAGCCAGTTGAGCGTGCGATGCCGCTCCATGACGACGTCGGCGTCGACCCCAGCCAGCTCGCCCTTCTTCTTCAGACGCTGCTGGCGGATCAGCCAGTGCAGGCGATACGTCAAATCGAGCGCATCGAGGATCTCGCCCGCGGCGCGCACTTCCGGCCCGCGCATGCCGATCATCCGCGCGACAATCTCGGCCTGGTCGCCGGCCGCCGCCGGGAACGCCAGCTCCCTGTCCAGCCCCAGCACCCACTCGAGCACGTTCAGGCTTTCGTAGCGCCAGATGTACTCGCCGCATTCCTTCTGGGTCGGCGCCGCGAGCGCGAGGAAAGCCTTTTCCTTCGGCGTCAGTTCGTCATCGGCCAGCGGCATCCTGGCGTTCAGCTCCTCGACGCTCATCGCCTCGCCCGCGGCCACCGATTCGGCGCGCAGCGCGACGAGCAGCAGCGCGCGGGCGCGGCCCACGATCTCGTCCTTGTCGCGCAGCGCCAGTTCGCTCTCGCACACCAGCGGCGGCAGGTTGTCGGCCACCTCGATGCCGCGCGCCTTGAGCGCGGCTTCGGTGCGCGCCTTGCGCTCCCGGGCCTGCTCCGGATACGGCACCTGGGCCCCGGCATCGGCCTTGCCGCTGAGCGGATCGACCAGCACCCGCAATTGAGGATCCAGCACGGCGCCCTCGTCCACATGCAGCAGCGCGTTCGCGCCCTCGGCCCAGGCCATCACCGCCGCCGCATCGGCCTTGCCGACGCTGATGCTCAGGTGGTGCTGCACGCGCTGCAGGTGCAGGATCACGTGGTACTTCAACTGCGTCATCTCGCCGTCGCCGCGCGCCAGCACGTAGTCGCAAAACTCGTTGAGGTGCGTCAGCAGCGCCGGATCGCCAAGGTCGCGCCGCGCGTGCAGAATGTGGGCGAACGCCGGTTTCTCGACCAGCAGCATGGTGCTGTAGACGTTAAAGCGCAACAGCGCGCCGGTGGGCGCCTGGGGCTGACCATCCTGCTTGCGGGTGAAAAGGCGTTTCAGTTGTTCGATCATTGCGCGGGCGAAGAGTTAGACGAGGACCAGGTTGTCGCGGTGGATCAGCTCCGGGCCTTCGAGGAAGCCGAGGATCTTCTCGATCTCGGCCGACGGCTTGCGCATGATGCGCCGCGCTTCCGAGCTGGTGTAGTTGGTGATGCCGCGCGCGATTGCCACGCCGTCTTCGCCGATGCAGGTGATGACGGCGCCGCGCCCGAACTCGCCACGCACTTCGATCACGCCGATCGGCAGCAGCGACTTGCCTTCCTTCGCCAGTTTTTGCACCGCGCCCGCATCGAGCACGACCTTGCCGACGGTGTGCAGGTGGTCGGCCATCCACTGCTTGCGCGCGGTCAGGTGGCCGGTCTGCGCGGTCAGCTGGGTGCCGATCGCTTCGCCATTGGCCAGGCGCGTGAGCACGTCGCTGTCGCGGCCCCAGGCAATGATGGTGTGCGCGCCGGAACCGGCGGCGCGCTTGGCCGCGAGGATCTTGGTCAGCATGCCGCCGCGCCCGATGCTGCTGCCGGCGCCGCCGGCCATCGCTTCGAGCGCCGGGTCGCCTGCCGCGCCTTCGGCGATCAGCACCGCGTTCGGATCCTTGCGCGGGTCGGCGCTGAACAGGCCATGCTGGTCGGTCAGGATCACCAGCGCATCGGCCTCGATCAGGTTGGCCACCAGCGCGCCCAGGGTGTCGTTGTCGCCGAACTTGATCTCGTCGGTGACGACGGTGTCGTTCTCGTTGATGATCGGGACCACCTTCAGGCGCAGCAGCGTGGTCAGGGTCGAGCGGGCGTTCAGGTAGCGCTCGCGGTCGGCCAGGTCGGCATGCGTCAGCAGCACCTGCGCCGTGCCCAGCCCGTGCGCGCGGAAGCTCGATTCGTAGATTTGCGCGAGGCCCATCTGGCCGACGGCGGCGCAGGCCTGCAGTTCATGGATGTCGGTGGGCCGCTTCTCGAAGCCCAGGCGCAGCATGCCCTCGGCGATCGCGCCGGAGCTGACCAGCACCACTTCCTTGCCCAGCGCGCGCAGCGCGGCGATCTGGGAGGCCCAGCGCGCGATGGCGGCGTGGTCGAGACCGCGGCCGTCGTTGGTGACCAGCGAGGAGCCGACCTTGATGATGATGCGGGTTGATTTTTGTATGACGGATTTCATCGCGGCTATTCTTATCTCAGCGCGGGCGCAGTGCCAGCAGCGCTAGGCCGCCCAGCAACTCGATCCCGCAGACGACCAATAAAAACCCCTGGGGCAGGCCGATCACGGTGGCCGCTGCGAGGCGGCCGGCCGGCTGCGCCAGGATGAACAATGCTGTGACATCGCCGAGGACAGGCTGGTCAGCCCGCCTTGCCGCACACAGCGCCAGTCCCGCGGTAGCGATCCTGGCGCCGACAAAGTTGGCGTAGAACTGGCTGTAGCCGTTCACGCCAACGAGGAATACGCCCATGCTTTCGGCCACGCGGTCCGGGTCCAGCAGCGCCGCCAATGCGGCCAGCGAACACAGGGTCGCGGTCAGCTTGAGCAGCTGCGCGCGCAGCCCGGCCCTTTGCATGGGTACTGCGCTTAGTCGAGGATCTTGAAACGCGGATCGTCCGGATCGATCGACGCGATGCCGCGTGCCTCTTCCGTCATCTGCGTCTCTTCGGCGCGGTGCTCGGTATTGCGCTTCGCTTCGAGGTGCAGGTAGATCGCGTTGACCAGTTCCTGGCAGCCGTCGTGGTTCAGCGCCGAGATCTCGAACACAGGGCCTTTCCAGGCCATGCGCTTGACGAAGTCCTTGACCAGCTTCTTGCGCTCGTCTTCCGGCACCACGTCGAGCTTGTTGAGGACCAGCCAGCGCGGCTTCTCGACCAGCGACTCGTCGTACTTTTCGAGTTCCTTGACCAGGGCCTTGGCTTCCTTGACCGGATCGACGTTCGTTTCGAACGGCGCCATGTCGACGATGTGCAGCAGCAGGCCGGTGCGCTGCAGGTGGCGCAGGAACTGGTGGCCCAGGCCCGCGCCTTCGGAGGCGCCTTCGATCAGGCCCGGAATGTCGGCGATGACGAAGCTCTTCTCGTGCGACACGCGCACCACGCCCAGGTTCGGATGCAAGGTGGTGAACGGATAGTCGGCGATCTTCGGCTTGGCGTTCGAGACGGCGGTGATGAAAGTCGACTTGCCCGCGTTCGGCATGCCCAGCAGGCCGACGTCGGCCAGCACCTTCAGCTCCAGGCGCAGCTCGCGCCGCTCGCCTTCCTTGCCCTCGGTTTTCTGGCGCGGTGCGCGGTTGGTCGAGGACTTGAAGTGGATATTGCCCCAGCCGCCCTCGCCGCCCTTGGCCAGCAGTTCGACCTGGCCATGTTCGGTCAGGTCGGCGATGATCTCGCCGTTGTTGTTATCGACGATCAGGGTCCCGACCGGCATGCGCATGTAGATGTCTTCCGCGCCCTTGCCATAGCAGTCCGCGCCGCGGCCAGGTTCGCCGTCCTTGCCCTTGTGCATTTTGGAATAGCGGAAATCGACCAGGGTGTTGATGTTGCGGTCCGCGACCGCAAAGATGGACGAACCCTTGCCGCCGTCGCCGCCGTCAGGGCCGCCGAACGGACGGAATTTCTCGCGACAGAACGAGGCGCAGCCATTCCCGCCGTTGCCGGCGATGACTTCGATTTTTGCTTCGTCGATAAACTTCATAATTTTGTGCCGCCATAAAACTAAAAAGGCTCTACCGTGGGCAGAGCCTTTCGATTGAAGGCTTGCGCCTTACAAATGTGCGCTCAGAGAGCGCGGTACAACTTACGCTGCTGCAGCCGCTTCGTTCGCGATAACGGTCACGAACTGGTGCGATTTAGGGCCTTTGACAACGAACTTGACCTTGCCGTCGACGAGCGCGAACAGGGTGTGGTCCTTGCCGGTGCCTACACCTTCACCGGCGCGCACTGGGGTGCCGCGCTGGCGAATGATGATGCCGCCTGCATTGATCGACTGGCCGCCGTAAACCTTGACGCCAAGGCGTTTTGATTCTGAGTCACGGCCGTTGCGCGTTGTGCCGCCGCCTTTTTTGTGTGCCATTTAAATACTCCTTGATAGCTGGTGAACCGGACAAACGGCAATTAGCCGTTGATCGAGACGATTTGGATTTCAGTGAAATTCTGGCGATGGCCCTGATGCTTCTGGTAGTGCTTACGACGACGCATCTTGAAAATCTTCACTTTATCGTGACGACCGTGTGCCACAACAGTTACCAGTACCTTTGCACCTTCGACC
>JAKFDH010000100.1:0-3084 GCA_036676245.1 Massilia sp. | reverse complement strand
CCTTCACCTTCAGGAATTCCATGTCCGCATCGACACCCGTCGCCCTGATCACCGGCAGCGCCCGCCGTATCGGCGCGGCCATCGCGCGACATCTGCATGCAGCGGGTTACGACCTGGCCCTGCACTACCGCAGCTCGTCGGCGGAAATGCAGGCCTTGGCGGCCGAACTGGAATCGGCACGCAGGGGCAGCGTGCTGACCTTGCAAGCCGACCTGTCCGAATTCGACCGCCTGCCCGAACTCGTGGCCAAGGCGGTCGGCCACTTCGGACGGCTCGATGCGCTGGTCAACAACGCTTCCGCTTTCCGGCCGACCCCCATCGGCACCACCACGCCACAACAATGGGACGAGCTGTTCGCTTCCAATGCGCGCGCGCCGTTCTTCCTTGCCCAGGCCGCAGCGCCGCACCTGAAGGCCTCGCATGGCGCCATCGTCAATCTGGTCGATATCTACGCCGAGAAACCGTTGGCCGGACACACGGTCTACTGCATGGCCAAGGCCGCGCTGTTGATGGCTACCAAATCGCTGGCGCTGGAACTTGCGCCGGAAGTGCGCGTCAACGCGATCGCCCCAGGCGCGATCCTGTGGCCCGAGCAGGACCATAGCGACACCGCCAAACAGACCATGCTCGGACGCACGCCGCTGGCGCGCACCGGCACACCGGAGGAAATCGCCGAAGCGGTGCGCTGGTTGCTGCAGGATGCCACCTATACCACCGGCCAAGTGATGCGCGTGGATGGCGGCCGCACCTTGGCGGGATGAAAGCGAAATGCGGGTGGGAGCGGCGTCCCGCCGCGAGCTTTTGCTTTGTGCTTCTTACAGGAAAGCTTAAAGCTCGCGGCGGGACGCCGCTCCCACGACTTCCAACGACGTTTCGCGCTCTGGCGAATCGGCCCACAGCGCAGCCAATGTCCGGCCCGATCCCGGATCTACGAAATCCGGCGCGATGTCGGCCAACGGCTTCAGCACGAAGGCGTGCTTCAACTCCGGGCGCGGTATGCGCAGATTCCCCGCTCCTTCGGTCACCAGATCGTCGTAGAACACGATATCGATATCCAATGGCCGGTCGCCGAAACGCGGGCCGCTGCGGTCGCGGCCGTGCGCGTCCTCCAGCGCATGCAGCCAATCGCTGAGCGCCTGGGCGTCCAGGTCGGATTCGATGATCGCCGCCGCATTGAGGAAGTCGGCGCCTTCGAAACCGACCGCGGCGGTGCGGTAGAACGGCGACAGGACCAGCGCACCGAAGCGCGCCCGCAATGCGGACACGGCGGAAGCGAGATTCCTTTCCGCTTCCATGTTGCTGCCCAGACTGAGATAGGCCTTGCCCACTAACTTGTCCTCCTTAGCGTGGGCGATTCATTCCCGCGAACGCTCGATGATCACGCCCACCGCCACCGCGCCGCGCACCGCACCGGGTTTGCTGAGCTTGAGGCGCAGCCAGAGCACCTCGAATTCCTTCAGTACGATTTCCGCGCAGCGCTCGGCCAGCGTTTCCACCAGGCCGTAGTCGGATTGCGAGACGAATTCGACCAGTCGCTTGCTGACCGCCTTGTAGTTAAGCGTATCGGCGATGTCGTCGGTCGCCGCGGGCTTGCGGTTGTCGAAGCCCATCTCCAGGTCGAAACGCAGGGTCTGGCGGATGCGCCGTTCCCAGTCGTAGATGCCGATCAGGGCGTCTATCTCGAGACCTTCTATGAAGACTTTGTCCATGTGCGCCGAGAGTATGGGATGAGAATGGGGAGACTATCCGCTTTTGATCGTCATTCCCGCGAAGGCGGGAACCCAGTGACTTTAGCTATGGATAGGTTGCGCAAAAAAGCAGCGCTAGGTTCCCGCCTTCGCGGGAATGACGACATTATTTATTCGGATGCCGGAGAGGTCACGAGGGGTAAGGTCGCCATATCCCAACGCGGCGTCACCTTCACCGCCGCGGTTTCGTGCTGACCCGCCTGCAGGCGTAAAGCGCCGGCGAACGCGATCATCGCGCCATTGTCGGTGCACAGTTCGGGCCGCGGGAAGCAGGCGCGGCCGCCGCGCTTGCCGGCGATGTCGTGCAATTTCGCGCGCAGACGCTTGTTGGCGCCCACGCCGCCGGCGATCACCAGCGTGTCGCTGCCCGCCGCGTCCAGCGCGCGCTGGCACTTGATCGCCAGCGTGTCCACCACCGCATCCTCGAACCCGCGGGCGATATCGGCGCGGGTGGCGTCGGACTGGTCGCTATCGCGCCAGGCCAGCATCACCTGGGTCTTCAAGCCGCTGAAGCTGAAATCCAGCCCGGGCCGGTCGGTCATCGGCCGGGAGAACTTGTACGCGCCGGGACGGCCGGTCTCGGCCAGGGCGGCCAGCTGCGGACCGCCCGGATACGGCAGGCCCATGACCTTGGCCGTCTTGTCGAAGGCTTCACCGGCCGCATCGTCCAGGGTTTCGCCCAGCAACCGGTAGCTGCCGATGGCGTCCACCGCCACCAGCTGGGTGTGTCCGCCGGAGACCAGCAGGGCCACGAAGGGCGCTGCAGGCGGGTCGTTTTCCATTAAAGGAGCCAGCAGATGGCCTTCCATATGGTGTACGCCCACCGCCGGGATCTCCAACGCCCAGGCCAGGGAACGGGCCACGCCCGCCCCGACCAGCAGGGCGCCGACCAGCCCCGGACCGGCGGTATAGGCCACCCCGTCGAGGTCTTCCAGCTTCAGATCGGCCTCGGCCAGGGTCTGTCTGACCAGCGGCAACAGCTTGCGGACATGGTCGCGGCTGGCCAGTTCCGGCACCACGCCGCCGTACTCGGCGTGCAGGGCGATCTGGCTGTAGACCGCGTGGGCGCGCAGGCCGGCACTGCCCGTCAGGGCCGTGTCGTAGACGGCCACGCCGGTTTCATCGCAGGAGGTTTCAATGCCAAGGACGCGCATGGGGCTCGAAATGGGGGCTCGGAAGCGGTAATCCAGCGCCCAGGCGGGTTGCAGGCGGACCCGGGCTGCCGTTATCATACGCGGCTCGCCGGGACTGACCCGGTTGTTTGTGTCCCGGAGATTCCATGCCCAGCGTCAAAGTCCGCGAAAACGAGCCTTTTGAGTTTGCTCTGCGTCGCTTC
>JAKFDH010000099.1:0-32127 GCA_036676245.1 Massilia sp. | reverse complement strand
GGCGTCACAGAACGGCCCTTTTTTCAATGAACGTGTCATGTCTTATCCTTATTTCTTGCCGCGGCGCGAGACGATCATCGAAGTCGTACGCTTGTTACGGCGCGTCTTCTTACCCTTCGTCTGTTGGCCCCAAGGCGACACTGGATGACGACCAGCTGCGGTTTTACCTTCACCACCACCGTGCGGGTGATCGACCGGGTTCATGACCACACCGCGAACGGTAGGACGAACACCGCGCCAGCGCATCGCACCAGCTTTGCCGATCTTGCGCAGGCTGTGCTCGGCATTGCCGACTTCGCCCACGGTTGCGCGGCACTCGATGTGCACGCGGCGCACTTCACCCGAACGCAGGCGAACCTGGGCGTAGGTGCCTTCGCGCGCCATCAGCACGACGCCGGCGCCGGCGGTACGGGCCATCTGGGCACCCTTACCTGGCAGCATTTCGACGCAATGCATCACGGTACCGACCGGGATGTTGCGGATTGGCAGGCAGTTGCCCGACTTGATCGGCGCTTCCGAACCGTTCATCACCGAATCGCCAACGGACATGCCCTTGGTGGCGATGATGTACTGGCGCTCACCGTCTGCGTAGCACAGCAGGGCGATGTTCGCGGTACGGTTTGGATCGTATTCGATACGCTCGACCTTTGCCGGAATACCATCCTTCTGACGCTTGAAGTCGATCAGGCGATAGTGCTGCTTGTGACCACCGCCGATGTGGCGGGTGGTGATGTGACCGTTGTTGTTACGGCCAGCAGTCTTCGATTTCTTTTCAACCAGGGCTGCGAACGGACGACCTTTGTACAGGTCCGGGTTCACAACCTTCACCATGCCGCGGCGGCCTGGGGAGGTTGGCTTCATCTTTACGAGTGCCATTATTTAGCCTCCTCGACAAAATTGATTTCCTGGCCTGGCTTCAGGCACACGAAAGCACGCTTGGTATGGTTGCGACGGCCATTGAAACGGCCCGAACGCTTTTGCTTACCTTCGCGATTGACCGTCTGAACCGACAGCACTTCAACCTTGAACAACAGTTCAACGGCTGCCTTGATTTCAGGCTTGGTCGCATCCGGCAGAACGCGGAACACGATTTGCTCGTTCTTTTCCGCGACCATGGTGGCCTTCTCGGAAATGACCGGAGCCTGGAGCACCTTCATCAGGCGCTCTTCGCTGAATTTGATTACGGCGCTCATGCAAACATCTCCTCGAGCTTGGCCAGTGCAGCCTTGGTGACCACGACTTTCTTGTAGAACACCAGCGACATTGGGTCAGCGTGACGCGGCTCGACGACCAGCACGTTCGGCAGGTTGCGCGATGCCAGCAGCAGGTTCTCTTCGAGATTGTCGGTGATGATCATGACCGATTCCAGACCCATGCCCTGCAGTTTTTGCGACAGCAGCTTGGTCTTCGGAGCATCGATGCTCAGGCCTTCGACCACAACCAGGCGCTCTTCGCGGGCCAGTTGCGACAGGATCGAGCAGATACCTGCGCGATACATCTTCTTGTTCACTTTGTGGGTGAAGTTCTCGTCAGGCGAGTTCGGGAAGATACGACCGCCGCCGCGCCACAGTGGCGAAGACGACATACCGGCACGAGCGCGGCCCGTACCTTTTTGGCGCCATGGCTTCTTGGTCGTGTGGTGAACTTCTTCACGATCTTTCTGCTTGCGGTTGCCGCTACGTGCGTTGGCAGCGTAGGCGACGACGACTTGGTGGATCAGGGCTTCGTTGTAATCGCGGCCGAAAACGGTATCCGCGGCTGCAACGTTCGAGCCTGCTTGTCCTTGCTCATTCAGAAGCTTGAGTTCCATCGTTTAAGCTCCCTTCTGTGCTTTAACTTTAATAGCAGGCGATACAACGACCTGGCCATTTTTCGCACCTGGGATCGCACCTTTGACCAGCAGCAGCTGGCGGTCGGCGTCGATACGGGCGATTTCGAGATTCTGTACGGTGCGGGTGACGTCACCGAGGTGACCGGTCATGCGCTTACCAGGGAACACGCGGCCTGGATCTTGCGCCATACCGATGGAACCTGGAACATTGTGCGAACGGGAGTTACCGTGGGTCGCGCGGCCGGAACCGAAGTTGTAACGCTTGATAACGCCAGCGTAGCCCTTACCGATGGTGACACCCTGCACGTCGATCTTTTGACCGACTTCGAACAGCGAAGCGGCAACAACGTCGCCAGCTTTGAGTTCGGCAGCTTTAGCGGCATCGACGCGGAATTCCTTCAGCATCGTACCGGCTTCCACGCCAGCTTTGGCGTGATGACCCGCAACTGCCTTGGTCACGCGGGATGCGCGACGTTGACCGAATGCGACCTGAACAGCGGAGTAACCGTCTGTTTCAGGAGTTTTGATTTGCGCAACACGGTTGTTCGACACGTCGAGCACGGTAACTGGGATCGAGTCCCCGTCATCCGTGAAGATGCGCATCATACCAACCTTGCGACCGAGAAGGCCCAGGCTCATTTTTTCTCCATTCCCACCTGCGATTGGGCGGGGCTGATGTTTAACTACCAAGTAAAGGACAGATTCAAAAAAGACGAATCCATACCGAAGCCGGCTAGTATAACGTCAAAAGGGGCTTGACGCAACAAGTAAGTTAGGGGTATGTCGAGGTTGTTGCGTTTATTTCCGGGCGCCGGGAACGGGGGGGGGGGCATTTGGCAGCCCGGCGCCGGCACAAGAGCAACCGCGCGGGTGGCGGTTCCTCTTGTACCGGATCAGCTATCAGTGGGATTTCTTGCGGAAGCTGGCGCCAAGCGCCAGGAGACCGATTGCGAGTATGGCCAAAGTCGATGGCTCCGGCACCGTCGATGCTTCCGTTTCTATCGTGTAGCCGATATCGACCAAGCCATAGTGGTAGCCGTCGAGTTTGTTAAGTGGAAAGGTATTGGCGCCACAGCCATTGCAATACCTCGTGGTGACATAATCGATAGCGCCGTCCGGGTACCAGGACGAGGCCAGCCCATTACCGAAGTAATAGGATTGACCCGAATCGTTGCCAGTGCCAAGGACCAGATAGTTTTGCCCTGCAGTCAATTCAACTGAAGAAGCGAGGTTAACCCAGTTCCAGGCGCCGCCAACCGTCGTGGCCAAGGTGGTCTGCGCCAGCACGGATTGGGTCGCCACATCCCACAAGCTGAGTGTATAGCTGCCGCCACTGGCCGCCGCAATGCCCAGCTGGGAAACGTTGATGTTCGCGACCCCTGCCTTGAATTCCCAGCCCCTCGCAGCGCCCGAAAAAAGACCGTTCGTGTTGAATCCCGTGGGCGCCTGATCCCCCAGTGAATGAACCGGTGCGGCGCTGGCTGCAATTGAGGCGGCAGATAACAGCAAGAATGTTGCCATACGCAAGAATGCGGTCATATCTAGTCTCCAAGGTAATAAAATGAACTTTGACAACTAAGCAAGTAATGGGCCTGAATATAAAAATGTTAGTTATCAACATGTTACGTTAACTATTGGAAATATCGCTCCAAACATGTAAGATTTTCCGACGCCTCAGTGCGCTGCTGGGGACAGGCGGGCAGGTTCAAGCGCCGCTGGTGCAAGCAGGCGCGAGCTGCATCCAGGTCAGCCGCCAGCTGCCGTCGACCCGCCCGCCGGCCTCGAAGTAGGGCGAGAAGATCAGAGGCGGGCGATACCCGAGGTGCAAGGTGATGGCAGGTCCGCTCAGGCTATCCGGCACAGCGGCCAGTTCAAGTTTATCCTCCGCATCCTCCGGCAAACGCAGGGTTTCCTCGGTCTTGAAGCCATCGATGAGCCCGGTCGCATACACCAAGGGGCCGCGCGTGATCGCCACATAGTCGTAGCGCATCACCTGCTGGGCTACCTGGGAGCCGTCCGGCGCCAGCGATTCCTGCGTGTTCTGGCTGACCTTGCGGTGCAGGCGGGGGCGCATCGGCAGGTTCAGCGACACCACGTCGCCCGCCAGCCACACGCGCTCGATGGTCAGCCAGCCGCTCTCGCCGCCCGCCACCGGCTCGCCATTGACTTCGGCAGTGGCGCCCTCGGCCCACGACGGCATCCGCAGCGCCAGCGTAAAGCGCGCCGGGTGCGACGGCGTGACGCAGACGCTCACGCCGCCCGCATACGGATAAGCGGTGCGCTGCTGCAGCCTGACCATGCCGGCATCGTGCAAGGCGATCTCAGCCCTGCCCTCGCCATACAAGTTAACGTCGATCCGGTCGCCGCCGCGCGCCGCATAGGCCACGCCCGGCAATTCTTCGAGCGCCATCGCGCCGCTCGACTTGCAGCAGCGCCAATAGGTCGTGTAGACCCGCTTGCCATTCGGGTAAATGTAGTAGCACCAGTCCTCGCCGTTCGGCGCCTGCGCCGCCAGCAGGTCATTGTAGGCGGTGCGCTCGATCTCCTCGGCATACACGGCCTCGCCGGTGATGCCGAGCAGTTCGCGGTTCAGCTGCATCCACGCCAGGGTCGAGCAGGTTTCGATATAGCCGTAGGGGCTGAAGGCGCCGTGGTGGTTGAACACTTCGCGCGAACGGTGCGCCACGCCGCCCCACGGCCCGCCGCCCAAACTCAGGTGATGGGCGCGGATGCTGTGCCAGACCTGCACGACCGCCGTCAGCAGGTCTTCACGGCGTGTCGCACGATGCAGTTTTGCCAGGCCGACCAGATTCCAGCACAGCTGGTAAGCCTTGCCGGTTGCGATCTCGGCGGCGTCCACGCCGGCCAGCGCCTGCGCCAGCAAGTCCAGTTCGGGCCGGGCATTGGCTTGTTCGAGCACGCGCAGCGCCAGGTCGAGGTAGCGCCGCTCGCCCGTTTGCAGGTACAGCTCGGCCGCCGGGTCGAGCAGCACCGTGGCCGACATGCCGTGGTGGTTGCCAAGGTCGGTGATGTCGATGCCGCCTTTAGTTAGTGCGTGCAGGCACAGGTCGCCGATCTTCTTCGCGCAGTCCATGTGGCGCGCGTGGCCGAACAGGCGATGTACTTCCAGCATGCCGAGGATCAGGTAGCTGTGGGTCCAGATATCCCAGGTACGCTTGCCGGGCGCGCCGTCCCAGGTGCGCGGTCCCTTGGCTTGCCTGACCATGAAGCGCCGCTCGGGCGCATAGGTGCCGAGGTAGCCGTCGGCCTCCTGCTGCGCCAGCAGGAAATCGGCGACCTTGATCACCTGCTCTTTGAACTCCGCTTCGTCGCCACGGGCCGCGCCGCGCGCGGCGGCCACCAGCCACTTGCCGGCATGCTCGCCGTACCAGTCGCCTTCGTGGTTCTGGCATTTGTGCGCCGCGCCGAACAGGGCGACCGGTGCGCTGCGTTCATCCTCGATGAAGTGCGACAGACGTCCGCGCGCGTTGGCGGCGAGCGCGTCGCCCAGCAAGCCGCCGAGGCAGACCTGCGACGGCAGCGGAAAAGTCGCCGCGGCCATGCTATTGCGCGTCCACGACGCAGCGGAAGCCCAGCATGCCGGAGCGGTCCTTGCACGGCGCCATCAACAGATATTTGCCGTGCTGGTCGAGCCGGTACGCCTGCGGGAAGTACCAGTGCGAGGTCTGCGGCAGGTAGGAACTGCCGCCGCGCAGGCAGGCGGCGCGCGTGTGTTCGTCGGTGAATTCGTCGGTCCACTGCCACACGTTGCCGACCAGGTCCATCACGCCGAACGGGCTGGCGCCTGCCGGATGGGTGTCGACGTCGGCGGGCGGCAGCAGGTCGCGGCCCTTGTTGGCGGGCGGGACCGCGTCCGCGTTCCAGGCGTCGCCCCATGGGTACAGGCGGCCGTCCGTGCCCTGGGCGGCGTACTGCCATTCCCATTCATGCGGCAGGCGCTTGCCGGCCCAGGCGGCATAGGCGCGCGCATCTTCGATGCCGACCCAGGTGACCGGCTTGTTGTCCCAGCCGGCGCGCGGCGCGCCGTTTTCCCAGTCGAGCAGGAAATTGTGGCGGTCCGCCGGCTGGTAGCCGCTGGCATCCATGAAGGCCTTGAACTGGGCGTTGGTGACCGGGTATCGGTCGATAAAGTAGGGCTTCATCTGCATGCGCTGGCGGTGCGCGCGGCGCGCCGTGCTCTCCCACGGGTACTGGAAGTCCATGCCGGCCCAGGTGTAGCCCTCGACCTCGATGCCTGTCACTTCGAAGTTGAACGATCCGCCGGGAATGGCGACCATGCCGGCCGGCGCACCAGCCGCAGGCGCCGTCGGCGCGATGTCGACCATTTGCTGCGGGATCGCCGCCCATGCCGGGGAATACGACTGCAGCGGCTTGGCGGCCAGCTTCGCCATCTGCGCCAGGAAAGCCTGCAGCCCGTCGACCGTGGCGCCGGCGTCCAGCGCCAGCACCGCGCCGAAGCCGCGCTTTTCCATCGTGAAGGCGATGATGTCGGTGTCGCCCTGGCTCAGCACCGCGAGCGGCACGCCGTTCCACAGGTCGTAGTAGCTGCGGCCCGGCTTGTGTTCGACCTTCAGCTGTTCGCCGCCCACTTCATACTCGTTGCGGTTCACCACCGTCCACAGCGTCACCCCGTCCTTCGGGAACATGCTCGAGAAGACATTCTGCTGCAGCGCCAGCGCATACGGCTGCCACTGCGGGCTGACCATCAGCTGCTGGAACTTGCGTTCGATGGTGGCGATGCGGCGCAGCGCCTCGCCGTCGCGCGCGGTGAACTGGTTCCAGATGCCCCACACGTTCTCCCAGGCGGTATAGCCAACGCCGTTGAAGAAGATGTAGTGCAGGTCGTCGGTGCGGTCGCGGCACCAGCGGTTTTCGATATTGACCATGTGGCGCGATTCAAGCCACTTGACCTTGCTGACGGCCGGGATGATGTCGGTCGAGGCCTTGCCCCAGGTTTGCAGGTTCCACTGCAGCAGTTCGTCCGCCGTCAGCGACCCTTCCGGCTGGAACACCAGTCCGATACCCGCCTTGTCGGCCGCATCGAGGAAGGTGCGCGGCACGCCGTTGTAGGTGTCGCCGTTGACCCCGTCGGCCCCCAGCCTGACTGCGAGGCCGGTCACCGCGTCCCAGTCCGTCATCTGCTGGTCGTGGGTGCCGTTATCCCATGGCATGGTCGGCAGGAAGACCTTGACGCCGCGGCGCTGGAAGTCCTGCACCGCCTGTTGCAGGCCATCGAGGCCGCCCGGCATGTCGCTCGCCAACTGGGTCTGGTTGCGGGCGTCGATGCCGATGTTCGGGTACACATACCAGATCAACACGCTGTCGATGCCGCCGAAGCGCGCGATCAGGTCGTCGAGGTAGCGGTCGACCGTGTACTTGCCGGCCACGGGATCGTAGAAGTAGCGGTCCTCGACCATCATCTGCGTGTGCACGAAATTGCGCTGCGCCCAGGCCAGGTCGGCGCGGCGGTACTGGGCGTCGCTGTAGCCCATGCGGATCTTGTGCTCGTGGCGCCAGGTCGACAATTCCTCGCGCCAGCTGGCCGCGTAGTTGTTCACTTCGATCTTCCACTTGCCGATGTTAATCAGCGGCCAGTCCGGCGCCTTGCCGGGAGTCGGCAAGTGCGCGGGAATCGTGTGCGGCAGCGGGGTGTCGTAGTACTTCGGCTCTTTGGCTTTGGGACTGGTCATGATGGTTATTTGTCAGTGAAAATGGTAAGGCCCACCAGCGACTGGCCCGGCGCCGGGAACAGGTAGCTGGCGATGTAGCCGATCACGATGCACAGCATGATCGAGATCGGCAGGTAGAAGTAAGGGTGCACCAGGTTCTGCGACCAGGCGAAGGTCGTCAGGCAGGTGCTGCCGAGGATGCCCAGCGCCACGCCCTGCCAGTTGGCGCGGCGCGTGAACATGCCGAGCGTGTAGGCGCCGGCGAAGCCGCCGCCGAGCAGGCCGGCCAGCTCGATCGATACGTCGAACAGCGAATGCGAATTGAAGCGCGACAGCCACAGTGCCGCGCCGATGCCCACCAGGCCTGTGACGACGGTGGCCGCTTCGGCGAACAGCACGCTCTTCTTCGGATCCGGCTTCCTGACCAGCTTCTCGTAGAAGTCGACCGAGGCCAGGGTCGCCACGCTGTTCATGATGCCCGACAGCGTGGCCATCGCGGCGGCCAGGATGCCGGCGATGATCAGGCCCGTGATCCCGACCGGCAGTTCGGCGGCGATGAACAGCGGGAAGGTCGCGTCGATATTGAGCAGCGGGTCCATGCGCTCGGGATGCGACTTGTAGAAGGCGAACAGCGCGGTGCCGATCGTGTAGAAGATGAAACCGCCGGGGATGGAGATCGCGGCGAAGGTCAGGATCGAGCGGGTCGCCTCGGGCGCCGACTTGGTCGACAGCGCGCGCTGCATCAGCACCTGGTCCTTGGGGAAGGTCAGCACGACGTCGAAGATGACGAGGAAGATGAAGCCCCAGACGGTCGGCTGGGTCAGGTCCCAGCTGAAGTCGAACAGCTTCATTTTGCTTTCGGCCATCGACACCTTGGCGAATTCGACGACGCCGCCATCGAGCTTCCAGATGATGAAGCCGATCGCGAACAGCGCGCCGCCCATCTTGACGAACAGCTGCACGAAGTCGGTCCAGACCACCGCCTTCATGCCGCCCATCGCCGTGTAGACGATGGTGAAGCCGCCCATCAGCAGGATGCTCCACTCGACCGCGATGCCGGTGATGGTGGCGATCGCCAGCGACGGCAGCAGCAGGATCACGCTCATGCGGCTGCCGATCTGCACCAGGATGCAGATCAGGCTGGCCAGCATGCGGATCGCCGGGTGGAAGCGGATCTCGAGGTAATGGAACACCGACATCAGGTTCAGGCGCCGCAGCAGCGGCACGATCGCGACCGCCACGAAGGTCAGTGCGATCACGGCGATCAGGTTGTTCGTCATGTACTGCCAGTTGGTCTCGAAGGCCTTGGCGGGGATGGCGATGTAGCTGATCGAGCTGGTGTTGGCCGCGTACAGGCTGATGCCGGCCGCCCAGAACGGGATCGAGCGGCCGCCGACGAAGAAGTCGGCCGTGTTGTTGCGCTTTTCGCGCACATAGCAGTACCAGCCGATCCCCAGCATGCCCGCCAGGTAGGCGATGATGATGATCCAGTCGATCGTCTTGAGCAGGCGCTTGCCGGTCACCAGTTCGACGTAGGCGAATTCGGTGCCGCCGCCGGCGCCGGGCCGCGCCCACAGCAGGCCATTGCCCCAGCCGGTGGCGGCGCTGGCGGCGCCGATGCCGCCCGCAGGCTGCTCCTGGCGCGCCCATGACTGGGTGATGGTGTGATAGGACCAGAGTTCGGGCGCGCCGCCCGCGGGCGGCTGCAGCAGGTACAGCACGTGCGCCTGGCCGGTCGCGCGCAGGCCGCCTTCCAGGACGGCGCCGCTCATGGCCGTCGGGGCCAGCCAGCCGTCCTTGGCGCGCCAGCGCAGCAGGCTGTCTGCCTGGCCGGCCGCGCCCTTCAAGGTGACGATCAGCGTCGAGTTCTGGGCGGCCATCGACGTGGGCGCGCCGCCCGCGCCGTCCCATGCCGCCAGCTTTTCCCAGACCGCGCCGGCGGTGGCCAGATTCAGGGCCAGCAGCTGCAGCTTGCCGCCGGCATCCGTGCCGGCGACGTAGAGTTTGTCGGCCATGACGGCGAGATGGGCGTGCGCCAGCGGCGCTGGCAGGCCAGGCAAAGGCTTGGCCGCCAGCGAATCGCCGATCGCCTCGAGCGAGACGACGCCGCCGGCCTGGCCCTGGCCGTCCGCATCGAGCAGCAGCATGGCCGCCTTGCCGCGTGGCGCCGTGCCAACGATGCGTCCCTTGGGATGCCATGGCGCGCGCGTCCATGCGGAGGCGCCGGCGTCAAGCAGCCAGCTGTCGCTGGCGCTCACCGCGAGCAGGCGGCCGTCGACCGCGACCAGGCGGATGACGGCGTCGCCGGCCGGCAGCGCTGGCAGCGCGCCGCCGCGCACGGTGGCGACATTGTCAGCCTGCGCCTGGCAGGCCGCCAGCAGCAGCACCGCCGCCACCAGGCCGCGCCAGCCCTGCTTCATCAATCGTTCAAACATTCGGACCGTCCGTTCTAGCTCACTGCGGTTTCAATTACAGGATCACGCCGAGCGCCTTCAGGCGTGCAATCTCGTCGGGGGAGTAGCCATGTGCGGCCAGCACCGCTTCCGAATGCTGGCCGAAGGCGGGCGCGGCAAACGGCGCGGGCGGCGGCGCGTCGCCGAAGCGCACCGCCTCGGTGAAGCCCTGGTAGCTGCCCACGGTTGGATGGTGCATCGTGGCCACCATCTGTTCGGCCAGCACCTGCGGCTCGGTAAACATCTCGTCGATCGAACGGACGGCCGCGCATGGCACGTCGGCGCCGAACAGCGCTTCCCATTCGCGCGCGGTACGCTGGGCCAGCGCGGCGCGCAGCTGCGGCACCAGCACACCGGCGTGTGCAGCACGCTTCTTGACGCTGTCGTAGCGCTCGTCGCCGGCCAGTTGCGGCAGGCCGGCCCGCTCGCACAGCGTGCGCCAGAAATGCGGAGTGTTGGCCGACAGGTAAAGGAAGCCTTCGCGCGCCGGATGGATGCCGGTGATGCCGCCGGAGCGCATGTCGCGCCCGATGTCGCGCGGCTCGCCATCGGCCCAGACGAAGCGCGCCGACTGCATCGCCAGCGCGCTGCGCAGCAGCGACACGCCGACATACTGCCCGCGTCCGGTTCTGCTGCGCTCGAACAGCGCGGCCGACACGCCGGAGGCGACCATCGCCGCCGCGTAGTAATCGACCACGGAGCCGTACACGATTTCCGGCTCCGCCCGGCCCTGCAGCGTGCAGATGCCGGTGAAGGTCTGCAGCACCTGGTCGTAGCCGGCGTTGTCCTTCATCGGGCCGGTGTCGCCATAGCCGGTGACGGCGCAGTACACCAGGCCGGGCCGGCGCGCGCGCAACTGCTCGAAGCCGATCCCGAGGCGCTCCGGCACCGAGGGGCGGAAGTTATGCACGAGGACGTCGGCGCCGTCGACCAGTTTCATCAGCACGGCCAGGCCGTCAGGCTGCTTGAGGTCGATGGCGATGCCCTGCTTGCTGCGATTCACGCCAAGGAAGGCGCGGCTTTCCGCCTCCAGCGTCGATGGATATTTACGCAGGTTGTCGCCCGCAGGAGGCTCGATCTTGATCACCTCGGCGCCCATGTCGGCCAGCAGCGTGCAGCCGTAAGGGCCCGCGATGTAGGCCGACAGGTCCAGCACGCGGATGCCGGCCAGCGGGCCGCGCGGACTGGGTTCGGAAGGGGAAGCGGGAGCCGCGGCGAGAACCGCTTCGGCGCGGCGCAGGAAGGGCACGTCGACCATCTTGCCATCCACGCTGAACGCGCCCTGCCCGCTCGCGGCGGCGGCCTTCGCGGCCAGCACCACGCGGCGCGCGTGCGCCAGTTCGGTCTCGTCCGGCCCGAAGGCCGCATTGGCCAGCGCCACCTGGCTCGGATGGATGCAGCTCTTGCCCCAGAAGCCCAGCTGGCGCGCCATGCGCGCTTCGCCACTGTAGCCGGCGCCGTCCCGAATATCCGGGAAGGCGCCATCGTAGGCGAACACGCCCGCTTCGGCGGCGGCCATCTTCAGCGCGAACATGGTCGCATGCACGTTATCGGGATTGCGCCGCTGGATGCCGTTCGCCTCGAACAGGTCGGCGTAGCCCAGTTGCAGGCCCGCCACGCGCGGGTCGGCCGCGCCGATGGCCGCCGCATTGCGCAAGCCGGCCGGCGTCTCGATATTGGCGAGGATGCGGATCGGGGCGGTCACGCCATTGGCGCTTTCGGCACGCGCCAGTGCAGCGCAGCAGGCGGCGATGTCGGCCGGCGACTCGGCCTTGGGCAGGTTCAGGTAGGCCAGCCCCTCGCGCGCGACGGCCATCACGTCGGCCTCGAAATGCGCGCTGCCGATGGCGTTGACGCGCACGATCAGCAGCTTGCCGGCTTCCAGTGCCTGCGGCGACTGCAGGAAGGCGGCGACGTGGGCGCGTGCCTCATCCTTGCGCTCCTCGGCGACAGCGTCTTCAAGGTCGATCGAGATCGCGTCGGCCGCCCCGGCGAGCGCCTTGGCGAACAACTCCGGGCGCGAGCCCGGTACGAATAGTTTACTGCGCATCGGTTTTCCAGTCGGAGTGATCCTGCGTGGCCGCGCCGGGAGACTGGCGCGGCCAGTTCCGGTCAGAACTTGATGCTGTGGCTCAGGGATACTACACGGCCCCGGCCCGCTGCGTAGTTCTGGAATCCGGGCACTTGCGACGAGGTCAGGATGTAGAACTTGTCGAGCAGGTTGTCCACGCCCAGCGTCAGGTCGCCAAAGCGGGTGCGGTAGCTGGCGTTCAGGTCGAGCAGGGTGTAGCCCTTGGTGTGCTCGACCTGGCTGCGGCCTTCATTGATGTCGCGGTCCAGCAGGGTGGTCGAGCCGATGCGCACGCTGCCCTTGTCCGAGAACTGCCAGCTGACGCTGGCGCCGATCTTGTCCGGATTGATGTTGGCCACGCCCTGCTGGATGACCAGCGGGCCGCCGTCGACCGCCACCGTCATGCCGCGGATGCGCGAATACAGGGCATTGGCGCGCACGGTCTTCGAAATCAGGTATTCGCCCGACAGCTCCAGGCCCTTGATCTCGACCGGCTGGCGGCGCATCACGAAGTCGCTGGTGACCGGGTCGATCGACAGCGACACGCCGAAGTCGGAATACGACTTGTAGGCCGAGATGCCGAAGCTGCCCGACTTGCCGCGCCAGTTGGCGCCGATCTCCTTGTTGTCGACGATGACGGCCTGCAGGTCGAGGATGCCCTTGACGCTCTGGCCAGGCTTGTTCACGTTACGCAGCGGGATGCCCACGTTCGGCAGGCTGAAACCCTTCGCGTAGGAGGCGTAAACCGACCAGTTCGACGGCAGCTTCCATACGATGCCGGCATTCGGCAGGTTCGACTGGTAGTCCAGCTGGCCGCCCTCGACGAACACGCGCTTGTTGAAATAGGTAGTGGTGTAGCTGGCCACATCGAGCTCGCCCGATTCGCGGCGCAGGCCGCCGGACAGGGTGACCGCGCCCAGGTCGTAGGACAGCTGGGCGAACGGCGCCACGCTCGAATACTCCATCGGCGGGACCCAGGTGCGGTTGGTCAGCGCCAGCTTCTGCTCGGTGGTGTCGTTGACGACGTCCAGGCCGGCGCGCAGTTCGAGGCCGGTGAGGCCGGCCAGGTCGGCGCGGGTCCAGCTGGTGCGCAGGCCCTTCTTCTGCGAATTGACTTCGGACTGGTCGGTCAGGGTGCCGAGCGGCGCGATCAGCGGGTCCTGCTTGTCGGCGCCGCCGGTCTCGGCGACGAAACGCATCGCCTGGCTGGCGCGGTAGGCCTGGGCCGAGAAGGCGCCGCCCAGCAGGTCGTCGTTGGTGTAGGTGAGCGCGTACTGGCGGAAGTCGTTGAACTCCGCCTTGCCGCCGAAGGGCTGGCCCGGCACCGAGGTATCGGTGATCTTCTGGGCGCGGCTGCCTTCCTGGTACACGTAGCCGCCCTTGCCGAACAGGTGGAACTTGCTGGCCAGCGCCTCGATGCGCTGGCCCTTGCTGGCGCCGAAGTTGTGGCCCAGCTTGACGAAGATGTTGCGGCCGGTGGTGTCCTGCAGCGAGCCCGATGCGTTCATGCCGACCCGGCGGCCATTGGCGTCGTAGCCGATGCCGCGGTCCACTTCCGAGCTGGCGACCACCAGGTCCAGTTCCTCGTCCTTGTGCAGGAACTCGATGCCGACCTTGTAGCCGCCGCTGTCGCTTTCGAACTGGGTGTTGTACTTGGAGTTGATCGTGATCTCGTTGCCCATCCTGGTCGGCGACTTCGAGATGTAGTTGATGATGCCGCCCGACGCGCCCACGCCTTCCGACGCCGACGGGCCGTTGATCACTTCGATGCGGCCGACCACGCCCAGGTCGGTGAACGAGCCGGAGCGGTTGGTCTCGCGCAGCGGCGAGGTTTGCGGGATGCCGTCGAACAGGCGCAGCGCGATGCGCCCGCGCAGCGTTTCGCCGGTGTTGCTCATGGCCTGGGTCGATTCCGAATAGCCCGGCACCAGGCGCGCCAGCACGGCGGTGGCGTCTTCCGAGATGGCCAGCGAGCCCGCCACTTCCTGGGCGCTGATCACATTGACCGCGCCCGGGATCTTGTCGATCGCCTTGGCGGTGCGCGAGCCGGTGACGATCACGCGGGTTTCGCCCGGGGCCTCGGCGGCGGGGGCCGGTTCGGCCGCTTGTTGCGCACTGGCCGACGAGGCGGCGCTGGCGAGGAGCAGCGCGCCGATGGCCGCTGCGACAGGGGTCAGATTGAATGTCTCAGTTTTCATAGTAATTTTTATGTGGTGTTGAACGTCAGGTTGGAACAGGATCGCCTGTGCGAGGCGCGCGTGATGCCGGGTCAATGGGGTTCGGTCATTGCGACTCCTCGCCTTGGGTGATGAGCATGGCCTGCTCGACTTCGCTGCGGGTGGGGATCGAGGTCTGGGCGCCCATCCGCGTGACGGCAATGGCGGCCGCGCATTGCGCCTGCGCGACCGCTGCTTCCAGGGGGAGACCGCGCGCAAGGGCGACCGTGAAGGCGCCGACGAAAGTGTCGCCGGCGGCGGTGGTATCGACCACCTCGACCCGGCGTGCCGGAATCAGGTACTGCCCGGCCGGCGACGCCGCCAGCACGCCATGCCCGCCCATCGTCAGCAGCACCACGCCGGCGCCGCGCCGGCGCAGGTCCTGGGCCGCCAGCGCGGCGCTCCTGGCGTCGGTCACGGCCAGACCGCTCAATTGCGCCGCTTCGGTTTCGTTGACGATCAGGTAGTCGGCCTGGGCCAGCAGCGCGTCGGGCAGCGGCTGCGCCGGCGCCGGGTTGAACACCACCTTGACGCCGGCGGCGCGCGCGATCGCGATGGCGGCGGCCACGCTGACCACCGGCGTTTCCAGCTGCACGATCAGGTAGGCGGCGCCGGTGATGGCGGCGCGGGCCGATTCGATGTGGGCCGGCAGCAGCTGCTCATTGGCGCCCGGCGCCAGCACGATGCTGTTGCCGCCGCTGGCGTCGACGAAAATGCCGGCCACGCCCGACGGCGCGGCCTGGAAGGTGTGGATGTGGGCGACGTCGATGCCTTCGGCCGACAGCGAGCGCAGGGCATCGGCGCCGTAGGCGTCGGCGCCGACCGCGCCGACGAAGCGCACGGCCGCGCCCTGGCGCGCGGCGGCGACCGCCTGGTTGGCGCCCTTGCCGCCCGCGACCTGGCGGAAACCGTGGCCGCTGATGGTTTCGCCCAGCGCCGGCATGCGCGGCGTGCGGAACACCAGGTCCATGTTGATGCTGCCGACCACGGTAATGCAGGGTTTCATGAAGCTCTTTCCGAAAAGCGCGCAATCGATTGCGCAAACGATTGCGTGAGTAGACACCCGAGCGGAAAATTAGTCAACAGAAAAGAAATAGGTATGCGGGAGAGGCTGTGGTGTTTTCGCCATTGCAGCAAAAACGGGAGGTTTTCTACCTCGGCGGCGCGGTGGATTGCCGCTCGACCAGCGTGGTTTGCAGCATTTCCCTGCGCAGCGGCAGGTGGCCGCCGTGGATCCGGTCGATCAGCACGTTCGTGACCAGCTGCCCCATTTCGTACTTCGGCTGCGCCATCGTGGTCAGCCGCGGCGTCGAGTACGAGGCCAGCGCGATATCGTCGTAGCCGATCACCGACAGCTGCTGCGGAATGCGGACCTGGGCCTCGCTGGCCGCGCAGATGCCGCCGATGGCCATCAGGTCGTTGCTGGCGAAAACCGCGGTCGGCGGCGTTTCCAGGCCCAGCAGCCGGCGGAAAGCGTCAAAGCCGCCCTCGCTGGTGAAATCGCTGTGCACCAGGTAATCGGGCTGGAACGGCACCCCCGCCTCGCTCAGCGCGCGCAGGTAGCCGGTGACCCGGTCGCGGCTGGGCGGCAAGCCGATCGGCCCGGACACGCAGGCGATGTCGCGGTGCCCCAGCCCGAGCAGGTAGCGGGTCGCCTCGTAGCCGCCCTTCTCGTGGTCGGCCTCGATGAAATCGGCTTCGACGCCGGCCACTTCGCGGTCGACCAGCACCAGCGGAATCGGCTGGTTATGCAGCAGCACCGCCAGTTCCTCGTCCGAGCCGCTGGCGACCAGGATCAGCCCATCGATGCGTTTTTGCATCAGCACGCGCAGGTAGGCGGCCTGCTTCTTCGGGTCGTCGTAGGCGTTGCACAGGATGATGTTGTAGCCGACCTTGAAGGCGGCGTCCTCGATCCCCTGGATCAGCTCGGCGAAATAGGGGTTCGAATTGTTCGGGACCATCATCCCGATCGTGTGGGTCTTGTCGTTCTTGAGGCTGCGGGCGACGGCGCTCGGGATGTAGCGCATTTCGTCGATGATGGCCAGCACGCGCAGGCGCACGTCCTCGCTGACCACGCGGGTGTTGTTGATGACGTGAGAAACCGTGGACGTCGATACGCCGGCCCGCTCCGCCACTTGTTTCATTGTCGCCATTCAATTCCCTTTCCGCGCATGGATTATGCCGCAGGACGCGAAGAAGTGCGGGGTTTCATTTGACGATGGCCTGGTACACCAGGTTGTAGAACTTGACGCTGGGCTTGGGCGGATCGGACGGCAGGTTCTGCGGCAAGTGCTGCAGCATCAGGATCGCGACCAGCTTTTCCTTCGGGTCGATGGTGTAGTAGGTGGCCGCCGCCCCGGCCCAGCCGAACTGGCCGACCGAGCCTGGCCTGCCGCGGCGCGCCACGTCCAGCACCACCGAGCCGCCCAGGCCGAAGCCTTCCGCGCTCGAGAATTCGTGCACCGGCGGGTTCAGGTGGGTCAGGTGGTTCTGCATCATCAGTTCCACGCTCTTGCGGCCGAGGACCTGCGCGCCGTCGAGGGCGCCGCCGCCCAGCAGCATCTGCGCGAAGCGGGCGTAGTCGCCGGCCGTCGAGTACAGGCCGCCGGCGCCGCTGAAGTAGGGTTTGAGCCGTTCGCCGCTCGGTGCGACCAGGCCGGGCGCCGGCGGGGCCAGCTTGCCGCCGGCATCGGTGGTCGTCATCTCGGCGATGCGCCCGCGCTTGGCGGCGGGGACGGAAAAGCCGGTGTCGGCCATGCGCAGCGGCGCGAAGATGCGCTGCTGCAGGAAGCGGTCGAAGGGCATGCCGGTTACCACCTCGACCACGCGCGCCGCCAGTTGGGTCGGCACGCCGTCGTAGTGGAACTCGGCGCCGGGCTGATGCGCCAGCGGCAGCTTGGCCAGGCGCGCCGCGTATTGCTCCAGGTCGGGCGAAGTGTGCAGCCTGGCGCGTTCGAGCAGCGTCCTGGCCGGATCGCCCTCCTTGCCGTACACGGCAAAGCCGGGCGTGTGCGTCAGCAGCTGGCGGATGGTGACCGGGCCGGCGGCCGGCGCCGTGGTCGGCGCGTCGGCGCTGCCGCCGGTGACGACGCGCATCGCCGCGAATTCGGGCAGGTACTTGCCGACCGGGTCGTCCAGGGTCAGCTTGCCCTCTTCCATCAGGGTCAGCACCGCCACCGCGGTCACCGCCTTGGTCATCGAATAGATGCGGAAAATGCTGTCCGGCGCCATCCGGTCGCGCCTGGCCAGGTCGCGGTGGCCGTAGGCGTTCCAGGCGACGATTTTGCCATTGCGGGCGACCAGGGTCACGCCGCCCAGGTAGTCGCCGCGCGCGGTGATGGCCTGCAAGTAGGCGTCCACGCGCGCCAGCCGCGCCGCATCCATGCCCTGCGCCGCCGGCGCGGACGGCGGCAGCGGCGGCGCCGCTTGCGCTTGCAGGGACAGGATGGCGGACATGGCGAGCGCGCGGAAGGTGGTGTTCATCGATAGCAGATTGCCCGAGCGGCGGATGGCCGTCAAGCCGCCTTGCGGGCGCGCACCGGCGGCACGAAATAGAAACTGAGCGCCACCAGCAGCCCGAACGCCGAGTACACGGCGATGAACACCCAGGGCGGCGCCTCGAAGAACAGCACCTTGCTGAGCCAGTAGGCGATGAAGTCGCCCTCGTAGCTGACCTGGCCGGCGCGCGCGCGCAGCCAGTGTTCGAGCGTGGTCAGCGGGCACATGACGCCGGCCCAGGACTGCAGCACGACGACGACGATGGCCGCCAGGTGCAGCGCGCGGAACCAGGGATTGCGCACCCAGCGCCAGCGGCGCACGCCGCCGGCCAGGATCAGCACCAGGCTGCCGACGATGAACAGGACCACGCCGGCATGCAGCGCCAGCACGGCATTCGCGAGAGTTTGATAGGGCATGCGGCGAGTATCCCACGTTCGCCGGGCATGGACTAGCGCCGCCACATCCGGTAGCATTTGCGCCATGAACACGCCCGAACCGCTCATCGATGACAGCCTTGCCGCCCTGATGGCGACCGGCCCGTCGATCAGCGCGGCTTCGTGCAGCGCGGCCGGCATGCCGAGCGCGGTGCGCGCGCTGGGCTGCCGCGTCGGCCCCGGCCATGCGGACGCCACCATCCTGGTCGCGCGCGCCCAGGCCACCGCCCTGCTGGCCGATATCGCCGCCGGCGCCCAGCTGGCGGTCACCTTCAGCGAAGTGCAGACCCACCGCACGGTGCAGCTGAAGGCGCGCGCCGTCTTCATCGAAGCTGCCGCGCCCGGCGACGCGGCGCTCGCCGAACGCTACTGCGCCGCATTCTGCGCGATCCTCGCGCCGATGGGCCATCCGGCCGAACTGCTCGAAACGCTGCTGCAGCGTCCCGAACCCGACCTGGTCGCGCTGCGCTTCGTGCCGTACGCGGCCTTCGTCCAGACCCCGGGCCCGCAGGCCGGGCGCACCTTGAAGGCCGCGGCATGAAGCTGGCCATCGACGACGTGCGCGAATGCTTCGAGGGCGCGGTGCCGGGCACCGTCGCCACCGCCCACGCCGACGGCACGCCGAACATCTCCTACCTGTCGCACGTCCAGTACGTGGACGCGTCCCATGTGGCGCTGTCCTACCAGTTTTTCAACAAGACGCACGAGAACATGCTCGCCAATCCGCGCGCGCTGCTGACCGTGATCCACCCGCGCACGGCGGCCCAGTACCGCCTCAGCCTGCGCTTCGAGCGCACCGAGAGCGCCGGCCCGCTGTTCGAGCGGATGAAAGCGAAGCTGGCCGGCATCGCCTCGCATGTGGGCATGGCGCATGTATTCCGCCTGCTCGGCGCCGACGTGTTCGAGGTCGTCGCCATGGAACAGGTGCCCGGCAAGTCGCTGCCGCCCCAGCCGCGCCCCAACCTGCTGGCCGCCCTGCGCGCCTCGACCGAGCGCATCCGCCCGGTATTCGAGCTGCAGCAGCTGCTCGGCGAAACCCTCGACTGCCTGGCCGAACACTTCGGCATCGGCCAGTCGATGGTGCTGCTGCACGACGAAGCCGGGCGCCGCCTGTACACGGTGGCCAGCCGCGGCTACCAGGAGTCCGGGCTCGGCTCCGAGATCGCGCTGGGCGACGGCGTCATCGGCGTGGCGGCGCGCGAACGCACGCCGATCCGGATCGGCCACATGAGCGGCGAATACGCCTACAACCGCGCGATCCGCGCCAACGCCTCGCTCGGCCAGATGCCTGCGCTGGAGACGGCCATCCCCTTCCCCGGCTGCGCCAACCCGGGCAGCCAGATGGCGGTGCCGATCATGGTCGGCGCGCGCATGTGCGGCGTGCTATATGTCGAGAGCCCGCAGGACCTGCGCTTCAGCTACGACGACGAGGATGCGCTGGTGGCGCTGTGCTCCGCGCTGGGCACGTCGATGCAGGTGCTGCAGCTTAGCGCCGGCGCCGCCGAGGAGCCTGCCGCCGCCGAGCGCGCGCCGTTGCTGGCGGGCGAACCGGCCGTGGTGCGCTACTACCCGGAGGACAGCAGCGTGTTCATCGACGACGCCTACCTGATCAAGGGCATGGCCGGCGCGATTTTCGCCGCGCTGGTGGGCGACTTCACCGGCGCTTCGTCGAAAAGCAGCTTCACCACGCGCGAACTGCGGCTCGACCCGCGCATCGGCCTGCACGACGCCAGCGACAACCTCGAAGCGCGCTTGCTGCTGCTGGTGCGGCGCCTGGCCGAGCGCGGCGCATGCATACAGATCGAGCGCACAGGCCGCGGCCAATACCGCCTGCGCCCGACGCGGCCGCTGGTGCTGGTTTGAGAAATCGGGCGGGCGGCGAACCGATTTCTTAGTTTCTAAAATATTCACTCACTTCATGTTAAGAAAATCTTAAGCGGGCTTTCGGCCGCGCTCCAGCACGCCCGCCGACCCTAGAATCTGCCCTGTATCGCGGTGGGCCTCCTGCTTTTCCGGTAGCTGGCGCCACCCGTCCAACCAACGGGGAACACCATGCAACCAGATTCGAGCCGCGGCAGCGCCGACGCGCTGCTGCACAGCAGCGGCGCGGTGCCGCCGGGCGAGCACCCGGTGCTCGGCAAGGCCGCGATCCGGCGCCCCGGCCGCGACATCACGCTGGCCTCCTTCGCCAAGACGGTAGATACCTGCATGGCAGCGGCGGCCAGCCTCGCCGAAGTGGCGGCCATCGCCGCCGACCAGGCCTTCGTACCGCAGGCCGCCGCGATCGTCGAACAGACCTTGCTGATGCTGGCGCGCCCGCAGCTGGCCGCCGCCAGAACAAACCAACCCTTTCATTCAAACTAACAAGGAGTCACCCATGAACCAGATTAGCCTTTCCCGCAACGCCACCCTGTGGATCAAGCTTGCGATGTTGTACCTGTTGGTCGGCATCAGCCTCGGCATCGCGATGGGCGCGAGCCAGAACTTCACCTTGCGCCCGGTGCACGCCCACATCAACCTGATCGGCTGGACCACGATGGCGCTGGCCGGCCTGATCTACACCGTGTTCCCGCAGGCGGGCGACAGCAAGCTGGCGGCGGCGCACTTCTGGCTGTTCAACCTGGCCCTGCCCGTGATGATGGGGGCGCTGGCGATGATCCTGACCGGCCGCATGGAGGCGCTGCCTTTCCTGGTCGCCTCCGAGATGGTGCTGGCCGCCGGCGTGCTGGCCTTTGCCGCGAACATCTTCATCAACGTGCGCCAGCGCTAAACCCTTTCTTTAACCAATGGATGAAAAAATGAAAAAAATATTGTTGACCTTACTCGCCGCTGTCGGTGCTGCCGCCTCATTTTCCGCTCACGCCGATGTGATTCCAACGTCGAGCTGGAACGTTACCGGTCTGCAAGGCACCTGGGCGTACGGGACCACTGACTGGAATTTTGGCGAAGCCGTCAATAACGTGGCCGACGTGGCCCAGGTCAATGCGATGATGAAGGACGGCTATGTCGCTCACCCGCAAAGCTACGATAGCCCGGTCACCGGCATCTTTAACTACAGAACGCCGGGTTTTCATGCACTGGAAGTCACGCTCGGCGCGGATACAGCGATGGGGTCGTTCACCTTCTGGAACACCCGTTCCGATTCCCCCACGACGCCGATCGGCCTGGATTACCGCCTCAATGGCGGCGCCTGGATCAATGTAATGAGCAGCACGTCGGGCGCGCTCGGCCTGCTGGAGGGTCCCGGGCTCGAAATAATCACCATTTCCATGGCTGGCATCCTGGCCGACCAGATCCGCTTGACCACCAATGGCGGCAATCAGATTTCGGTGCACGAACTGGTGCTCAGCGACGCTGACGTCGTCGCCCACGTGCCGGAGCCTGCCAGCATCGCGCTGTTCGGCCTGGGCCTGGCTGCCGTCGGAGGGATCCGCCGCAAACGGCGGCGTTAAGCGGCCTCGGCACGAGCGCATCCGGATCCAGGATGCCGCTGGGCGCGCTCAGGCGCGTGCGCGGCTTGCATTACACTGGCGGGCATATTTTCACTTTCGGAGATGCCCATGCTGAACGATGCCCTGCTCGCCTATGCCCACTATGCCGCCATCCTGCTGCTGGTCGGCCTGCTGGCGGTCGAACTGGCGCTCTGCACGGCGGACGCCGCACCGGCCCGCCTGCAGCGCCTGAAAACCATCGACGGCATGTACGGCATGTCGGCGATGCTGGTGCTGGGAACCGGGGCCGCGCGCGTCTGGATGGGCGCCAAGGGCAGCGCCTTCTACCTCGACAACCCGGTGTTCTATGCGAAGCTGGCCGTGTTCCTCGCGGTCGGCATGCTGTCGGCCTACCCGACCATCCAGTTCTTCCGCTGGGCGGCGGCGATCGACGGCAAGCGCCAGTTCACGCCCGGGGCCGATGCCGTGTCCCGCGTGCGCACACTGCTCAAGCTGCAGTTCCTGGGGATCGCCTGCCTGCCGCTGCTGGCCGTCTTGATGGCACGCGGTGTCGGGCACTGAGGATCTCCCTCAGCGCCTGGAGCAGCTGGCGCGCCAGCAGCGCTCCCTGCCTTGCATCATGCCTGCGCCCGAACCGCTCCATCGCACACCTCCTTCAGCTCATTGCCCCGCCACCGGGTCGGCCTTGCCGACCTGGTACCAGTCCACCTTGCGGGTTGCGACCATCAGCGCGGCCAGCACGGCGAACAGCAGGATGCTGCCCATGACGAGCGCGTTGCTCTCCGAGACCAACAGGCCGTACAGCGCGCCGTACAGCATGGTCAGCGCCGCGCCGAAGCCGAAGCCGCGCCGCTTGTTGCGCAACACGTGGGCCAGGTAGAAACCGATCAGCGCGATACAGGCGCCGCTGGCCGCAAGGTAGGCCGCCGCGAAGCGGATGTGCTCCGACAGGCTCAGTAGCAGCAGGAAGAACATCACCAGCGCCAGCCCGACCAGCAGGTACTGCACCGGGTGGATCGGCAGGCTTTTCAGGATTTCGAACACGAAGAAGGCGGCGAAGGTCAGCGCCACGAACAGCAGGCCGTACTTGGTGGCGCGGTCGGCCAGCGAGTAGACGTTGACCGGCTCGATGAAGCCGACGCTGAACTGGTCGGCGGCCGCGCTCCTGTTCACGCCATCGGCCGGCGGCTGCTGGTTGGCCAGCTGCTGCTGCACATTGGCCGCCAGCGAAGAGATGTTCCAGCTGGCCGAAAAGCCGGCGTCGTTGATGACGCGGTCCTTCGGCGACGGCAGGAAGCGCCCGCCGAACTGCGGGTGCGGCCAGTTCGACTTGAGCGCGATGCTGTTGTTCTTGCCGACCGGGACGAAGTTCTGGCGTTCGATCCCGTCCAGCCCCAGCTCGAACGAGAAGTTGACGGTTTTCGGCGCTTCCTGCGGGCCGCGCAAGAGCGGCGCATGCAGGCCGCTGGCGTAGCTGGCCAGGTAGCTGCCCTGCTCGAACTCGATGCGGGTGCCATCCCAGTCGATCTTCGGGATGTTGCGGATCCCGCGCACGTCGTCGATGCCGAGCGCCACCCACATGCTGTTGACGGTGAGTTTCGAGTTCGGATGCTTTTTCGGCAGCGCGCCGACGGCCGGGATGACGAAGTCGCCGGAGAACTGGTGAGTGCCGCCGAACACCAGCACCTGGTGGATGCCGCGGTAGCGGCGGTCGGTGTCGATCCGGCCGGCGATGTTGAGCTGGTTCGGGAACACGACATGCTTGCTCGTTTCCGAACGCTTGATCGTTTCGATCCTGGTCTTGTCGTTGGCAACCGGGACCTGTTCCTCGTAGTCCTCGGTATAGCGGATCACGACCACCGGGCCGACCACGGTCTGCTCGCCCACCGAATCATGGGCGATGCTGGCCACGGCCTGCTGGCGGAATGCCATCCGGTCGGTGACGGTGGCCTGGATCAGGGCCAGCGCCACCCCGATCAGCAGCGACACGCCCATGATGGCGAGGATCTTGAAGAACAGCGTCTTTTGCATGGCGACTCCTTGATGATGGAGTCGCCAGTCTAGGCAGCGCGTGTGCGCTGGCGATGAAGTTTGTGTGAAGTGCGGCGCGCCCTGCCAGGCGCGCCGACTCGCGGCCGCCGCTAGCCGCGCCCCGCCGCACGGCCCGGCAGGCGCCGGCTCAGCCCCAGCGCGAGCAGGCCGATCCCCAGCACCAGCGGCGTCGCCGGCACGGGGACCGTGGCGGCGCCGCTGATGGTGAAGTCGTCCATCGCATACCAGCCGCCGTCGCTGGCGATGGTCAGCCGCGCCACGTTGCTGAACCCGCCCGCAATCCACAGGGAGGCGGTGCCGATATCGACGTTGCCGGTGGTGCCGATCAGCTGGTTCAAGGCATCATAGGCGCTGATGTTGATCCAGCCGGCCAGGTCGCCGGCGCCGGCGGGAGCGGCGAACCAGGCGCCGTCGAAGTTGAACGCCGTGGCGCTGCTGATGCTCATGTTGTCGTTGCCGAAGCCATTGACGACGAAGTTGGCGCCGGAATGGGCGCCGTTGGCGTAGCCGTCCAAGCTGCTGTCGCCTGCGTACCAGTCCTCGCTCCAGTCCAGGCCGGCGTACGGGTTGAGCTCGCTCAAGCTGGCGAACTCGCCGCCGGTCACCACATCGTCGAAACCGACCACGCCGGCATGGGCGGCGCCCGCCAGCGCCAGGCTGGCGCCGGCGATCAATGCACAAAGAATCTTTTTCATGGAAATACCTTTTTTAAGTGCGGTTTATTTGCAAATGTCGCCGGTCACAAGCGGCGCCGGACCGGGATTCTGCGTGCCCTGGCTGAACACAAAGCCGAACGAGACCGTTTGGTTCGGGGCGATGTTGCTGTTCCAGCTTTCGCTGTTCGTCCCCGTGTAGCTTGGCGCGCTGCCGGTCACCTTCCCGTTCCAGTAACCTCCCACGGTCGAGTTGTCGGCATAGGTCCAGTTCACAGTCCAGCCGTTGATGACCGATGTACCCTGGTTGGTGATGCGCAGTTCGGCGATGCCGCCTCCCCCCCACGTGTTGATCACGACGTACTTGCATTCGGCCGGCTTGGGCGGCGCGACATACACCTGCGGCACCACCTGGACGTCGCCGGCCGGGTCGATCTTGCCGTAGGCGATGCCGCGGCCGGCGGTGCTCATGTAGACCGTGCCGTAGCTGTTCATGTCGCCGGTGATCCAGCCCACCTGCGGGCCGCCATATTGATGGGCATCGTCGTTGACGCGCTCCCAGCTGGCGCCCTGGTCGATCGAGCGCAGCAGGCCGCGCGCGGTGTTCACCGCGCCCCACATGTACAGGGTCGGATGGCTGGCGCCCGGCGCCTCCTTGCCCAGGCCTAAAGTCCCGCAGGAGCCGATCTGGCCCACCTTGGTGAAGGTGGCGCCCGAATCGGTCGAGTGGACGAGGCCGCCCGAATTCAGGCATGCCCACAGGTCGCCCTCGCGGCCGGGGGTGGCGCGCAAGATCGTCGAGCCGCCGCCGGCCAGCTGGGCCGCGGGGTTGAACGAGACGCCGCCATCGGTGCTGACCAGCAGTTTGCCGGTGTCGCGGTCGTAGACGTAGAACTTGGCCGGGTTGACCGGGTCGGCCACAGGACGCGCATTGTTCACGGCCAGGCCGGCGACCGCGGTCCAGTTGGCGCCGAAATCGGTCGAGCGGTAGGTGGTGGCCGAATTTTCCGGGCTATGCAGCAGCACGAAGCCGTCGCTCGACAGGGCCACGTTGCCCTTTGCCGCCATGATGGACGGCGTTTTTTCCCAGCTCGCCCCCATATTGGTCGACGTGTAGAGCGAATTGCCCACCCGCGCCATCACATGCGGGGCCTGGGTCGCAAGCGCCAGCCCGGTGGTGGTTCCCATCGTCGGGCTGTGCTGCACGCCGTCCTGGTCCGGCGTATCCTGGATGAAGCCGTCATAGTCGCCGATCACCGATACCAGCGGCCCGTTCGGGATGCTCGCGGCGGAGAATACGACGGTTTCTTCGATCCCGCGCACGTCGAACTTCCAGCTGCTCTTGGGCGCGTCGATGTCGCTCGTCTTGAACAGGCCGTTGCCCGACACCACCCACGCGCTCTTCGGATCGAAGGGGTCGAACTCGATCGAGCCGGCCCAGTGGATCGAGTGCCGGGCGATCCAGTCCATGCCGTTGGTGTCGACCGTCATGCCGCGGTCCATCAGGTCGGTCCAGCTGCGGCCGGCGTCGAGCGAGGTGAAGATGCGGTCGCCAAAGGTGCTTGTCGGCTCCTGCCTCTGTGGCCACCAGGTGTTGAGGGTCGAGGCGACCAGGCGCTTGGGATTGGTCGGATCGACGCTGATGCCGCCGAACGGGGTGCTCATGCCGGCCGGCGTGACGTTGGTCCAGACGCCGCCGATGGTGTTGTATTCCCAGATTGCGCCCGTGTTCAAGGGCTCGCTTTCGGACTGCGGGTGCGGCCCCGCGCCGTTGCCGTAGGTCAGGTACAGGCGGCCCTTGGACGTGATGGCGGCACGATGCGGCATCAGGCCTGCCGGCGCGCCGGCGACCGGGTTGAAGGTGGCGCCGCCATCCCGGCTGAAGTACAGGTTCGGTCCTTTCGAGCCGTAGCGCGACACGCCGACGAAGATGCGCTTCGCGGTCCCGTTGCTGACGCTGGCCGGATCGAGCAGCACGAAGCTGATGCCGTTGCCGTTATCCGTGGTGGTGACGTTGAGCCCGGTCACGCGGTTCCAGGTCGCGCCCGAATCGACGCTCTTGAACAGGCCATTGTCGCGCGTACCCACGAACAGCACCTTGCTCGAACCCGGGTCGACCTGCAGCCTCTCGCCGCCGGAGCGGCCGATGCCGTTGCCGTGGGTCTTGAACTGGGCCGTCACATCGGCCACCGTAAAGGTCTTGCCATAGTCGGTCGAACGCAGGATCGCGGTCTTGCCGTTGCTGAAGTAGCTGGTGCCGACCAGCATGGTGACATTGGCCGCGTTGCGCGGGTCGATCGCCAGCGACTCCACGCCCATCAGGCCGATATCGCTCTCGGTCATCCAGTCCATCAGCGCCACCCAGCGCCCGGTCTGGCCGTCGTAGCGGTAGGCGCCACCGACGTCGGTGCGCGCATAAACCACGCCGCGCTCGCTCTTGCTCGGTATGATGCCGCTGACGAAGCCGCCGCCGCCCATTGCCACGTTGTCCCAGCGATAAGTCTCGGCTGAGGCGCCCAGCGACACCAGCAGGCCGGCCGTCAAGCCCGCCATTATTCTCTTCAAATTCATTTCCGTCTCCCTTGTCGTTTTTATCAAGCTTTGTCAAAGCCGGCGTCTTGAAAACGTTTTCAAAGGCGCTACTCATTCTGCATGCGTGTGGTCTACTTGGAAATTTCGTTATCCGACAAATTGCGGAATGATTTTGCACACCGCTGGAGGCAAGGCGGCGCCGCGCCAGCCGCCGGGACGAGGGGGACCGCGAGGCTAGGCGGCGGGCAGGTCGAGCACCGCGCAGGCGCCGCCACCGGGCTGGTTGGCAACGGTAGCGCTACCCTTGTGCAGCGCCGCCACCTCGCGCACGAAAGGCAGGCCCAGGCCCGTGCTGCGGGCGCCGTTCGGCCGCGGCAGCGAGTAAAAACGGTCGAACAGGCGTTCTTGCGCGAACTCGGGAATCCCGGGTCCGCTGTCGCACACGCGGACGATGACGCGCGCGCCCTGGCGCGTCGCCTCGATCCGGATGCTGCTGCCCGGCGGCGCGAAGTCGGCGGCGTTGTCGACCAGGTTGCCGAGCGCCTGGCGCAGCAGCAGCGGGTCGCCCAGCAGGGCCGCGTCGTCGGCCTGGCTGTCGATCGTCAGCCGGCGCGCGGCGAGCTTGCCCGCGTGGTCGGCTTGCGCCTGCGCCACCAGCTCGCGCACGGCGATCCGTTCCGGCGCGCCCAGCTGCTGCTGCTTCTCGACCCGCACCAGCGCCAGCAGCTTGTCGATCAGCTGCTTCTGGCGCTGGTTCTGGTTCAGGATATTGTCGAGGAAGCGCTGGCGGTCGCCGGGGTCCATGTCCTCGCGCAGCAGCTCGGCCGAGCCCTGGATCGCGGCGATCGGGCTTTTCAGCTCGTGCGCGAGGGTCTGCATCACTTCCTCGACGTACTCCTTGCCTTCGAGCTTTTCGCGCATCGCATCGAGCGCGCGCCCGAGCACGCCGATCTCGCTGTTGCCCATCGCCGGCAGCACCGCCTTGCGCCCGCCCTCGACTTCGCCGATGTAGTGCATCAGCCGGCCCAGCGAACGGTGCAGCCAGACCGCGAAGGCAATCCCGATCAGCAGCGACAGCGACAGCAGCACCGCGCCGCGCGTGAGCATCGCCTCTTGCCCGCGCTCGATGAATTTCTGCACCGTGGAATTGGGCTTGGCGACCGTCAGCACGCCGATGATCTTGCCGTCGTCGCGGATCGGCGCCGCCACGTGCATGACGGTGCTGTCCTCGTCGTCGGGATTGCTGCGCGTGCTGCGCGCGCCGTATTTGCCGCGCAGGGTCAGGTAGACGTCGTTCCAGCGCGAGTAGTCCTTGCCGGTCGCTGCGCCCTTGGAATCGAAGATGACGATGCCGCGCGCGTCGGTGATGTAGATCTGGTAGCTCAACGCGTTCTTGGTGTAGTTATCGATGCGCACGTCGAGGCGGCGCTGGGCGATCTGCTCGATGCGCTGGAACAGGACCGATTCGCCGGCGCGGCCGGCCTTGACGTCGTCGGCCACCAGCACCGCCAGCAGGTTGGCGGTGTCGGCCAGCGTGTCTTCCATCGTCGAGCGCACGCCGGGCTTGATCTCCCCGACGAAGACATTGAGCAGGAACCAGGCGCCGATCGCCACCACCAGGAAGTAGCCGAGCAGGATGCGCAGGCCGATCTTCATTCGGCGGTCACGCTGTAGCCCAGGCCGCGGTGGGTCTGGATCGGATCGGCCCTGGCGTCGACCGTGCGCAGCTTGGCGCGCAGGCTCTTGACGTGGGCGTCGACGGTGCGGTCGAGGGTATCGGGGGCGTCGGCCCAGACCCGGTCCATCAGCTGCGCGCGCGAAAGCACGTGGCCCGGGTGTTCGGCCAGCGCCTTGAGCAGCAGGTATTCGTAGCGGGTCAGCTCGAGCGGCTGGCCGCAGTACAGGATGCGCGCCTCGTGTTCGCGCACGTCGAAGCGCGGCGCGGCGGCGGGCGGCGCCGATGGCGCGAGCCGGCGCAGCACCACGCGGATGCGCGCCACCAGCTCGCGCGGCGAAAACGGCTTGGTGACGTAGTCGTCGGCGCCGATCTCGAGGCCGACGATGCGGTCGATCTCGTCGCTGCGCGCGGTCAGGAAGATCAGCGGCACGTTGGAGAACTGGCGCAGCTGGCGGCAGACTTCGAAGCCGTTCATGTCGGGCAGGCCGACATCGAGCACGACCAGATCGGGCGCGGCGCCGTTCGGCGCGCGCAGCGCGGCCAGCGCCATCTCGCCCAGCGTCACATGGACCGGCGCGAAGCCGTCGGTGCGCAGCGCATAGGCGATGCTGTCGGCGATGGCTTGCTCGTCTTCGACGACCAGGATGGTTCTCGGGTTCATGCCGCGAGTATAGCCGCAGGGCCGGCTTCGGAGCCAGAACCGGGGTCAGTGCCGACAAAAGCACGCGAGCTCAACCATTGAATGGTTGAGCTCGCGTGCTTTTGTCGGCACTGACCCCGGTTTTCGGGTGTATTATTACCCGTGAACAATTAGTCATGCCTGCTTGAAGCTTGTCCGGGAGGGCCCTTGAAATCGATCTTTATCCTGCTTGCCATGGTCGCCGGCGCGGCGCTGGCCCACCCGGGGCCGAAGGATGCCCAGGGCTGCCACGCGAATAAAAAGGTCAAGGGCGAGGTCCATTGCCATCGGGCGCCGCCGGCAGCGTCGGATTCCTTCAAGCTGTCCGACCCGCCGGCCAAGGAAGAAAAAGGCGTCGACCCGAGCTGCGTCGACGGGCCGCGCGGCACCCGCTACAAGATCGTCGACGGCCAGAAGAAAGTCTGCTGAACGATCGGCGCGGCGGGCGCGAACGTCCGGCGCCGTCTAGTTCGTGAGCGCCTTGAAGGCCTTGACGTAAGGCGCCACCATCGGATGCGCCTCGTTCCAGCGCGGCGCGACCGGATCGTTGGCCAGCATCAGCAGGCCCAGCGCGACCATGCGGTTGACCCGCGCCATGTTGTCGTAGTCGACCTTCTGCCAGTGGTCGCTGACCTTGTGGTAATCGGAGAACTCGTACAGCACGCTCATCGTGTGGGCCGGCACGCCCAGCGCGGCCATTGCCACGTTGTCGCTCTGCGCAAAGTACTTGTCGCCGAATTCCACGTCCTTGACGACTTCGACGCCGGTCAGCTTGCCTGCCTTGGCGAACACGCCCGGCATGCCCGTCATGTCGAAGCCGGTGAAGTTGACCCTGTTCAGCACCGGCGCGACCTTGCCGTCGGTGCGTCCCACCTGCTCGAGATTGACATTGGCGATCGTCTTCGCGACCGGCACCAGCGGATTGCGGCCGTAGTAGGACGAACCGAGCATGCCGAGTTCTTCGCCGAACACGTTCAGGAACACGATGCTGCGCTTGGGGCGCTGCTTCATCTGCGCCAGCGCGCTGGCCACTTCGATCACGGACACGGTGCCGCTGCCGTCGTCGTTGGCGCCGTTGTAGATGTTATCGCCCGGTATGTCGGCGCGCATGCCGAGGTGGTCGTAGTGGGCGCTGAAGATCACGTAGCTGTCCTTCAGCTTGGGGTCGGATCCGCGCAGCAAGGCCGCCACATTGCGCAGCTTGACCGGCTTGACGCTCGCTTCCGCCAGCTTCAGGTCGAGGCTGGCATTGGCGGCGCCGGCCGGCAGCGCATCGAACAGCGCGGCCGCTTGCACGCCATGCATGGCGACGTAAGGCTGGACGGCTGGCGCCGGCTGGGCCGGGTCGCGCAGTTCGCCGCGGCCGCCGCCATCGCCGGCCGGACGGCTGCGTTCGAGCGCCAGCACCAGCAGCGGTTCGAGCTTGTTGATACGGTCGAGCACGGCCTTGCGCGCGGCCGTCATGGCTTCCCATTCGGCCTGGCTCTTGGGGCGCATGGCCGGCGCGTCGACCAGCACCACCTTGCCCTTGACGGCCGCGCCCAGCGCTTCGAGCGGCGCCAGGTCGTCCCAGCTGGCCTTGATGACGGCGGCGCCGCTGGCGGCGATCGCCTTGCCCGGCTTGAAGCTGAGCTGCTGCGCGGGCAGCGCCAGGGTCTGGCCGCCGGCGCGCAGCGTGAAGTGGAAGCCGTTCAGGTCGGGCAGGACATGCAGCCAGCTGGCGGTCTGGAAGTACTGGTCGTCGCCCAGCGGTTCCAGCCCGGCGCGGCGGTACTGGGCGGCGATGTATTCGGCGGCGAGATCCTGGCCGCGCGACGGCGTGCCGCGCCCTTCGAGCAGGTCGGAGGCGATGAAGGACAGGTGGCCGCGCAGCGAGTTGGCGGTGATGCGCTTGAGCGTGGCGTCCTGGTCGGGCGTGAGCGGTGCGGCGGAAACGGTGGCGGCGGCTAGAAGCGCCAGCAAGGCCAGGCTTTTTTTCATCAGGCGGTCTTTCAGGAAAAAGGAATGGGCATCCTGAATGCTTATCAGAATGGCAAATCATTATTTCGTGAATCAAGTGGCCCGTCAATGACAAAAGGGCCGGACCGCCCCGCGCATGCGCGGCTTGGTCCGGCCCTTTCGGCTGGCGGGCCTGTGACAGCGCCGCCGGCGGGTATGGCTTATTGCAGCTTGATTTCGACGTCGACGCCAGCTGGCAGGTCCAGCTTCATCAGTGCGTCAACGGTCTTGTCGGTTGGGTCGACGATGTCCATCAGGCGCTGGTGGGTACGGATCTCGAACTGGTCGCGCGAGGTCTTGTTGACGTGCGGCGAACGCAGGACGTCGAAACGCTGGATGCGGGTTGGCAGTGGAACCGGACCCTTGACCACGGCGCCGGTGCGCTTGGCAGTTTCAACGATTTCCAGTGCGGACTGGTCGATCAGCTTGTAGTCGAACGCCTTCAGGCGGATACGGATTTTCTGGTTTGCTGCGGACATGGTAATTCCTTTAAAAGAGCGAACCGGGCTTGATGCGCCGGCAATATGTATAAGGTGCTACGTACTGCTGTGTCGTAAAAGCAGGGGGCAGAGTATAACCCGGCCCCCTGATTTATTCCATCACTTAATTAGGCGATGATTTTTGCAACAACGCCGGCGCCGACGGTACGGCCGCCTTCGCGGATTGCGAAGCGCAGGCCTTCTTCCATCGCGATCGGGTTGATCAGCTTGACGGTGATCGACACGTTATCGCCTGGCATGACCATTTCTTTGTCCGCTGGCAACTCAATCGAACCGGTCACGTCCGTGGTACGGAAGTAGAACTGTGGACGATAGTTGTTGAAGAACGGGGTGTGACGGCCGCCTTCGTCTTTCGACAGGACATAGATCTCGCCGGTGAAGTGGTTGTGC
>JAKFDH010000098.1:0-37104 GCA_036676245.1 Massilia sp. | reverse complement strand
CACGTTGCGGCCATCGGGCGACTTGACGGTGACGGTTTGCGCCCCGGCCGGCGTTGATAATGCTGCAGACAGCGCCAGGACACTGGCAGCGATAGGGTGGGGTGACATAGGCGGCTCCATATATTATTGGTTGATCCTGCAATACCATTTCCGAGTAAATTGGTTTGCAAAGAACATTTGTGACTCACTGACGGCCGTGTCGATACTATGCTGGCCGTATCCTGAGGGTGTGCTTTTTAAGCGCTTGCAGAATCGAATACTAAATGCGAAACAGCTTAATTGCAATCGTTTGCAATTATTTAGATTCGAAATCTGTTTGCCGGTGGCTCGCCGTGTTGCTGAGCAAGTTCCCAATGTAAGTTCGAAACGTGGATGCGGCAGCACCGGTGAGGGCGGTGCCGCCGCCATTGACGCGGCGGTTGCAAACGATTGCAATTGGTCCGATAATCTCAGGCATGCCAAGGGCGGCTCGAAGCGCGCTGTTGATGGTCGAGCCGCCATCCTCCGGGTACAGCTGTGTCTGCTAGAATCGGCAACAATGCCGCCGCGCTACTGCATTTTCTGCATTCACATTCCGATGCCGCCACCGATCGCCTGGCGGTTCATCGGCGTATTTTCCGATCGTTTCGACACCCCGACCAAGGCATATGGCAAAACTTCCTGAAGGAGCCAAATCAGGCGCCACTGGCCAGCGGCGTTTGCAAATGGCCGATATCGCGCGCCTGGCCGGCGTCTCCACGGCCACGGTGTCGCGCGCGCTCAATCGCAGTCCCCTGATCAACGAGGAAACCCGCACCCGCATACTTGATCTGGCGCGCTCGCTCAAGTATTCGATCAACATCGGCGCGCAAAACCTGCGGCTGGGCCAAAACCGCACGGTGGCCGTGGTCGTTCCGTATGACCCGCAAACGCGCCAGCACCTGTCCGACCCATTCTTCCTGTCGATCCTGGGCAGCCTGGCCGAGGCCCTGACCGACCAGGGCTTCGAGATGCTGCTCTCGCGGGTCGACGCCGGAGAACTCGACAGGGCGGCTTTGGCCTACGATACCGGACGCGTGATCGGCATCATCCTCATCGGCCAGTGGCGTCACCACGACCAGCTCAACCAGCTGGCGGCGCGCCAGGTACCGATCGTGGTATGGGGGGCGCAACTGCCGCAGCAGATCTATACCAGCGTCGGCGGCGACAATGTGGCCGGTGGCAAGTTGGCCACCGAGCATCTGCTGTCCCAGGGACGGCGGCGCATCGCTTTCTTTGGAGACATCGGCCTGCCCGAGGTGGAGCTGCGCCATCGCGGCTATTGCGCTGCCCTGGCTGCGTATGGCATCGCCATCGATCCGGCCTTGCAGGTGACGGCGTCGTTCCTGCCGGAGGGCGGCAAGCAGGCGCTCGCTGCGCTCGATCGCCGCCAGGTGGGCTATGACGCGGTCTTTGCCAGCAGCGACTTGCTGGCCATGACTGTGATTGGCACCTTGCGCACGCTCGCCCGGAACGTGCCGGAAGACGTCGCAGTGGTCGGCTACGACGATATTGAACTGGCCAGGTATTTCCACCCTCCGCTGACCACCGTGCGCCAGCCAATCGAGGAGGCTGGCCGTGCGCTGGTGCGTGCCCTGCTGGGTCTGATCGAGCGCCAGGGCTGGCACTCGGAGCTGTTGCCGACCGAACTGATCGTGCGCGCCAGCGCCGGCAGCGCTCCCTGAGCGCGGCCGAAGATAGTTCCTCCGGGTTTCCTGTTGACTTCGCTGCTCAGCGCGCGGCAGCGGCCTGCCTGCGCGATGCCGGCGCCCTGCTGCGTTACTGCGCACCTTGTCCTTCCATGTTTGCGCCCCTTATGCAATCCATTGCAATGGCAGGAGCTTTTATACTGGAGAATCCTCCGTTGCGCCCGCCAGGGCAGCTTTCTTCAGCGGTGGCGCGGGTTTGTTGCCAAATCGCCGATGCGCGCTGTGTATTTTTTACAACGTGACCACCCCCGGGGAATATATTTTCGCAATTTTATTGCAATCGATTGCATTGGCGTGGTTTCAGCACTAGTATTGGTTCCAGCGCGTGACCGAAGCGTGCTGGTCATGGGGTGCCGTCCGTTGACTGCGGCAGCGCCCCACATATAAAAACTTAGAATTCCTGGAGACCCTTCATGTCAAACCCTTCCACGGCGCGGGCCTATCGGCTCACGCCAATCGCCGCGCTTATCGCCTCCTCTTCCTTTGCCGCGCTGATGTCCGGGCAGGCTTTCGCGCAAGAAACGCAGCCGCAGCCAGTTGTCGACGATGCCAAGGCCGCCGACGTCCTGAGCATGAATCGGGTGGTGGTGACCGGCACCTCGCAAGCCAAGTCCAAAATGCGCAGTTCAGTCTCCGTGACCGACGTCGACCAGCAGCAGGTCGTCGATTTTTCGCCGCGCTCGGAAGCGGAGATCCTGCACCTGATCCCGGGCATTCGCGCCGAAAGCTCGGCCGGTCCCGGCGGCAACTCGAACATCACGGTCCGTGGCCTGCCGATTTCCTCGGGCGGCTCGAAGTTTGTGCAATTGCAGGAAGACGGCCTGCCAGTGGTCGAGTTCGGCGATATGAACTTCGGCAACAACGATTACTTCATCCGCTTCGACAACAATGTCGATCATATCCAGACCCTGCGCGGCGGTTCGGCTGCGACCTTCGCATCGCACGCCCCCGGCGCCGTGATCAACTACATCAGCAAGACCGGCGAAGAAGAGGGCGGCTCGATCGGCCTGACCCGCGGCCTGAACTTCAATGAAACGAGAATTGACGGCGATGCCGGCGGTGAGATCAACCCGACCCTGCGCTACCATGTCGGCGGCTACTTCCGGGACGGCGAAGGTCCGCGCGCGAGCGACATCAATGCACTGCGCGGCTATCAGCTGAAAGGCAACCTGACCAAGACCTTTAACAGCGGCAAGGGCTACTTCCGGATGTCGTTCAAGGCCCTCAGCGAGCGCGCGCCGACCTACACCAGCATGCCTGCCCGGGCTACTGTCAGTGGCAAGACCGTGACTGACATGAACACCATCCAGGGTATCGATATCCTCAAGGACTCGCAGACATCGATCTATAACTTGAGCATGCCGACGATCGGCCCGATTGGTACGACTGTTGGCAGCGCCGACGTATCCAAGGGTATTACCGTCAAGTCGCAAGCGCTGGGCATGGAATTCCAAAACGAATTCGGGAACGGGTTCGTGTTCACGGACAAGTTCAGGATGAGCAATTCGTCGACTGCCTTCCAGACCCAGTTCTGGAGCGCCAACACGCTTGGCGGCATGCTGGGGAACTTCGGCGCCGGTGCGTCGGCGGTCTACTACAATGGACCAAAGGCCGGCCAGGCCGTCACCACGGCCAATCTGCAATCGGGCCTGGTCTCGCAAGGCGCGGCAATCAACCAGCAGTCGCCCGACATGGGGCACTATGCGAATGACCTTGGCCTGAGCCGCAGCTTCGACCTGGGCGGCACCAAGGTCAACACCAAAGCGGGCTACTACCGTTCCAGGCAGGATATTGTGCAGGTGTGGCAAATCAGCGAACGCCTGATGGAGATTGGCAAGAATGGCGCCATCATCGACGTCAGGGACGGTGCCGGCGCCATGCTCACCACGGCCGGTTTGACCGGCTATAACAGCCAATGGGGCGGCTGCTGCGCGCGCGAGGTCGACGCGCACTACACCACGGATGCGCCATACCTGTCCTTGAGCGTCGAGGCCGGCCCGGTGGACCTGGAAGCGGGTGTGCGCCACGATCGCGTGAACGCAAGCGGCCGCTATGCTGGTCCGAAGCAGGTCGCGGGCGGCTACGACGTCAATAGCGACGGCGTGATCGCCGGCGCAGAACGCAATGTGGTCCTGGTCGACACCCGCAATCCGAGCCCGATCAACTACAAGACCAGCTACAATTCGTATTCGCTGGGTGCCAACTATCGCCTTAGCAAGGACATTAGCATGTTCGCGCGCGTGAGCCGGGGTGGACGCGCTATTGCCGACCGACTGTTGTTTTCGCCCTATGTCAATCCCGTGACCGGCAAGCTGACCACGGGCCTGGAAGCGCAAGCGGTGGCCACCGTCAAGCAGCAGGAAGTGGGCGTGAAACTGCGCGGCAGCAAGGATTGGGGAAATTATGCTCTGTTCGCCACGGCGTTCACGGCGACGGTCGACGAGTTCGACTACGACCAGACCCGCACCGTCGGTCCGAAACTGAACGTCGTCGGCACCAAGGCGAACGGTTTGGAGATCGAGTCGGCACTTACGGTCGGTAGATTTGCGGTGAATGCCAACCTGACCTATACCGATCTGAAGGTAAGCAAGGATCTGGTCGGTACCGCACTGGGCAACAGCACCGTGGGCAAGGTCCCCGGCGGGGTGCCGAAACTGCTGTACACGATTGCACCACGCTACACCATCGGCCCGGTGTCGGTCGGGGCGATCATCGTTGGCCAATCGTACGTCTGGAACGACAACTTCAACACCTTCAAGGTCGACGGGCGCAACATCGTGAATGCCTTCGTCAATTATGCCTTGACCGCTGACACGACTCTGAGCCTGAACGCGAGCAACTTGCGGAACCGCGTGGCTTCCTCCAGCGGCATCGGTGGACCAAGCGCGCAGAATATCGTGGAGCTGCGTCCGGAAACCGGGCGCGCCATCAGCGCCTCGATCCGCCACAGCTTCTGATCGTTGTCAGGCACAGGTAGGTAGAAAGGGGGGGGCGCGAGCCCCCTTTGTTGTTTCCGCGCCAGGTATTCCTGTCGATCAGGCGGACCCGCACAGCTTGCGCAGGTAGGCCGCGTGGGTCGGCATGGCGAGGGCGGCTTGCGACATCGCCCGGCGCTGCTGTTCGAGCATCCCGGCACTGTCAGCGTCCCGCAGGTCCAGCAGCGGATCGTATCGTTGCGGCTGGTTCTGCTGGCCGATATGCACCGCCAGCCAAGATGCATTGCCGAATAATTCCATTCCTTCCGTGACCATTCGGCCGAAGCGGCGGAAATGCTCGATCTTGTACTGCAGCGTGTCCGGGATTGCCATGGCGCTGCAATAGCGCCACAGCGGTGCATCGTCGCGCGCGGTGAGCTTGTAGTGCAGGATCAGGAAGTCGCGGATGCGTTCCCATTCATTGATGCCGATGCGGTTGAACTCGTCGATCACCAGGGGATCGAAGTCGCGGTCGGGGAACAGCGCCAGCAGGCGTGATATGCCGGACTGGACCAGGTGGAGGCTGGTCGATTCGAGTGGTTCCATGAAGCCGCTGGACAGGCCCAGCGCCACCACGTTACGGTTCCAGAATTGTTTGCGGCGTCCGGTGGTAAAACGCAGGGGGCGCGGATCGGCCAGCGCGGCGCCGTCGAGGTTGGCGAGCAGGGTGGCAGCGGCCTGGTCGTCGCCGAGGAACTGGCTGCTGTAGACATAGCCGTTGCCGGTGCGGTGCTGCAGGGGAATGCGCCACTGCCAGCCCGCTGCGCGTGCGGTCGAACGCGTATAGGGCAACAAGTCGCCGGCCGGGGCGCAGGGCACCGCCATGGCGCGGTCGCAGGGCAGCCAATGGCTCCAGTCCTCGTAGCCAGTGTGCAGCGCCTCCTCGATCAGCAGGCCGCGAAAGCCGGAACAGTCGATGAACAGGTCGCCGCTCACCGCACGGCCGTCTTCCAGGCAGACCTTGGTGATGAAGCCGTCCTCGGGGCGCAGTGCGGCATGCGTGATCTTGCCTTCGACGCGCACTACGCCGCGCGCCCGGGACAGCTCGCGCAGGTAGCCGGCATACAAGGTGGCATCGAAATGGTAGGCATAGTCGAACGAGGAGAGCACCGAGCGCGGCTCGCGCGACGGCTTGTCGAAGCGGCCGTTGCGGGCCGCGGCCCAGGCCATCGAATACTCGTCCAGCGGCGCCGAGCCGGGCAGGTGGCGGTTGCGCAGCCAGTGCTGGTGCAGCGGCGCCAGGTCGAACTGGATGCCATGCGGACCGAACGGATGGAAGTAGCGCTCGCCAGTCCGGGCCCAGTCGACAAATTCGATGCCTAGCTTGAAGCTCCCATTGGTACGCTTGAGAAATTCGGCCTCGTCGATGCCGGCCATTTGATTGAATACCTTGATTGGCGGAATGGTTGCTTCGCCCACCCCGACAGCGCCAATTTCATCCGACTCGATCAGCGTGATCGCGCATCCCTGGCCGATCGCGGCAGACAAGGCGGCGGCGGTCATCCAGCCGGCCGAGCCGCCTCCGACGATGACGATACTGCGCAGCTTGCGGTCGTGCGTGTGCATGGGTCTCTCCCGATAAGTCATTATCGTTCGATGGTAATACAATCGATTGCATTTGGCGTCGGCATCAGCAACTATTTTCGTCTTCCAGCCTGTTTGAGGCCAACGGCGCGCCGGCCTGGCGCAGCATCGCTTCGATCTCGCCGCCATGGCTGCGCATCAATGCATCGCGCAACTGAGCGAGCAGTTCGATAAGCGTGAGCGCCCCTTGCGTATGCAGATGGATGGTAACGGTGGATCTCGCCGACGGCCGGCGAGGCGTCCGCTTATGTCCGGTGGATAGAGAGTAGGCGGGGTCAGACTGACCCCGCCGCCCCGTCGCCCTCGCACACCCCAGCACAGGGCGCACGGGGCGCTTACGGCTTAGTAGCTGTACAAGACGCCGCGGCCGCTACCGGCCATGTACAGGCGGCCAGCCACGGACTGATCGGCTGCCAGGGGGCCGACACCGCCGTACTGGTGCTTGTCGTCGTTGAAGCGGCGCCAGCTGCCGCCACCGTTGTCGGAGCGGAACACGCCCCACACGCCGTTGAAGACGCCGACCACATACACCGAGGCCGAGTAGCTCGCGCCGGCCGGCGCCTTGCCCAGGGCGATGGCGGTGGCGCCATACACTTCGGGCCATTCCGTGACAGGATGGGAGCCCCAGATGGACCCGGTGACGTTCAGCTTGGTCCAGGTGACGCCGCCATTGAGCGAGTGGAAGATGCTGTGCCCGTCGGCCAGCCACACGTCGCCTTCGGCATTGGGATTGACGGCCAGCGAGGAGTTGCTGACAAACTCGGGACGCGCGCCCGCCGCGGAGAACTGGCTGCTGACGGTAAAGGTCTGGCCGCCGTCGGTCGAGTAGAAGAATTTCGGCGCCGGGCCCCACCAGCCGCCGCCCGATTCGTAGGCATACACCCGGTTCGGATTCTTGCGGTCGGCCGCCAGGCGGTAGCTGCGGCCCGATGCCACGGCCGGCAAATTCGTGTAGGTCCAGCTCGCCCCATGGTTGGTGGTGTAGGCCGGCACGGAATCGTTCGGCGCCCAGACGATGTAGCCCGGCTTGGTGACCGCCAGGCTCGATTCATTGCTCTGGTGGGCCAGGCCGTCGGGATGGTTGGCCGGGAACGCGGTCCAGGTCACGCCCGAGTCGGTGGAGTAGGCGCCGCCCACATTCGGGTGGTCCCAGGTGGTGGTGCCGATCGTCGCGATATAAGCCGAATTGGACCAGGCCATGTCGGAGCTGACGCTGTTGCCGAACCAGCCCTTCGGACCGCGCACTGGCGTGGTGTTGAGGTCGGTATGGACGACCATGCCGATGTCGCCCGAGCTGTTGAGCAGGCTGTACGAGGCGCCCGGCGGTGGCGCCATCAGCGCCAGCGTCGCGGTTTCCTCGATGCCGTTGTTGGCGGTGTGGATCCAGGTCGGTTTGGCCGCCGACGCATTCCTGGTTTCCCACACGCCCCCGCCATGCACATGCAGCACGCGTTCCGGGTTGTTCGGGTCGATCTCGACGTCGTCGACCCAGCCGGACCAGCCGTCGGCCTGGCCGCCGTGCGGGGCCAGCGAGGAAATCTCGCGCCAGGTGGCGCCGGCATCATCCGACAATTGCACGATAGGCTGGCCCTCCCAGTTGCCCCAGGAATTGGTGACGCCGAGCGCGATGCGGGTGGTGGCGCCGGTGCCCGACACCGACAGGCCGCCCATGCCGAAGTTGGTCCATTGCTCGGTCTCATAGCTCTTGAGCAGGGTCCAGTTGCTGCCGTCGAATTTATACAGCCTTGATGCGCCGCCGGCACCCGGACCGGTGCCCTGGGTGAAGGCGACGTACATCATGCCGTCCTTGGCGCGCACCATGTGGGGAATGTAGAAGCCCGTCACCGGCGTGGCGATGCCGGTCCAGGTGGCGCCGCCGTCGGTGGTCTTGTACATGCTGAAGGTGAGCCCGGCAACAGCCGCGTAGTCCGGCGCGACAGCCGTGTAGATGGTCTGCGTGGCGCTGCCGGTGCCCTTGGTCGAGGTGTCGAAGATCACCTGCTCGACACCGACCACGCCGCGCCCGAACACGGCGTCGATCTGTGCCATGGTCATCTGGGTGGTCGACAGCGAAGCTAGCTGCTGCCAGGTCTGGCCGCGGTCGGCGCTCTTCCACAGGCCGGCCGCGCGCGAGCCGTAGAACAGGATCGCAGGATTGTTCGGGTCCACCATCATGCGCTCGCCGACGGCGCGGCCCTGGGCGTTGCTGGCCACCGAGAATGGCAGGTTGACGGATGTCCAGTTGTCGCCGCGGTCGGTGGAAATGTACAGCCGCCCGTCGGGCTTGTCCGACAGGTACATGCCGGTGCTCATGTAGACGCGCCGGTCGTCGTTCGGATCGAGCGCCATGCTCTCGCTGCCGTGGTAGAAGCTTTCGGCGGCGCCGAAGCCGTCCGTGATCGGCAACCAGGTCGAGGTGGCCCAGTTCCAGCGATAGGCGCCGCCCATGTCGGTGCGGGCATACAGCACGTCCGGGCTGGTGGGATGGAACACCAGGCCCGGGACGTAGCCGCCGCCGCCGAACTTTGCGTTCGCCCACTGGGTGACCGGTACCGGCTTGGCGGCCCCGCCGCCCGATGCGCTGGCGACGGGCGCGCCCGTTACCGACGGGGCGCCGCTGTCGCCGCAGCCGGCCAGCATCAGAGCCAGCACGCCGGCCAGTCCGATTGTTTGCTTCTTGATCATTCATACCTCCAAAATGGTTGTTGTACTGCGCTTTGCTTAATTGCTCGAGGTGCCGACCATGTCAACATGAAAGCCACTTTCGTCGAGAGTGATGTTGTGTGGCGCCAGGCGCGACAGGGGCGAACGGGACCGCCAGGCGCACGCCTGCGTTCGGCCAGGGCACTTCAGGCCGCCAAGGAAATGGCCAGGGAAACGGCCGGATTGCTCAGGATGGCGCCAGCGTCGAAGACGAAAGCGGTCGCGGCGGGTGCCACGGCCAGTGATGTTGGCGAGCGCGCAGCGATTGACCGGCATCGCTTGGCCGGCGCGCTGCGCGTCGCGCGGGAAGAACAGACGCGTTGTCGCGCCCAATATTGTGAACCATCGCAATGTCTCCTTTGCTGACGATATCGGCCGGCGTCAAATCTCTCGAAATGTCACCAGCTGATGCGCCGATTTTGCACGCCGCACCGCGGCGCCGCCAGACCGAGAAACGGTAAATGGTGGATAAAATCCCGTAATCGAAGGCGGCCCCAACGAGACCGGGTGGTGCCCGGGCCCGTGCGTTTCTCAAGCGGCAGGATGGCGCGCGACGAACGCCAGGCATTCTTCGAATGAATGCAATTGCATATCGACAGCGGCACGGATCGCAGGCAATTGCTCCGTGATCGCATCGGCCGGCAGGCGAATCGTTGCGAGCAGGGCCTGCGGCAGCAGTGTGCGCAGGGCGCTGACGGCGCTGCTCCAGGTTTCAAGATCGTGCGCCAGCGGGCAGGGGATGAAAACCGTGCAAACCAGGTCGGCTTTGCCGGCGTCGTGCTCTTCGTAGGGCAGGGGCAGGGCGGTGCTGCGCGCGTCGATGCCGGCCTGGCGCAGGGCGCGCGCCAGCAGTTCGCTGACGAGTTCATCGCGCTCCGACGCTAGCCCGGCGCACAGCACGATCGAACGCTGCGGGACGTCGAGCGGGCCCTGCCAGCGGCCCAGGCGTGCTTCGCGCAGCCGGCGCAGGTGGGCGCCGACATTGGCGTCGAGCAGGGATACCTGGCGCCGGTGCCGCGCCGGTGCGGCGTCGCTGGGCGCCAGCGTTTCCGCCACCTCGGCCACGGTGCAGCGCAAGTGGTCCTGCTGCACGGCGTCGATCTGTCCAAGCCGCAGTTCGCTGGCGGCCAGTCCCAGGCCGGGCAGCAGGATCTGGTCGCAGTAGCGCGCGAAGCTGGCGCGCCGCAGCATGGCCTGCGCATCGCGCAGGATGGCGCTGGTTTCGCCCGACAGCGCGCGCTGGAAAAAGCGCTGCGCAGCCGTGACGTCGGGCGCCTGGCCAAGCAGGATGGCCAGCGGGGCGAGCGCGTTGACGTGGCGGCCGGCGACCACCAGGCATACCGTCAGCGGTGTCGAGATCAGCAGGCCGACCGGCCCCCACAGGGTGCCCCAGAACAGCGCGGAAACCACCACCGCCAATGGCGACAGGCCGGTGCTGTGCCCATACACCTTCGGCTCGACCAGATGCGCGACCACCAGTTCGAGCGCGCCGAACATGGTCAGGCAGGACAGGGCCAGGCCCCAGCCGGGATCGACCGCCGCGGCAAAGAAGGCGATCGCCGCGCCGGCCGCCAGCGCGCCGGCGTAGGGAATAAAGCGCAGCACGCCGCACAGCGTGCCCCACAGCAGCGCGTGGGGCAGGCCGGCGGCCCACAGGGCCAGGGCCATGGCGGCGCCGAAGCAGGTATTGACGACGAACTGGCAAAAGAAGAAGCGCGACACGCCGTGCGCGGCATCGGCCAGCGCGCGTACTGTGCGGCTCACGTCGGCATCCCCGGTCAGGCGGATCAGGCGGTCCTGCAGCGATTCCTGCTCCAGCAGGATGAACATCAGCAGCACCAGCACCAGGCCCGCCTCGCCTAGCGGCCCCCACGCCAGCGCGACCAGTCGCGCCAGTCCATCGCGCGCCGCCGGGGGCGGCGCCGCCGGCGCCGGCGCGCCCTCGGCCAGCTGCGGCGCTGCCGTGCCGTGCGCCAGCGGAGCGACCGCGTTCAGGCCGTTCTTGACATGGGCGAACGGGCGCTCCACGGCGGCGTGCAGCAGTTCCGCCTTCTGGCGGATCGCCGCCCGGTACTGGGGCAGCTCGGCGCTGACGCTGAACAGCTGCGCGCCGAGCATCAGGCCGGTCCCTGCCAGGCCGGCGCCCGCCAGCAGCAGCACCGCCAGCATGGCGGGCAGGCGCCGCAGCCCGAGCTGGACGAAGGCGCGGATCAGGGGCGCCGCCACCAGGCTCAGGATGGCGGCCAGCGCGACCGGCTGCAGCACGGCGCGGCCGAAGTGCAGCAGCGCCAGCAGGCAGCTGGCGCCGACAATGGCGCCCGCCGGCGCGCGCAGCCGCGACTGCATGCCCCTGGACGCCGTCACAGCAGCTTGATCAGCCGCAGCTGGATGAAGCTGGCGTGCTTGGCATGGCGCGACGACGTGGTGTCGATGTACTGCAGCGTCACGACGGTGTCGGTCCCCGGTACCTTGGTGGTGAAGAAGACGCCCGCATTGGTGGAGCGGAAGCGGCTCGGCCCGAAGGGGTTGTTTTCGTCGCTCTGGTACTGCTGCACGCGCAGGCCATGCAGGCCGACCACGCCAATCGGTGTCATGTAGCCGGCCGCCAGTTCCACCCCGAACCAGTTGCCGCTCCTTAGCTGGTTGTCGCGGTTGCGCGAATTGAGGCCCAGCGACAGTTTGGCGCCCAGCGCCACCTTCGGCACTGGCATGTAGGCCAGCTGCACGGCCGGGCGCAGAGTGCGGTAATTGCCGGTGCCCGCGTCGGGCTTGGGGTCGGCCCCATACTTCCCGGTTGGCAGCACCAGCGACGCGCCGGCCAGTACGTTCACGCGCTCGCCCACATACTGCCAGCCGGCCATCAGTTCGGCGTCGCCGAGGCCGTGCAGCTTGCCGCTCGAGGCGGCGCCCTGGCCGGCCAGGCCGGCCTGGTACTGGCCGCCGAACTGGCTGGCCACGCCGGCCTGCACCGCCGGCGGCATGGCGCCGGGCCAGTTCAGGGCCGGGGTGGCGCCGCCCAGGCCGATATGCTGCTCCTTGCGGATGAAGGGCAGGTCGAAGGCGAAGGCCAGGCGCCCGCCGCCGTATTTCTCTTCGCTCAGGTAGAAGGCGGCGACATCGAAGCGCGTCATCTCGCCGTGGCCAAGCACCGTGGCCCGGCCCGGGCCGTAGGACGGCTGCAGCGCGTCGGGCACGCCGGGCACGGCCAGCGTGCCGCCGGGCAGCGGCAGGGTCAGGTCCCTGCCGTCGTCGCCGGACACGCGGCGCACCGGCACCCGGGTGGCGGCCGTCACGACCGCCCAGCCTTTCTGGTCGGGCGGCGCGAAGATTTCGCCGCCCAGGCTGCCGGCCATGTTGTAGCGGGGTTCGAAACCTTCGGCGGCATGCACGGCGGCCGCGCTGCCGGCCAGCAGTGCAAGGCTGGCGGCTGTTTTCTTGATGGTCATGCTTGTCTCCTTTGTTGTGGTTTGTGTGGTCTTGCAGGGCGGGTGTCAGGTGGGTATCGGCATCTCCAGCGCAGCGGCGGCCGGGCTCGGACAGCCCAGCACGCCGATCGATTCGCGCACGATCGCGCCGACATTGGCCAGCGGGCCGTCGTGCAGCACCACGCGGTCCGGGCGCACGGCGGCGACCCAGCCCACCGGCGCTGCGCCGGCCACCAGCGCGTCGGTCATGTCTTCCCACGCGCCGGGGCCGAGGCCAGCCTGCCCGCGGTGGTGCAGCGCGACGATGCGCCCGCCGGCCGCCAGCCATGCGGCTTGCAGCTGCGGGTCCAGCTGCGCGGCGGGGTCGCAGCCGAAGCCGACTAGGGTCAGCGCATTGCCGAGGAAATCGTCGCTCGGGACGCAGGGAGAGCCGGCGGCATGACGCAGCAAGCCTTGCGGCAGCTGGCCGCCGCGCTCCAGGCGCGCGCCGCCGCGGCCGCGCTTGAACAGGCCGCGCCGGAAGCGGTTGGCCGGCTTGATCTTGAGCTCCTCGAAGATCGGACGCGTAAATGGGATGCGATGCATGATGTTCATCAGGCCGTGCACCACCAGCGCCGTGGCGCGGTTGCGCGGCATGACCAGCGCGCCCATCATGAGCGCCATGTTGATGATGGAACGCGCATGCGGGCGGCGCTCGGTGTCGTAGCTGTCGAGGATCGACAGCGGCGCGCGGCCCTGCGTCACCCAGGCCAGCTTCCAGCACAGGTTGGCCACGTCGCGCAGGCCGGCCACCAGGCCCTGGCCGACGAAGGGCGGCGTGATGTGGGCGGCGTCGCCGGCCAGGAACACGCGGCCCCTGGAGAAGCGGTCGACGATGCGGGCATGGAAGCGGTACACGGCGGTGCGCTCGATGGTGCAGTCGCGCACATCGCACCATGGCGCCAGCAGCGAGCGGATCATGTCCGGGTGCTCCATCTGTTCGCGCGTTTCGCCCGGGTGCAGCATGAATTCCCAGCGCTGGCGGTTGCCCGGCGCCGGCATGTGCGGCGACGGGCGGCGCGGGTCGCAGGTGAATTCGATGTGCTCGATCGGCACCGGGGCGTTGAGTACATCGACCACCAGCCAGTCCTGGGTGAAGGTTTTGCCGTCGAACTCGAGGCCGAGCTGGCGGCGCACGAAGGAGCTGGCGCCGTCGGCGCCGATCATGAAGCGCGCCTGCACGGCGGCCAGCGTGCCGTCGGCCTGGCGCAAGGTGGCGTGCACGCCGCGATCGTCCTGGGTGAAGGCCCCCAGCTTGGTGCCCAGCGCCGTGTGCACGCTTGGGTACTGGCGCAGGCGGGCGCGCAGCACGCGCTCGAGCTCGGGCTGGTAGAAGGTGACCAGCTTCGGGTGGCCGTCGATCTGGCCGGCCGTGTTGGCGCGCGCATAGCGGCCGAACAGCGGCGAGTGCATCTGCACTTCGGCGATGGCGCAGGTGGCGAAGGCGCCATCCTCCAGGCCGGCCATCTGCAGGATGCGCAGGGCCTCGTTGCACAGCACGATGGCGCGCGGGGCCACGAAGATCTCGCGCGCCTCGTCGATCACGAGCACGCGCAGGCCGTAGCGGCCCAGCAGGTTGGCGGCGGCGGCGCCGACCGGCCCCATGCCGGCGATCAGCACATCGACGTTTGCGGGAATAGTCTGTTCCATGGCTACTCCTGCGCTGCCGGCGGCAGCAAGTCGACCGGGAAGCCGAACGGCTCGAGCTGGCGGCGCGCCTGGCCGGCGTCGGCCGCGGCGCAGCGCAGCCGCACCACGGTGCCGCGCGCCTGATCGGCCTGCACCGCCAGTTCGGCGTCGATGCCGAGATTGGCCAGCAGCTGTCCCAGCACCTGCTCGGAGGCGCGCAGGCGCAGTTCGGCCTTGGCGACCTTGCCGATGGCGGTCAGCGGCAGCTGCGCCAGCACCGTCACCCGCACCGGCACGGCGGCGCGTTCGCCCACCAGCTCGCGCGCGGCCGCCTGCAGCGCTTCCGGCGTGGCGTGCGCGCCCGGTTTCAGGGTCACGTAAGCAACCGGCAGTTCGCCGGCATGGGCGTCGGGCTGGCCCACGGCGGCGGCCAGCGCGATGGCAGGGTGGCGCAGCAGCGCATCCTCGATCAGCGCCGGGTCGATATTGTGGCCGCCGCGGATGATCAGGTCTTTGGCGCGGCCGGTCAGGTGCAGGAAGCCTTCGGCGTCGAGGTGGCCAAGGTCGCCGGTATTGAGCCAGCCCGGCTGCAGCCACACGCCGCGGTTGTCGCGCTCGCGCAGGTAGCCGGGGAAGACGTTGGGCCCGCAGACGCCGATCACACCTGTTTCGCCGACGGCGCAGGGCCGGGTGGCGCGGCCGTCGGCGTCCACCCGCCACGCCTGCAGTGCCTGGTGCGGCAGGCGCAGGCCGACGCTGCCTTCGCGCCGGGCGATGCCGATCGGATGGACGGCGGAAATGCAGGCCGCCTCGGTCAGGCCGTAGCCTTCGCACAGCGGAATGCCGGCCACTTCCTCGAAGCGGCGCGCCACGGCCAAAGGCAGGGGGGCGGCGCCGCAGAAGGCATGCCGCAGCGACGAGATGTCGGCGCCGCCGACCGGCAGGCCGGCCAGCGTGGCGAAGATGGTGGGCACGCCGCTGAAGGTGGTGGCGCGGAAGCGCTGCACCAGCTGCCAGAAATTGGCCAGCACGCCGGGGCCGCGGTAGCCCTGCGGGGTCAGCATCACCACTTCCCAGCCGGCGTGGAAGGCGCCCAGGCCGGTGACCATGGCGCCGTTCACATGGAACAGCGGCAGCCCGCACAGCACCACGTGCGGGTCCGGCTGCAGCCGGGACAGCATGGCGGCGACGAAGGCTTCGTTCAGGTGGGTATGCAGCGCCACCTTCGGCAGGCCGGTGGTGCCGCCGGTATGGAAATAGGCGCACAGGTCGCCGGGTTCGATCGTGCGCCCGGACACCAGGCGCGCGTTCGGCTGCCGCGCCATCTCGGCCGCGAACGACAGCAGGCGCACGCCGGCGCGCTGTGGCGACGCTTCGCGCAGCGCCTGCAGCATGGCGCGCTGTTCCGGGTCGACGCTGGCGACATGGTCGATCACGAATACGGTATGCAGCGACGGGCAGCGCTCGACCACGGCCATGGCCTTCTGCCATACATCGCTGCCAGGCTGCGGCGCCAGCGTCACCAGCGCCCCGGCCTGGGTGGCTTCGACGATGGCGGCGGTATGGTCCACGTCGAGCAGCGGGTTGATCGGCGCGGCGATGCCGGCCGCCTGCGCGCCCCACAGGGCGTAATGGGTCTCCGGCAGGTTGGGCAGCAGCAGGGCCACCGCCTGGCCGCGGCCGATACCGGCCTGGTGGAAGGCGTTGGCAGCCTGGGTGACGCGTTCGAGCAGGCTGCGGTAGCTGATGGCGCAAGTGGGCGCGTCCACGTCGCCGGTGAGCAGGAAGCGCAAGGCGGTGCGCTGCGGATGGCGGTCGCTGGCCTGGCGCAGCAGCTCGTAGGTGGTCTGGGCCGGCAACTGGTCTTGCCAGCGTGTTTTTTCCAGCGTGAGCACGTCGTCCAGGGTGCGCACCGGGGGGCGCGCCGCAGAGGTGCTTGGGGGGCAGTCAATCATGGTGTCTCCTTGGTTGGTCTGTGTCAGGTCATGTACGGCAGCAGGATCGCGCGTCCCGGTTGCTGCTGTTCGACGTGGCGGTGGGCTTGTTCGGCGCGCGACAGCGGGAAGCGCACCAGCTCGGCGGGCAGCTCCAGCAGCGGCGCGAAGTCGGCCAGGTGCTCGAGCGCCGCGCGGTCGGGGCCGAAGATGGTCCAGGCGTAGCGCGCGCCCTCCGGCATCAGGGCCGCCATGCGCCGCTTCTCCAGCAGGGCGCCGCCGATGCCGTGCAGCAGGCCGTTGCGGTCGACCCGGCCGAGCAGCGGATGGACGGTGGTGGCATGGCCCAGGGCGCCGCGCGCGAGCACGCCGAGCAGGGCTGCCTCGTCTTCCCAGCTGGCGAAATTGAGGGTCGCCGCAAAGTGCTGGGGCAGCGCGCGCAGCACGGTGGTGTGGCGGTCCAGCACGCAGGCCGCGCCGGCGTCGCGGCAGGCGTCGCGGCGCGCGCCGGCCACCGCGGTGACGCGCGCGCCCATCGCGTGCAGCAGGCGCAGCGCGATCAGGCCCAGGCCGCCGGAGGCGCCATGCACCAGCACTTCGCGTCCGCTGATGCCGCTGCGCGTGATGCCGGCGCCGGCCATGGCGCGCGACACGGTCAGGAAGTTGTAGGGCAGGGCGGCCAGGCGTTCGGCCGACAGGCCGCGCGGCTGGGGCAGCGCCAGGCTGGCGTCGAGCGCCACATGGGTGGCATGGGTGCCCAGGCTGGACGGCGGCTTGGCCCCGAACACGGCGTCGCCTTCGCGGAAGGCGGTGACGCCGCGGCCGACGGCGCACACGGTGCCGGCGAAGTCATTGCCCAGCACCAGCGGCAGCCTGGCCGCGCCCTTCAGCGACAACAGGCGGCGGCCATAGCCGGCGCGGCGCCGCGTGTCGATCGGGTTGACCGAGGCGGCCTTGACGCGCACGACGATCTCGCCCTTGCCCGGTTCGGGCAGCGGCAGTTCGCGCACGTGCAGCTGTTCCGCACCGCCGAAGCGGCTGATGGCGGCGGCGACGCAAAGCTTGCTCATGGCGCCACCACGCGGTTGCGTTGCTCGCCCAGGTCGAGGGCGCCGTCGTCGCTGCGGATCGAGACCGTGAGCACGTCGTTCGGCTGCAGGTAGGCCGGGTTGGCCAGGCCCTTCTCGATGAACAGGCGCCATTTGGTGGCGTCCGACAGCAGGTGGCGCATCACCCACATGGCCAGCTTGCCGGGCGCGCGCGCGGCGCAGCCTGCCGGGGTGCCGGTGGCGATCAGGTCGCCGGGTCCCAGGTCGTGCATCGCCGACAGCTCGGTCAGCGTCTGGTGCGGCTGGTAGATCATGTCGCCGCAGTAGGCGTCCTGGCGCAGCTGGCCGTTGACCTGCAGGCGCATGTGCAGCTCCGGCCAGCGCCGCCATTCGGCCGGCGTGAGCAGCAGGAGGAAGGGGCCGGCGGGGCCGAAGCCGCGGTAGCTCTTGCCCTTGTAGAACTGCGTCTGCGGCAGCTGCACGTCGCGCGCCGACAGGTCGTTGACGATGGTGACGCCGGCCAGCCACTCGTGCAGCCGGTCGGGCGCCACGGTGACGGGGCCGGTGACGGCGCGCCGCATCACCAGGCCCAGTTCGACCTCATAGTCGAGCAGGCGCACGTGGGCCGGGCGCACGACGTCGGCGCTGGCCGAGGTCAGGCAGGACGGCGCCTTGGTGAACAGGGTGTTGAACGGGATCTTGTCCGGGTCCATGCCTGAATCGCGCACATGGCTGGCGTAGTTGATGCCCTGGCAGATGAACTGGCGGTCGGCGCTGACCGGCGACAGCAGGGTCAGGCCCGCGAGGGGCAGGGTGGCGTGGGCCGGGGTGCTGGCCCAGGCCTCATCGAGCCCTTCGCCGACGAATTCGGCGGTGCCGGCGTAGCGGTGCGCCAGCGGGGCGACACGCTGGCCGTGCACCACGCCCCAGGCGGGGGATCCGTCCTGCAGGAAATGGACGACTTGGACTGCCATAAGGTACTCCTTGATTAGTGATTGGGGGGCGGCGCCGGCTTACAGCCAGGGCCGCGGGTTGCTCATCGCGCTGCCCAGCAGCTTGAGGCGGCCGAACGACAGGCGGCCCTGCCAGAGCAGGCGCAGCACCTTGAACACCGTGCCGAGGTCGCGCTTGACGCCCATCGAGGCCGGGACGTCGTCGCCCCAGGCCCAGATGCTGGACAGCTCGAGCGGCACGTAATGGGTTTCATGGCTGGCGGTGAACACATCGCCATCGGTGTAGTGCTCGAATTCCATGCCGTCCGGGTCGTACCAGTAGTCGAACAGCTGGCTGCCGAGGATGTGGCGGCCGATGCCCCACATATGCCGGTGGCCGCCGGCGCGCAACACGTTCTGGCCCTGGCCGAGGGCATCGAGGTCGACCACCTCGTAGGCGCTGTGCTCGTACTTGTCCTCGATGCCGCCGGCCAGCACGAAGCTGTGGTGGTCGGCCGGGGTCTCGCCCAGGTCGAGGCGGAAGAACGCCAGGTTGGGCGAGCCGTCGGCCAGGTATTGCACGTCGGTGGGGATCAGGCCGAGGTGGCGCACATACCAGGCGGCCATGCCGGCGAAGTCCACCGTCTGCAGCACCACGTGGCCCAGCCTGGCCACGGCGGCCGGTTCCAGCGGCGGGCGCACGGTGGCATTCACACGCCGCACGGCGTCAAGGCAGTTGGCCTGCGGGTGCAGGGCGGCGCGCAGCGGCCGCGCCACGCTGGCGCGCTGGCCGGTGACCAGCCACAGCAGGTTGCCTGCGGGGTCCACCAGTTCGACGCCGCTGCCGCCGCCGGGGATGTCGGCGCTGCCGAGGCGGCGCGCCCCGGCTTCGGACTGCAGCAAGCGCAGCTCGGCCTCGGAGGCGACGGTGAAGGCGGCGCCGACATAGCGCGAACGGGGACCGCGCCGGGCCAGGAAGATGGCGGGAGTGCTGCCGTGGCCGCGCATGGCCAGATGCTCGCCATTGCCGGCCACGCGCAGCATGCCGAAATCGGTGAGGAAGGCTTCGGTCGCCAGCAGGTCGGGCTTTTCGAACATCAGGAAGGCCAGCGAGCGGGCTTTGACCAGCGGCGCGGGCAGCTGCAGCTTTTGGATGTGGGCCGGCAGCGCACTTTCCGGATAGGCCGGCGGCGTCTGCAGCGCGGCGCGGGAAGTTTGATTCATTGACATCTCCTGTCGTATCCGGCGGCGCAGGGCGCGCAGCCGTTTTCGTTTATGATAGTGACATTATCGTCAGAATGACTGGTGTGTCAATAAGAATTTGCGTACAATGGCCGGGAAGGACGGTTATGACTAAAGAGAACAGCGACAACCAAGGCACACAGAATCACCGCACCCGGGTGGCGGCGACGCGGCGTGAAAAGACGCGCGCCAAACTGCTCGAGAGTGCGTTCCTGGTGTTTGCACAGAAGGGACCGCATGCGGTCATCGAGGACGTCATCGCGCGGGCGGGCATGGCGCGCGGTTCGTTCTATAACTACTTCCGCACCAACGAAGAGCTGATGGCGGCGGTGGCCAATGAGATCAACGACGAGTTGCTGCGCGCGATCGACCCGGTCGTGCTGCGCAGCGACGACCCGGCCGAACGCATCGCCTGCGGCACCCGGCTGCTGCTGCACGCGGTGCGGCGCTTTCCCCTGTACAGTACCTTCATGGCGCGCTTGCCGTTCCCGGCTGCCAACAACAGCTTGCTGGGGGCGCGCTTCCTGGCGCGTGACGTGACCCAGGGCGTGGCAAATCAGCGCTTCGGCAACATCGGCCAGCAATTCGGCAGCGACATGCTGGTGGGGCTGGTGCTCAGCGCCGCGTACTCGACGGCGCGCGCGCCGCTCGACCCCGATTACCCGGACGCCAGCGCGCGCGCCATGCTGCGCGCGCTCGGGCTGGAAGAGGCGGAAGCGGTGCGCCTGACGACCTTGCCGCTGCCGGCCTTCGAGCTGCCGCCCGACTCGCTGCTGCGGCGCACCCAGTTGTTTGATGGTTGACAGTAGCGTCAATCTGGTATCATCGCCGCGTTTCCCATAGATTGGATCGAGAATGCCTGCCAAGTCCGATGACCATCGTCCCCGCGTAGCCGCCGAGCGGCGCGAGCGCATGCGCAAGCGCCTGATCGAGAGCGCCATGATCGTGTTCGCCGACAAGGGGATCGGCGCCAGCGTCATTCCCGACGTGGTGGCCGCGGCCGAGGTGTCGCAGGGCTCGTTCTACAACTATTTCCGCACCAATGAGGAATTGCTGGCCGCGGTCGGCGATGAGCTCAGCGGCGAGATGGTGCAGCTGATCGAACCGGTGGTTGGCGACATTGCCGATCCGGCAGTGCGGGTGGCCACGGCGATGCGCTGCTACCTGCACCTGGCGCGCTCGCACCGGCTGCTGGCGCGCTTCCTGGCGGCGGCCGGGCTGCGCATGACGGTGCACTACAACACGACGTTCCGCTACCTGCCGGCCGACCTGGAAGAGGGGCAAAGGCGCGGGGTGTTCGCCGATGTACCGCTCGACATCATGCTCGAGCTGATCGGCGGGGCTGGCGTCGCGGCGCTCGACCGCATGGCGCGCGGGCGCACGCCCAAGGATTATCCGGACCAGGTCGCGGCGGCGCTGATGCGCATGCTGGGCATGGGCGTGGCCGAGGCCTGGCGCGTCGCCTCCGGGCCGCTGCCCAAGCTGGTGCCGGCCGCGGAGTCGCTGCTGGCGCGGGCGCAGGCCAGGGCGGCGGCGGCCAGCGAGTAGGACTGGCGGCACCGAATTTGCGGCCGCCAAGGTCGCTGCCACATCAACCAACGTCATTCCTGCGAAGGCAGGAATCCATGCTGAATATGCTCAGTATGGATTCCTGCCTTCGCAGGAATGACGTTGGTTAGAGGCGGGTTTTTCGATTAGCGCCGAATCCGGCCAGACTTCCATTTCCTTTTTGCCAACTAAGACACTTGGCCCGCCCCTGCGCGGCGCCGGCTTCGCCACGTCCGTCCTTCAAATAAAATAAATGTCACTCTGAATTAATCGTCATAATGACAAATTCGTCGTTATGGTTTATTATTCGTTTCATCTGACATTGGAGGACATCAAAGTGAACCTGAATCTGAAAAAGGCAGCGCTGGCCATGGCGGCGGCGAGCATGCTCGCCGGCTGTTCCAAGACCCCGCCTGCAACGTATGAAGAAGTGCGCCCCGTGCGCACGGTCGTGGCCGGCCACAGCGACGGCACCGTCGGCGCCGCCTATTCGGGCGAAATCCGCGCCCGCTACGAAAGCCAGCTGGGCTTCCGCACCGGCGGCAAGATCGTCGCGCGGCTGGTCGAAGTGGGCAGCCACGTCAAGCGCGGCCAGCCGCTGATGCAGCTCGACGCGGCCCAGGAAAGCCTGCAGCTGGCGGCGGCCAGCGCCGAAGTGGACGGCGCGCGCAGCCGCGTGGCCCAGGCCAAGGTCGACCTGCAGCGCGCCGAGACCCTGCTGGCGCGCCAGTTCGCCTCGCAGGCCGAGGTCGACCAGCAGCGCCTGGCGCTGCAGCAGGCCGAGGCGCAACTGCGCGCGGCGGCGGCGCGCCAGCAGCTTGGCGTCAACCAGCGCGGCTACGCTACCCTGGTGGCCGACCGCGACGGCGTGGTCAGCGCCTTGCACGCGGAAGCGGGGCAGGTGGTCGCGGCCGGCCAGGCGGTGGCCGTGGTCGCCGGCGACGGCGAGCGCGAGGTGACGATCAGCATTCCCGAATCGCGCGTCGATGAACTGCGCCGCGCGCGCACGCTGCAGGTGACCGTATGGGCCCATCCCGGCAAGAGCTGGACCGGTTCCCTGCGCGAACTGGCGCCCGACACCGACAGCGTCACCCGCACCTACTCGGCGCGCATCGCGATCGCCCAGCCCGACCCGGAGCTGCTGCGCCTCGGCATGACCGCTTCCGTGCTGGCCCCCGATGTCGACGGCGCGCGCGCCATCCGCCTGCCGCTGACGGCCATTGTCGATGGCGAAGGCAAGCGCAGCGTGTGGATCGTCGACGCCAAGACGCAGCGCGTGGCCGCGCGCCCCGTCAAGCTGGGCAGCGCCCAGAACGACAGCGTGCTGGTGACCGGCGGCCTGGCCGGCGGCGAGACCGTGGTCACGGCCGGCGTGCACATGCTGCAGCCTAACCAGCAAGTGCGGCTGGCCGGAGGCCCGAAATGAAGGGCATCAACCTCTCCGAATGGGCGCTCAAGCACCAGCAGATGATCGCCTTCCTGCTGTTGCTGCTGACGGTGACCGGCATCCTGGCCTACCGCAGCCTGGGGCAGAAGGAAGACCCCGACTTCACCATCAAGACCATGGTGGTGCAGGCCAACTGGCCGGGCAGCTCGGCCCAGCAGATGGCCGACCAGGTCACCGACCCGATCGAGCGCGTGCTGCAGGGCGTGGCGGAAATCGACTACATGTCGACCTACGTCAAGCCGGGCGAGACCCAGCTCAAGATCAACCTGCGCGATGCGGTGCCGCCATCGAAGATACCGGAGACCTGGTACCAGATCCGCAAGAAGCTGGCCGACATCAAGCACACCCTGCCGCAGGGCGTGCAGGGGCCGTTCTTCAACGATGAATTCGGCGACACCTACGGCAATATGTATGCGCTCACCGGCGACGGCTACGACTACGCCGACCTGCGCAAGATGGCCGACGCGGCGCGCAACGAGTTCTTGCGCGTGGGCGACGTCAACAAGGTGCAGCTGGTCGGCAAGCAGGAAGAGAAGATCTATGTCGAGATGTCGACCGCCAAGCTGGCCTCGCTGGGCGTGGACCCGGCGCTGATCGCCGCCACCCTGGCCCAGGCCAACACGGTGGCCGCCGCCGGCACCGTGCAAACGGGCGCCGAACAGGTGCGCCTGACCGTCACCGGCGAATTCGATTCGGTCGAGGGCATCCGCGCGATCGGCATCCACGCCGGGCAGCGCACCTTCCGCCTGGGCGACATCGCCGAGGTGCGGCGCGGCTTCGTCGAGCCGGCCAAGGTCCGCATGCGCTTCAACGGCCAGCCTTCGCTGGGCCTGGCGGTCAGCATGCGCAAGGGCGGCGACGTGATCAGCCTGGGCCAGCAGCTCGACGCGACGGTCAAGCGCATCCAGGCCAACCTGCCGGTCGGCGTACAGATCCATTCTGTCAGCGACCAGCCGCGCGTGGTCGAACGCTCCGTGCATGAATTCAAGAAGAGCCTGGCCGAAGCCGTGCTGATCGTGCTGGCGGTGAGCTTCTTCTCGCTCGGCATGCGCACCGGCCTGGTGGTGGCGCTGAGTATCCCGCTGGTGCTGGGCATGACCTTCCTCGTCATGTACATGCTGGGGATCGACTTGCAGCGCATTTCGCTGGGCGCGCTGATCATCGCGCTGGGCCTGCTGGTGGACGACGCCATCATCGCCGTGGAAATGATGGCGCTCAAGCTCGAACAAGGCTGGGACAAGACGCGCGCGGCCACCTATGCCTACACGGCCACCGCCATGCCCATGCTGACGGGCACCCTGATCACGGCGGCCGGCTTCCTGCCGGTGGGCTTCGCCAAGTCCGGCACCGGCGAGTACGTGTACTCGCTGTTCCAGGTGGTCGGCATCGCCCTGGTCCTGTCGTGGGTGGTGGCGGTGGTGTTCACGCCCTATATCGGCTACAAGCTGCTCAAGGAAGAAGCGCACGCCCACCACGACGAGGATGCGGTGTACCAGCGCGGCTTCTACCTCAGGTTCCGCCGCGTGGTCGATTTCTGCCTGCGCCGCCGCGGCTGGGTGATCGGCATCACGCTGGGGCTGTTCGTCGCATCGCTGATGCTGTTCAAGGCCGTGCCGCAGCAGTTCTTCCCGGCTTCGGACCGTCCCGAACTGATGGTGGACCTGTGGATGCCGAAGGGCTCGACGCTGGAGGCCAGCGAGCGCGAAGTGCGTGAACTCGAGCGCCAGCTGAAGGCCGACCCGGACATCGAAGCGGTGACCAGCTTCGTGGGCGAGGGCGCGCCGCGCTTCTACCTGCCGCTGGACGTGCAGACGCCCAACCTGAACCTCGGCGAGCTGATGGTGATGACCAAGGGCGGCGAAGCGCGCGAACGGGTGGCCGGCAAGCTGCGCACCTTGCTCGAGGAGCGCTTCGCCAATGTGCGCGGGCGCGTCAACCGGCTGGAGAACGGACCGCCGGTCGGCTATCCGGTGCAGTTCCGCGTGTTCGGCAATGACCCGGCCAAGGTGCGCGAGATCGCCGCCAAGGTGAACGCCATCGTGCGCGCCAATCCGCACGTGCGCGCCGTCAACGAAGACTGGGGCGAGCGCGTCAAGCGCATGCGCGTCGACGTCGACCAGGACAAGGCGCGCGCCCTCGGCGTGAGCTCGGTCCAGATCAAGGCCGCGCTCGAAGCATCGCTGTCGGGCACGCCGATCACGCAGTACCGCGAGGACGACCAGTCGATCGCCGTCACGGCGCGCCTGGTGGCCGCCGAACGCACCGACCTGAACAATCTGAAAGACGCCAGGATCTACCTGCACGAGGGTAAGTTCGTGCCGGTGTCGCAAGTGGCGCGCCTGACCCTGGACAGCGAGGAGAGCGAACTGTGGCGCCGCAATCGCATTCCGACCCTGACGGTTCGCGCCGACATCGCCGGCGCCCAGGCGCCGGACGTGACCAATGCCGTGTGGGCCAAGCTGGCCCCGCTGAACAAGGAACTGCCGCTCGGCTACGGCATCGAGATCGGCGGCGCGCTGGAATCGAGCGCCAAGGCGCAGGCATCGGTGTTCGCCGTGATGCCGGTCACCCTGGTCATGGTGCTGGTGCTGCTGATGGTCCAGCTGCAGGACATGAAGAAGATGACGCTGGTGCTGCTCACCGCCCCGCTGGGACTGATCGGCGTGGCCGCGGTCATGGCCGCGTTCCAGATTCCGTTCGGTTTCGTGGCGATGCTGGGCGTGATCGCGCTGGCCGGGATGATTATCCGGAACTCGGTGATCCTGGTGGTGCAGATCGACGAGGACGTGGCGCGCGGCGCGGCGCTGTGGGATGCCATCGTCGAATCGGCGGTACGCCGCCTGCGCCCGATCGTACTGACCGCGCTGGCCGCCATCCTCGCCATGGTGCCGCTGACCCACTCGGTGTTCTGGGGCCCGATGGCCTGGGCCATCATGGGCGGCCTGGCCGTGGCGACCGTACTGACCCTGATATTCCTGCCCGCACTGTACGCGGCCTGCTACCGGGCGCAGCGTCCGGTGGCGGCCCAAGGAGAACTTAAATGAAGATGACAATGAAAACCCTGCCGGCGGCCCTGTGTCTGCTGCTGGTGCTGCAAAACCCGGCGTTCGCCGTCGACGTGGCGCAGGCTTACCGCCAGGCGCTGGTGAATGATCCGGCCAGCCTGGCGGCCGACCAGGCCCTGGTGGCCGGGCGCGAGAAGGCGGTGCAGGGCGACGCCCTGCTGCGTCCGCGCGTGAACTTCCAGGCCGGCGCCTCGCGCATCCACCACCGGGCCGGCGAGGCGGCCACGCCGGCGATGGCGGAAACGAGCACCGGCACCGCCTACCAGGCCAGCGTGCAGATGGTGCAACCGGTCTACGACCGCGGCGCCAGCGCTGGCCGGCGCCAGCTGCGCGAGCAGTCGACGCTGGCGCAGACCCAGTTCACGGCCGCGCGCCAGGAGCTGGCGCTGCGGGTGGCGGAAGTCTACTTCGGCGTGCTGGTGGCCGAGGAAACGCTGCGCGTGGCGCAGGCCGAACTGGCGGCGCTGCTCTACCAGCGCGAGCGCGCCCAGGCCCGCTTCAACGTCGGCCAGGACCGCATCACCGATGTGCAGGAGGCGCAGGCGCGGCTGGACGCGGTGCGCACGCGCGAAGTGTCGGCCCAGTCGCTGCTCGCGCTGCGGCGCGCCCAGTTCCACGAAACGACGGGCACCCCGCCGGACAACCTGGCGCCGCTGGCGCCGAGCTTTGTGCCGCAGCCGCCGCAGCCGGCCGCGCTGACCGACTGGCAGGCGCGCGGCGAACACGGCAGCCCGCTGGTGCTGGCGCGCCAGTCGGAACTGGCGATCGCCAACGCCGAGCTGTCGCGGCACAGCGTGTCGGGCCGTCCCACGCTCGACGTGGTGGCCAGCTATGGCAGCAAGCAGCAGAACGGCTCGCTGTCGCCGATGGTGGCGCCGGACGGCGACCGCACCGGCGCCATCGGCCTGGTGCTGACCGTGCCGCTGTACGCAGGCGGCGCGCTCGACTCGCGCCAGCGCGAGGCGGCGGCCCGCCTGGCCCAGGCCAGCCAGCAGCTGCAGGCGGCGCGGCGCGACGTGCGCCTGAAGGTGCAGGAAGGTTACCTGGCGGTGGCCACCGGCGTTTCGCGCATCGCCGCCCAGGAACAGGCGCTGGCCTCGGCGCGCAGCGCGCTCGACGCCACCACGCGCGGGCGCGACGTCGGCACCCGCACGGCGCTCGATGTGCTGGACGCCCAGCAGCGCCTCTTCGCGGCCGAGCTGGAGCTGGTGCAGGGCCGCAGCGACTACCTGCTGGGCCGGCTGAGGCTGGCGCTGGCCGCCGGCGAACTCGACGAAGACAGCCTGCGCGGCCTGCGGCCCTGGCTGGCATACTGAGGCGGCGGCATGATCCTGCATTTCCTGCGTGGCTGGACTGCGCGCCTGTTGCCGGCGGCCGCGCTGGCCCTGCTGCTGGGCGCCTGCTCGACGGCGCGCCCGTGGCTGAACCAGCCGATCACCGACGGCTCGCCGGCGCCGTCGGCGCTGGTGCGCGTGGATGCCGACGGGCGTCCATCGTCGATGATCGCGGCCGTTACGCTGTCCGGCGGCGGCGCGCGCGCCGCCGCCTTCGGCCTGGGCGTGCTCAAGGAGCTCAAGGCCACCGGCTTCGCCTGGGAAGGGCGGGACACCACCCTGATGGACGAGATGGGGCTGGTCAGCGGCGTTTCCGGCGGCAGTGTGCTGGCGTCCTACTACGCCGCGTTCGGCGATGAGACGTTTGAACGCTTCGAGCCTGAGTTCCTGATGCAGGACTTCCAGGCCGGCCTGATTGCCGACGCACTCTCGCCGCGTTCCCTGTACCGTATCAGCTCGCCCTGGTACGGCCGCAGCAATGTGCTGGCCGAAAAGCTGGACAAGCTTTACCGCGGCAAGACCTTCGCCAGCCTGATGACGCGCCGCAACGGCCCGCGCCTGCTGGTCACCGCCACCGACCTGACCACCGGCGCGCCGTTCGAATTCACGCCCGAGCAGTTCGCGCTGATCTGCTCGGACCTGAACAGCGTGCCGCTGTCGCACGCGGTGGCGGCATCTTCGTCGGTGCCCTTGCTGCTCAGTCCGATCACGATGCGCAACTATGCCGGCAGCTGTCCGCAGTCGGCGCAGGTGGTGGCGGCCGCGCGCGGCGAAAACAACCTGCAGGCGCGCCTGCTGCATGCCAGCGTGCAAAGCTATCTGGACGCGGAGGAGCGGCCCTACCTGCACCTGGTCGACGGCGGCCTGATCGACAACCTCGGCGTGCGCGGCCTGCTGGTGCGGGCGGTGGCCGGCGGCTCGCTCGACGCCAGCTTCCAGCACCTGCCGCCCGGCTCGGTGCGCAAGATCGTGCTGGTCAGCGTCAATTCCGAGCGCGACATTGGCGAGCGCATCGACCGCAGCGACAAGGTGCCGGGCGTGGGCCAGGTGCTCAATGCGCTGGTGTTCGGCGCCGGTTCGCGCGCCACCGGCGAAACGCTGGCGGCCATGGGCGACAACGCCCAGCGCTGGCGCCAGGAACTGGAGGGGATGCGCGGCACGGCGGGCAGCCCGTTCGCGGCGGACGCCGACATCCACATCATCAGCGTCAGCCTGTTCGACGAGCGCGACACGGCCGCGCGCTCGTTGCTGCTGCAAGTGCCGACTGCGCTGACCATCCTGCCGGGCCAGGTGGACAAACTGCAGGAGGCGGGACGCGCCGCGCTGCGCGCTTCGCCCGAGTTCCAGCGTTTGCGCGCGAGCTTGCAGCCTGACCCGGCCACCACCAACCCAAGACGATAGCGAGAGATCAGCATGAGAAAGAATTTTCCTGTCACCGGCGTCGAGTACCAGCTGGCCGACGGCAAGTACATCGTGTCCAAGACCGACCTGAAGGGGCGGATCACCTATGTGAATCCGTATTTCGTCGAAGTGAGCGGTTTCAGCGAACGGGAACTGCTCGGCGCGCCGCACAACCTGGTGCGCCATCCGGACATGCCGCCCGAAGCCTTCCACGACTTGTGGAGCACGCTGCAGTCGGGCCTGCCATGGACCGGCCTGGTGAAGAACCGCCGCAAGGACGGCTCCTTTTACTGGGTCGAGGCCAGCGCCACGCCGCTGCAGGAGGGTGGTGTCGTGACGGGCTACCTGTCGGTGCGCTGCAAGCCGGCGCGCGCCGACGTCGAGCGGGCCGAGCGCGCCTATCGTGACGTTCGCAATGGCAATCCGCAGCGGCTGGCTTTGCGCCAGGGACAGGTGGTGCGCACCGGGCTGGCGGGGCTGGTCTCCCGGCTGTTGAGCTCGTCGCTGCGCTTGCGCGTGGCGGGCGCCCTGGCCGCCATCGCCATGCTGTTCGCCGCCATCGGCGTGGCCGGCCTGGCGCTGCTCGGCGGGCTGCTTGGCGCCCTGTTTGCCGGCGCCGGGGCGCTCGGCGTGCTCGTCATCGTGCTGCTGGAATTCACGGTGCGGCACTCGGTCGGGATTCCGATGCAAAGGGCGATCCAGGCCGCGCGCGCCATCGCCGGCGGCGACCTGAGCGCCCGGATCTCGACCACCCGCAGCGATGACGTGGGGCAGATGCTGCGCGCCATGCAGCAGATGAACATGAACCTGGTGGCCATGATCGGCGACGTGCGCGGCAATGTGGACACGATGTCGGCGGCGACGCGCGACATTGCCGCCGGCAACCTGGATTTATCGGCGCGCACGGAGCGGCAAGCCTCCAACCTGGAGGAAACCGCGTCCAGCATGGAGCAGCTGGCCCTGGCCGTGCGCCAGAACGCCGGCAATGCCCAGGTGGCCAGCCAGCTGGTGGGGCAGGCCACGCTGGTGGCCATGCGCGGCGGCGACGCCGTGGCGCTGGTGGGCGCGACGATGGGCGCGATCAGCAAGGCCGGCAAGCGCATCGAGGACATCATCGGCCTGATCGACGGCATCGCCTTCCAGACCAACCTGCTGGCGCTGAACGCCTCGGTGGAAGCGGCCAAGGCGGGCGAGCAGGGCCGCGGCTTTGCCGTGGTGGCGGGCGAGGTGCGCGCCCTCGCGCAGCGCTCGGCCGCGGCGGCGAAGGAGATCAAGGCGCTGATCGACGCGACCGTGCGGCAGCTGGAAGAAGGCGACCGCCAGGTGGCCGACGCCAGCGCGACGATGACCAGCATCGTCGCCTCGGTGCGCCAGGTGGAGGGCATCATGGCCGACATGGCCGAAGCGAGCGCGGAACAGAGCAGCGGCATCGACCAGATCAACCTTGCGGTGGCCGACATGGACCGGAATACCCAGCAGAATGCCGCGATGGTCGAGCAGTCGGCCGAAGCGGCCTGCAGCCTGAGCGAACAGGCCGAGCACCTGCGCGCGGCGATCGAGGTGTTCAAGCTGACGGCGCCCGCCGCCGGCCTGGCCCGCGATCGCAGCGCGGCGACATTGGCAATCGGGGGGCGCGGCTGGGATCGCGCAAAAGCGGGTGCGAAGAGGGCTGCCTAGGAATGGCGGCAGCCTGGGTTGCCGCCTCTTACGACGAGCCCGGGAACAGGCTGGCGACGGCTGCCAGGTTGGTGTCGGGCGCGCCGGCGACACAGGCCACGGCGACAACAAGTGCGGCCGCGATGGGGCCTGCCCCCAAACCCACACTTAACGGCTTGTGCACAGCTGCTGTGGACAAGGTTGTTAACAAGGTCGCTGCGATACGGATAAGTCTTTGAATGGAATGACTTTTCCTTTCCTGATCAAAATGGTGGCATGCGGGCATGTCATTCGCGTCCTGCGAAAGCCGCTGAACTGAACGGCATTACCGCTATGCGGTCCCATTTTCCGTGTTGCCCTCCGCTTAGCCATAACAGAATCCGCCGACGCGGATCATAAAATTTTCCAGGCATGCCGGTTGATTGAGGTACGCCTTTTCCTTGGCCAGCCTCGTTGCTACACTGTTCACGCCTGGCATTTCAGGACCTCGCCTGGTGGTGTTTCGAAGAGCCACCTTCCGCTTATATCCGTCTGCTGGCCTGCTTCGTGAAGCAGCTTGTTCTTGAGCCCTGGCCATCCAGTCCACGGTGCGCAAGCGTGGCACCGCGGCAATCCCTGCGGCAACCTCCTCAATCAATGTCGACCCCATGATGATCCGTCTATTTATCCTTGCTTGCATGACACTTTGCCTGGCCGCGAAGAACTCCACAGTTCGCGCTCAATCCACCGGCAAGGCCTCTCCCACGTCTTTGCGGCAGACCCTCTCGCTGGACGAGGGATGGCGGTTCCACCTCGGCGACATTGCGCGCGATTCGTTTGCCGGCGGCCAGGGCGTCAATCTATACGCGCCGGACATCACCTACCATGGCGCGAAGGCCGGGAGCGTCTGGGGCGCGGCGGCGCGCGGATATGACGACAAGCGTTGGAAGCTGGTGGACCTGCCACACGACTGGGTCGTCGAGCAGCCCTTCGACGAGAAAGCGCTCAAGCAACAAGGCTATCGCCCGCGCGGCATCGCGTGGTATCGGCGCACGTTCAAGCTGCCCGCCTCTGATCGCGGCAAGAACATCGAACTGCAGTTCGACGGCATTGCGACGCACAGCACGGTGTACTTCAATGGCAGCGAGGTTCATCACAACTGGAACGGCTACTCCTCGTTCCAGATCAATATAACGCCGATGGCGCGCTACGGCGACGACGGCATCAACACCATCGCGGTGCGGGTGGACGCCGAGGACACCGAGGGCTGGTGGTATGAAGGCGGCGGCATCTATCGCCACACCTGGCTCGTCAAACGCAGCCCGGTCCACATCGCCACCGACGGCGTCCATGCCAATCCCGTCAAGGCCGCCAATGGGAGGTGGGTGATTCCCGCCGAGGTCACGCTGGCCAATACCGGTCCCGAAGCGGCCTCCGCCTCGGTGGACGTCAGCGTTTTCGATGCTTCGGGACGGCGGGTCGCAGGCGCCCGCTCGGCGCCGCTGCGCATCGTTGCCCAGGGCGACGCCGTGGCGAAAGTCGCCGTCCCGGTGGCGGCGCCGCAGCTCTGGTCTGTGGATAAACCGAATCTCTACACAGTGCGCACGACCGTGCTGCGCAACGACAAGCCGGTGGACTCCGTGGACACCGCCGCCGGGTTCCGCACGATCCGCTTCGACGCGCAGAAGGGTTTTTTCCTCAACGACCAGCCGCTCAAGCTCAAGGGCACCAGCAATCACCAGGATCACGCGGGCGTCGGCGTTGCTGTGCCCGATTCGATCTGGGACTTCCGCGTGCGCAAATTGAAGGAGATGGGCTCGAACGCCTACCGCTCCGCGCACAACCCGCCGGCCAAGGAGCTGCTCGACGCCGCCGACCGCCAGGGCATGCTGGTGATGGACGAGACCAGGCACTTCAACGCCTCTCCGGAATATCTCAAGCAACTCCAGTGGCTGGTGCGCCGCGACCGCAATCACCCCAGCGTGATCATGTGGAGCCTGTTCAACGAAGAAGGGCTGCAGGTCAATGAAGAGGGCATGGAGATCGCGCGCGTGATGAACGCGGTGGTCAAGCAACTCGACACCACCCGGCCCACCACAGGCGCGCAGAACAAGGGACAACTGGGCCCGGACGGCAAGGTGAACCCAAACAATGCCGCGCATGGCGTGGACGTGGTCGGCATCAACTACCAGACTGACGAGTACGACAAGATTCGCGCGGCCTATCCCGACAAGCCCATCGTCAGCACGGAGGACACCTCCCAGGTCATGACGCGCGGGGAATACGCCAGCGATTGGAAGAAGGTCGTGGCCTCCTACGATGATGTCTACCCAGGTTGGGCGGCGACCAGCAGCGCCCGCAACTCATGGGAAGCGATCACCAGGCAGACGTCCTTTGCCGGCGGCTTCTCCTGGACAGGCTTTGCCTACCGCGGCGAACCCACGCCCTACGGATGGCCGTCTGCGAGCTCCCACTTTGGCGCGCTCGATCTCTGCGGCTTCCCCAAGACCGAGTTCTATGTTCGGCAGGCGCTCTGGGTGAAGGACAAACCGGTGCTGACCTTGGTGCCGCATTGGAACTGGCCGGGCAAGAATGGCCAGAGTATCAAGGTGTTCGCTCCGACGAACGGCGACACGGTGGCACTATTCCTCAACGGCAAACTCATCGAGGAAAAGAAGGTCGATCCCTTCCAGATGGTGGAGTGGCAGGTGCCCTACGCGCCGGGCCGGCTCGAAGCCGTTGCGAAGAAGGATGGACGCGAAGTCGCGCGTTTCGCTGTGGAGACCACCGGCGAGCCCGTGGCGCTGCGCCTCACGCCGGACCGCAAGGCGCTGGCCGGGGATGGCCGCGACGCGGTCCCGGTGACCGTCGAGGCCATCGACGCGCAAGGCCGGCACGTGCCGACTGCGAACCTCCCGGTCGCGTTCGAACTGAGCGGCCCGGGTGCGAACATCGGCGTCGGCAATGGTGACCCGAACAGCCACGCCCCGGAGAAAGGCAACAAGGTCACCATCTACAACGGCCTGGCCCAGGTCATCCTCCAAAGCCGGCGCGCCGGTTCGGGCAGCCTTGTCCTGCGCGCCACGTCGGCCGGCCTGACGCCGGCCGAAACCACGATCGACGTCCGGCCCAGGGTCATGCGTTGAAGCGCGCGCCTGTCGATCCCCTCTTTGCGAAATTTTACCTGTCGCGTCGGTGATTTTTGCCGTTGCGGCCCGTTGTTGATGCATCGCAGAATGCAAGTGCGAATCTCATATTTACAGCAAAGACGCCGTCTGAAGCCGCGATATGTGTCTGCAAGTGCGGGAAATTTCAACATCAAAGATTGAGCGATTCATGTCCATTTTCCTGGCAAACAAGCGCGGCGCGGGTGCGCGCACATGAGGGCGGGGGCGTTGCTGCTCGCGCTGGCGCTCGTCGTGAGCGCCAGCGGCGCGGCCGCGCAGGCCGTCACCGTCCATGACGCCAGCTCCCTGGCGGCGGCGCTGGACCAGGCGCGCGCCGACAAGCGGATCCGCCGCATCGAGCTCGCAAGCGGGACCTACGAACTGGCGGCGCCGATCGTCATCGATGCGACGCTGTCCGGCACCGCCGGCGATCCCTTCGTGCTGGCCGCGGCGCCCGGCGCCAAGGCGGTGCTGACCGGCGCCACCCGCCTGGCCGCGCTCGACTGGACAGCGTGGAAGAACGGCATATGGCGGACGCGCTACGCGGGCCCCTCGTTCCAGCGGCTGTGGCTGGGCGAACGGATGCTGGTGCGTGCCCGCTACCCCAACCTGGACCTGTCGCGTCCGGGGTTCGGCGGCGCGCAGGATGCGACGGCGGCCGGACGTGTGGCCCGCTGGCAGGACCCGCAAGGCGCCGTGCTGCACGCGCTGCATGGCGCGCGCTGGGGAGGCCTGCAAGTGCCCATCCTCGGCAAGAACACCGACGGCAGCCTCGCCTACGGCGCGCAGGTGGGCAATAACCGGGCGATGCCGCCGAGCGAGCACGACCGTTACGTCGAGAATGTGTTCGAGGAACTCGATGCGCCGGGCGAGTGGTATCACGACCGCAAAACGGGCTGGCTCTACCTGAAACCGCTGTCGGCCGGGCGGCCGCCGGCGCGCGGCTTGCGTGCCAGCATGCACGAAGCCCTGATCCGGATCGAAGGCCAGGGCGCAGAGGTCCGGCACGTGCGCGTGCGCAAGCTGACGTTCAGGGAGACTGAACCGACCTTCCTGAAAGCCGTCGAACCTCTGCTGCGCTCGGACTGGAAGTTCCACAGGGTCGGTGCCGTGACGATCGAGAATGCGCGCGACGTGCGCATCGAGGATTCCGAATTCACCGAGCTGGGCGGGCACGCCGTGGTCGTTAGCGGCCGCGCGCGCCAGGTGGCCGTATCGGGCAATCACATGCATGCGATCGGCGGCACTGCGGTGGCCTTCGTGGGCCGGCCCGGTGCGGTACGCTCGCCGCTGTTCGAATACCACGAGCGGCACGAACTGGCCGCGATCGATCCGGCGCCCGGCCCGCAATCGGATGACTATCCCAGCGATTCGGACGTTGCCGATAACCTGATCCATGACATCGGCAGCATCGACAAGCAGGCCGCCGGCGTGCACATCGCGATGGCGGCGCGGATCACGGTCGACCACAACTCGATCTACCGCGTGCCGCGGGCCGGCATCAATATCGGCGACGGCAGCTGGGGCGGGCACCGCATCACCCACAACGACGTCTTCGACACCGTGCGCGAATCGGGCGACCACGGCGCTTTCAACAGCTGGGGCCGCGACCGCTTCTGGCATCCCGACCGCGCCGAGATGGACCGCAGGGTGGCGGCCCGCCCGCTGCTGCCGACCCTGGACGCGCTCGAGCCCATCGTCATGAAGCGCAACCGCTTCCGCTGCGACCACGGATGGGATGTCGACCTGGACGACGGCGCCTCGAACTACATCATCGAAGAAAACCTGATGCTGGCCGGCGGCCTGAAGCTGCGCGAAGGCGTCACGCGCATCGTGCGCAACAACATCCTCGTCGACAATACCTTCCACCCGCATGTCTGGTTCGGCGACAGCGGCGACGTGTTCGAGTCGAACATCGTCATGACGCCTTACGAGCCGATCGGGATCCGGCAATGGGGGCGCAGGGTCGACCGCAACCTGTTCGCGACCCAGGCCGGCCTGCGGGCGGCGCAGGCGAGCGGCACCGACACCGCGTCGGCGGCCGGCGATCCGGCTTTCCGCGATCCTGCCGCAGGCAACTACACCGTCGGCAACGCGGCGCTCGCCGCGCGCATCGGTTTCGTGAACTTCCCGATGGATGATTTCGGCGTGCGCCCGGCGCGGCTCAAGGCCATCGCGCGCCAGCCCGAATTCACACCGGTTGCGCCGCAAGCGCAGGGCGCCGGGCTGGAAGCGTCGCGCGCGTATGCCGGACTCAGGCTCAAATCCGTCGAGACGCTCGGCGAACAGTCGGCCGCGGGCCTGGCGGCCAGGGCTGGCGTGATCGTGCTGGCCGTCGATGCGGGCAGCCGGGGTCAAGCGGCAGGCTTGCGGCAGCGCGACGTTATCGTCGGCGTGGGAAAGGACAGCCAAGGCGCAATCGAGCCGGTGGCCGACAGCGCCTCGCTGCAGCGCTTGCTGGAAGCGCATGCCGGGCGCGATGTGCGCCTGGCCGTCGTGCGCAACCAGACCCGCGTCGTCTTGCAGTGGCGTACCGGCAAGGAGGCAGATCGCCAGCCCCAATGACCGATCGCGTCCGGCGGCCATGTGCGCCGGCGGACGCCGTCATGACATCGTCGGCGCCGCGCAACGAGGGGCGCGGCGCCGATGAGTTTTCCCTTGTCGCCGGCGAAGCCCGTGACAAGCAATGTAAGTAGATTCATCAGAAAGGAATAATTCCATGAGGAGACATAAAATGAGATTCCAGGTTACGGCCATCGGTCTTGCCTGCGCCACGCTGCTGGGCGCCTGCGGCGGCGGCGGCGGCAGCAGCGGCGGGGCGGTGCAGTCAATTTCCTTCCCCTTCCCGGGCGGCGCGGCGGTCGCGATTCCGCCCGATATCGAGACCGTTGCGCTGAATGCGACGGCCAGTTCCGGCGGGCCGGTGACCTATACATCGAACACGCCCTCCGTGTGCACCGTCAGCGGCAGAACGCTGTCGCTGCTCAAGGCCGGCGAATGTTCGGTGACCGCCACCCAGGCCGGCTTCGAGGACTACGGCCCGGTGTCGGAACGCCAGCTGTTCGTCATTCCCAAACGGCCGCAGATGATCGTGTTCCGCAACCCCGGCTCGCAGCCGCTCGATACGCAGCCGCTTGCGCTGACCGCGACGTCCGCCCTGGGCCGGCCCATTACCTTTGCGTCGAGCACGCCCACGGTGTGCACGGTCAGCGGCACCACGATGACCAAGCTCGCCAACGGGATGTGCACGATCACCGCCGAGCAGGCAGGCGACGACATCTACGTGAAGGCAGCGGTCGTCAAGAACATTCCGATCGGCACCGAGAAAGCGCCTGCGCTGACCTTCATGACCGGCTTCAAGGACGCCTCGACCACCAGGGAGGGGGGCGCAGTCAACGGCTACGCCGGCGCCAACCTGAGCGGCTGGTGGTGTAACGGCTGGTGCGAGCAGGTGGTCTCCGGCGACGGCAGCAACGTCAAGTTCACCTTCAGCATCAAGCTTACCGGCCCGTATGACGGCAGCTGGATTGGCGGCTACTACGGTTTCCACGTGCTCGCGGGTGGCCTGAAGGAATTGTCCAAGACCGGCATCACGGTGAGCGGGGTGCGGATCGACGCCCAGGCGGCGGCGAAGTTCAATATCGCGCAAAACGTCGAATGGTTCAGCAGCAGCAACAACACCGTCAACGTCGACCTGGTCCTGGGCCACTTCGCCCTCAAGGACGGCAAGGACGCCTGCAATGTGTCGCTGCGGGCGAAAGTGAAGCCGGGCAGCGCGGCGGCCACGGACTACAGCGTCGCCCTGAGGGACCTGACCGTCGGCGAGTCCTGCGGCCTGACGGACCTTAATCCCTGGAATGAGTTGCAGGACTACGCGATCTCCCAGGTCTCGTTCGGCGCAGACGGCATGAACACCACGATGTCGAGCACGCCGTCGGACAAACCGACCTATCCGACCCAGCTGACGCTGACCGGACCGATCACCTTCCAATGACCTTGGACACACAAAGCATTTATAAGAGGAAAAGAACATGAGGAGCATCGGAACAATGATGAAGAGGAAATCGTTCAAGATGACCGCGCTGGCGTTCGCGGCGGCGCAGGTCGCGCTGCTGTGCGGCGGCGCGCAGGCGCAGACGGCACCGGCGGAGCCGGTGGCCAAGGATGGCGAGCCGGTCGTGATCGTCGTGACCGGCCAGCGCAAGGCGCTCGAGACTTCGCAGAAGATCAAGCAGGAGGCCGAGCAGATCGTCGACTCGGTCGTCGCC
>JAKFDH010000097.1:0-2767 GCA_036676245.1 Massilia sp. | reverse complement strand
TGGAACAGGCCCTGGCGCTGGTACGGGCGGCGGGTCCTTCCCGCGCGCAGCAATAGCAGCCCGTAGGGTGGGCCTTGGCCCACCCTCGCAATCCGTCGTATGCGACGCCCCGTAACGGAAAGCGGTCGGCTTAAGCCCATCCTACGGGGCCTGGCGAAGCCAACCCGATCCGTGGCCCCGGTCAGATGCGCTGTCCGCCGGAGACCTCGATGCGCTGGGCGTTGACCCAGCGGTTGTCCTCGGAAAGCAGGCTGGCGATCATTGGCCCGATGTCATCGGGCAGGCCGACGCGGCCAAGTGCGGTCAGGTCCGCGAAGGTCTTGTTGAGTTCCGGATTGTCGCGCACCGCGCCGCCGCCGAAGTCGGTCTCGATCGCGCCCGGCGCCACCGTGTTGACCGCGATCCCGCGCGCGCCCAGTTCCTTGGCCATGTACACGGTGAGCACTTCCACCGCGCCCTTGGCCGCCGCGTACGCGGCATAGCCGGGATAGGAAGCGCGGGTCAGGCCCGAGGACAGGTTGACGATGCGGCCGCCGTCGGCGAGCAGCGGCAACAGGGTCTGGGTGAGGAAGTACACGCCCTTGAAGTGGACGTTCACCAGGGCGTCGAACTGCGCTTCGGTGGTCTGCCCGATCAGGGCGTAGTCGCCGTGGCCGGCATTGTTCACCAGGCAATCGAAGCTCTCGCGCTGCCAGGTCTCGCGCAGGGTGGCGCGCAGGCGTTCGGCGAACCCGGCGAAGTCGGCGACGACACCGGTATCCAGTTGCAGGGCAACGGCCTTGCGGCCCATTGCCTGAATCTCCGCGACCACGGCCTGGGCGTCGTCGGCCCTGCTCTGGTAGGTGACGATGACATCGTCGCCCTTGCGGGCGATGTTCACGGCGGTATTGCGGCCCAGTCCACGGCTGGCACCCGTCACGATGGCGATCTTGTTCATTTCCAAACTCCTCTGAAGGGAGCGCCATGATCCCGGCCCGGAGTCCGGCCGTCGTTACCGAAACCTCGCGCGTCCTTGCCTTTTCCTCCAGACCGGGCTTGCGCGAGGCCCTGGCAGGATTAGGATCACCGCATGACCGAAACCCTGCTCCAGGCGGTGCGCCGCTACGTCGACACCCATGCCGACCCGGCTGGCCTGGCCCACACGCCCATTGCCGGCCTGACCACCATCCGTTCGACCACGCCCAGCGGCCTGCTGCACGCGATTTCGCGACCTCTGGTGTGCCTGGTGCTGCAGGGAAGCAAGCAGGTGGCGATGGGCGCGCAGTCGTTCTCCTTCGGCGCCGGCGATTCGCTGTTGATCACCGCGGACGTGCCGATCGTCAGCCAGATCACCCGCGCCAGCGTCGACGCGCCCTACCTGTCGCTGGTGCTGGAACTGGACCCGGCGGTGATCGCCGACCTGGCGATGCAGATGAAGGACGAGGCGACGATCGCCGACGCCGCACCGGTGCGGGTGGACCCCACTGATGCGGAAGTCGCCGACACGGCGCTGCGCCTGATGCGTCTGCTGGACCGGCCGGCGGCGATCCCGGTGCTGCATGCGCCCCTGGTGCGCGAGCTGCATTACTGGCTGCTGGAAGGCCGGCATGGCGCCGCGATCCGACGGCTGGGCTGGCCCGACGGCCACGCACAGCGGGTGGGACGCGCGGTCGCCGTGCTGCGCGCGCAGTTCGCCAGTCCGTTGCCGGTCGACGAGCTGGCGGCGGTGGCCGGGATGAGCGCGTCTTCGTTCCACCATCATTTCCGCGCGCTGACTTCGCTGTCGCCGGTGCAGTTCCAGAAGCAGTTGCGCCTGATCGAGGCGCGCCGGCTGATGATGTCCGAAGGCCGCTCGGCCAGCAGCGCCGCCTTCGCGGTCGGTTACGAGAGCGTGCCGCAGTTCACCCGCGAGTACGGTCGCATGTTCGGCCTGCCGCCGGCGAAGGACGTGGAGACGACGAGGCAGTGGGCCGACGCGGCGGCGTAACGGCCGCAGTGGCGGCCGTCGCGGGCTGCCTGAGGTTTTTTTCGTCTCCGTCGACGTGAAAAGCGTCAGCGACGGGGTGGGTCGAGGTTGCTTTCAATGTGAAAAGCGTCGGCGTTGACAAAAAAAGGGTCATCGATGAGGTTTGGAACGCCGGCGATGACGTTGCAAACGTCATGGGTGACGCTTTTTTCATTGCCAGGCAACCTGAAAAGCGTCATGCGTGACGCTTTTTTCGTCAGCGATGACGTCTGCGACGTGGCGGGAGACGTTCGCAACGTCGGCGATGAGGCTTTTCACGTCGACGGAGACGTTTTGAACGTGGTCGATGACGCTTTTTTCGTCGGCGCAGGCGTGGGAAACGGGGCGGGCGGCGCTTTTCGGGGCGGCGGACAAAAGGAAAGCCGCTGGTGAGCGGCTTTCCGGGTGTCGCACGACGCGGGAAGCGTCGGTCAGGCGGTGGCGGGTTCGGGTTCCGCGCTGCGGGTCTTGTTGAAGCGGCCGGAGAGTTCCTTGCGGGCGCCTTCCAGACCCTGGGTGCGGCCGGCGACCTTGAGCAGGGCGTAGCCTTCCAGGGCCAGGGACATGATGTCGCTGCCCAGGGCGATCTCGGAGTCTTCGGCGCGTTCGGCCAGTTTCTGCAGGCGGGCCAGGCGGGGGCGCAGGCGGTCGAGGGCGACGAGGTCGGCCTGGCCGTCGGCGACGGCGATGCTGGCGGGGACGATCTGGGGGTTGTCGCCGAGCACGGTCAGGGTTTGCCGGCAGAACTGTTCGGACTTGCCGCCCATGCGCATGAAGCTGCGG
>JAKFDH010000096.1:0-7314 GCA_036676245.1 Massilia sp. | reverse complement strand
GGCGGCTGGGCCGGGACCGCCGGCGCGGCGGCCGGCGTGGCGGGCGTGGCGGGAGTGGCGGGCGTGGCGGGAGTGGCGAGCGCAGCGGCAGCGGCAGGCGTGGCAAGGCCGGCCGGCGGCGCCAGCGCCGGTCCGGCCTGGGCATAGGCGAGCGCCGTTTGGCCGTTGGGGCCGGTCGAAACCTGGAACGTGGGGCGGGGATGGGTGCTGATCAGGGTCAGCGGGATGTCGGCGCCGACCCTGGTGCCCTGCGGCAGCAGCATGCGGGCCGAGGCGTCGGCCACGCGCACGATGAAACTGCCGTCGGTCAGCCTGGACAGGACTTCGCCCTGCATCGATTTGCCGACCAGGCCGGCCAGCGAGCGCTGGAATGCTTCCTGGCGCGCGTCGCCGGCCCCTTCGAGCCGGGCCGCCGCGTCGACCCGGCCGACCGGATTGACGGTGATGATGTCAGCGCGCGGCAGCATGGCGCGGCCCTGCCTTAACTGCCGTAGGCGCGCGCGAGGCGGCGCTCGGCGCCGGTGTTGTTGATCAGGGCCGACAGCTTGGCCATCCACGGCAAGGTCAGGTCGCGGATCTTGCGGTCGTCGTCGAGCATCTTGCGGATCGCGCTGACCTTGCGTTCGCGGCTGGCGCCTTCGAGCGCGTTCGGCGGTTCGCTTTCCTTGAGCGTGCGCACATGCGCGGCGCACTGCTGTTCGAGCAGGACCAGGCGGTCCCAGTCGCTGTCGCTTGCTGCCTGCACCATCTGGTCGGTGATCGCGACCATTGCTTCGTACACCGACACTACTTCTTGACTAGTCATCTTCATGGATCACGCACTCGCGAGGGTAGGGGATTTGGGTGGGGGCGCGCCGTCCTGCGTGGCCGCGGGGCTGGCGCCGATCGCATTCCACGCGCCGCGCAGCTCGCCCAGCAGGCGCTGCACTTCTTCGAGGATGTCGACCTGGTTCTTCAGGTTGGCCTGCAGCAGGCGCGCGCCCATGTATTCGTACAGGGCGTCGAGGCCTTCGGCGATCTCGCCGCCGGCTTTCTTGTCGAGCGCGGCGCGCAGGCCGCTGTCGATGATCATCATCGCTTTCGAGATCGCCGCGCCTTTTTCCGCAATATTGCCGGCTTTCATGTGCATGATGGCGGCGTTGACCGACACCAGGGCGCCGTCGAACAGCATCACGATCAGCTTGTGCGGGCTGGCCGAGGTGACGCCGGTCTCGATGCCCACCTTGGCGTAGGCGTTGACGCCACTTTGCTTGGCTCCGAACATTGTCTTGTCTCCTAATTAACTCGTTTGCTTCGCCATCGCGGCGAACTGCTGCGTCAGGAAGCTCGAAGTCGCCGACAGGCTGGAAATCGAGGTGTCCAATGCAGTGTACTGGGCACGATAGCGCTTTTCAATGTCGAGCAGCCGTTCGTTGAACACGGCCTTCTGTTTATCAATATCCTTGATGGTCGCGCCGATCCCGGTGGTGCGGCCGGCGATGAAACCGCTGGTGCCGAGGAAGCTCGACGCCAGGTTGTTGAGCTGGTAGGCATACCCTTGGGAAAAGCCGACCGTGCCGCGGTCGCCAAGGGCGCCGCCGCTCACTTCGATCTTCAGGCCTTCGGTCACGCCGCCCTCGGCGCCGGTCAGGAACTGGCCCGAGCCCTTGGCCGCCAGGCCGCCGATGGTGCCGGCGATGTCGACCCCGTCGTCCGGCACGGCGGCGCCGAAGATGTCGGCGAAGCTGGTGCCCGACTGCGACGAAATCGCGATCTTCGACACCGCGCCGTACTTGGCCGAGGCGACCAGCAGCTTGCCGTTGTCGTCGATGCTGGCATTGACGGCCAGGTCGTTCGACGAATAGCCGGTGGCGCCGTTGATGGCGGACTGGATCAGCGTGGCCAGCTGCGGCGCCGTGTAGGTGCCGGCCGCCAGCGAGATGAGCTGGGTGCGGCTGGCCGTCGGCGGGTCGGTCTCGTTGAGCGTGACGCTCCACGTGGTGTCGGCCGCGATCACGGTCGACCCGGCGATCGCGGCGTCGCTGGTGAGCGTGCCCTGCTTGGCCAGCGTGGTGATGTTGAGCGCATAGTCGCCCGGCTTGGTCTTCGCGGTCGACGTCGAGAAGCTGACCAGGTTGTCGGAGGCCTTGCCGACGGCCGCGAACAGCGCCGCGATGTCGGAGAAGTTGCTCGTGATCGCCTTGTCGAGCTTGCCCGAGTCGAGGGCCAGGCTGCCATCCTTCTGGAACGAGATGCCGACCTGGGACAGGTTCGACAGGCCGCCGGTCAGGCCGGTGATGCCGGTGGTCAGCTGGCGCCGCAGCGAGGCTTGCAGGTTCTGCACGGTCGAGTCGCCCAGCAGCACGCCGGCCTTCTTGGTGTCCGGGTCGTAGCCCGACACGTCCTTGATCGACTTGGACAGGTCGTTGTAGGCCTTGACGAAGGCGGCCACGCTGTTCTTGACGGCGGCGGTATCGCGCGCGACGACCAGGTTGGCGCTGCCGGTGGTGCCGATGGTCAGGTTCACGCCCTGGATCGCGCCGGCCACGGTGGTCGTTTCGCTGGTGACGGCGATGCCGTTCACGTTCAGCAGGGTGCTCTGGGCGGCCTGGTTCTGTTTCAGGTTCTGCACGCCGGCCGGGTCGTAGGCCAGCAGCGCTTCGATGTCGGCGTCGACCGGTCCGCCGCCGGTGCCGCTGACGGCGATCTTCATGCTCGAGGCGGCGCCGGTCTTGGTCGAGGTCAGCACCAGGTGGTTCGGGGTGGCGCTGCCGTCCGACACGATGGTGGCGGTGACGCCGATGTTGGCCTTGTTGATGGCGTCGCGGATGCCGGCCAGCGAATTGTTGGTGCTGTCGATGACCACCGTGCCGCTGACCTGGTTCGGGTCCTGGGCGAAGCTGGCGCCGGTGTAGCTGCCGCCGGTGCCGGCCACCAGGCCGGCCGCGGCCGGGTTGCTGCCGGCCACCGTGATCGGGCTGCCCGAGCTCGACGACAGGGTGATGGTGCTGCTGGCGGTGACGCTGGTGCCGCCGTTCGGCGTGCCCTGCAGCTTGTCGATGCCGCCGGTGGCCAGGCCGGTCGTGGTTTCGGCCACCGCCAGGTTGCGCCCGTCGGCGGCGGTAAATTGCAGGGTGCCGTCGGCCGCGCTGCCGGTCCAGCTGATGCCGGCGTCGTTCAGCGCCACGGTGGTGGCGTTCGAGCCGGCCAGCACGGTGTCGATATTGGCCATGCTGGCGCCGTCGCCGGCCGCCACCTGGTCGCCCTGGGCGTACAGGGTGACGCCGCCGACCGACAGGGTGTAGGTGCCGCCGCCCAGGGTGTCGACCGGGCCGAAGTTGCCGGTGCCGCCGGCGCCGAACAGGGTCGCGCTGGTCTGGGTCGGCAAGGCGGTGGCGGTCACGCCGGTGGTGGCGTTCTTGGCGTTGATCGCTTCGGCCAGCGCTTTCGCGCTGCGGGTCGCGCCGTCGGTGGCGATCGCGGTGCCGTTGATCGACAGCGAGCCATTGGCCATGCCGCTGGTGATGACGGCGCCGGGCAGGGCGGTGCCGGCCACGCCGTAGCTGCCGCCGCTGACGGTGCCGAGCTGGAACGACAAGGTCGTGCTCACGCCCAGGCCGATGGCGGCGGTGGTGCTGGCCTTGCCGATCGACGACAGCGTCTGCGCCTGGGCGATCTGGGTCACATTGACTTTATAGGTGCCGGGCACCGCCTTGCTGGTGGCGCTGCCGACCATGACATCGGTGTTGCTCGAAATGGCGCCGTGCGACTGGAAGCTGGCGAGCGAGCTCAAGGCTTGCAATGAAGTCTGGAAACCAGAGATGCCGCCCGACAAGGAGCCGAGCGCGGTCAATTTCGCCTGGAAACTGGCTGCCTTCTTCTCGAGCGTCGTCAGCGGTTGGGCTTCGACCGCCATCAACTTGGCAACAATGCCATTGACGTCAAGGTTGGACCCAATGCCGGGGGATGAGATGGCCACTTTTTTCTCCAAACGAAAACAACAGTATGAGCCATTATCGGCAAATTCAAACAGGACTTGAGAAGGGGATTTACAGCTCAGTTCCGGACGGCAAGGAGTGCGGTCCGCGACAGGAAGGGGGCGAGCGAGGCCGGCCTGGCGAGTGTTGACAACTCGTCAGCTTGTTGCAATCCCGCGGCCGTTGCTGCCGTGGAAGGGGGAGCGCGCCGGGCGCGCGGCGTTCACGCTGTCTGTTTGATCAGCAAGCCTTGTACCGTGTCGAGGGCCTTCGAGATTTCCAGCGCTTCCGGGGTCGGGATCTGGCGGATCACTTCCTTGGTCTGCTGGTCGACCACCTTGACGATCGTGCGGTTGCTGTCGCTGTCGACCGAGAACACCAGGTTCTGCGACAGGGTTTGCAGCGACTTGTTGATGTTCTCCACGGCTTGCTTGACTTCTTCCTGGGATGGCACGGGGGCGGCGCGGGTCGGAGCGGCGGCGGTTTCAACGGCGGCCGCTGGGGCGCGGGCAGGCTGCTGGACGGGGGCGGCATCGCCGGCGACCACGCGTTCCGCAGTCCTCGCGGGCGGCGAGCCTATCGATTGAATGCTCATGATGCTTCCTTTGTGAAAAATCCCCGGCTGAAAAATTCAGCCGGGGAACCGGGTTTCTTCAAGTTGTCAGCGCTAGCTTACCAGCTTGATTCCGCTCGATTAGCCACGCAGCAGGGCCAGCACGCCGTTCGGCAGCGAGTTAGCCTGTGCCAGGATGGCGGTACCAGCTTGTTGCAGGATCTGGCCGCGGGTCAGGTTGGCGGTCTCCGAAGCGAAGTCCGTGTCCTGGATGCGGCTACGTGCTGCGGAGAGGTTCTCCGAAGTCGTCTGCAGGTTGCTGATGGTCGATGCGAAGCGGTTCTGCACGGCACCCAGGGAAGCGCGGTTGCTGTTGATGCTGGTCAGCGCGGCGTCGATGGTTGCCAGTGCGCTGTTGGCGCCGGCGGTGGTGCTGATGTTGATTGCCGAGACAGCTTGCAGGCTCGATGCGCCGGCCGCGACGCTGGCCAGGAAGCTGGTGTCAGCTGGCACGCTGCTGGTGACGGTGAAGCCCTGGGCCGAGTCGAACGAGACCTTGCCGCCGACCACAGCCACGCCGCCTGCGCCGAGCGCTGCCGAGGCGACATTGTTACCGCCAGCAACAGTTGCCGTATCCAGACCGGTGATGTTTTCGATCTTGATGTCATTGCCGGCATTGTCGCTCAGCACCAGGTTGCCTGCCTTGTCGGCCACGGCGGTGATGTTGGTGGTGCCGCTCTGGGCGTTGACTGCCTGCGCAATGGAGGACAGGTCGCTGGCCGAGCTGACGGTGGCCGAAATGACCACTGGCGACGCGGTCGAGTTCTGGCCAGCCAGGCGGAACGAGACGGCGCCGGTCGAGACGGCAGCCAGGGTGGCGGTCGTGCTTGCGGTCGCGGTCACGCCGGTCGTCGACGATACGCCGTTGACGTTCGATGCGATGGTCTTGGCGGTCGAACCGATGGTCAGCGAGCCTGCGGCGCCGGCGCCGGCGGTGGTGCCGTTACCGGCGATGGTCAGGTCCTGGGCCACAAAGCCGTTGGCGGTGGTGGCGAAGGTGCCTGCGGCGCCGACCACGGTTGCGGTCATCGAGGTGGCCGAGGTGCTCGAGGTGACGGTGTAGTTGCCGATGTCCGAAGCCTTGGCGCTGGAGATGCCCACCGAGATGGTCTGGTTGGCGTTGGCGCCGACCTGGAACTGGGCGTTGGTCAGGGTGCCGTCGAGCACGTTCTGGCCGTTGAACTGGGTGGTGTTCGCGACACGGTTCAGTTCCTGGGTCAGTTGCAGGGTTTCGCCTTGCAGCGAAGCACGGTCGGACGTCGAGTTGGAGCCGTTGGCCGACTGCACTGCCAGTTCGCGGATACGCTGCAGCAGGTCGCCAGCGGTTTGCAGGCCGCCTTCCGCCGTTTGCGCCAGCGAAATGCCGTCGTTGGCGTTACGTGCTGCCTGGTTCAGGCCGCGGATCTGCGACGTGAAACGCTCGGAAATTGCCAGGCCTGCGGCGTCGTCCTTTGCGCTGTTGATGCGCAGGCCGGACGAGAGGCGTTGCAGGGAGGTTGCCAGCGAACCCTGGGACACGTTCAGGTTACGTTGCGAGTTCAGCGAGGCGATGTTGGTGTTAATGCTAGCAGCCATGTTATTTCTCCAGACTTTTAATTCGGGGTGGGCAATCTGCCACGTTCACTTTGGTCCGCCCCGCTGTTCCGGGACGATCAAACCGCTGTTGAGTCAGGTAACGGTGCGTGTAGGAAAAAGTTGATGGAGAAAAACAGTAATAAATTTGCGTTTTCGCTCTCAAGTGGCGCATCCCCGTCCCGCTAAGACGACAGGGTTGCGCGGAACTTTAGGCCAAAAATAAATTAATTATTTTTGCGAAAGGTGGCTAAAGCATTGTCATTGCCATAAGGAATTAATAAAGGGCGCCGCGGCGCCCTTGTTCTTTCTGCAAATTCAAGACCGTCAGGCGGCCACCACGACCCGGTTCTTGCCGGTCTGCTTGGCCTGGTACATCGCCTTGTCGGCGCGCTTGACCAGCGAAGCCTGGTCTTCGTTCGGGTTGCGCAGGGCGACCCCGGCCGAGAAGGTGATCAGCACTTTCTCGTTGTCATGCAGGAAGAAGTGCTTGGTCAGCTCGCGCTGCAGCCGGGTCATGGTCTGCGACGCCGCCTCGACCGTGGTCTCGGGCAGCAGGATCAGGAATTCCTCGCCGCCGAAGCGGGCGATCACGTCCATCGAGCGGATGGTGTCCTTGACGATCTTGACCAGGTGCCTGAGCGCATTGTCGCCGGCCAGGTGGCCGTAGGTGTCGTTCAGGCGCTTGAAGTCGTCCAGGTCCAGCATCGCGATGCACAGCGGGGTGCCGCGGCGGTCGGCGCGCGCGGTTTCGCGCTCGAACACATCGTCCAGGCCGCGGCGGTTCAGGCTGCCGGTGAGCTGGTCTTCGCGCACCAGCTCGCTCATATGGCGCAGCTTCGCTTCCAGGGTCACGATCTTCTGCTCGGCGTCCTGCACTTCCTGCTTGGCCACGATCATGCGATCGCGCGACTTGAGCGCCTCGGCCTGGATGGCGCGCGTTTCGCGCAGCACCTCCTCGAGCAGGCTGTTCAGTTCGACGATATTGTGGGCCTTGCTGATCTTTTCCGAGAAGCCGCCGATCTTTTCGTGGAAGTCGCCGGTCGTCGTCGCCACCGAGCCGAGGCGGTCGATGAAGGTCATCATCATGTTCTTGACGGTCAGCTTGACGTCCGACAGGCTGTGCTTGAGCTGGCTCTGCTTGTAGATCACTTCCTTCAGGCTGCGGGTCGC
>JAKFDH010000095.1:0-1732 GCA_036676245.1 Massilia sp. | reverse complement strand
GCATACAGGCGCTCGCGGCCCTCCAGGCATAGCTCGGCTTTCAGCGAACCGGGAGCGTAGTAGAGGCCGGCATGGATCACCTCGGAATTGCGGCTGGAGGTGTGGCTGCCGATCAGCGCTTCCGCCTCGACGATCAGGCAGCTCTGCTGCGCGCTGGCCAGGCGCGCGGCGCAGGCCAGGCCGAGGGCGCCGGCGCCGATGATCAGGGTGTCAATGCTGTCCATGGTGGGTGCGGTGTTTGGTTTCGGCGGGTTTGGCTGCCGAGCATAGCAAGATCTGCGAGCTGGCTGGCTTGCACATGCAGCGCTTTTTGGGGGGGGCGGCGTTCAACCGCTAACAGCGGCATGCGCTGCTAACTCAACCTGCTATCGAGCTTTAACCGCGAAGCTGTATGCCCCGTTCGATTGTCTCGCGGCTAAAGCCCCTCCCACAAAGCGCTCGTCAGCGTACGCCGATGCGGCGACCTGCTTCGATCAGGGTGGGAGGGGCTTTAGCCGCGAAATCCGCGGGCATATGGGTGGCGCCTACTGCAGGCGATGACGGTCGTGGAGAAAGCTCAGCACCGCGCGGCGGCAGCGGTTGTACTCGTGGTCGTCGGCCAGGGCGATGCGGTCGCGCGGGCGCGGCAGGTCGACGCTGAGGATTTCGCCGATGGTGGCCGAGGGGCCGTTGGTCATCATGACGATGCGGTCGGAGAGCAGCACCGCTTCGTCGACATCGTGGGTGATCATCATCATGGTGTTGCCCAGGTCCGTCTGGATGCGCATCACCTCGTCCTGCAGGTGGGCGCGGGTGAGGGCGTCGAGGGCACCGAAGGGTTCGTCAAGCAGCAACACCTTGGGTTTCATCGCCAGGGCGCGGGCGATGCCGACGCGCTGTTTCATGCCGCCGGAAATCTCTTGCGGGTACTTGTTCAGGGCGTGGCCCATGTTCACCAGCTTGAGGTTGTGCTCGATCCACTCGCGGCGCTCGGCCTTGCTCATGCTGCGTTTGAACACCTTGTTGACCGCCACCTCGACGTTCTCGAACACCGTCAGCCAGGGCAGCAGCGAGTGGTTCTGGAACACCATGCCGCGGTCCGGCCCGGGCCCGCTGACTTCCTTGCCGTCGAGAATGACCACGCCGAGGCTGGGGTCGAGCAGGCCGGCGACGATATTCAGTACCGTCGATTTGCCGCAGCCGGAGTGGCCGATGATCGAGATGAATTCACCCTGGTCGATGCGCAGGTTGATGTTCTTCAGCACCTGGGAGGCCAGGTTGCCGCGCACGAAGCTTTTGTCCAGTTGTTCGATGGAGAGGTAGCTCATGTCCGAATCCTCAGGCGGCGGGAATGCCGCGGGTAATGCGCCGGCCGGCGAAGGCCACCAGGCGATCCAGGCAAAAGCCGACGATGCCGATATAGACGAGCGCGAGAATGATGTCGCTGATGCGCGAGGCGTTCCAGGCATCCCAGATAAAGAAGCCGATGCCGACCCCGCCGATCAGCATTTCCGCGGCGATGATCGCCAGCCACGACAGGCCGACGCCGATACGCAGGCCGGTGAAGATATAGGGCGCGGCGGCCGGCAGCATGATGATGCGGAAGTACTCCCAGGCATTCAGCTGGATGACCTGGGCGACGTTGCGGTAGTCCTGGGGAATATTGCGGATGCCCACCGAGGTGTTGATGATGATCGGCCAGATCGCGGTGATGAAGATCACGAAGATCGCCGACGGGTGGCTGTCCTGGAAG
>JAKFDH010000094.1:0-5468 GCA_036676245.1 Massilia sp. | reverse complement strand
ACCGGGGTCAGTGCCGACAAAAGCACACGGGCTCAACCATAAAGCTTTATGGTTGAGCCCGTGTGCTTTTGTCGGCACTGACCCCGGTTTTGGTTCAGCCGTGCTGGTTGAACAGCTTCTCGACCGGATAGTAGCCCTTGGTGAAAGGCGACTTGATGACGATGTAGCTGAAGTATTTTTCGATGCCGATGTGGGCGTCGAGCAGGCCTTCGATGATGGTCTGGTAGTGCACCACGCCGGTGGTGACGAACTTGAGCAGGTAGTCGAAGCCGCCGCTGACCAGGTGGCATTCGACGATCTCGTCGATCTTGCGCAGCGCCGCTTCGAACTTGGCGAAGTCCTCGCGCCGGTGGTCCGACAAGGTCACCTGGGTGAACACCAGCTGCACATTGCCGATCTTTTCCATTTCGACATGCGCGCCGTAGCCGGTCACGTAACCGCCTTTTTCAAGGCGCTTGACCCGGATCAGGCATGGGCTGGGCGACAGGCCGACGGCGTCGGCCAGGTCGACGTTCGCGATGCGTCCGCTCTGTTGTAGATGAGCAAGGATCCGAATGTCGATCCTGTCCAGCTTGAAGGCAGTTCCTAGCATTAGTTTCTCTCTTGCATCACAACGCCAACACGCGCTGTCCTTACAGTAAATAGTAGCATGCAGCGCGCTTTTTGTTACTCGGAAGCTAGAAAAGTTTTACGAAATGGCGCGCCGCACCTCCGCTTGCGCCAGCACTTCGTCCAGCGTTTTCTTCAGGCGCGCGAACAACAGCGCGAATTCGTCGGCCGTGTAGCACAGTGCCGGCGCGAAGCCGAGGATGTTGTCGCCGAAGGCGCGGAAGATCACGCGGTTGCGGTAGGCCGCTTCGGAAATCCGGTCCGACAGGCGCAGCGCCGGGTCGAAGCCGGCCTTGGTGGACTTGTCGGCCACCAGTTCCAGCGCGCCGAGCAGGCCGCGGCTGCGCGCGTCGCCCACCAGCGGGTGCGCCAGCAGCTCGCGCAGGCCGGCGGCGAAGCACGGCTCCTGGGCCAGGCCATTGGCCAGCAGGCCGCCTTCGTGGTACAGGCGCAGCACTTCGAGCCCGATCGCGGCGCTCACCGGATGGGCCGAATAGGTCTGGCCGTGACCGACCGGCATCTGCGCGCCGGCGCCTTCGGCGATGGCCTGGTAGATCGCCTCGCTCATCATCAGCGCGCCCATCGGCGCATAGCCCGCGGTGAGACCCTTGGCGACCGTCATCAGGTCCGGCTGCACACCTTCGGCTTCGCAGGCGAACAGGGGGCCGGTGCGGCCGAAACCGGTGATCACCTCGTCGACCGCGAACAGGATGCCGAGCTCGCGGCAGGTGTCGGCCATGGCCTTGAGCCAGCCCACCGGCGGCACGATCACGCCGCCCGAACCCTGGATCGGCTCGCAGAAGAAGGCCGCCACATTGTCGGCGCCGAGCTCGGCGACCCTGGCGCGCAGCGCGGCGACCGAGGCGGCGATGATGGCGGCGTCATCGCCGGCCGGGTTGCGGTAGGGGTAGGGCGAAGGAATGTGGTGCTGGTTCTCGGCCGGCAGGTCGAAGTTGCGGTGGAACACGGGCAGGCCGGTCAGGCCCGCGCCCGTGGACGACGAACCGTGGTAGCCGCGCTGCAGCGCGATGAAGTGCTTCTTGGCGGGCTTGCCCAGCGCATTGTAGTAGTAGGCGATGTAGCGGATCGCCGCGTCGACCGCGTCCGAACCGCCCTGGGTGAAGTAGACCCGGCGCAGCGAGGCGGGCGCCAGTTCGACCAGGCGCGCCGCCAGCTCGATCGCGGGCGCGGAGCCGAAGCTGAAGTAGCCGGTCGCATACGGCAGGCGGCTCATTTGCTCGGTCGCGGCGCGCACGATGCTCTCGTGCCCGTAGCCGGTGTTGACGCACCAGAGCCCGGAGAAGGCATCGAGCAGTTCATTGCCGTCGGCGTCGTGCAGGAAGGCGCCCTTGCCCGAGGCGAGCACGGTGACGCCGCGCTGCTCGTGGGCGCGGAAGTTGGTGACTGGATGGATCAGGTGGCGGCGATCCAGGTCGACAAGCGAGGTGTTGGTCATGATGAATGTCCTGTGATGGTCTGATGCCATCTTAGGGCCGCCTGGCCAGCGGGAGCTTGCATTTGGGCGCACCCTGACTTGGCGGTTATTGTGTATTCAGGCGGTGTTCAGCATTTTCTGCCGCCGCCCGAATGGCGCCGCGGTCAGCCGATTGCCTGGTTGATGATGGCGAACTGGCGCATGCCGGCGTCGGCCAGCGGCGCTTCGCCGCGCACCATGGTGACGACCCGGTCGACCCGGAGCAGGCCGATGTCGTCGAGCCAGGGCGACAGGCCGCTCGATTCGCTCACGTCGACCCGCACGAAGGAGCCGGCGTAGGTGCCGGCCCAGTGGGCGATCAGGGCCTTGGCGTGCTCGGCATCGGCCGCGATCACCGGGCCGATCGCATAGCCATGGCCGAAGCGGCGCAGCATGGCGCAGCCGACCAGTTCATCGTAGCGGTCGATGACGACGCATTCGGCCACTTCCATCAGCGCCGCCAGCACCGTCCCGCGCGGCATGCCGGCCGCGCGTGCGCCCAGCGCCGCCAGCTTGGCGCCGTCGCGCGTGCCCAGCGGGCGGATGCGCTCGCCCGGCTGCAGCGCGATCAGGCGCGACTTGAACACGCTGCCCTGGTGCTGGTGGATCGCGTCGACCGCCTTGAAGCCGCACGATTCGTACATCGCCTGGGCCGATTCGGTGGCGTTCAGGATCACATTGCGCTTGCCCAGTTCGCCCATGGTCAACTTCATCAGCTTGCGGCCGATGCCCTTGCCTTGCCAGTCCGGTCCGACGATGACCATGCCGACCGACGCGAAGTCGGCGCCGTGGCTCCAGCACATGGCGGTGCCGACGACCGTATCGCCGCACTCGGCGACGTAGCCGGCGCCGAGGCGCTGGACCAATTGCCAATCCTTGAGCCGGTGCGGCCAGCGCACCGCCTGCGACAGCCGGTAAGCGCCTTCCAGGTCACGTTCGGTCATGCGCCGGAATTCCACCCCGTCCGGGGCTGTTTGGTGGTTCACGATGGTCTCCTGTTGTGCCATTTCAAAATGGGCAATATCGATGCTACCGCGTGCCATGCCCCCGCGCCAGCGTTCGTTGAAGAACGCAATGTTGTCGCGTGCGGGGCCGCTGCGCTGGCACAAACTGCTGCCGCGGAAGGGCCGGGCGGCGCTTTGTGCATGCCCTACGACGAGCCTGGCGGCGGGGTCGAGCTGAGCACGGCGGCGGCGGCCAGCGCCGCCGCCAGCACCGCCGCCTCGACCTGCAGCACCAGGGTAAAACGCCGCCCCGCGCGTTCGGCCGCGGTGCCGTTGCGGCGCAGGGCGCCCAGCAGCGACGGCATCACGATCATGCGGTTGACGCCGCCCAGCAGCGCCGCGAAGCCGACCAGCAGCAGCTTGACGAACAGCGCGCCCGCATACGGATTGCCGAACAGATTGTCCAGGCTGCCCAGGCCGTGCCAGGTGCTGACCAGACCGCTGACGACGATGCCGCCCAGCGCCACCGTGGCGGATGCCGACAGCGCCTCGACATAGGCGGCCTGCTCGGCGCGCTGGGTGGGCGGGCCGCCGGCCGCGCCGCGCAAGGTGAACAGGCCGGCGACGAAGACTTCGCCGACCCATACGCTGATCAGCACCAGGTGCAGCCAGTCGAAGCCGATGCGCACGCTGAGGTCGCCATCTGCCGCCGCGTGGCTCAGCATGCTGCGGCTGTACAGGAACACGGCCAGCGCCGCGAGCGCCGCCAGCGCCGCCGCGCGCCGGCGCACGGCAGCGGCGGCCGCCGCCAGCGCCAGCGCCGCGATGCCGAGTATCCAGCAATTGCCGAAATGGGTGCCCGCGAGCGTGGCGCGGACCGCCGGGCCGGCGTCCGACAGCGGCACCTCGGCCATCGCCGCGGCCTGCAGCCACAGCACGCCCAGGTCGGCCAGGCCGGCCGCCGCCAGCGCCGCCAGCGCGCAGCCATGCAGGCGGCCGATGCAGCGCAGCGCCCACGGCGAGCCGGCGCCATGCATCCACGCGGCGGACAGGCAGCAGCCAACCGCCAGCGCCGTGCCGAGGTTCAGCGCCACGGTGGCGAGTTGCTGGACGGCCCCGAGTTCCATGGCGTCGCCTTACTTCACGCTGAACGAGTATTCGCCCTTGACCTTGTGGCCATCGCGCGTGACGGTCGACCACTGCACCCGGTACTGGCCGGACGGCAGCTGCGGCACGGTGGCCACCAGGGTCTTCGGATCGGCAGGGTCAAGGCCGATCGCGCCGGCCTCGATGGCCACCTCGCGGGTGTCGATCAGCTTGATCTTGCTGAAAGGCAGTTCGACATGGTCGTTGAACTGCAGGCGGATCTTGGACGGCGCCGTGGCGACCGTCGCCTCCGCCTTCGGTTCGGCGGCGATCAGCTTGGCGTGCGCCCAGGCGGCGGGCGCGAAGGCGAAGCCGAGGACGAGCGCCGCGGCAAACCGGGCGCGGCGGAATGTGGAATCAGTGGCCATGGTGCTTTCCTCCTTTGGTGACGTTCAAAATATATTCGCCCGGCTTTGCGGCCATGGCCGTGGCATCGGGCGCCGCGGCCGGCGCCGGCAGGCTGGCGGCGCCGCCCTGCCATTCGTAAGCGACGCTGCCGGCCGGATGCTTGTACCAGCCGGGGTCCTTGTAATCGTTGCGGGCCAGGCCCTTGCGCACCTTGAGCGTGGTGAACATGCCGCCCATGCCGATGCCGCCGAACGGGCCCTGGCCGGTCATCATCGGCAGGGTGTTCTCGGGAATCGGCATCGCCATCTCGCCCATGTCGGCCATGCCCTTGTCGCCCATCGCCATGTAACCGGGGATCAGCTTGCCGATCTTTTCGGCCACGCCGCCGTGGTCGACGCCGATCATGGTCGGCACCTCGTGCCCCATCGCGTTCATCGTGTGGTGCGACTTGTGGCAGTGGAAGGCCCAGTCGCCCGGCTCGTTGGCGATGAACTCGAGCGCGCGCATCTGGCCGACCGCGACGTCGGCCGTCACCTCGGGCCAGCGCGATCCCGGCGGCGTCCAGCCGCCATCGGTGCCGGTGACGACGAATTCGTGGCCATGCAGGTGGATCGGGTGGTTGGTCATGGTCAGGTTGCCGACCCGGATGCGCACCTTGTCGTCCTGCCGCACCACCATCGGGTCGATGCCGGGAAAGGCGCGGCTGTTGAAGGTCCACAGGTTAAAGTCGGTCATGGTGTTGACCTTGGGAGTATAGCTGCCCGGATCGATATCGTAGGCGCTGAGCAGGAGGCAGAAGTCGCGGTCCACGGCCATGAATTTCGGGTCCTTCGGATGGGTGATCCACAGGCCCATCATGCCCATCGCCATCTGCGTCATCTCGTCCGCATGCGGGTGGTACATGAAGGTGCCGGGGCGCTTTGCGACAAACTCGTAGACGAAGGTCT
>JAKFDH010000093.1:0-2194 GCA_036676245.1 Massilia sp. | reverse complement strand
TCCCAGCGGCCGATGGCGGCCTCCTCCGCAGTCTGATCCATGGAGGCGGGAGGGGCGCCGTGGAGCGGTCCGCCGACCAGGCTCAGAGCGAATGCGAGCAATGCTTCTGGCTGTCGGCGCATGTGGCGCGCTCCTCTTTCCTTGCAAGAATGTCCGGGCGCGTGGAAGCCTGGACTTCCGAGCTCCCGGAATCAATAAATTGCAATTCATTGTCGAGCATAAACGCGCGGGGTGGGGCCTTGGCCCACCATTGCCACGCGCCCGACTAAATGGCATCGGAACGAAGGTCGGTGGGCTTGAGCCAACCCTACGGGACTTACGCGAGTTTTGGACGCCAGCCCAGGGCACGCGCAGGCAGGAAGAAAAGCGCCTGCAGGAACGCAAACAGCGCGGTGAAGGTGATGCCCACCAGGCGGAATGGCAAGGCGATCAACCAAACGATCGGCCAGAGCACCAGGACCAGCAGGGCCAGTGGCCAGCACAGGACAAACAGCAGGCACCAAGCGACGGCTGCAATAAGTGTCTTCATGTCCAGGCGCCTCGACGCATCAAAAGTGGGTGCCGGATCTGCCGGCGCGGAACAGGTTGCAACCGCGGCGGGCTGCTCGCAACAAGGAACCGACAAAACCGTCCTGACCGTCGACCAAGCGGGGAATACGGCGACGAAAGCTCCGCAAGGCGGCCCTTGGCCCACCAACGCCACGCATTCGACGGCGGGTATAGGACACAGGAGCAGTGGGCTCATGCCCATCCTCGGGGCTCTGCGCAGGCTAATCCTTGCGCGCACCGGCGCGCGCCCTGGCACGCTCGTCCACCACCGCCGTCAGCAGTGCGCCGACGAAGACAATCATCGCCGCGTAGTAGATCCACACCAGCGCGAGCACGATCGTCCCCATCGAGCCATAGGCCGAGCCGGGATCGGCGCGCGCCAGGTACCAGCCGATTGCCGCGCGTCCGAGCATGAACAGCAGCGCCGTCGCCGCACCGCCGCCGAGCGCCCGTCGCCAGCCGACCGAGCGGTCCGGCAGGTAGTGGTACATCAGCGCGAACCCCAACGCGTACACCAGCCACGCCGCGACGATCGCCATTAGCGGCAGCATCCATTCCATCCGCTCGAACACAAGCTGCAGCACCGTGCTCAGCGTCATGGACACCACCAGCAGGAAGCCCAGCGCGAACACCAGCCCCAGCGAGAACACGCGCTTGCGCAGCCACGCCATCAGCCCCGGCAGCGCCGTCGCGTCGGTGCGGAAGATCTTGTTGAGCACGTCCTGCAGCTGCGCGAACACCGCAGTCGCACCGACGAACAACAGCCCCAGGCTCCACCAGCCGGCGATCGAACCGGTGTCGGGGCGCTCCTTGGCATTGCTGACGATGGTGCGCGCGACCTGCTCGGCTTCGGTGCCCACCAGCGCCGCGATCTGCTGCATCAGCGCCTCCTGCGCGTCCGGCAGGATCGCGCTGGTCAGCCACACCAGGATCAGCAGCAACGGCGCCAGCGACAGCAACGCGTAGAGCGCCAGCGCCGCCGACTGCGACAGCAGGTCGGCATCGACGAAGCGACGCAACAGCGCGACCGGCAGGCTGCCACGCGCGGTACGGACCAGCGCCTCGATCGCCGGCCGTCGCGCCGACTTGCCGCTCTGCGCGCGCGACGCGGTTGGCTGGGTCGGGTCCAGCTTCGCAGCGACATTGGTGACCGCCTTCTTCGCCTTCGCCGTCTCGCGCCTGGCCGCCGGCATCACGCCATGCGTGGCGCGCGGGGCGGCGGGTTTGCGGGAGGGAGGGCGTTTGGCCATCGGCTCGGTCGGCGCGGGAGACGCTGTATCAATACCGGCCCATGCGTGAAGCCCGGATCAGCGGCAAGCGCAGCGCGGAACCGCCAAAGGCAATGACCAGCTTCGCTGTTGAGAGCCCGCCGGATGCGCATGGGTAGGTAGGAACCAGGTCAGCGGCAGACGGACATGCGGCGGAATCCGCTTCGCGGGTTCCGGCCTACGTGGACTTACGCACGTTGGGTTGGTGAATCGAATCCAGCCTAAAGTTCCGTCGCGGGCACCACCTCAAGCGAGCGCGCCGCCGCTGCGGCATCGTCGTAGGCGTAGGCGCCGAAGCGATAAACCTGCGGTCCGAATTGCCGCGGCGGCTTGGCTGGGAATACGAAGCGGAAATCCGAACCGGGCTTCACGGTCTC
>JAKFDH010000092.1:0-1604 GCA_036676245.1 Massilia sp. | reverse complement strand
CGGCAGCGTCGCCGCCAGTGCCCAAGGCCTGGACGCAGGCGGGGCGCTGCTGCTGCTCGGCGCCGGCCTGGTGCTGACGCTGGTGCTCGCCCCCCTGGCTGCCGCCGCCGCGATCCGCATCGCTTTGCACTGAAGTCCCCTGGTACGCATGAATCCTGTCGTCCGCTGGTTCCACCAACTCGGCTCGCCGCCTTACTTCGACCGTTTCGCCGCGCGCTGGACGCCGTGGTGCTACTTGGCGGCACTGGCACTGCTCGGCGTCGGCCTGTGGCAGGCCCTGTTCGTGGTGCCCGCCGACTATCAGCAGGGCGACAGCTTCCGCATTTTCTTCATCCATGTGCCGGCGGCAATGATGAGCCTGTTCGTGTTCGGACTGATGGCGGTATACGCGGCCATCGCCCTGATCTGGCGGATCAAGCTGTGCGAGATCCTGGCCATGGCCTGCGCGCCCGTCGGCGTCGCCTTCACCATCATCACCCTCGCCACCGGCTCGATCTGGGGCAAGCCGATGTGGGGCACGTGGTGGGACTGGGATCCGCGGCTGACCACGGAACTTATCCTGCTGTTCCTGTACCTGGGCGTGATCGGCCTGTACAACGCCATCGACGATCGCCGCGCCGCCGCGCGCGCCGCCGGCCTGCTGGCCATCGTCGGAGTGGCATTGTTGCCGGTGATCAAGTACTCGGTTGTGTGGTGGAATTCGCTGCACCAGGGCCAGACCATCAGCCTGTTCGGCGATTCGAAGATCGACCCGAGCATGGAGCTGCCGTTCTGGCTGGTGTTTGCTGGCGTGCAGTTCTGGTTCGCCGGCTCGCTGTTGTCGCGCGCACGCGCCGACAACCTGCGCCGCGAAGCCGGCAAGGACTGGGTGGCGAAACTCGCCGGAGCACAACCGTGACCTATCTGAATTACGTGATCGGCGCCTACGCGGCGTTCGCCGTGGTGATGCTGTGGGACTTCGTAGTGCCACGGCTGCAGATCCGCCGCGAGCTGCGCGCCGCGCGCCTGCGCAAGGCGCGTGAACCCAAACGTCCCGAAACCGTGGAGCTGACGCGATGAATCCCGTACGTCGCCGTCGCCTGCTGTGGGTGCTGTTGCTGGTCGCAGCGGCCGCTATCGCCACCACGCTGGTGGTGTTCGCCCTGCAGCGCAATATCGCCTATCTGTACACACCAGTCGAAGTGCTGCGCGGCGAAGCCGGCGGGCGAGCACGCTTCCGCCTCGGCGGCATGGTGGAAAAAGGCTCGTTCCAGCGCACGCCGGGTTCCATGGAAGCCCGTTTCCGCGTCACCGACGGCGACGCGCAGTTGCCGGTGGTATACGACCGCATCCTGCCGGACCTGTTCCGCGAGGGTCAGGCGGTGGTGGCCACGGGCACGATGAAGGACGGCGTATTCGTCGCCGAGGACGTGCTGGCCAAGCACGACGAGACCTACATGCCCAAGGAAGTCGCCGACAAGATGGGCATGGCGCACAAGAAACACGACGTGCAGGCGCCTGTCGCACCGGCCACGGACACCAACTGAGGTGCTGCCCGAACTCGGCCAGATCGCGCTGATCCTGGCGCTGCTCATTGCGGGTCTGCAGGCGGTATTGCCGCTGGC
>JAKFDH010000091.1:0-2952 GCA_036676245.1 Massilia sp. | reverse complement strand
CGCCAGGATGGGCACCAGCACCATGACGCCGGGCAGCGGCTCGATGAAGATGCCAAACAGCAGCAGGAAGACGTTGACCACGATCAGGAAAACGGTGGGCGTGAAGTGCTGCGCGATCATCCATTCGGCCAGCGTCTGCGGCAGCCCTTCGATCGTCAGCACCCAGGCGAAGGCCGCCGACAGGCCGATGATGATCAGCACCGAGGCCGTCAGCAGCGCCGAGCGCTCCAGGATGTTGGGCAGCGCCTTCCACTCCAGCGTGCGGTACACCCACTTGCCGCACACCAGCGCATAAAACACGGCGACGACCGACGCTTCGGTCGGCGTGAACCAGCCGGCGCGCATGCCGCCCAGGATCAGCACCGGCAGCAGCAGCGCCGGCAGCGTCTTCACGCTGGTGCCGACGATTTCGCGCCAGCCCGGATGCTCGCCGTCGCCGCGGTAGTTGCGCGTCGTTGACACGCGCCAGTTGACGATGCACATGCCCACCGCGATCAGCAGGCCCGGCAGCAGCCCGGCCGCAAACAGCGCGCCCACCGACACACTTTCATCCTGCAGCGCATAGATGATCATGATGATGGACGGCGGGATGATGGGCCCGACGATGGCGGTGGCCGCCGTCAGCGCCGCGGCATAGGCGCGGTCGTAGCCGGCCTTGTCCATCATCTTGATCATCATCGAGCCGGGCCCGGCGGCATCGGCCAGCGCCGAGCCGGAGATGCCGGAGAAGAAGGTCAAGCCGACCACGTTGGTGTAGCCCAGGCCGCCGCGCTTGTGGCCGACGAACTGGCTGGCAAAACGCAGCAGCACCTCGGTCAGCGAACCGCCGCTCATCAGCTCAGCCGCCAGGATGAAAAACGGCACCGCCATCAGCGGGAAGCTGTCGATGCCGGTGAAGGTTTCCTTGAGCAGCACAAACAGCGGGTAGTCGCCGCCCAGCAGCAGGGCGGTCAGGGTCGACAGGCCCAGCGCGAAGGCCACCGGCACGCCGACAGCCAGGTAGGCGCAGGCACTGATCAGCAGCAACAGGCTGGCGCTCATAGCGATGCACTCGCGTTGGCGTCGAAATGCGCGTCCGAGGCGAAGACCCGCTCACGCATATAGCCGCGCACGATCAGCAGCCAGTGCGCGATCAGCAGCAGCCCGCCGATCGGCATGGCCGCATAGACCCAGGCAAAGGAAATCTGGGTGGCCGCCGTGGTCTGGAACTGGGCGCGCTGCAGGTAGAGCCAGCCGTACCAGACCATGAAGGCGAAGAAGCCGAGCAGCAGCAGCGCGATCACACAGCGCAGCGCCACGGCCAGGCCACGCGGCAGGCTGTCCTGCAGGTTGTCCACCGCAATGTGCCCGCCGTAGCGCAGCACCGGCCCGGCGCCCAGAAAGGTCAGCCAGATCATCAGGTGGCGCGCGACCTCTTCGGCCCACTCGATGGATTCGTTGGTGAGGTAACGCAACCCCACGTTGGCGAAGATGATCAGCGCCATCACCGCCAGCAGCACAATCAGCACCCAGCGGTTGCCCGCCAGCAGCCAGCGTTCAAAGGTGTCCATGCCCGGCTCCTGGCGGATGCGCACTTACTTGACGGCCTGGATCGCGGCGATCTTGTCGGCGCCGAATTCCTTGGCGAACTGCGGATAGGCCGTGGCGACCGCCTTGCGGAAGCTCTCGCCGTCGACCTTCTCGATCACCTGCATGCCGTCTTTGCGCAACTGCGCAATGCCCATGTTCTCGTCTTCATTGACCTTCTTGCGCTGGGCGACGGCGGCCTTTTGCGCGGCTTCAACGAACAACTTCTTCTCGGCATCCGACAGCTTTCCCCAGACCTTGGTCGACAGGATCAGGGCCGCCGGCGAGTACACATGGCCCGTCAGGGACAGGTGCTTTTGCACCTGCGCAAACTTCGAAGAAAGAATCACCGGAATCGGGTTTTCCTGGCCATCGACCGTGCCCTGCTGCAGGGCACCGAAAAGTTCAGGAAAAGCCATCGGCGTCGGCAGGAGGCCAAAGGTCTTGTAGCCCTCCATGTGCACCTTGTTTTCCATGGTGCGCACCTTGAGGCCGCGGGCATCGTCGGCGGTGTTGATCGCCCGTTTGTTGTTGGTCATGTGGCGAAAGCCGTTTTCCGTCCACGCCAGGCCGATCAGCCCCTTGTCCGGCATCTTCTTCAGCAGGTCCTGGCCGATCGGGCCGTCCATCACCTTGCGCGCGTGGTCGTAGTCGCGAAACAGGAAGGGGATGTCAACGATCTTGACCTCGGGCACGAAGTTGCCCAACGGTCCGGTCGAGGTGTTGACCATGTCCAGCGTACCCAGCTGCACCGACTCAATCATTTCGCGCTCGCCACCGAGTGCCGAGGACGGAAACTGCTGGCACTTGTAGCGGCCGGCCGTGCCTTTTTCGACGTCGTCGCAAAAGGTGGTGGCACCGACCCAGTAGTGGGAATCTTTGGCCGGCGTGTAGCCGATCTTCAGAATGGTCTGGGCGCTGGCAGCGCCGGTCAGGGCCATCAGGAGGGCAGAGGCGGCGAGCGCCGCGCGGGAAAAGCGGGAACGTGGGGTCATGTTTGTCTCCATGAGAAGGTTTGCAGGGGAAACCAAAGGGATGCGGCCGCGCCGCTTCTGTGGCGGCGTCGGCCGGGCGGGGAACGCAAAAACTCAGGTGATGCGGCGGATGCTGTCGGCGATCTCGTCGTGGTCGAAGACTTTTTTCCAGTCGTCGCGCATCAGGCGCGGCTTGCCGAAGGCAATTGCCTTGTTGCAGGCATCGGAAAACTGGCCCGGGATCTCCTTGAAGATCACCGCGCCCAGGATGGTCATGTGGCCGAGCAGAAAGTCGCGGGCAGCGTCCTTGGGCACGCCGCGCGCCACCACCTCGTCCATCGCTTCGCGCATCACGTCGAGCAGCGTGGCGCAGACGGTTTCGGACAGGCCGGGCTCCAGCAAGGCCATCTGC
>JAKFDH010000090.1:0-5755 GCA_036676245.1 Massilia sp. | reverse complement strand
CGAATTTGCTAAACTTGTTCATGACCTACCTCCTCAATTGCGGCTCTGCGCCGAAAGTTGTACCAACCCTCAGCGTAACCCGCGTTAGTTGAGGTTGGTAGGTCAATACATTCTGTCTACGCCTGTTTACAATCCCCGGGCCTTAGTCCAAAACGCGCACCCAAATCCGGTAACCGGAACGACACCAGCCTCCCGCGACGTTCCCCCCCGAATTAGGCACGCCAACGTCGGGCCGATGCCGTCCAGTCCGGAGTCATTATCCATTTCCAGACGTCCTCATCTGTTCGGCCTCGCACACATCGCCGCGTTGTGCTTTTCGTTCTCGCTAAGTTCGTTTTCCATGCGCTAGACAGTACAGGCATTTGACTCGCGCCCGGCCCCGGTTGATGGCGTTGACTCTCATCAATACGCCACCCATGCCGCCAGCGATCATCATCGTTCGATCGTGGCAAAGGGACTGAGCGATGAAGCGTAAACCGTATAGATCTTTTCACCGGGGCTACGCCGTCGCGCCGATCCTGATTGCGATGATGGTGGCGATCTTCCTCGGCGGATGCGGGCGCAACGACCAGGCGCCGCCAGCCGGGGGAGAACGGATCTCCGCCGACATCGCCCGCACGACCCACGGTGTCGCCCATATCCGCGCCGACAATTTCCGCGGCCTGGGTTTCGGCCTGGCCTACGCCTACGCCCAGGACAACGCCTGCATGTTCGCCGACAGCCTGCTGACGGTCCGCGGCGAACGCTCGCGCTTCTTCGGCGCGGACGCGCGCGCCACGCCCAGCCGCAACGGCGAGTACGGCGCCGCCAGCGATTTCATGGATCTCAAAAACGAGGACAGCGATTTCTTCTTCCGCGGCTATCTCGATATCGAACAGCTCAAGCAAGGCTACGCCAAGGCCTCGGACGATGCGCGCGACATGCTGGCCGGTTATGCCGCCGGCTACAACCGCTACCTCGTCGACTATGCCGGCCGCCATCCCGCCGCCTGCAACGGCGCCAAGTGGCTGCGGCCGATCACGGTCGAAGACGTCTACCTGGTGCTGGCCGAGAAGGCGCTGCATGCATCCGGCGAAGTGTTCGCCCAGGAGATCGTCAACGGCGCGCGCGATGCGGCGCCTGGCAGCTTCGCCACCGCCCGCGCAAGGCCGCGCAAGGTCGATGCGGCCTTCATGCACGCGCGCCTGGCCCGGCTGACGCGCGAGCAGCTTGGCAGCAATGGCCTGGCGATCGGGCGCGAGATGAGCGTTGGCGGCCGCGGCCTGTTGCTCGGCAATCCCCACTACCCGTGGACCAGTACCGACCGCTTCTGGCAAGCCCACCTGACTGTACCAGGGCGCTACGATGCGATGGGCGTGATCCTCGGTGGCATACCGGTCGTTGTCATCGGCTTCAACAAGGACGTCGCCTGGACCCACACTGTGACCAGCGCGGTCCACTTCACTACCTTCCGGCTGGCGCTCGATCCGGGCGACGCCAGCGGCACCACCTACCTGCACGACGGCGAGCGCGTGAAGATGTCGGCCCGGACGGTCACCGTCGAAAGCCTGCAGCCCGATGGCACGCTGCGCAAGCGCAGCAAGACCTTCTATTTCAGCCAGCACGGCGCGGTGATGGTCAAGCCCGAGGCCGGCCTCGCCTGGTCCGCCGATGCGGTCTACGTCCTCGCGGACCCGAACCGCAACAACACCCGCCTGATCGACCAGTGGCTGGGGATCGGCCGCGCAGGCAGCGTGGCCGAGTTGAAGGCCTCGCTCGACAAGGTCGTCGGCCTGCCCTGGATTAATACGGTCGCCGCCGACCGCAAGGGCGAGGTGCTGTTTGCCGATGCGAGCGTGGTGCCGCACGCGACGCCGACCAAGTTCGCGTCCGGCTGCCTGGTCGTGCCGCAGCTGCTGACCTTCGATGGTTCGCGCGCCAGCTGCGGCTGGGGGACGGATGCCGGTGTGCCGGCCGGCATACTGGCGCCGAACAACGGCCCGTGGATGGTGCGTACCGACTATGTCGGCAATTCCAACGACAGCTACTGGCTGACCAACCCGCGCGCGCTGCTGACCGGTCCTGCGCCGGCAGGTTTCTCGCCGCTGTATGGCCGCACCGGCGTCGAGCAGATGCTGCGCACGCGAATCGGCTTTCGCCAGCTCGAGGACCTGCTGCTGCAAAAACGCCAGCTCGAACTGGCCGACCTGAAGCAGCTCGCCTTCGCCAACCGCGTGTACGCGGCCGAACTGGTGCTGCCGGAATTCCTGGCTTACTGCGCCGCCGCGAACGACCGCTTGGTTGCGCCGGCCTGCAACGTGCTCGCCGCCTGGGACAAGCGCGCCAACATCGACAGTCGCGGCGCCTTGCTGTTCCGCGAATTCTGGAACGCCGCGTCGACATTGCCGAACAAATGGGCGCAGCCGCTCGACCCTGCCGATCCGGTCAACACGCCGCGCGGCCTGAACCCGGCCGCCGCGCCCCAGATGCTGGCGGCATTGAAGGCGGCCGCGCAAAAGCTGCAGGGACTGGGCATTCCGCTCGACGCTCCCCTTGGCGACTACCAGACCGAAACCCGGAACGGTACAAAGTTTGCTCTGCACGGGGCGATCGGCGACATCGACGGATCCTACAACTCGATCCACATGGCGACGCCGCTGCAGGCGGACGGCTATCGCAATGTCGAGTGGGGCACCAGCTACATCCAGGCGGTCAGCTTCGACGCCACCGGCCCGGTTGCCCATGCGCTGCTGCTGTACGGGCAGTCGGTGGATCCGAAATCGCCGCACCATGCGGACCAGCTGCAGCACTATTCGCAAAAGTCGTGGCTGCAGCTGCCGTTCACCGAGTCGAAAATCAAGGGCGACCCTGCTTATCGGACGATGACGCTGTCGCAGTAAGCCCTACAGCGCTTCCAGGTCCGGGCCGCGCAAGCCGACCAGCAGCGCGCGGCCGTTTCCGTCGACGCGGAATTCGCCATAGCGCGCCTTGGCCCAGCGGTGCGCCTCGCCTTCCTTGAAATGCCAGGCATCGCTGACCATGGTCCAGCCGCGCTCGCGCCGCACCAGACCGATCAGGAACTCGCCTTCGGCCAGGCGTTCGCCGGCATGCAGGCGCGGCATCGACGCGATTCCGCGCGCGTCGACCGTGGCCACCACTTTGGGGGTGTCGTCGATATCCGCCAGCGCCGCGTCGGCATCGGCCGGGAGCCGGAAGTTGAGCGCCATGTAATCGCCCTGCATGATCGAGCGGGGATCGACCGGCGCCAGCTCGACGAAGATGACGCGGCTGTTGCTGATCAACTGTTCCTTCTGCCAGATTCCCGTATTCACGACGGCGAGCACCGCCAGCGCGCACAGGGCGATGGCGCCGCGCCTGGCGCGCGTGTCTTCCGTCCCGGGCACCGCATCGGCAGCCGGCCTTGCCGTGCTTTCGAGCGCGATCCATGCGATCGCACCGAGCAGCGCACCAGCGCCGGCCATCACGATCGCCTTGGTCGCGAGCGGGAACGTCAGCTGGTAGTAAAAGGCGCCGACGATCCAGGCGGCTGCCACCGCGGCCGCAACGGCCAGGCGCCATTGGCTGCGCGTGGCGCATACCGACAGGACCAGCAATGCCGCCCCCAGCGTCGGGTTGAGGAAAGACAGGCCGACCATCACCAGCGCGATCAGCAGCGCCCACAATGTACGCAATACGGGCCAGCGCAAGGCGAGCCATGCGGCGCCGCCCGCCGCGGCGGCAGTCGACACCAGCTGCATCGTGCGCCCGTAGCGCATGGCCCCCGCGCTGCCGACCGGACTGGCGCCGTCCATTCCCATCGTGGCGCCGAGCATGAAGGTCACGCCGGACCACGCGGCCAACGCGACCAGTGTGGCCAGCAGCCAGCCAGCGCCGGCCGATTCAACGGTCGCCGCCAATGAAGCGCTGCTGCCATCGACCGCTGCCGCCTCGCGCAGCCATGTCGCCAGCAGCCACGCGGCGAGCGCCAGGTGGGCGCAGATCCACAGGACATCGCGTTCGTTGCGTTCGCTGACGGTGAAGGTGAAGACGATCAGGCCGCATGCGCCGGCGCCGAGCAGCACCCGCAGCCAGGCGCGCGGCACCGCGGCGGCGACCGCGCATGCCAGCGCGGCTACCAGCAATGCCGCCGTGCCGGGGCTCGCGTCCTGGTACACGCCTGCGGCGATCAATCCGCCGCCAACCAGCAGGGCCGGCAAGCCTAGCTGTTCGAGAAACACGGATTGCGACGATCGCCTGAAATTGAAAATCGCCGCGCCGAGCAGTACGGCGCCGAAGAAGTAGGCGCCGGCGCCGCGCATCACGGCGTCGCCAAGCATCATCGCCATGACGAAGAACAGGGGAATCGCGGCCAGCCAGGCGCCCAGGCCGATCATCAGCACCAGCGGCCATGGCTTGCTGTCGATATCCGGACGGGTAGCGCCAGGCGGAAGGATGCCGTCGCCGACCGCCGCTTCGACCAATGCGTCAACGCGGTCGCGGCTCATCGTGCCTCTCCCGCTTTCGCATGGCGGTGCGACAGGTACACGATGCCTTTCACCGTCGCGCCGAGCAGGCCCGCCGCGATCAGCCCGATCAGCAGGAAGGAGAGGATCTCGCCATTATTTTCCCAGAACAGGATGCGCGAAAGACCACCGATCACGAGGACGTTCAAGCCAAGCCCGATGGCACTCAGCGCGAAGGTGTCATGCAGTCGTGGCAGGGTAAAGGCGACCGCCGCGCCGCCCAGCACCACCAGTCCGAGGAAGTAGCGGCCAGGGGCCATGTGGGCCATGATGTTTTCCAGCGAATTGAATGTGACGATCGCCGTCGTCACCACGAGGCAAAGCCGCAGCGACCACAAGCCGGCGCCGGTGAAGCGCGTGAACTGCGGGCTCAATGCGAAGGTCAGTCCCAGCGCGCCTAGCCAGTGCAGCAGCTGCATCGCCAGCGTATGCTCGTCGACCTGCCAGCCATGGCCTCCCTGTGCGCGCGTCCACAAGGTAAGGAAGGTCATCGCGACGATCGCCCATGCTGTCCACAAGGCGTCATGGCGTACGCCGGCGCAGAGCGGCAAGGTCAGTAGCGTCCACCATGCGAACAGCTGCCACGGGTCGGCCCCGGTCTGGTATGTGATGCCGAAGAAGGCGAGCAGGCCGCCGGTGGACAGCAGGGCCAGCAGGCCAAGCGGCACGCGGGCCCTGGGGCGGAACAGGGCGCCAAGGCACATGGCGATGACCACGCCTTCAAGCAGCGCGAAGCGGCCGGTGCGGGACAGCGATTCCCAGTTGGCGGCGATCCAGAAGATGATGCCAAGGCCGCCCAGCACCGCGCCGAGTACGGCAATTCCGGCGGGCAGGTAGCGCATCAGCTGGGATGGCGGCTGGTTGAAGCCAGCCAGGGCGGTCAGGCGGGCAGTGGCTTCCGCGGACAAGTGGTGCCGATTGGCCAGGTCGAGTATCGCGATTCGTAAGTCCATGGGGCTTCACTTTCATGGATGGGTTCCGCAGGAAGTCTACCGGTGTTTGCGACAATCCCCCAGCGAATAGTCGGCGCTTGCCGCGCTCATCGAACGGGAATAGCCCTTGTCAGCATGCTGCGGCTTTGCTATAGTTCGCCTCCCGCTGAAACGGGACGTCTGCAAAGACGGTGCAGTAAAAAAGAGGGTTGACGAAGTTTAGCGAATGCCGCATAATCTCATCTCTCTGCTGCTTACGAACACAACGCTTCGTAAGGCTCAGCAAGAAGCAGGTCCGAACAAGTTCTTTAAAAATTAACA
>JAKFDH010000089.1:0-1906 GCA_036676245.1 Massilia sp. | reverse complement strand
CTGTTCAACACGGTCACCGCACGCGCCTCGGCTTCGCCGGGCGGCATCCGCACCGTCACGGACAGCTACCCGATGGCGCCGGAGGACACCTGCGAACTGCTGATCACGCCAATGATCGAAGTCGTGAAGGAATGCAAGACTGTCACCATCGAAGTCCAGGACGGCGTGCTGCAACCCAGGGTCTGCAACAAGATCACCCTGACCAACAACTCGACCGAAAAGCTGAACGACGTCAACGTGATCGACACGCCGGACAACGCTCCCGCGCAGGATCTACTGCTCGGCGGCGATCTGGACCCCGACGAGATCGTGGTGTTCGATGACGTCTGCTATACGCCGATCGCGACCGACAACGGCACGATCGAACCGGAAGAGGCGCAGTTCACCAATACCGTAATGGCAGAGGGCACGGGCGCGATCAGCCAGACCACCGCCACGGACGACGACAGCATCCCGTGCAAGCTGTGTCCGCCACCACAATCGGAATGACGGTGCCGCGGGCTTGAAGTCCTTCCGCACGACTACTGTCCCCCAGGTCGTGCAATGAGCGAGGGCGGTGGAGTTGCTTCCACCGCCCTTTTTTTCATGCCCCGGCGGCGCCTCTTCAGTTGCCGCCTTTGCCGCCCTTGCCACCACCGGTTCCGCCGCCGGCACCGCTCACCACGCTGAAGCTTGCGCTGGCGCTGGCCGACTTGCCGCCGTAGCTGGCGTCGGCGCGCAGCGCGTAGCTGCCGGCCGGATCCTTGCGCTTGTTCAAGACCAGGCTGGCGTTGGCGTAGCCCGTGCTGTCGCTGGTCGCGCCCAGGGTCACGACCTGGCCGTTGGCCTTGGTGATGCGGAAGCTGACCGACGCGCCGCTCACCGGTTGGCCGTCGTTGAGCACGCGCGCGCTCATGCGTACGGTCTCGCCCGCGCCGTAGGTCGACTTGTCGGTGCCGAGGGTCTCGGTCAGCGTGCCGGCGCCCGGCGCGGAGACCGAATACGTGGCCGAAGCGCTGGCCGTGTGCACGCTGCCCACGCTGCTGCTGGTGCCGGCGCCGATGCCGTAACTGCCGGCCGTGGCCGTGCCCGGCGAGGTCACGCTCAGACTGGTGCTGCCGGTGGCGCCCGGGCTGATGCTCAACGTGCTGGCAGCCAACGTGCCGGTCCAGCCGGTCGGGATGCTCTTCGCAAGATTGAACGTGGTCGCCGTGCAGGCGCTGCTGTCCTTGTTGCTCAGGCTCACCGTGTAGGCGACGGTGGTGCCCGCGGCAACCGACGCAGTCGAGCCACTGATGCTCAATGTCGGCGCAGCGCGCGTGCAGGTCGGCGTGGGTGTGCCGCTGAAGGTGACGTCGACGGTGGCGCCGGCGGTGTCGGCCGAGGCCAGGGTGATGGTCACGCCCGCATCCGCATCGCTGTAGCTCTGGCCTGGCGCCAGCGCGCCGTCCTGGAAATCGCCGGTGCTGCTCGAATAGCTGGCCGGGGTCATGTCCAGCAGGTCGCTGCTGTAGCGATCGCCTTCGGTGGCCAGGCGGACCAGCACGCCCTTGGTCAGGTTGCCGATCGCGCCCATCGATGCATCGGCGCCGATCGGCTGGCGGTATTCGACGTAGTACCAAAGCTTCCTACCGCTACCGTCGGTGCCGCGCGGGACCTTGATCGCCTTCGGACCGACGCTGCTGCTCGAATACGGTTCGATCGAATAACGACCGCTGGTGCTGGCCGTATGGATCGGCGGCGACACACCATCGTTGAGCCAGCCCATCAACTCCTTCTGGAACGGGCTGAAGTGGCCGACGCGCACCGCGCCCATGATGTCGGCGACGTCGCCGTAATCGCTCACGGTGCAGCTGCTGCCGAGCGTGACAGTGCCGCAGTCGCGGCTGTGCGCGTGGCTCAGGCCCTGGTTGTGGCCGAGCTCGTG
>JAKFDH010000088.1:0-2145 GCA_036676245.1 Massilia sp. | reverse complement strand
CCTGTCGCTGATCGAAAAAGCGGCGCCTGAGCGCGCCATGTCCGTCATCGACGTCGGCGGTGGCGAGTCGACGCTGGTCGATGACTTGCTGGCGGCGGGCTACCGCGACGTCAGCGTGCTCGATATTTCGCAGGCGGCCATTGATGCCACCCGGCAACGCCTCGGCCCCGCCGGTCAGGCGGTGACCTGGTGGGTCGGGGACGTCACCCAGGTGGCCCTCCCCGCCGCGCGCTATGACGTCTGGCATGACAGGGCGGTTTTCCACTTTCTGACTGACGCCGGGCAGCGGCAAGCCTATGTGCGGCAGGTGATGCGGGCCGTCAAGCCGGGCGGCCATGTCATCGTCGCCACCTTTGGGCCGGAGGGGCCGGCCCAGTGCAGCGGTCTGGAGGTGGTTCGCTATGACACGGCGGGGCTGCACGGCGAATTCGGCGCGGCCTTCCAGCTCGTCGAAAGCGCCACCGAAGTCCACGAAACCCCGTCGGGCACCACGCAGCAGTTCATCTATTGCTACTGCGTCAAGGCGCCCTGAGAAAAAATTCCCGTGGCCGCTGCGCTGCACGTCAGGCGGCTGGGTGACGCGGGACCGCCGTCAGGCCGCCGGCCCCGCGCGCACCGGGTAGCCCGCCTCGCGCCAGCTCTTCATGCCGCCGTCAAGCGCCACCACGCGCTGAAAGCCCATGGTGCGCAGCGTGGCCGCGGCCAGTGTCGAGACACGGCCGAACTCGCAGCAGGTGACGATGCGGGCCGTCGGGTCCGGCAGCTCGTTGTCGACACGCAGCTCCAGCTGGCCGCGCGGCAGCAGTCGCGCGCCGGGAATGTGCCCGGCCTCGTAGGCGTCGCGTTCGCGCACATCGAGCACGATCAGCCCGGCCGGTGCCGTCTCGACACGAGACCGCAACTCGGCCATGGACATGAAGGGCACGCAGGCGGCAGCCTCGGCCAGCATCTGCGCCACGGTCTTGCCGCCGCTCATGTTGGTGCGCAGCGCCTCCGTGAGGTGGGTGGGCATCGACAGGTCGAGACTCTTCATCATCTCCACGAACGCCGCCCGGTCCGTCCGCTGCAGACGCGGATTGGTGGCGATCTCCTCGCCGATGGTCGAGTGGCCGCGGCCCTTGTAGTCGTGGGCCGGATACACCAGCAGCGCCGGGTCGAGCTTCAGCAGCCGCCCGAACAGGCTGTCGTACAGCGCTTCGGGATCGCCGGTGGGCAGGTCGGTGCGCCCGGTGCCGCCGATGAGCAGCGTATCGCCGGTGAACACCCGGTCGCCCGAAACCAGGCACATCGAGTCCACGGTATGCCCGGGCGTGTACAGCACCTGCAGCCGCAACTTGCCGAGCACGATCATCTCGCCGTCATCGACGCGCAGGTCCACGCCGGGCGCCGGGCTGGCCCGGTGCATGACGGTCAGCGCGCCGAGGCGGTCGGCCAGCTGGCGCGCGGCCGAGAAGTGATCGGCGTGCGTGTGCGTGTCGATCACGAAGTGGATGCGCAGCGCGTCACGCGACGCCAGCGCCAGGTAGCGGTCGATCTGGCTGACCTCGGGATCGATCACCGCCCCGGCGCAGGTGTCCGGGCAGCCCAGCAGGTAGGACTGGCAACCCCCGACGGCGACCTGCTCGAAGATCATGATGGTTGCTTGACGATGCGCAGGTAGGGCTTGGGCGCCTTCCAGCCTTGCGGGAACAGCGCCTTCGCATCGTCATCGCTCACCGAGCCGGCGATGATCACATCGTCGCCATGCTTCCAGTTCACCGGTGTCGCCACCTTGTGTTTGGCCGTCATCTGCATCGAGTCGAGCACGCGCAGGATCTCGTCAAAGTTGCGGCCGGTGGTCATCGGGTAGGTCATCATCAGCTTGATCTTCTTGTCGGGGCCAATGACAAAGACCGAGCGGACGGTCGCGTTGGTGGCCGCGGTGCGGCCCTCGGAAGTGCCGGCCTCGTCTGCCGGCAGCATGTTGTAAAGCTTGGCGACGGCCAGGTCGGTGTCGCCGATCATCGGGTACTTCGGCAGATAGCCCTGGGTCTCTTCGATGTCGCTGGCCCAGCGCGTGTGGTTGTCCACCGGATCCACCGACAGGCCGATCAGCTTGCAGTTGCGGCGCGTGAATTCGGGCTCGATCTTCGCCATGTAGCCGAG